>NZ_BCSR01000038.1 GCF_001570965.1 Janibacter corallicola NBRC 107790 | reverse complement strand
CCCCCGCCAGTCGCTCGCCGAGGTGCGCGCAACCGTCGCGGGCCTGCGCGTGGCCAGGCTGTGCGAGGAGCGCGACTCGGCGGCGAACGCCCTGCGGGACGCGGGCATCGAGGCGCAGCTGCCGACGGACGAGGACCTCGTCGACCCGGCGCACCGGATCACCGTGGCCTGGGTGCTGCGCGAGACGGTGACCAACGTCGTGCGCCACAGCGGCGCCCAGAAGGTCAACGTGTCCTGGGGGCCGACCTGGCTCGAGGTCGTCGATGACGGACGAGGGCTGCGGGGACAGCGTGAGGGCTCCGGCCTGACGGGTCTGCGCGAGCGGGTCGTCCAGGCCGGCGGTGACCTCACGGTCGGCGACGGGACACCGGGGACGCGGGGACCCGGGACGCGAGTACGGGTGGAGCTGCCGTGATCACGCTGCTGCTGGCCGACGACCAGGCGCTCGTGCGCGGCGCCATGGCTGCCCTGCTGGGGATGGAGAAGGACCTGCAGGTGGTCGCCGACGTGGGCGCGGGTGACGAGGTGCTCGAGGCGGTCCGGCGCACCCGCCCGGATGTCGCGGTCCTGGACATCGAGATGCCCGGCCTGGACGGGATCGCCGCCACCGAGCAACTGACCCGGGAGGTGCCCGGGACGAGAGTGCTCATCGTGACCACCTTCGGCCGGCCGGGCTACCTGCGCCGGGCCATGGAGGCGGGCGCGCGAGGCTTCGTCGTCAAGGATACCCCCTCCCACGAGCTCGCCGAGGCGGTGCGCACGGTGGCGAAGGGGGGCCGGGTCGTCGACCCGTCCCTCGCCACCGACGTGGTCATCGGGGGGCCGAATCCACTCACCGAGCGGGAGCAGGAGGTGCTCCGGTACGCACTCGAGGGGCATTCCGCCCCCGTCATCGCGGCCAACGTGCACCTCTCCCCCGGCACGGTGCGCAACCACATCTCCTCGGCGATCGGCAAGACCGGCATGGGCACCAAGGTCGAGGCCGCCCGACGAGCGCAGGACCTCGGCTGGTTGTGACAATGGGGCACGTGCGCCCCCTTCGTCAGCGACCCGTGGAGCCCCGATGCGGCGCCATCGCCTGACCGCCCTCACCGCGGTGCTGGCGGTCGGCGCGGGCCTGCTCGTGGGGTGCACCGAGGACGAGCCGGAGCCCGCCTGCGATGCCGTGAGCGCCGACTTCGACTGGGCCTCACCCTCCCGCAGCGACGACGCCCGCTTCGAGCTGACCGGGCCCGGCTGGGTCGCCGGTGACTCGACGTACTCCGTGCAGCTGCCGGACGGGCGCACGCTGTGGCTCTTCTCGGACTCCTTCATCGGCGAGGTCAGCGAGTCGGGCACGCCCGCTCCCGGCCTGGCGATGGTGCACAACGCGCTCCTCACCGAGGACGCCACCGGCCAGCTGACCACCCACACCGGCTCCGGGCCGGAGTCCTTCTTCCCCGACCCCGGGCCGAAGTCCTACTACTGGGTCCAGGACGCCACGGTCGTCGGCAAGAAGGAGCTCGTCGTCTTCCTCTCCCGCAACCGCCAGGACGGTGGCCCGGGCATCGAGGGCTTCCGCTGGCAGCGCAACGCCATGGCGACGGTCTCCCTGCCGGACCTCGAGGTGACCGGCATCCACGAGTTCCCGAGCCGTTCCGGCGCCCCGCCCATCGCGTGGGGAGCAGGCGTGATGACGACGCCGACGCAGACCTACGTCTACGGCATCGAGGACCGCAAGGAGCACAAGTACCTGCACCTGGCCCGGGTGCCGGCCGGCAAGCTCACCGACCGCTCCGCGTGGCGGTACCGCAGCGCGGACGGGTGGAGCACGGACCCGGCGCGGAGCACCCGGCTGACCGACGCGGTCGCGAACGAGCTGAGCGTCTCGCCCTACGAGGACGGCTACCTCATGGTCTCCTCGGACACCTCGGAACCCTTCAGCGACCGGATCAACGCCTGGACCTCCTGCAACCCCTGGGGGCCGTGGCGCGACGAGCAGACGATCTACGAGACCCCGGAGACCGGGGGCGAGCACTTCACGTACAACGCCCACGGGCACCCGGAGCTCAGCGAGGACGGGGAGCTGCTCATCTCCTACAACGTCAACACCTTCGACTTCGAGGAGCTCATGGGCAACCCCACGCTCTACCGGCCGAAGTTCATCACCCTCGACCTGGAGTGACGTCCGGTCTCACCGCAGGAGCTCGCGGACCGTGTGCTTCTGGATCTTGCCGGTCGCGGTCTTCGGCATCTCCTCGACGACCCGCACCTCCTTGGGCACCTGGTAGCCCGCGAGCACGTCCTTGGCGCGGGCGATGATCTCCCGCTCCAAACGCTCCTCCGGCACGCTCCCGTCGGGGACGACGACGGCGCAGACCGCCTCGCCCCAGTGCTCGTGGGGGACACCGACGACGGAGCACTCGGCGACCCCCGGGGTGCCCAGCACCACCGACTCGACCTGGACCGACGAGACGTTCTCACCGCCGCTCTTGATGATGTCCTTCAGGCGGTCGGTGAACCACACGACCCCTTCCTCATCCAGGTGACCGACGTCGCCGGAGTGGAACCAGCCACCGGCGAAGGCGGCCTCGTTGGCGGCGGGATTGTTCCAGTAGCCGGTGCAGACGTTGGGCGCCCGGTACACGATCTCGCCGGTCTCCCCCAGTGGGAGCAGCTCACCACTCGTCGCCATGGTCCGGGTCATGACGGACGGCACCTGCGGGCCCCATGAGTCCGCAGCGGTGTGCCGGTGCTCCGGCCACTGCATGACGGTCGCCGGGACCACCTCGGTCTGCCCCGAGCCGAGGACGACGGCGGCGTTGACGAAGGCCTCGTCCACCGCGTCGAGCAGGTCGTCCGGCATCGGGGCCATGGCGTAGATCGCGGTCGTCACCGACGACAGCTCCCGGGGCCGCTGCTCCTGCTCGGCGAGGCAGGCCCGGTACATCATCGGCAGCATCATCGCGTGGGTGACCCGGTGACGCTCGATCGCGTCGAGGCTCGTCGCGGCGTCGAAGGTCATCCCCACGAGGACCACCGTCCCACCGGTGAGCAGGATCGGCATGCACAGCGTGTTCAACGCCGTGACGTGGAACATCGGGAGGACGACGAGCATGCTCGATCCAGAGCTCCCCCAGGACATCCTGGTCGCGAGGGCGTTCGACAGCAGCGCGGTGACGAGCGAGCCGTGGCTGACCAGGACCCCCTTCGGGCGTGACGTGGTCCCCGAGGTGTAGAGGCACTGCACGCTGTCCCGGTCCTCGATCTGCACCTCCAGCGGCCCCTCGGGCGCGGCGTCCACCAGGCCCTGCCAGGAGTGCGCCGGACGTCCAGCGATCGTCTCCGGGGAGTCGTCGTCGCTGACGACCACGTGCCGCACGTGCTCGTCGGTGGCCAGCACCTGCTCGTGCATCCCCCGGAAGGCGGCGTCGGTGACCACCGCCGCGGGTCGGGAGTCGCCGAGGATCCAGCGCTGGTCCTCGATCCCGAGCAGGACGTTCAGCGGCATGCACACCAGCCCGGCGCGGGCACAGGCGAAGTAGGTGGCCAGGACCCGCCAGGAGTTCATCATCGTCAGGGCGACCGGGGTCCCGGGCTCGAGCCCGAGGCCGAGCAGTCCGTGCCCGAGTCGGTCGATCGTCTCCGCGAGCTCGCGGTAGGTGACCTCCCGGCCCTGGTCGTTGATGGCGACCCGGTCGGGGAAGAGCGCCGCGGTGCGCATGACGACGTCGCCGGCGTTGTTGCGGGTGGCCAGGTTGTACTCCAGCGGGTCCACCCCGCCGAGGTCTGGGCGCATAGTCCTCACTCCCCCAGGAAGAAGTCGGGCATGAGTTCCTCGGCCGGTGGACCGTAGCCCGAGAGGTCGGTGACGCCCTCCTCGGCGAGCACCTCGTCGTCGATGAAGAAGCCGCCGGTGCACTCGGCGGGGTCCCGGGTCAGGACCGCGTGGGCGGCGTCGGCCATGATCTGCGGGCTGCGGCTGCGGGCCATCGTCTCGTCGCCACCGAGGAGGTTCTGCACGGCGGCGGTGGCGATGGCCGTGCGGGGCCACAGGCTGTTCGCGGCGATGCCGTGCTCGGCCCACTCCCGAGCCAGCCCGAGGGTCACCAGGCTCATCCCGTACTTGGCGATGGTGTAGCCCAGGTGCGCACCGGCCCAGCGCGGGGAGAGGTTGATCGGCGGGGACAGGGTGAGCACGTGGGCGTGCTCCGAGGCGCGCAGGTGCGCCAGCGCGGCCTTGGCGAGCAGGAAGGAGCCGCGGGTGTTGATGTCCTGCATGAGGTCGTACTTCTTCATCGACAGGTCCTCCGTGGCGGACAGGTCGATGGCGCTGGCGTTGTTGACGACGACGTCGATGCCGCCGAAGCGCTCGACGGTGCGCGCGACCGCGTCCTGCACCGACTCCTCCATCCGCACGTCCCCGAGGATCGGCAGGGCCTCCCCGCCTGCCCGCTCGATCGCCTCGGCGGCGGTGTGGATCGTGCCCTCGAGCTTCGGGTGCGGCTGGTCGGTCTTGGCGAGGATGGCGACATTCGCGCCGTCCTGTGCGGCGCGCTCGGCGATGGCCAGCCCGATGCCTCGGCTGCCTCCTGACATGAGGATGGTGCGGCCGGCGAGTGTGCGGCTCATGGTCGATCTCCTGTGGTCTCGGTGGTGGATCAGCGGGTGACGGACGGGGCTGCGCCGGTCTCGGCCCGACGCAGCTCGCGCTTGAGGACCTTGCCGGTGGCATTGCGGGGCAGCGCGTCGACGACGCTGACGTGGCGCGGGACCTTGAAGCGGGCGATGCGGTCGCCGGCCCACTCCCGCAGCCGATCGGGGGTCAGGTCGGACCCGTCGGCGAGGACCACGACGGCGGTGATGGCCTCGCCCCACCGCTCGTCGGGGACACCGATGACCGCGACCTCGGTGATGTCCGGGTGCTCCTGCAGCACCCGCTCGACCTCGATCGGGTAGACGTTCTCCCCGCCCGTGATGATCATGTCCTTCTTGCGGTCGACGAGGGTGTAGTAACCCTCCTCGTCCACGCGCGCCAGGTCGCCGGTGTGGAACCACCCGTCCCGGATGGCCTCCGCGGTCGCCTCGGGCTTGTCCCAGTACCCGACGAAGATGCTCGGGCCGCGCAGGCAGAGCTCACCGGTCGCGCCGACCGGTACCTCGCGGTCGTCCTCGTCGAGGATGCAGGCGTCGACGAAGGCAACGGGTCGGCCGACCGCTCCGGCGTGGTCGATGACCTCCTCCGGCTGGAGGCAGGCGACGTTGGGTGAGGTCTCGGTCATGCCGAAGCCCTCTGTGAAGGCGATGCCCCGCTCCGTCATCGCGCGGATCACCGGCAGCGGGCACGGCGCGCCTCCGCTGATGGCGACGTGGAGGGACGACAGGTCCGCCGTCGCGAGGGAGGGCGTGGCGGCGACCGCCGCCCACATCGCGGGCACGAGGAAGGCCTTGGTGACGCGGTGGCGTTCGACCGCCTCGACCCACTGCTCGGGCGTGAAGGCCTCCATGACCACGACCTCGGCACCCACGAAGAGGAAGGGCAGCGTGTGCACGCCGAGGGCGCCGATGTGGAAGAGCGGCGCGGCCGAGACCGTCACGTCGGTGCGGCCGAGACCGCTGTCGAAACCCATCGCGTTGATCGCGTTGTAGAAGAAATTGCCGTGGGTGAGCATCGCTCCCTTGGGCCGGCCCGTCGTCCCCGAGGTGTACATGATGACGCAGACGTCGTCGTGGCCGATGGCGGCGACGACTCGCTCCGGGGAGCCGGCCGCGATCAGCTCCTCGAGCTGGCTCGATGCCCCGGCGGCACGCTCGTCCGCCACCGGGACCTGGACCACCTCCTGCACCTCGCTGCCCGCCGTCGCCTCCCGGGCGACGCCCGCGAAGGAGCTGCTGACGAAGAGCACCGACGCCCCCGAGTCGCGCAGGACGTAACGCACCTCCTCCGGGTGCAGCCGGAAGTTGACGGGGACACTGATCGCGCCGAGCTTGGCCACGGCGAGGTAGATCTCCATCATCTGCGGGCTGTTGAGGCACAGGAGGGCGACGCGGTCCCCCGGCCCCACCCCCTTCGCGCGCAGGCCGTCCGCCAGGCGATTGGTGCGCTCCTCGAGCTGGGTGAAGGTGGTCTCCGCACCCCCGTTGCCGTCGACGTACGCGACCCGGTCGGGGTTGCGCAGCGCATGGATGCTCACCCACTGGCCGAAGCCGTGGTCCGTCGCGGTCGTGGTCCGAACCATGAACTGCTCCTCGTGACGTCGTTGTCGGGGGCGGGATCAGGGTAGGTCGAAGGGGGTCAGGCCGGCAGTCCGTCCAGGCGCGCCAGGACCTGGAGCATCACCTCGTCGGCGCCTCCGCCGATCGAGCCCAGGCGGCTGTCCCGCAGGAAGCGCGCGGTCCACGTCTCCTCCATGTAGCCCATGCCGCCGTGGAACTGGATGCAGGTGTCGGCGACCTCGCGGGCGAGTCGGCCGGCGGTGAGCTTCGCGATGCTCGCGCCGCGCGTGATGTCCTCGCCGGCGAGGTAGGCCTCGCACACCGCCATGGTGTGGTTGCGCAGCATCTCGACCCGGGCCTGCAGCTCGGTGAGGCGGAACGTGACGTACTGCTTCGTCGCGAGTGGTCGGCCGAAGACCTCCCGCTCGGCGATGTACCGCCGGGTCCGCTCGAGCGCCCGCTCGCAGCTGCCGACGGCCGAGTAGGCCGCGTACATCCGCTCGATGACGAACTGCTGCATCTGCTGCTGGAAGCCGCGCCCGGTCTCACCGATCGTGTTGGCCACCGGCACGCGGACCTCGTCGAAGCTCAGCTCGGCCGTGTCGGAGCACCGGTTGCCGAGCTTGTCGAGCCGCTTGGCCACGGAGAAGCCGGGCGAGGCGGTCGGAACGATGATCTGCGACATGCCGCGGTAGCCGCCCTCGTCGGAGGTCCGCGCCAGCAGGCACAGCCAGTCCGCCTGGGTGCCGTTGGTGATGAAGGTCTTGCTCCCGGTGATGACCCAGTCCTCGCCGTCCCGGACGGCGCGCGTGCGCAGCTGGGCGACGTCGGAGCCGGTGTCCGGCTCGGTCACCGCGATGGCGGCGACCTGCTGCCCCGCGAGCGCCGGGGCGAGGTAGGTGCGCTTGAGCTCGTCCGTGCCGTGGGCGGCGAGCGAGGGGGTCGCCATCATCGACTGCACCCCGATCGCCATCGCGACCCCGGCGACGTCGGAGCGCCCGAGCTCCTCCGCCGCGACCATCTGGAAGGAGTGGTCGGCCCCCTCTCCGCCGTACTGCGGATCCCGCTCGAGGCCGAGCAGGCCGAGTCGGGCGGCCTTCGGGAAGAGCTCGTGGGCCGGGAAGATCCCCGCGTCCTCCCACGCGTCGGCGTGGGGGTCGATCTCCGACTCCACGAAGGACCGGACGCTGGCGCGGAAGGCGGCGTGCTCGTCGGTGAGGCGCATGACAGGACCGTAGTCACGATCCCCCCAACAAACAAGCATGCATGCTTGCTTTTTCTTGGGAGCGGTGACACGGTCGCCCTCATGAGCGACACCGCGGCCGCCTTCCTCGACGAGTGCCTCGACCTCGACGCCCTCGTCGCCGACCTCGAACCCGACGCGTGGTCCCGGGACACCCCCGCCGCCGGGTGGTCGATCGCCCACCAGATCGCGCACCTGGCGTGGACCGACGAGGTCGCCCTCCTCGCGGTGACCGACGCGGAGGGCTTCCGCGAGCAGCAGGTGGCCGCGCAGGCCGATCCCGGCATCGTCGACGAGGAGGCGGCGAAGGGGGCGTCGGCTCCCCCCGCCGAGCTGCTGGAGCGGTGGCGCGTCGGTCGGGCGCGCCTCGCCGATGCCCTGCGCACCGCGCCGGCGGACGCGAAGCTTCCGTGGTTCGGCCCGCCGATGAGCGTGCGTTCCATGGCCACGGCCCGCCTCATGGAGACCTGGGCCCACGGCCAGGACGTCGCGGATGCCCTGGGTGTGCGTCGGACGCCGAGAGGCCGGCTGCGCGACATCTGCCACCTCGGCGTCCGCACCCGTGACTTCGCGTACACGATCAACCGGCGCACTCCCCCGGAGCGGCCCTTCCACATCGAGCTGACCTCGCCGGGCGGCGAGGTGTGGTCCTGGGGTGACGGAGGACCCGACCGGGTCACCGGCAGCGCCGAGGACTTCTGCCTCGTGGTGACGCAGCGGCGCCCGGTGGCCGAGACCGGGCTGCACGCCACCGGCGAGGCGGCCCGGTGGCTGACCTTCGCCCAGGCCTTCGCCGGAGCCCCGAAGGAGGCCACCTCGTGAGCACCGACCTGCTGCGCGTCGGCAACTGCTCCGGCTTCTACGGTGACCGGCTCTCGGCGATGCGCGAGATGCTCGAAGGGGGTCGGCTCGACGTCCTCACCGGTGACTGGCTCGCCGAGCTGACGATGCTCATCCTCGGCCGTGACCGCGCCAAGGACCCGAGCACCGGCTATGCCAAGACCTTCCTCGTCCAGCTGCGGGAGTGCCTGGGGCTGGCGCTCGACCGTGGCGTGACGATCGTCGCCAATGCCGGCGGGGTCAACACGCCGGGACTCGTCACGGCCGTGCGCGAGCTCGCCGCCGACCAGGGCCTCTCCCCCGCCGTCGCCCACGTCCGCGGTGACGACCTCACCCCGCGCGCGGCCGAGCTCGGGCTCGGTGCACCGCTGGGTGCGCACGCCTATCTCGGCGGCTTCGGCATCGCCCGGGCCGTGGCCTCCGGCGCCGATGTCGTCGTCACCGGGCGGGTCACCGACGCCTCGGTCATCGTCGGTCCGGCCATCGCCCACTTCGGCTGGGGGCGTGCGGACCTCGACGCCCTCGCGGGCGCGACCGCGGCCGGTCACGTCATCGAGTGCGGCACCCAGGCCACCGGCGGCAACTTCTCCTTCTTCACCGAGATCGAGGACCTGGTGCGGCCCGGCTTCCCCGTCGCCGAGATCCTTGCCGACGGCTCCAGCACGATCACCAAGCACCCCGGCACGGGCGGCGCAGTCACCGTCGAGACCGTGACCAGCCAGCTGCTCTACGAGGTGCAGGACGCCCGCTACGCGGGTCCGGACGTCACGACGCGACTGGACTCGGTCTCCCTTCGTCAGGAGGGAACCGACCGCGTGCACATCAGCGGGGTGCGCGGCGAGGCCCCGCCCCCCGACGTCAAGGTCTCGCTCACCTCGCTCGGTGGGCACCGCAACGAGATGACCTTCGTGCTGACCGGCCTGGACATCGAGGCGAAGGCGGCCCTGGTCCGCCGCCAGCTCGAGGCCGCGCTGCCGAGCAGACCTGCCGAGCTGGAGTGGACGCTCGCCCGGACCGACCGCGAGGACCCCACGACCCAGCAGCAGGGGTCGGCGCTGCTGACCGTGACCGCCCGCGACGAGGACCCGAAGGTCGTCGGACGGGCCTTCTCCGGTGCCGTCGTCCAGATCGCCCTCGGCTCGGTCCCCGGCTTCCACACCACGACGCCCCCCACGTCCGGCAGCCCCTACGGGGTCTTCACGCCCGGGTACGTCGACCAGGGGGAGCCGGTGCACGAGGTGGTGATCGACGACGGCACCGTCGAGGTCATCGCGCCGCCGAGGACCACGCGGGCCCTCGAGCCGCTGACCGGGGAGGCTCCCTCCGAGGCTCCTTCGTCGCACCCCGGGGAGCGGTCGGGGCCGGGGGCGACGGTGCGCGCGCCGCTCGGGACCATCGCCGGCGCCCGGTCCGGCGACAAGGGCGGCAGCGCCAACATCGGCGTGTGGGTGCGCCACGAGGCCGGGCCCGAAGGCCATGCCTGGCTCCTCGACCTGCTGACCGTCGCACGGGTGCGTGAGCTGCTGCCCGAGACCGCCGACCTCCCGATCACGATCACGTCCCTGCCCAACCTGCGCGCGGTCAACATCGTCATCGAGGGGCTGCTCGGCGAGGGCGTCGCCTACAACGCCCGCTTCGACCCCCAGGCCAAGGGCCTGGCCGAGTGGCTGCGCTCCCGCCTCGTCGACATCCCGACCAGCCTGCTGCCGGCGCAGGGCACCGGCCCGAAGGAGTCCCGATGAGTCACGTCGACTGGCGCACCGAGGAGCTGCGGGCGCTGCGCGCCGCGACGACCGAGTTCGTGCGGCGCGAGGTGCTGCCCCAGCAGGACACGTGGGAGCGTGCCGGTGAGCTCCCGCGCGAGCTGCACCGGGCCGCCGGCGACCAAGGGCTCATCGGCGCCTCCTTCCCCGAGTCCGCCGGTGGCGGTGGTGGTGGCCAGCGCGCCGCGGTGACGATCGCCGAGGCCTTCCACGAGGCGGGCGCGGCGGGCGGCACCTATGCCTCCCTCTTCACGGCCGGCATCGCCTGTCCCCACATCGTCACCGCGGGTGACCCCGCCCAGATCGAGCGCTGGGTGGCGCCCACGCTGGCCGGCGAGACGATCGGGGCCCTGGGCATCACCGAGCCCGACGGCGGCTCCGACGTCGGGGGGCTGCGCACCACGGCACGCCGCGACGGTGACGAGTACGTCGTCAACGGCAGCAAGACCTTCATCACCTCCGGTGTCCGGGCGGACTACGTCACGACGGCGGTCCGGACCGGCGGCGCTGACCTCCCCGGGGCCCGGGGCCTGTCCCTGCTCGTCGTCGAGCGGGGGACGCCCGGCTTCGAGGTCACCCGGCAGCTGGACAAGATGGGGTGGCGCAGCTCCGACACCGCCGAGCTCTCCTTCACCGACGCGCGGGTGCCTGCCGATCACCTCGTGGGCCCCGAGAACGCCGGATTCGCCCTCATCGGCAGCGCCTTCCTCAGCGAACGCATCGCGATCGCGGCGCAGGCGTACTCGCAGGCCCAGCGGTGCCTCGACCTGAGCACCGAGTGGTGTCGCGAGAGGCGCACCTTCGGCGAGCCGCTGATCTCGCGTCAAGGGGTGCAGAACACCCTCGTCGAGATGGCCTCGCGGATCGACGTCGCCCGCACCTACACCCGCGCTCTCGTCGACCGCTTCGAGGACGGTGAGCCGCTCACCGACCTGATCCCGGCCGTCTGCTTCGCCAAGAACACCGCGACCCAGTCAGGTGAGTGGGTCGCCCACCAGGCCGTGCAGCTCTTCGGTGGCATGGGCTACATGACCGGGTCCGAGGTGGAGCGCCAGTACCGCGACATGCGCATCCTCGGCATCGGCGGGGGCACCGTCGAGATCCTGGGCCAGATGGCCGCACGACGATTGGGACTGGTGGCATGACGATCCTGAAGAGCACCCTCGACCCGAGCACCCCGCAGGCCCGGGCAGCGGCGGAGGCGATGCACGACTCGCTCGCCGAGATCGGTGTGGAGGTCGCCAAGGCCGTCGCCGGTGGCGGCGAGCGCTACACCGCCCGGCACCACAGCAGGGGCAAGCTCACCGCCCGCGAGCGCATCGAGCTGCTCCTCGACCTGGAGTCCCCCTTCCTCGAGCTGGCCACGCTGGCCGGGTACGGCTCGGACTTCCCGGTGGGAGGCTCGGTCGTCGCTGGCATCGGTCTGGTGAGCGGGGTCGAGTGCCTGCTCGTCGCCAACGACCCGACGGTCAAGGGCGGGTCGAGCAACCCCTGGTCGGTGCGCAAGTCCCTGCGGATGCACGAGGTCGCCCTGGCCAACCGCCTCCCGGTGATCTCGCTCGTCGAGTCCGGTGGCGCCGACCTGCCGACGCAGAAGGAGATCTTCATCCCCGGGGGTGCGACCTTCCGCAACCTCACCCGGCTCTCCCGCGCCGGCATCCCGACGATCGCGCTCGTCTTCGGCAACTCGACGGCCGGCGGGGCCTACCTGCCCGGCATGAGCGACCACGTGGTGATGATCGAGGAGCGCTCCAAGGTCTTCCTCGCCGGTCCCCCGCTCGTCAAGGCGGCGACCGGCGAGGTCTCCGACGACGAGTCGCTCGGTGGCGCCGACATGCACGCCCGGGTCTCCGGGCTCGCGGACCACTTCGCCCGCGACGAGCAGGACGCCATCCGCATCGGCCGGCGGATCGTTGCTCGGCTCGGCCACCGCAAGGCGGCCGGGCCGGCGACGACACAGCCGCTCCCCCCGCGCTACCCGGCCGAGGAGCTGCTGTCCATCGTGCCGCCGGACCTGAAGTCCCCCTTCGACCCCCGTGAGGTCATCGCCCGGATCGTCGACGACAGCGACTTCGACGAGTTCAAACCGCTCTACGGGTGCTCGCTCGTCACCGGCTGGGCGCAGCTGCACGGCTTCCCCGTCGGCATCCTCGCCAACGCACGGGGAGTGATCTTCAGCGAGGAGGCCCAGAAGGCGACCCAGTTCATCCAGCTGGCCAACCGCTCCGACACCCCGCTGCTCTTCCTGCACAACACGACCGGCTACATGGTCGGCAAGGACTACGAGCAGCGCGGCATCATCAAGCACGGCTCGATGATGATCAACGCGGTCTCCAACTCGACCGTCCCGCACATCTCGGTCCTCCTCGGCAACTCCTACGGCGCCGGCCACTACGGCATGTGCGGCCGCGCCTACGACCCGCGGTTCGTCTTCACCTGGCCCTCGGCGCGCTCGTCGGTCATGGGGGCCGAGCAGCTCGCCGAGGTGACCTACTCGGTGTCGAAGGCCTCCGCGCTCGCCCAGGGCAAACCCTTCGACGAGGAGGGCGCCCAGGCGGTCCGCGCCGCGGTGGAGGCCCAGATCAGCGCCGAGGCCATGCCGATGGTCCTCTCTGGTCTGGTCTACGACGACGGCATCATCGACCCTCGTGACACCCGGGACGTCCTCGGGATCGCGCTGTCCGCCATCCACACCGCACCAGTCGAGGGAACCTCGTCCTTCGGCGTCTTCCGGATGTGAGGTCCCACATGAGCACGTCGTCCCAGCACCGCCCGATCCGCTCGGTGCTCGTCGCCAATCGCGGCGAGATCGCCCGCCGCGTCTTCGCGACCTGTCGTCGGCGCGGCATCTCGACCGTCGCCGTCTTCAGCGACGCCGACGCGGGCAGCCCGCACGTCGCCGAGGCGGACGCCGCCGTCCGGCTCCCCGGCGAGAGCCCCTCCGACACCTACCTGCGCGGCGACCTCGTGATCGCGGCCGCGCAGCGGGCGGGTGCCGACGCGATCCATCCCGGCTACGGATTCCTCTCCGAGACCGCTGACTTCGCCGAGCAGGTCACGGCCGCCGGTCTGACCTGGATCGGCCCCGACCCGGAGGCGATCCGGGTCATGGGCGACAAGATCGAGTCCAAGCAGCGCATGGCCGACGCCGGCGTCCCCGTCCTGGGACGGCTGGACCCGGACGAGGTCGACGAGGAGCACCTGCCCGTGCTCGTCAAGGCCGCTGCCGGCGGCGGTGGACGCGGCATGCGCATCGTGCGCACCCTCGGCGAGGTCGCCGACGCCGTGGCCTCGGCATCACGGGAAGCCGCGTCCGCCTTCGGCGACCCGACGGTCTTCGTCGAGCGCTACCTCGAGGCCGGCCACCACGTCGAGGTCCAGGTGATGGCCGATGCGCACGGCACCGTGTGGGCGCTCGGCGAGCGGGAGTGCTCGCTCCAGCGGCGTCACCAGAAGGTCATCGAGGAGGCCCCCTCGCCCCTCGTGGAGCGGGTCGGGCCGCAGATGCGTGACCGCCTGCTCGCCGCCGGCCGGGACGCCGCCGCGGCGGTCGGCTACCGGGGTGCGGGCACGGTCGAGTTCCTCGCACTGCCGGACGGGTCCTTCTTCTTCCTGGAGATGAACACCCGCCTCCAGGTGGAGCACCCGGTCACCGAGCAGGTGACCGGCACCGACCTCGTCGGCCTCCAGATCGAGGTCGCCGAGGGCCGGGCCATCGCCGCCGAGCCGCCTGCCGTCCGCGGGTGGTCGATCGAGGCGCGGCTCTACGCCGAGGACCCCGATGACGACTGGCGCCCGCAGACGGGCACCGTCGCCACGCTCGACGTCCCGGGCGTCGTCTCCGGCTTCGAGCTCGTGCCCGAGCACGGCATCCGCCTCGACTCCGGTGTCACGGCGGGCTCCGTCGTCGGCACGCACTACGACGCGATGCTGGCCAAGGTCATCTCCTTCGCCCCGACCCGGGAGGAGGCCGCTCGTGAGCTCGGGGCCTCCTTGGGGCGCAGTCGCATCCACGGCGTCACGACCAACCGCGACCTGCTCGCCGCGAGCCTGACGCACCCCGAGTACCTCGAGGGCACAGCCGACACCGGCTTCTACGCCCGGCACGAGCCGGCCACGCTCACGCGGGGCCGCGCCCTCCCGGCGGACCTCGCCGCGCTCGTGGCGGCCGTCGCCGACGGCGCCCGTCAGGTCTCCCGTCGACCGGTGCTCGGGGCCGTGGCCAGCGGGTACCGGAACGTGCCCTCGATCTTCCAGCGGCGCACCTTCCGTGCCGGTGAGGAGGAGGTCGTCGTGGGCCACCGGGTCGGTCGCGACGGGCTGGAGCTCGAGGCGCCGGTGACCGGCCACGAGGACGTCGCCCTCGTCGAGGCCCACCCGGAGCACGTCGTCCTCGACCTCGGGGGCGTGCGGCGCTCCTTCGACGTCGCCTGGCTGCCCGGAGACGAGGAGGCCGTCGCCGTGGACTCCCCCCTCGGGTCCCGAGCACTACGGCTCGAGCCACGCTACGTCGACCCCACCGCGGTGGCTCCGGCAGGCGCCCTCGTCGCGCCCATGCCCGGCACCATCGTCCACGTCGCGGCCGAGGAGGGTGCCACCGTCGATGCCGGGCAGGTCCTCCTCACCCTCGAGGCGATGAAGATGGAACACTCCGTGACCGCGCCCGTGGCGGGGACGGTGGCGTCGGTGGCGGTCAGCGTCGGCCAGCAGGTCGCCCAGGACACCACCCTGGCCATCGTCGACGACGGCGGCAGCGCGGCGACCGACGACGAGAGCGAGGCACGATGAACACCCCACAGGGTCCGCGGGTGCGGACCGGGACCGACGCGGGGGTCATGACGATCACCCTCGACTCACCGCACAACCGCAATGCGCTGTCCGACCAGCTGGTCGACGAGCTGCACGCCGCGTTGGAGGCCGCCGGAGACCAGACCGTGCGCAGCGTGGTGCTCACCCACACGGGGAGCACCTTCTGCGCCGGGGCGGACCTGAAGGAGGCCAGCAGCGCCCCGGTCGACGACCCGGCCCGGGCTCGCGCCGACCAGCTCGTCGATCTGCTCCGCGCGATCGTCGCCCTCCCCAAGCCGGTCCTCGCGCGCATCGACGGTCACGTGCGGGCCGGCGGGATGGGGCTGGTCGGTGCCTGTGACATCGTCCTCGCCGGAGATGCCTCCACGTATGCGCTCACCGAGTCCCGCCTCGGGCTGGCCGCGTCGGTCATCTCGCTGACGGTGCTGCCGCGGATCGACGCCCGCGCCGCGAGTCGGTGGTTCCTCACCGGCTCGACCTTCGACGTCGCCGAGGCCCAGCGGATCGGCCTGGTGACGCGTGCCGTCACGTCCGCGGACCTCGACCGGGCCGTGGCGGAGGTGACCGACGAGCTCGGGAAGTGCTCGCCACAGGGCCTGCGGGAGAGCAAGGCGCTCCTCACCCATGACCTGCTGACCCACCTGGACACCCACCGTGACCGGGTCGCGGACCAGTCCTCCCGCCTCTTCGCCAGCGAGGAGGCGCGCGAGGGCATGCTGGCCTTCCGCGAGAAGCGCCTCCCCCGCTGGGCCACGACATGACGCTCGCCCGCCGGACGACTGCGCCGAAGCAGGATCGCAGTCGGCAGACACGCCAACGGCTCCTCGAGGCGACGGTCAGGTGCCTGGCCGAGCGTGGCTGGAGCGCGGCGACGGTCTCGGTCATCGCCGAGGAGGCCGGCATCAGTCGGGGGGCGCTCCAGCACCACTTCCCCACCCGGGAGGCCCTGGTCGTCGCGGCACTCGAGTACGTCTTCGAGGAGCGCCGTAAGCAGATCGAGCAGCTGCCGCACCCGACGACGACCGGGGCCGAGCGCGTGCACCACGTGGTCACCACCCTCATGGACACGTACAACGGGGAACTCTTCCGCGCCGCCCTGTACGCCTGGACCGCGGCCGCCGCCGACGAGCAGGTGCGCGAGGTCATCGCACCCCTGGAGCGGCGCTTCGCCCGGTCGGTGCACGACCTGGCGGTCACCCACCTGGGCGTCGACGACAACGATCCGCACGTGCGCACGCTCATCCAGGCCACTCTCGACCTCGGTCGTGGCCTCGCCCTGGCCGACCTGCTCACCGACGACTCCAAACGCCGCCGCCGGATCGTGCGCACCTGGTCGCAGATGCTCGCCGACGAGCTCGAAGGCGCCTGACGTCACGACTATGTGGTACCTCCCGTCCGTCGAAGGAGATGGTTGTCATGAGCGGTACCCGGACACATGCCGGAATGCTGCGCGCCACGGTGCAGCAGTTCCCCGACAAGGACTTCCTGACGGCGACGTCCACGAAGGGAGAGGCACGGCCGGTGAGCTTCGCCGAGCTTGAGGAGCGCAGTCGTCTGATCGCGGCCGGGTTGCTGGAGCGAGGAGTACGCCACGGCGACCGGGTCGCCGTGGCCGCACCGAACCAGGTGGAGTGGCTCGAGCTCTTCTACGGCGTCACCCGCATCGGCGCCGTGCTCGTGACGCTGAACGTGCGCTATCGCGAGGCAGAGCTGCGATACATGCTCAACCAGTCGGGAGCACGTCTGGTCGTCACGTCGGCACAGTCGGACGGATTCGACTTCGTCGACTTCTATGCGGCCTTCCGGAGCGAGATCCCGGATGTCGAGGACGTCCTCTTCCTGGGTGACGGCCGGGAGGACTCCTACACCTCCCTGGTCGGCGACCCGGACACCGCGGGGCTCAGCAGGCACGAGGCCGAGGTCGGCGCGGACGACCCCGCCCTGATCCTCTACACATCCGGCACGACCGGCCGGCCCAAGGGAGCCGTGCTGACCCACCGGAGCATGATCGCCGCCGCCTCAGGACAGGTCGAGCGGCTCGGCACCACCACCGATGACGTCTATCTGTGCGTGATGCCGTTCAACCACGTCGGCGGGATCACCTGCAGCGTCACGGCAGCGCTGAGCACCGGATCCACCGTCGTCCTCCCGTCGGCATTCTCACCCGCAGGTGCGCTGGCCGACATCGAGAAGCACCGGGTGAGCCTCTTCGCAGGCGTCCCGACCATGTGGTCACTCATGCTGGCCCACCCCACGTTCGAGACCACGGACACGAGCACGGTTCGCCTGGCCATCATCGGTGGGTCCAACGTCGAGCCCACGATGGCTGCCGAGATGCTCGCCGCTTTCCCGGAGGCGCGGCTGTTCAACCTCTACGGCTTGTCGGAGTCCTCGGGCGCGTCCGTCATGTCGGCCCCTGACGACTCGGTCGAGCAGGTGTCCAGCAGCATCGGTACCGCCCTGACCGGGATCGAGGCCAAGGTGGTGGGCTTGACCGGACACGACGTCCCAGCCGGTGAAGAGGGCGAACTGCACCTGCGTGGTGAGAGCACCACTACGGGATACTGGGGCCGGCCGGAGGAGGCGTCACAGACCGTCCTCGACGGTGGCTGGCTGCGTACCGGCGACATGGTGACGATGGATTCCGACGGTCACATCCACATGCGTGGGCGGCTGAAAGAGATGTTCATCCAAGGTGGCTACAACGTGTACCCCGTCGAGGTGGAGAACGTGCTGACGGCGCATCCAGCGGTGGCCATGGCCGCTGGCATCGGCGTGCCGGATGCAGTCCTCGGTGAGGTCGGGTGCTACTACGTGGTCCTCCGCTCGGGTCACGAGGTCACCGAAGAGGATCTGCGTGACCACTGTCGGGGCCAGGTGGCCGACTACAAGGTCCCGCAGCAGATCATCGTGGTCGACGAGCTGCCCACGACACCGTCCGGCAAGATCGCCAAGGCCTCCCTGCGAAAACAGCACGACGGTGTGTAGCTGCCGACGAGGCTGATCACTCCGCCCGGTCGACCGGCTCGGTCGCCCCGAGGCGGTCGAGCAGCCAGGCCCACTCCCAGGCGGTCTGCTCCCAGGCGTCGTAGCGGCCGGAGCGACCACCGTGGCCGGCGCTCATCTCGGTGCGCAGCAGGACCGGGCGCTCGTCGTCGTGGTCGGTGACCTCCCGCAGCCGGGCGACCCACTTCGCCGGCTCGGTGAAGTAGACCCGGGTGTCGTGCAGCGAGGTCGTCGCGAGAACCGCCGGGTAGGCGCGGGCCGCGACGTTCTCGTACGGGCTGTAGGAGCGCATGTAGGCGTACACGTCCGGATCGTGCAGCGGGTCGCCCCACTCCTCCCACTCCCCGACCGTGAGCGGCAGCTCGGGCCGGAGGATGGTGTTCAGCGTGTCGACGAAGGGGACCACCGCGAGCACGGCCGCGAAGCGGTCGGGCGCGAGGTTCGTCGCCGCCCCGACGAGCAGGCCGCCGGCGGACCCCCCTTCGATCGCCAACCGGTCGCGAGCCACCCAGCCGGTCTCGTGCAGGTGTTCGGCAGCGGCGACGAAGTCGGTGAAGGTGTTGCGCTTCGCGAGCATCTTGCCGTCGTCGTACCAGTGCCGGCCCAGCTCGCCACCGCCGCGCACGTGGGCGACCGCGTACACCAGGCCCCGGTCGAGCAGCGAGAGCCGGGCGATGGAGAAGTACGGGTCCATGCTCATCTCGTAGCTGCCGTAGCCGTACAGCAGCCCGGGGTTGCTCCCGTCCGCCGCCACCCCGCGGCGCATGACGAGCGAGACCGGCACCTTCGTGCCGTCGGGGGCGGTGGCCCAGGTGCGGCGCTGCTCGTAGTCGGCGGGGTCGACGCCGCCGAGGACGGGCTGGCGCTTCAGCTCGACCCGCTCACCGGTGGCCACGACGACGTCGAGGACCGAGCGCGGGCTGACCCAGGACTGGTGCTCCACGCGGATCCGGTCGGCGTCGGGGTCGGCGACCGCGCCGAGGGAGACGGAGTGCAGGTCGTCGTCGAAGGGCAGGTCCCGGCCCGTCCCGTAGTCACCGCCGTCGAAGGGTGACGAGCGGCCTTCGCGGGGCAGGACCCGCAGCGCGGGCAGACCGTCGACGCGCAGCGAGAGGACCGCGAAGTCGTCGAAGGCGTCCACGCCGACGAAGCGCTCGCCCTCGGCCCGGTCCAGGAGTGGGACCCACTGCTCGTGGCTCGTCGCGTCCAGCGGCGCCCAGGCGAGGTCGCCCTCCGGCTGGCGCTCGTCGTGGACGATGAGCAGGTGGTCCGCGGCGGGCTCGACCTCGTACTCGATGCCGTCGCGCCGGGGGGCGACGCAGCGCATCGGGCCGGTCGGGTCCTCGGCGTCGATGAGGTGGACCTCGCTCGTGGTCTTGCTGCCGAGCTCGAAGACGTTCCAGCGCTCGTCGCGGCTGGTGCCGATCCCCATCCAGAAGCGCTCGTCCACCTCGCGGTGGACGAGCACGTCCGTGGCGGCGTCGGTCCCGATCTCGTGACGCCACAGCTCGTGCGGCCGCCAGGCCGCATCGACGCGCACGTGGAAGAGGTACCGCCCGTCGCGGGAGAGGGCGAGCCCGTAGCCGACCCCGGTGACGGCCTCGTCGAGCAGGTCCCCCGTCGCGATGTCGATGACGCGCACGTCGAAGCGCTCGTCACCGGTGACGTCGACCGCACAGGCCATCCGGGTGTGGTCGTGGCTGATCTCGAGGCCGCCGAGGGCGAAGAAGTCGTGCCCCTCGGCGAGCTCGTTGCCGTCGAGGAGGACGACCTCGCCGGGTAACGGCTGCCCGGCGTCGAGCTCGGGCACCTGCGCGCGGTCGGTGAGCGGCGCGCGGCAGTGGATCGGGTACTGCTGCCCCTCGACGGTGCGGGCGTAGTACCACCACGGGCCGGAGGCGACGGGCACGGTGAGGTCGGTCTCGAGGGTGCGTTCCCTGATCTCGGTGAAGATCCGCTCCCGCAGCGGCGCGAGGTGGGCGGTGCTCGCCTCGGCGTAGGCGTTCTCGGCCTCCAGGTGGGCGATGACCCGCGGGTCCTCGGGGTCGCCCAGCCAGGTGTAGGGGTCGGTGACCTCCTCGCCGTGGTGGTTGCGGACCTCGGGGTGCTGCTCGGCGACCGGCGGCCTCATGCGCTCACCGCCCGGGCACCGAGGATGACCTTGAGGTCACCGATGAGGGCCTCACTCGGCTCGACGCGGTAGTTGGCATCGACGGAGAGGGTCACCGAGCGGCCGGGCTGGACGAGCTTGATCTGCACGTCGG
The DNA here is from genome assembly GCF_001570965.1 of Janibacter corallicola NBRC 107790. GTDB lineage: Bacteria > Actinomycetota > Actinomycetes > Actinomycetales > Dermatophilaceae > Janibacter > Janibacter corallicola. Next base: position 6,311 of record NZ_BCSR01000038.1, on the reverse strand, counting down.
TGCTGCCCGGGTGCTGGGTGAGCACCTCCTTGACCTGCTCGATCCGCCCCTGGGTGGCGCGGGCGTGCTCGAGGGTGAGCAGCACCGGACCGCGCGGTCCGTCGGTCAGCTCGGGGATCGTCAGGTCCTCGGCGTAGATCGAGACCGCGTCGTCGCGATGGTTCACCCGGCCCCGCACGACGGCGACGATGTCCTGGGTGAGCATCGTCTGCACGGTCAGGTAGGTCTTCGGGAAGAAGAGGCACTCGATCGCACCCTCGAGGTCCTCGACGGTCGCGATCGCCCAGAGGTCGCCCTTCTTCGTGCGCTTCACGCTCAGCCCGGTGACCAGCCCCGCGATCGTCACGTGGCTCTTGTCGGGGACCCCCTCGGACTGGGTGAGGGTCGCGATGGAGGTGTCGGCCGCGCGCTGGAGCACGTGCTCGACCCCGAAGAGCGGGTGGTCGGAGACGTAGAGGCCGAGCATGTCGCGCTCGTTCGCCAGCTTGGCCTTCTTGTCCCACTCGACGTCGGGGACGGAGCGCAGCCCCATGCTCGCCGCTCCGGTGCCCCCCGCCTGTGTCTCCTCGTCACCGCCGCCGAACATGTCCCACAGCGAGTCCTGGCCGACGGCCTCCTGGCGCTTGACCCCGACGAAGGCGTCGACGTACTCCTCGTGGACCATGACCAGGCCCTGGCGGGGGTGGTCGAGGTCGTCGAAGGCGCCGGCCATGATCAGGGACTCGACGGTGCGCTTGTTGCACACGGTCGCCGGGCACTTGGCGAGGAAGTCCTCGAAGGAGGTGAAGGCCCCCTTCTCCTCCCGGGTGGCGATGATCGCCTCGACGACGTTGCGACCGACGTTGCGGATCGCCTGCAGGCCGAAGCGGATGTCCTCACCGACCGCGGCGAAGGGGCCCTTGGACTCGTTGACCGAAGGGGGCAGCACCTTGATGCCCATCCGCCGGCACTCGTTGAGGTAGAGCGCCGACTTGTCCTTGTCGTCGCCGACCGAGGTCAGCAGCGCGGCCATGTACTCGGCCGGGTAGTTGGCCTTGAGGTAGGCCGTCCAGTAGGAGACGAGGCCGTAGGCGGCGGTGTGGGCCTTGTTGAAGGCGTAGTCGGAGAAGGGGACGAGCACGCCCCACAGCGCGGCGACGGAGTCCTCGTTGTAGCCGTTGGCCTTCATCCCCTCGGAGAAGGGGACGTACTCGGCGTCGAGGACCTCCTTCTTCTTCTTGCCCATCGCGCGGCGGAGCAGGTCGGCGTTGCCGAGCGTGTAGCCCGCCAGCTTCTGCGCGATCTCCATGACCTGCTCCTGGTAGATGCAGAGACCGTAGGTGGTCCCGAGGATCGGCCGGAGGGCCTCCTCCATCTGCGGCTGGAGCTTGCCCTTCAGCTGCGGGTCGAGCGGGATGATCTCCTGCCGGCCGTTCTTGCGCAGCGCGAAGTTGGTGTGCGCGTTCACGCCCATCGGGCCGGGCCGGTAGAGCGCGAGCGCCGCGGAGATGTCCTCGAAGTTGTCCGGCTGCATCAGCCGCAGCAGGGTCCGCATCCCGCCGCCGTCGAGCTGGAAGACCCCGAGGGTGTCGCCGCGGGCGAGCAGCCGGTAGGTCGCCTCGTCGGTCATGTCCTTGCTCAGCGCGTCGAGGTCGAGGTCCTCGCCGCGGTTGTTGCGCACGTTGACCAGGGCGTCGTCGAGGATCGTCAGGTTGCGCAGGCCGAGGAAGTCCATCTTGACCAGCCCGAGCGTCTCGCAGGTCGGGTAGTCGAACTGGGTGAGGACCTGCCCGTCCTGCAGCCGCCGCATGATGGGGATGACGTCCATGAGCGGCTCGCTGGACATGATGACGCCGGCGGCGTGCACGCCCCACTGCCGCTTCAGGCCCTCCAGGCCCTTGGCGGTCTCGATGATCTCCCCGAAGTACTTCTCCGACTCCACGAGCTGGCGGAAGTCCTGCCCCTCGCCGTAGCGCTCGTGCTCCGGGTCGTACATCTTGTTCAGCGGCACGCCCTTGCCCATGACGTCGGCGGGCATGGCCTTGGTCAGCTGCTCACCGACGGAGAAGGGGTGACCCATGACGCGCACGGCGTCCTTGACGGCCTGCTTGGCCTTGATCGTGCCGTAGGTGGCGATCATCGCGACCCGGTCGTCGCCGTACTTCTCGGTGACGTAGTGGATGACCTCGCTGCGGCGACGCTCGTCGAAGTCCACGTCGAAGTCCGGCATCGACTTGCGCTCCGGGTTCAGGAAGCGCTCGAAGATCAGTCCGTGCGGCACCGGGTCCAGGTCGGTGATGCCCATCGCGTAGGCGCACATCGAGCCCGCACCGGAGCCACGCCCCGGCCCGACCCTGATGCCGTTGTCCTTCGCCCAGTTGATGAAGTCGGCGACGACGAGGAAGTACCCCGGGTAGCCCTTGCCGACGATGACGTCGATCTCGTAGTCGGCCTGCTGCTGGGCGTACTCCGGGACGCCGCCCGGGAAGCGCCGGTGCAGACCCGTCTGCACCTCCTTGACGAACCAGGTCTGCTCGTCCTCCCCCGGCGGGCAGTCGAAACGCGGCATGTACCGCCCTTCGCCCTCCGTGAAGGAGACCTCGCACATCTCGGCCACGAGCAGCGTGTTGTCGCAGGCCTCGGGCAGCTCGCGCCACAGGTGGCGCATCTCCGCCGGCGACTTCAGGTAGTAGCCGTCCCCGTCGAAGGAGAACCGGTCCGGGTCCAGCAGCGTGGAGCCGGAGTTGATGCACAGCAGCGCATCCTGGGCGATGTTGTCCTCGCGCCTGACGTAGTGCAGGTCGTTGGTCGCGAGCAGCGGGAGCCCCAGCTCCTTGCCCAGGCGCATCAGGTCCTCACGCACCCGACGCTCGATCTGGTTGCCGTGGTCCATCAGCTCGAGGAAGTAGTTCTCCGCCCCGAAGATGTCGCGGAACTCCGAGGCCGCCTCGATCGCCTTGTCGTACTGCCCGAGCCGCAGCCGGGTCTGGATCTCCCCCGACGGGCAGCCCGTCGTCGCGATGATCCCCTCGCCGTACTGCGAGAGCAGCTCCCGGTCCAGCCGCGGCCACTTCGCGTAGACCGAGTCCAGCGAGGCCCGGCTGCCCATCGTGAAGAGGTTGTGCATGCCGGTGTTGTTCTTCGCCAGCAGCGTCATGTGGGTGTAGGCGCCACCACCGGAGACGTCATCGCCCTTGCGGGTGCGCTCGTCGCCCCACTTCACGCGGGTCTTGTCCTTGCGGCTGGTGTGCCCCGGCGCGACGTAGGCCTCCAGCCCGATGATCGGCTTGACGTCGTAGGACTGCGCCGTCTTCCAGAACTCGTGCGCCCCGAAGAGGTAGCCGTGGTCGGTCATCGCGATCGCCGGCATGCCCATCTCCTGGGCGGTCTCGAACATGTCCGTGATCCGCGCGGCACCGTCGAGCATGGAGTACTCGGTGTGGTTGTGCAGGTGGACGAAGTTCTCGGAGCGTGGCAGTTCGGACATCGGAGCCGAGTCTAGATCTCACCGCAGACAACGCCGAGCCGGCCGGGACCGTCCCGAGGCCGGCACCGTTCACCGATCTCCCGGCGCCGTTGATCGCCTCGCCACGGCCGGGGAACCGGTCGCGCGGCACCGGAGGGGTAACTTTGGCCCTGACACCGCTGTCCACGTCCCGGGAGGCCCTCCGGCATGTTCGTCCCCATGACCGTCAACGACTTCATCGACCGCGCAGCGATGGTCTACGGAGAGCGCACCGCCTTCGTCGACGAGCCGGACCAGCCGGCCACCCCGCTCGAGGACGTGACGTATGCGCGGATGCGTCAGCTCGCTCGGGCCCAGGCGGCGCACCTGGACTCCCTCGGCATCGAGGTCGGTGACCGGGTCGCCGTCGTCTCGCACAACTCCGCCCGGCTGCTCACGAGCTTCTTCGGCGTCGCCGGCTCCGGCCGCGTCCTCGTGCCGATCAACTTCCGCCTCGCCCCCGAGGAGGTCAAGTTCATCGTCGAGCACTCCGGGGCGCGCGTCCTCTACGTCGACCCCGAGCTGACCTCGATCATCAACGAGGTCCGGGCCGAGCACACCTTCGTCCTCGGCGAGGACGAGCACCTCTTCGGCGACATCGACCCGGCCACGGCCGAGCCCCGCCCGTGGGAGCCGGACGAGTCGGCGATCGCGACGATCAACTACACCTCCGGGACCACCGCCCGCCCGAAGGGGGTGCGCATCACCCACCGCAACATCTGGACGAATGCGGTCACCTTCGGGCTGCACGCGGGCTTCAGCGACCGCGACGTCTACCTGCACACCCTGCCGATGTTCCACGCCAACGGGTGGGGCATCCCCTTCACGACGACGGGTGTCGGCGCCCAGCACATCGTCATCCGCAAGATCGACGGCGCCGAGATCCTGCGCCGGGTGGAGCGCCACGGCATCACCGTCATGTGCGCCGCGCCCGCGGTCGTCAACGCCGTGCTCGACGCCGCCAGGGACTGGGAGGGCGAGATCCCCGGCCGGGGCCGGGTGCGGATCATCGTCGCCGGCGCACCGCCGCCCACGGCGACGATCGCGCAGGTCGAGACCGAGCTCGGCTGGGAGTTCGTCCAGATCTACGGCCTGACCGAGACCTCTCCCCTGCTGACGATCAACCGCTCCCGCTCCGAGTGGGACGACCTGGACGCGGAGGAGCGGGCCACGAAGCTCGTCCGTGCCGGCGCCCCGGCGATCGGCTGCCAGACGAAGATCGACCCGGAGAGCGGCGAGCTCCTCGTGCGCTCCAACGTCGTCATGGAGGGCTACCACGACCTGCCCGAGGAGACCGCGCGCACGCTCGCCGGCGGCTGGTTCCACACCGGTGACGGGGGCTCGATCTCCGATGACGGCTACGTGACGATCAGCGACCGCAAGAAGGACGTGATCATCACCGGCGGCGAGAACGTCTCCTCCATCGAGGTCGAGGACGTCCTCTTCTCCCACCCGGACGTGACCGAGGTCGCCGTCATCGGCGTCCCGGACGAGAAGTGGGGCGAGACGATCAAGGCACTCGTCGTCCTCTCCGAGGGCGCCGCGACCACCGAGGCCGACCTCATCGACTGGTGCAAGGAGCGGGTGGCCCGCTACAAGGCGCCGACGTCCGTGGAGTTCCGCGACGAGCTGGCCCGCACCGCGACCGGGAAGCTGCAGAAGTTCAAGCTGCGCTCCCCCTACTGGGAGGGCCGCGAGCGCCAGGTCAACTGACCCGCTCAGGACATCACGGCGAGCCGGTCCAGGGCCTCCTGCAGGTCCTGCGGATAGGTGCTCTCGAAGTGCACGTAGTCCCCCGACCCCGGGTGGACGAAACCCAGCCCCATGGCGTGCAGCCACTGCCGGGTCAGACCCAGCCGCTCCCCGAGGCGCGGGTCGGCACCGTAGGTCGGGTCGCCGACGCACGGGTGGCGCAGGGCGGCCATGTGCACCCGGATCTGGTGGGTACGACCGGTCTCGAGCGTGATGTCCAGCAGCGACGCGTGGCGGAAGGCCTCGATGAGCTCGTAGTGGGTCACGGCGTGCTTCCCCGACTCCATGACGGCGTACTTGTAGTCGTGGCCGGGGTGCCGGCCGATGGGAGCCTCGATCGTGCCGACGTGCGGGTCCGGCAGCCCCTGCACGAGGGCGTGGTAGCTCTTGTCGACCGTGCGCTGCTTGAAGGCGCGCTTGAGCACGGAGTAGCCGTACTCGCTCTTGCACACGACCATCAGACCGCTCGTGCCGACGTCCAGTCGCGAGACGATCCCCTGCCGCTCGCTGGCGCCACTCGTCGAGATCCGGTACCCGGCCGCCTTGAGGCCACCGAGAACGGTCGGGCCGGTCCACCCGACGCTCGGGTGCGCGGCCACGCCCACCGGCTTGTCGACGACGACGATGTCGTCGTCGTCGTGGATGATCCGCATGCCGGGGACGGGCTCGGCGACGACCTCCAACGTCGGTGAGGTCGGTGCGGGCGGCAGCGTCACCTCGAGGTGCTCGCCGGCCCCGACCCGGGCGGACTTGCCGGCCTGCCGGCCCTCGATGAGCACCTGGCCGCCCACGGCGAGGTCGGCCGCGCGGGTGCGGGAGAGTCCGAAGAGCCGGGCGACGGCGGCGTCGACGCGCTCCCCCTCCAGACCCTTCGGGATGAGGACGTTGCGGGTGTCGCCGTCCATCAGACCTCCTTCTCTGCCGTGTGACGGGGACGCCGGCCATCGATCCTGGTGTCGGTCTGCACGAGCCACACGAGCAGCACCGCCGCGAGCACGATGGCGATGTCCGCCACGTTGCCGACGAAGCGCCCGCCGTAGTCGATGAAGTCGACGACGTGGCCCCGGAGCGGCCC
>NZ_BCSR01000037.1 GCF_001570965.1 Janibacter corallicola NBRC 107790 | reverse complement strand
GAGTCGGGCTGACAGGATTTGAACCTGCGACCCCATGACCCCCAGTCATGTGCGCTACCAAGCTGCGCCACAGCCCGAGGCTCTCTTCGTGGAGAGCGTCGCAACTCTAACCCAGCACCCCGGGCCCCTCCCAATCGCCCCTGCCCCGCATTCGTCACCCGTGACAGGATCGAGCGCGATGGCACCGACACCCGTCCCGGAGTGGACGCCCGGGATGACCCACGACCTGTGGGTCGGGCTCGGCGTGCTCACCGCGGGGGTGCTCCTCACGCTCGAGAAACGACGCCGCGGCATCCACGACGACCGGGTTTGGGTGCTCGTGGCCCTCGCGATCTCCTTCGGTGCCGTGGGCGCACGCCTGGGCACCTGGCTGCAGCACGTGCACCTCGATGCCAACGACCCGGTCCTCGTGCACTGGGCCTACGGCAACCGCAGCATCCTGGGCGGGCTGGCCCTGGCCTACGGCGCCGTCCTCCTCGGCAAGCGGCTGCTGCGGATGCGCTGGCGCACCGGCGCCCTCTTCGCCCCCGCGGTCGCCGGTGGCATGGCCGTCGGACGGGTCGGGTGCCTGCTGACCGAGCTGCCCGGCACCCCGACCGACCTCCCGTGGGCGGTCACCGCGGCGTCCGCGGGCGACGCCGCCGCCTGGGGCGTACCGCAGGGAGCCCGGCTGCACCCCTCCTTCGGCTACGAGATCGCCTTCCACCTGCTCGCCCTCGCCGCGCTCTGGTACTGGCGGGACCGACTCGAGGACCCGGCGGACCTCTTCACCCTCTACATCGCGGGGTACGCCCTCTTCCGGATCCTCGTGGAGTTCGTCCGGGGCAACGAGGTCGTCTGGTTCGACCTGACACGCCCGCAGCTCTTCCTTGCCGTCACGCTCCCGCTGCTGATCTGGCGTAGCGTCCACATCGTGCGCAGCCAACCGTCAGGGAGGGCCGGATGAGCCAAGCACCGTGGCAACAGCCGCCACCCGTGACCACCGGGCTCGGCTCCGGCTGGGGCACGCTCATCGGCGGGGTGGTGGGCTTCCTCGGCCCGGTCCTCATCTACCTGCTGGCCAGGGCCCTGACCTGGCTGGACGTCGGTTTCTCGGCGGGGGGCATCGCCGGGCTGGCCATCGCCGTCATGCCCCTGCCCCTGCTGGTCGTGGGGGGAGTCCTGATCTTCATCGACCGCACCCGCGGGTGGGGCGTGGCCGCGCTCGTGGCCGCCGGGGTCTGGATCGTCACCAGTGCCGGGGTCTGCGTCGTCGCGATCGTCAGCCTGTCGTCGGCATGAGCAAAGGAGAGAGGTCCATGGGGACAGCACAACCGGACGCCGGACCGGGACGACCGCTGCGCGGGGACCGGATCCACCGCTACGTCAACGCCTTCTGCCCCACCTGCCACCACGAGCACCCGGAGACCGAGCTGGCCGACGTGCGGCGCCTCAGCGGCTGGCTCGCCGAGCGAGACGGCCGTGTCTGGCTCGAGCGCGGCTGCCCCCAGCACGGTCTGGTCCGCACCCTCTACGACGAGGACCCGGAGATCCTGCGCTACCTCGAGCAGTGGACCGCACCGACCAAGTCGCACGTCCCCGACGTCACCGGCAACTTCGCGCCGGTCCCCTCGGCCTACCTCGACGGCCTGCCGGAGATGCAGACGCAGCACACCTGCATCCTGCTGGAGGACATCACCGAGCACTGCAACCTGCGCTGCCCCACGTGCTTCGCCGGCTCGGCCCCGGCCCTGACCGCGGTGGCCTCCGTCGAGGAGATCCTCGCCAACGTCGACGCCCGGCTCGCCCGCGAGGACGAGCGGCTCGACGTCCTCATGCTCTCCGGCGGCGAGCCGACCCTGCACCCCGAGCTGCCACGCCTGATCGAGGAGCTCGTGGCGCGCCCGATCGTGCGCATCCTCATCAACAGCAACGGGCTGCGGATCGCCGGTGACGACGAGCTGCTGGAGCTGCTGCGCCGCCACCGGCAGCGCGTCGAGGTCTACCTGCAGTTCGACGGCTCCTCGGCGGAGTCCTCGATGCACCACCGCGGCGGCGACCTGCGCGAGCACAAGGACCGGGCCATCGACCGGCTGAGCCGTGCCGGCGTCTTCACGACGCTGACGATGACCGCCACCCTCGGTGTCAACGACGACGAGATCGGCCACGTGATCAACCGCTCGCTGGCGACCCCCTTCGTCTGCGGGGTCTCGATCCAGCCGGTCTTCGGCTCGGGGCGCGGCGGCGGCATCGACCCGCAGGACCGACTCACCCACACCGGCGTCCTGGCACGGATGGGACCGCAGACCGACGGCGTCGTCACCTGGGAGGACCTCACGGCGCTGCCGTGCAGCCACCCGCACTGCGCCTCGGTGGGCTACCTGCTCAAGGACGACTCGGACACGTGGCGCTCCCTCACCGCGATCGTCGGCCACGAGCGCCTCAAGGACTGGCTCGACCTGGCGCCGGAGAGCGTCGCGAACCGGATCACCGACCAGGCACTCCCCGCGCAGATGCGCACCGTCGTCAAGGAGGCCGTCCTCGGGCTGCTCAGCGAGCAGACCTCCCTCTCCCACCCGCAGGTCGCCGACCTGTGGAAGGCGGTCTGCCAGACCTGCGACATGGGCATGTCCACCCTCACGACGCTCGTGACCTCCCGCCTGCCGGGCCAGCAGGAGCGGCTGCGCCGCCTCATGGGCGAGCGGGTCAAGCGCATCAGCGTCAAGCCCTTCATGGACATCGAGACGATGATCGAGGAGCGGCTGGCGCAGTGCTGCGTGCACGTCGGCACCGCCGGGACGAAGGGGGAGCAGTGCGCCCCCTTCTGCGCGGTCCAGGTGTGGGCGCCGCTCTCCCGGCAGAAGGTCAGCTCACGGGCACCTGCCACTGCCGGCCCGGTGCCGCTGCCGACCCCGGCGGTCAGCGGCGGCGCCGGCGCTCCCGGACCCGCACGCTGATCTCGATCGGCGAGCCCGCGAAGCCGAACTCCTCCCGGAAACGACGCTCGAGGAAGCGCCGGTAGCCGGCCTCGATGAAGCCCGAGGCGAAGATGACGAAGCGCGGCGGCCGGGTCGAGGCCTGCGTCGCGAACAGGATCCGTGGCTGCTTGCCGCCCCGCACCGGGTGCGGATGGCCGGAGGAGATCTCGCCGAGCACGGAGTTCAGCCGCGAGGTGGGGACGCGGGTGTCCCAGGAGTCCAGCGCCGTGTCGAGCGCCGGCACGAGCTTGTCGACGTGCCGGCCCGTCAGGGCCGAGACGTTGACCCGCGGCGCCCAGGCCACCTGCTGCAGGTCCCGCTCGATCTCGCGCTCGAGGTAGAAGCGGCGCTCCTCGTCGAGCAGGTCCCACTTGTTGTACGCGATGACGAGCGAGCGGCCGGACTCGACCACCTGGCTGATGATCCGCAGGTCCTGCTCCGCGATCGGCTCGTGGGTGTCAATGAGCACGACCGCGACCTCGGCCTTCTCCAGCGCGCTGCGGGTGCGCAGCGAGGCGTAGAAGTCCGCCCCCCGGCTCTGGTGCACGCGGCGCCGGATGCCCGCGGTGTCGACGAAGCGCCACGGCCGCCCACCGAGCTCGATCAGCTCGTCCACGGGGTCGCGCGTCGTGCCGGCGACGTCGTCGACGACGACCCTGTCCTCGCCGGCGAGGCGGTTCAGCAGGCTCGACTTGCCGACATTGGGCCGGCCGAGGAGGGCGACACGTCGCGGGCCCCCCTCCGGCAGCGCGCCGCCGGTCGCGGAGACCTCGGGCAGGACCTCGAGGAGCGCGTCCAGGGCGTCACCGCTCCCCCGCCCGTGCAGGGCGGAGACGGGCCAGGGCTGGCCCAGGCCGAGGTTCCACAGCACGGCGGCGTCGGCCTCGAAGCGCTGGTCGTCGACCTTGTTCGCGATGAGCACGACCGGCTTGCCGGCGCGCCGCAGCAGCTTCACGACCGCCTCGTCGTCATCGGTGGGGCCGACGACGGCGTCGACGACGAAGAGGACGACATCGGCCATGCCGACGGCGACCTCGGCCTGCTCGGCGACGCGCAGCTGGATGCCCGCGGCACCGATCTCCCAGCCGCCGGTGTCCAGGAGGGTGAAGCGGCGCCCGGCCCACTCCCCTTCGTAGGCGACCCGGTCGCGCGTGACGCCGGGGGTGTCCTCGACGACCGCCTCACGGCGCCGCAGGATCCGGTTCACGAGGCTGGACTTGCCGACGTTCGGCCGGCCGACGACGGCGACGACCGGCAGTGGGCCGGAGACGGACTCGAGCGACTCCTCCTGGAAGCCGTCGATGATCGCCTGGTCCTCCGGCGTGAGCTCGAAGTCCTCCAGCCCGGCGCGCAGGACCCGCTCGACGTCGGTCTCGTCGGGGGTGCTCTCTTCGGGGGTGGTGTCCACGGCTCTCCTGATCGGGTCGGTGGCGTCGATTGTCGCAGGCTCGGCGGGCGGGTCAGCCCACGCGGGCGGCGTCCACGACCGCCATGACGGCCTCGACGGACTCCTCGAAGTCCAGCTCGGAGGTGTCGACGACGGCGACGCCGTCCGCGGCGACCGTGAACTGGGAGACCGTCGAGTCGTCCCGGTCACGGCGCAGCACCTGGTCGCGGGTGGCCTCGATGGCCGCGCCGTCGGCGGCGCCGTGCACCTCGAGGGAGCGGCGCCGCAACCGTGCCTCCTCGCTGGCGGTGAGCAGGACGCGCACGGGTGCCTCGGGGGCCACGACGGTCGTGATGTCCCGGCCCTCGGCGACGCAGGAGCCCCGGTCGGCCGCGATCGTGGCGATGAGCTCGCGCTGGCGGCGCTGCAGCTCGGTGCGCACCGCCGGGACGGTGGCGACCCGGGAGACGAGACCGGAGATCTCGCTGCTGCGGATCTGCGTGTCGACATCGGTGCCGCCGACCCGGACGAAGGGGGCCTGCGGGTCCACGCCCATCTCGAGCGGCAGCTCCACCGCGGCACCGGCCACCGCCTCGGGGTCGTCCATGTCGAGCCGCTGCTCGCGGCACCACCACGTCAGGGCGCGGTACATGGCGCCGGTGTCGAGGTAGCCGGCACCCACCCGGGTGGCGACGGCGCGGGAGACGCTGGACTTGCCGGATCCGGAGGGGCCGTCCACGGCGATGACGAAGGGGGTCTGTCGGCTGGTCACGAGGGGTCAGCCTAGTCCCGTCTCAGTCCTGGATCCGCCAGCCCCGGGCCCGCAGCTCCTCGCTCAAGGGTCCTGCGGCGCTGGGCAGCACCGCGACCTCGGCCAGGCCGAAGGGCAGGCCGAGCCCGTGGTCGAGGCGCAGGTCCTCCATGTTGACCCCGATCTCGCCGATCTCGGTCAGCAGCCGGCCCACCTCGCCGGGCCGGTCGTCGACGACGACGGAGACGACCTCGTAGGCGGTCGTCGCGGCGCCGTGCTTGCCGGGGATGCGGGCGTGCCCGGCGTTGCCGTGGGCGATGGCGCGGGCGAGGACCGCCCGTGCACCCGGCGCGTCGGCGACCGACTCCTCCCGGCCGAGCTCGGTGAGCGCCTCGACGATGCCGGTCAGCTCCTCGCTGATCTCGGTCAGCACGGCGCCGACCGCGACCGCGTTGCCGGCGAGGATCTGGGTCCACAGCCCCGGGTCGCTCGCGGCGATACGGGTCACGTCCCGTACGCCGGGGCCGGAGAGGCCCAGGGCCTGCTCGCTCAGGTGCTCCAGCCGGGCAGCAACGAGCGAGGCCGCCACCTGGGGCACGTGGGAGACCGCGGCGACGGCGGCGTCGTGGTCGGCCGGGCTGAGCCGGCTCGTCGCCGCCCCGGTGGCTCGGGCCATCCGCTCGACCAGGTCCACGGCGGCGGGGTCGCTCCCCTCGTGCGGGCAGAGCACCCAGGCGCGCCCCTCGAAGAGGTCTCCCCTGCCGCTGATCGCCCCGCTGCGCTCCCGCCCCGCCATGGGATGGCTACCGACGTAGCGGTCCAGTGCCCGCCCGGCGCGCACGAGGTCGGCGTGGATGACCTGCTTGACCGACGTGACGTCGGTGACGACCGCACCGGGCCAGCGCTCCAGCGCCTCGAGGACGAGGCGCGGCGAGATGTCCGGGGGTGCGGCGATGACGACGACACCCGGGTCCACCTCGCCGGTGATCCGGCCGGCACCGAGGTCCCGCGCGAGGGCCACGGTGGTCTCGGACTGGTCCGCGAGGCTGACGTCCACGTCCACCGCACGCAGCGCCAGGCCGATGCTCGTGCCGATCAGGCCGGTGCCGACGACGTGCACCTCGGGGAGGCCCTCACCGGCCTGCCGGGTGTCCGGGCTCGCGGTCACAGGCCGGCCGCCTTGTACAGCTTGCCGATCTCGTCGCGGGAGAGGCCACGCCACCGCCCGGACTTGGTGCCGCCGAGCTCGATCGGACCGACCTGGGTGCGGACGAGACTGACCACCGGGTGGCCGACCTCCTCGAGCAGTCGTCGGACGATGTGCTTGCGGCCCTCGTGCAGGATGATCTCGACGATGGCCTTGCCGGGGCGGGAGTCCACGACCCGGAAGGAATCGACGGCGGCCGGCCCGTCCTCGAGCTCGACGCCCTCGCGCAGCCGCTTGCCCAGGTCCTTCGGGATCGGCCCGGGGACCTCGGCGACATAGGTCTTGAGCACGCCGTAGGCCGGGTGCTGGAGGCGGTGGGCGAGGTCGCCGTCGTTCGTCAGCAGCAGCAGCCCCTCGGTGTCGGCGTCCAGGCGCCCGACGTGGAAGAGGCGCTCGGGCCGGTCCACGACGTAGTCACCGACGTTGATCCGGCCCAGGTCGTCGGACATCGTCGTGACGACCCCGCGGGGCTTGTTGAAGGCCAGGTAGACCCGCGACTCGTCCAGCTGCACCCGTTCGCCGTCGACGTGCACCACCTGCCGAAGGGGGTCGATCCGCACCCCCAGCTCGGTGACCACCTGCTCGTCCACCATCACCCGGCCCTCGGCGATCAGCTGCTCGCAGGCGCGCCGGGAACCGATGCCGGCCCCCGCGAGCACCTTCTGCAGCCGGATGCCGTCGGGCGTGTGGACATCCACCCGGGGGCCCTGCTTCTCCCGCGGAGCCTGACCGGGCTGTCCGGAACGGGTCCGGCCGGGGGTCCCGCGCTGCGGCTGCCCCCGCCGGGGGCGGCCGGCCCCCTTCGCCGGTCGGCTTCCCCTGCGGGGCGGGCGACCACCGTTGCCGGGGGCTCTGTTGCGGGGCGGTGTCATGGGCGGGCCTCACTCACGATGTCTTCGAGGGCTGCTTCGTCGGGAAGGTAGGGGGCCAGCGGGGGCAGGTCGTCGAGGTGGTTCAGACCCATCCGCTCGAGGAAGTACGGGGTCGTGCCGTACAGCGTCGCCCCCGACTCCGGGTCCTTGTCCACCTCGATGATCAGGCCGCGGGTGAGCAGGGTGCGCACGACGCCGTCGACGTTCACGCCGCGCACGGCACCGACCCGGGCCCGGGAGATCGGCTGGCGGTAGGCGATGACGGCCAGGGTCTCCAGCGACGCGGTGGTCAGACGGGACTGCTGCCCGTCGAGGATGAAGCGCTCGACCACCGCCGCGTGGGCAGGATGGCTGTAGAAGCGCCAGCCCCCGCCGACCGCACGCACCGTGAAGCCGTGCTCCCCGTCGGCGTAGTCGGCCTCGAGGGCCCGCAGGTGCTCACGGATCTCCTCGACGGGCAGCTCCAGGGCCGAGGCCAGCGCCGCGTCGGTGACCGGCTCCTCGACCACCATGAGGACGGCCTCGATGGCCGCCCGCGGACCGCCCGGCAGCTCGCCGACGTCGAAGGCGACCTGCACGTCCTCCTCGGGCGGGGTGTGCTCACTCATCGTGTTCCTCCTCCGGGGCACCGGCGGGGTCCCCCTCGTCGAACTCGGCACCGACCTGCAGGTCCCCCTCCTCGCTGCCGGTCCACCGCACGTCGATGTCGCCGAGCGCCTCGGGCTGGTCCAGGGCCACCTGCTGGTCCCGGTAGAGCTCCAGGAGCGCCAGGAAGCGGGCGACGATGACCAGGGTGGAGTCGGCGTCGCGCACGAGCTCACGGAAGGAGGCGGTCCCGGTGCGACGCAGCCGGTCCACGACGAGGACCGCCTGCTCGCGCACGCTCACCGTCGGGGCGTGCAGGTGCGACACGCCGACCTCCTCGGGCGCCTTCGGGGTGAGTGCCCGGGCGGCGACCGTCGCCAGCTGCGTGGGCGTGACGTTCATGACCAGCTCCGGCAGCAGGCCGGCCAGGTGTGGCTCGAGCCCCGCCTGGCGCGGCGTCATCAGGCCGCTCGTGGCCATCGTCTCCTCGAAGTGGGCGGCGACGTCCTTGAAGGCCCGGTACTGCAGCAGCCGGGCGAAGAGCAGGTCGCGCGCCTCGATGAGCTCGAGGTCCTCCTCATCGCCCTCCGAGGTGTTCGGGAGCAGCCGCGAGGCCTTGAGGTCCAGGAGGGTCGCGGCGACGAGGACGAACTCGCTCGTCTCACCGAGGTCCAGGTCGGGGGCGCTCTCCCGCAACGCGCGCAGATGGGCGATGAACTCGTCGGTGACCCGGGCGAGCGAGACCTCGGTGATGTCCAGCTGGTGCTTGCTGATGAGCCCGAGGAGCAGGTCGAAGGGCCCCTCGAAGTTGTCCAGGTGGACCGTGAAGGCCTGCTCCGGGCTCCTCTTGGTGATGACGCCGCCGGGGACCGTCGCGTCGGCCTCGGTCACGGCCGTCAGGGCGCCCCGCCGCGCGAGATGAGCTCACGGGCGAGCTGCCGGTAGGCATTGGCGCCGGAGTGGCCGGTGGCATACGTCGTGATCGGTTCGGCGGCCAGGGTGGCGTCGGGGAACTTCACCGTCCGGGAGATGACGGTGTGGAAGACCTGGTCACCGAAGTGCTCCACGACCGAGCCCACCACCTCACGGCTGTGCAGGGTGCGCCCGTCGAACATCGTCGAGAGGATCCCGTCGATGGTCAGCGCCGGGTTGAGCCGGTCGGTGATCTTCGTGATGGTCTCGACGAGCAGCGCGACGCCACGCATCGCGAAGTACTCGGTCTCCAGCGGGATGATCACCCCGTGCGCCGCGGTCAGCGCGTTGACGGTGAGCAGGCCCAGGCTCGGCTGGCAGTCGATGAGGATGACGTCGTACTCGTCCTGCACCGGGCGCAGCACGCGGGAGAGGATCTGCTCCCGGGCGACCTCACCGACGAGCTGGACCTCCGCGGCCGAGAGATCGATGTTCGCCGGCGCGACGTCGAGACCGTCGATGGAGGTGGTCTGGACGATCTCGTGGATGTCGTGCCCGCGGGAGACGAGCAGGTCGTAGATCGTCGTGTCCAGGGTGTGGGTGGGCACGCCGAGACCGACGGAGAGGGCACCCTGGGGGTCGAAGTCGACGAGGAGCACCCGGCGGCCGAACTCGGCCAGTGCGGCACCCAGGTTGATCGTGGTCGTCGTCTTGCCGACGCCACCCTTCTGGTTGCACATCGCGATGATCCGCGCCGGGCCGTGGCCGTCGAGCGGGGTCGGGTCCGGGAACGTGGGCAGGGGTCGCCCGGTCGGGCCCCGCTGGGCCTCGGTGTGCTCGATGTCGAGCGGCGGCGTCACCTCGGATGCCACAGTCGGATCACTCCATCGCGTCTCGCGGTCGGTCAGCCTCACGCTGATCAGCGACGACGATATCAGCGGGCACGGGGATGGCTCTGCGCGTAGACCTCGCGCAGCTGCTGGATGCCCACGGCCGTGTAGATCTGGGTGGTGGTCACCGACGCGTGGCCCAGCAGCTCCTGGACGACTCGCACGTCTGCTCCCCCTTCGAGCAGGTGGGTCGCGAAGGAGTGGCGCAACGTGTGCGGGGAGACGTGCTGGGTCAGGCCCGCCCGCCCCGCGGCGGCCTGCAGGACGGCCCAGGCGCTCTGCCGGGAGAGTCGGCGTCCGCGCAGGCCCAGGAAGAGTGCCGGCCCGGCGCGGCCCTTGCCGGCCAGCTCGGGGCGCCCGCGCACCAGCCAGGCCTGCACCGCCTCGACGGCGTAGGAGCCGATCGGGACGACGCGCTCCTTGCCACCCTTGCCGAGGAGGCGCACGGCGCCGACCTGCGGGTCCACGTCGTCGACGTCGAGCCCGACCGCCTCCGAGATCCGTGCCCCGGTGCCGTAGAGCACCTCCAGCAGGGCCCGATCGCGAAGGGGGCGTGCCCCCTCCCCCACTCCGGCGGCGTCGAGCAGCCGGGTGACCTCGTCCAGGCCGATGGCCTTGGGCAGGCGGGAGGTGGGCGTCGGCGGAGCGACCTCACGGGCCGGGTCGTCGACGGTCTCGCCCTCCAGTGCGAGGAAGCGGTGCAGCCCGCGCACCGCCGTGAGGGACCGCGCGGCCGAGCTCGTGGCCATCGGAGGGTGCTCGCCGTCCCCGGTGCGCAGGGCCGCGAGGAACCCGGTGACGTGGTCCTCACGCACCTGGTCGGGTGCGGTCACGCCCTGCGCCGCGAGGTGCGCCAGGTAGCGCCGGCAGTCGCGGGTGTAGGCGCTCAGGGTGTGCTTCGAGACCCCGCGCTCGACGTCCAGGTGGGTCAGCCAGGTCCGCACGGCCCGCTCCATGGGGGCGCTGCTGGCACCCTTCGGCGTGCCGGTCATCGCCGCGGGTGGTGCCGTGGACACCCCATTGTGCCCACGGGTGGTCGCGACCACATTCGGGAGTCTAGACGGGCACCGTGCCCGACAGGCCGCTGCCGGGTGGTCATTCTTCGACCGCGACCACCGAGGGGTGCAGGTCCTCCTCGGGGCACTGCCAGGTGTCAGCCCTGGCATCGACCTGCTCGCCGGAGCGGATGTCCTTGACCTGGTCGCCGTGCTCTCCCGCGTCGGGGAACCACACGTACGGGATGCCGCGTCGGTCGGCGAAGCGGATCTGCTTGCCGAACTTCGCGGCTGTCGGTGCCACCTCGCACGGGATCCCGCGGGCGCGCAGCGCCGTGGCGGCGGCGACCGAGGCCGGCCGGCTCGCCTCGTCGGCGACGGAGACGAGCACGGCGGAGGGGGTCTTCCGGCTCGCCGTCACGAGCCCCTTGCCGAGCAGGAGGCCGAGCAGGCGGGAGAGGCCGATGGAGATGCCGACGCCGGGGTAGGTGTTCTTCCCGTCGCTGGCCAGCTCGTCGTAGCGGCCGCCGGAGCAGAAGGAACCCCAGGACTCGTGACCCACGAGCTGGGTCTCGTAGACCGTCCCGGTGTAGTAGTCGAGCCCGCGGGCGATGCGCAGGTCCGCGACCATCGCGCCGGGGGCCGCGACGCGGCCGGTCTCGATGACCGCCGACAGCGCGGCGAGGCCCTCCTCCAGCACCGGGTGCTCGACACCGAGGGCGCGGACCCGGTCCACGAAGGAGGAGTCCTCGGTCCGGATCGCGGCCAGGTCCAGGCAGGCCTGCGCCTGCTCGGGCGTGCGCCCGGCCTCCACGAGGAGGGCGGCGACCTTCTCCGGGCCGATCTTGTCCAGCTTGTCCACGATCCGCAGCGTGCCCGCGACGTCCTCGATCCCGAGGCCCCGGTAGAAGCCCTCGGGGATCTTGCGGTTGTTGACCTGGATGACCATCTGCGGGATTGGCAGCTTCGCGAAGATCTCGGCCATGACGAGCGGCATCTCGGCCTCGAAGTGGCCGGAGAGCTCGCCGACGTCGACGACGTCGATGTCGCACTGGGTGAACTCGCGATAGCGCCCCTCCTGGGGTCGTTCGCCCCGCCACACCTTCTGGATCTGGTGGCGCCGGAAGGGGAAGTTCAGCTTGCCGGCGTTCTCCACCACGTACCGGGCGAAGGGGACCGTCAGGTCGAAGTGCAGGCCGAGCTCGCTCTCGGGCCCGCCCCCTTCGTCGTCACCGGCAAGGCGGTGCACGCCGTAGATCTCCTTGTCGGCGTCCCCACCCTTGCCGACGAGGCGCTCGACCGGCTCGACGGCGCGGGTCTCGATCGAGGGGAAGCCGTGCAGCTCGAAGGTGGAGCGGATGACGTCGAGGAAGTGCTGCTCGACGATCCGCTGCTGCGGCAGGTACTCGGGAAACCCCGAGATGGGGGTGATCTTCGTGCTCCGGGCGCTCATGACAGTCCTTGCAGGTGCGGGTTGCTCGCCTTCTCGCGGCCCAGCGTCGTGGCGGGTCCATGACCCGGGAGGACGAGGCTGGTGTCGGGGCGCGGATGGACGACGTCGCGCAGCGAGCGCTGCATGTCCGCCATCGAGCCGCCCGGCAGGTCGGTCCGGCCGATCGAGCCGGCGAAGAGCACGTCACCGGTGAGCAGCGTCCGGTCGACCTCGACGTCTCCCGAGACGCCCTCCGGCACCCGGTCCAGGGCGAACATCACCGATCCCTCGGTGTGGCCCGGCGCGTGCACGACGTCCAGGTCGATGCCGGCGACGGTCACCCGCTCCTGGTCGGTGATCTCCACGACCCGCTCCGGCTCGCGCCAGGTCGCCTTCTTGCCGAACTGCTGCTCCAGCATCCCGGTCAGCTGGTCCCCGAGCGAGGAGTCGCCCAGGGGGTCCTTCAACCGGTAGCGGTCCTCGGAGTGGATGTAGGCCGCCAGGTCGCCGCCGCAGACGGGCGTCACGGAGTAGACGTGGTCGATGTGGCCGTGGGTGAGGAGCACGGCGGCGGGCTTGAGGCGGTACTCGGTGAGGACCTCCCGCAGCGTCTCCTCGATCCCGATCCCGGGGTCGACGACGAGGCACTCCTCGCCGGGGGCGTCGGCGAGGACGTAGCAGTTGGTACCGAAGGCCTGGGCCGGGAAGGGGATCGTCAGCACGGCTCAACCCTACGTGGGACCCCTCACGCGGCGCGTGAATGGGTAACCTCACAGGTGTGAGTGACGACAACGACGCCCCGCGCCCCGCGGCGCCCTCGCCGGCAGCCTTGGCTCGCCTGGCTCCCACCCGCCCCAGCACGGCCCCGGCCCCGGAACCCCCGGCGGCCGTGGGCGACCACAGCGCCTCCGCGGCCTTCGGCCGCGTCGACGAGCAGGGACGAGTCTTCGTGCGTGAGGACGGGGGCGAGCGCGAGGTGGGCTCCTACCCCGACGCCACGCCCGAGGAGGCGTTGCAGTACTTCGCCCGCAAGTACGACGAGCTGTACGCCTCGGCGGCGCTGCTGCACCAGCGCCTGGACTCCCCGGAGGTCTCCGCGAAGGAGATCGCCGACGGTCTGACGTCGCTGCGTGAGCACTCCGAGCAGCCGAACGTCGTCGGCGACCTCCCCGCGCTGGCGAAGCTCGTCGCCGAGATCGACGAGGGCCTGGCGACGAAGCGGCGCGAGGAGCAGGCCCACCGTGCCGAGGCCAAGCGGCAGGCGACCCTCGAGCGCGAGGCGATCGTCGAGGAGGCCGAGCAGATCGCGGCCCAGCCCGTCGAGAAGGTCCAGTGGAAGCAGTCGACGACGCGGATGCGTGAGCTGCTTCAGGAGTGGAAGGCCCACCAGCGCGGCCGGGTCCGCCTCGACAAGGACGTCGAGAATGCGCTGTGGAAGCGCTTCTCCCGCTCCCGCAACGGCTTCGACAAGACCCGCCGGGCCCACTTCGCCCGTCTGGAACAGGTCCGTGGCGAGGTCAAGCAGGTCAAGCTGGGGCTCGTCGAGGAGGCCGAGCGGCTCTCCACCTCCACGGACTGGAATGCCACCGCCGGTGCCTTCAAGCGCCTCATGAGCCAGTGGCGTGCCGCCGGTCGGGCCGGCCGCTCCGACGACGACCGGCTGTGGCAGCGCTTCCGCACCGCCCAGGACCACTTCTTCAACGCCAAGGACGAGCAGGCGGCGATCGAGGACGAGTCCTACCGCGGGAACCTCGAGGTCAAGGAGGGGCTGCTGCAGGAGGCCAGGGCACTGCTCCCGGTCAAGGACCTCGAGCGCACCAAGGCCGCCCTGCGCGACATCCAGGAGCGGTGGGAGGCGGCTGGCAAGGTGCCCCGTGCCGACATCGACCGCATGGAGAAGGGCATGCGCCGGGTCGAGCAGACCGTGCGCGATGCCGAGGAGAAGAAGTGGTCCGCGACCGACCCGGAGAAGTCCGACCGGGCCGCGTCCATGGTCACCCAGCTCCAGTCGCGCATCGGCGAGCTGGAGGAGGAGGCCGCCGCGGCCGAGGCCGAGGGGGACCAGTCCTCCGCCACGAAGCTGCGGGAGCAGCAGCGGAGCCACCAGATGCTGCTCGACCAGGCCCGCAAGGGCCTCGACGAGTTCGGCGGCTGACCCGGTTCCCGAGGTGCGAGTCTGCGGAGCAGGCGAGCCTCGGGCTCCTCGCACCCGGGAGTCGGGCTACTGGTGCTTGGCCGTGCCGCCGGTGAGGCGGTAGGCGTCGAAGACCGAGTCGATCTTCTTCACCTGCTGGATCACGTGGGCCAGGTGGGTGGGATCGCCCATCTCGAAGCTGAACCGCAGCACGGCCACCCGATCACGTGAGGTGTGCACCGCCGCGGAGAGGATGTTCACACCGGACTCGGAGAGCACCCGGGTGACCTCGGAGAGCAGGCCGGAGCGGTCCAGGGACTCGACCTGGATCTGGACGAGGAAGAGGCTGGAACTGCTCGGCGCCCACTCGACGTCGATGATCCGCTCGGACTCCTTGCGCAGTGACTCCGCATTCGGGCAGTCCGTGCGGTGGACCGAGACCCCCTCACCGCGGGTGATGAAGCCCATGATGTCGTCGCCGGGCACCGGGGTGCAGCAGCGGGCGAGCTTGACCCAGACGTCGTCCATGCCCTTGACGACCACGCCCGGGTCCCCGCCGCGGCGCCGCCGCTCGACGGGCCCCGGCAGCGTCGCCTCGGCGAGGTCCTCCGTCGCGCCGTCCTTCCCGCCGGCCGCGGCGAGGAGACGTTCCACGACGTGCTGGGCAGAGACCTGCCCCTCCCCCACGGCCGCGTAGAGGCCGTCGACGCCCTGGCGACGCAGCTCGCTCGCGACGGCGGTGAGGCTCTCCACGGTGACGATGCGGTGCAGCGGCATGTTCTGCTTGCGCACGACCTTGGCGATGGCCTCCTTGCCGACCTCGGCCATCTCCTCGCGCCGCTCCCGCGAGAACCAGTGCTTGATCTTGTTGCGTGCCCGGGCGGAGCGCACGAACTTCAGCCAGTCGCGCGACGGCCCGGCGTCCTCGGCCTTGGAGGTGAGGATCTCGACGGCGTCACCGTTCTCGAGCGGCGAGTCCAGCGCGACGAGGCGCCCGTTGACCCGGGCACCGATGCACTTGTGACCGACCTCGGTGTGCACGGCATAGGCGAAGTCGACCGGGGTCGACCCCGACGGCAGCGAGATCACCTGCCCTGTGGGCGTGAAGGCGTAGACCTCCTTGGAGTTGATCTCGTAGCGCAGCGAGTCCAGGAACTCGCTCGGGTCGCTCGTCTCCCGCTGCCAGTCCAGCAACTGCCGCAGCCAGGCCATCTCCCCCGCCTGGCCGTCGTCGACCTGACCACCCTCCGGGGTGCTGCGCTCCTTGTACTTCCAGTGCGCGGCCACGCCGTACTCGGCACGCCGGTGCATCTGGTGGGTGCGGATCTGGATCTCGACCGGCTTTCCCTGCGGCCCGATGACCGTCGTGTGCAGCGACTGGTACATGTTGAACTTCGGCAGCGAGATGTAGTCCTTGAACCGCCCCGGCAGCGGGTTCCACCGCGCGTGCAGGGCGCCCAGGGCCGCGTAGCAGTCGCGCACGGTGTCCACGAGCACCCGGATCGCGACGAGGTCGTAGATGTCGCCGAACTCCCGGCCCCCGACGATCATCTTCTGGTAGACGGAGTAGTAGTGCTTGGGCCGGCCGGTGACGGTGGCCTTGATCCTGGCCTGCCGCAGGTCGAGCACCACCTGGGCCTTGACGGTCGCCAGGTACTCCTCGCGGGCGGGCGCGCGCTCGGCGACGAGCCGGACGATCTCCTCGTAGACCTTCGGGTACAGCGTGGCGAAGGAGAGGTCCTCCAGCTCCCACTTGATGGTGTTCATGCCCAGCCGGTGCGCGAGGGGGGCGTAGATCTCGAGGGTCTCGCGGGCCTTGCGCTGCGCCGAGGAGACGGAGACGTAGCGCCACGTGCGGGCGTTGTGCAGCCGGTCGGCGAGCTTGATGACGAGCACCCGGATGTCGCGGGCCATCGCCACGATCATCTTCCGGACGGTCTCGGCCTGCGCGCTGTCCCCGTAGGTGAACTTGTCGAGCTTGGTCACCCCGTCGACGAGCTTGGCGACCTCCGCGCCGAACTCCTCCTCGAGGTCGTCGAGGCTGTAGGAGGTGTCCTCCACGGTGTCGTGCAGTAGCGCCGCCGACAGCGTCACCGGAGTCATGCCGAGCTCGGCGAGGATCGTCGCGACGGCGAGCGGGTGGGTGATGTACGGGTCGCCGCTCTTGCGCTGCTGCCCGCGGTGGCACTCCTCCGCGACCGCGTAGGCGCGCTCGACCATGCTCGTGTCGGCCTTGGGGTGGTTCTGCCGCACGATGGCCAGGAGCGGCTCCAGGACTCCCGGCGTCGGCCCGCGCCCGGCACCGAGACGGGCCAGGGAGGCACGCGCGAGCGACCGGGGGGAGAATCCCCCGCCGGATGCACTGCGCTCACTCATGGTGTGAGCCTAAACCGTGACGAGGCTCCTGATGGTGGAGGCCACCGCTTCCCGGCCCCGCAGGGCCTCGATCTCCACGAGGATCTCGACCCCGGTGACCTCGGCGCCGACCTCCTGCAGCAGGCGGCAGGCTGCCGCGGCGGTGCCGCCCGTCGCGAGCACGTCGTCGACGACGAGCACCCGGGTCCCGGGGCGCAGGGCCCCGGCGGGGATCTCCACCCGCGCGGTGCCGTACTCCAGCTCGTAGTCCACGCCGACCGTCTCCCCCGGCAGCTTCCCGGCCTTGCGCACCGGGAGGAAACCGACGCCCAGCTGGCGCGCCACCGCCGCGCCGAAGATGAACCCTCGCGCCTCGAGCCCGGCGACGAGATCGACCCGCCCGGACCACGGCTCGGCGTGCGCGGTGATCACCTCGCCGAAGAGCGGCCCGTCGCCCAGCAGCGGCGTGATGTCCTTGAAGGAGACCCCCGGCTCGGGGAAGTCGGGGATCTCCCGGACCGCGCCGAGGATGCGCTCGGCCAGCCCGGCCGCCACCGTGGCGCTCATCGGCCGCGCTGCTTGCGGGGAGTCCGCTTCGGCTGGTTCCGCGGACCACCCTGTGCGTACTTGTGCACCTTGCGGCCGGTCACCGTCTGCGCGTCGTCCCCCGAGGGTGGCCCCGTCGTGGATCCGTGCGAAGGGGGCGTGCCCCCGCCGGTGGTACCGGCCGGCTCGGTGGCGGAGGTGGGGGCGGCGCCCTTCGCTCCCACGCCGGCGGCGACGGGCGCCGGCTCGGCCGCGGCCGTGCGGGTCGCGTGCTTGCTGGCCGCCTTGTCCAGGGCGACGACGTCGGCGTCCTTGCGCCGCAGATCGACCAGGAGCGGGGTCGCGATGAAGACCGAGGAGACCGCACCGATCGTCATGCCGATGAAGAGCGCGAGCGAGAGGTCGAGCAGGGTGCCGGGACCGAGCTTGGCGAAGCCGATGACCAGGACGGCGATGATCGGCAGCACGGCGATGACCGTCGTGTTGATCGACCGCACCAGGGTCTGGTTCACGGCGAGGTTCGCCGCGTCGCCATAGGTGCTGCGGCGGTTGGTGAAGGCGGCCTGGGTGTTCTCCTTGACGTGGTCGAAGACGACGACCGTGTCGTAGAGGGAGTACCCCAGGACGGTGAGGAAGCCGATCATCGTCGCCGGCGAGACCTCGAATCCGCTCCAGGTGTAGATCCCGACGGTGATGAGCATGTCGTGCGCCAGCGCGACGAGCGAGGCGACGGCCATCTTCCAGTTGCGGTAGTACGCCGCCATCACCAGTCCGGTGAAGAGCAGGAAGATCACGAGCGCCCGCAGGGCCTGCTTCGTCACCGAGGCACCCCACGAGGGGCCGATGAAGTTCGAGCTGACCTTGTTGGTCTGCACGTCGAAGGTCTTGGCGAGCTCCTGGGAGACCGCGCGGGACTCGTTGGAGCTCAGCTCCTCGGTCTGCACGCGCACCGTCGAGTCGCCCAGCGAGGTCACGTTCGCCGACGCACCGGCCCCGGCGACCTCGCGGACCGCTCCGGTCGCCCTGGACTCGAAGTTGCCCGGAACGCTCTGGCTGGTCGCGACCTTGAACTCGGAGCCTCCGGTGAACTCGAGGCTGAGGTTGAGCCCCTGGACCACCAGTCCGAGTGCGGCGATGACCATGATCACCGCGGAGATGACGTACCAGAGCTTGGACTTGCCGACGAAGTCGAAGGACTTCGCGCCGGTGTAGAGCCCGTTGCCGAAATCTGTCATGCGGCTCATCGCGTGCCCCCTTCCGCCGGGCGGACGCCTGGCGAGAAGTCCACGCTCCCCCGACCCCGGTACCGGATCGTGGCCTCGCTCGGGTCACCCACGTCGAAGCCGGACCACGGGTGCTGCGAGGAGAAGAAGCGGCTCCTGGCCAGGACCGTCAGGACCGGGTGGGTGAAGAGCCAGAAGACCGCCAGGTCGATCAGCGTGGTCAGCCCGAGGGTGAAGGCGAAGCCACGCACGCTGGAGCTCGCCAGCACGTAGAGCACGACCGCCGCGATGAGGTTGACCCCGTCGGCGACGAGGATGGTGCGCTTGGCGCGGGCCCAGCCGGCCTCGACGGCAGCGCGCACGTTGCGGCCCTCACGCAGCGCGTCCCTGATCCGTTCGAAGTAGACGATGAAGCTGTCCGCCGTGACACCGATGGCGATGATCAGACCGGTCACGCCCGCCATGTCGAGGCGATAGTTGTACCCCCACGACAACAGGGCGATGGCCAGGTATGTCATGCCGAAGGCCACGATCATCGAGCCCATCGTCACCGACGCGAGCACCCGGTACTGGAAGATCGAGTAGATGAAGACGAGGAACAGGCCGATGGCGCCGGCGATGATGCCGTACTCCAGCTGCGCCGAGCCGAGCGTCGGGCTGATCTCCTGACGGCTCTGCAGATCGAAGGAGAGCGGCAGTGCGCCGAACTTCAGCGACTTCGCCAGGCTGCGGGCCTCATCGATCTGGAAGCCGCTGATGCTCGCCTTGCCGTTGGGGATGACCTCGTTGAAGCCCGGTGCCATGAGGACCTGGGAATCCAGGGTGACCGCCAGGGCGTTGTACGAGGCCGGCGGATTGGCGCCCGCGGGGCTCAGGCTCTGGGCCCCGACCATCTTCTCGGAGATGTTCTTGTAGTCCTCGCGGCCCTCGCTGGTCAGCGAGAGCTGGATCTCCGGGTTGTTCGTCTGCTGGCCCTGCGGGCCGACGGCGTACCCGGCGGTCGCGTCGTCGATCTCGGTCCCGTTGACGACCGTCGGGCCGAGGATGTACTTCATCGCCCCGTCCTTGGAGCAGGCGATGATCGCCTCGTCGGGCTGGGCGCGGTCCTCCTCGACGCCCTTCTTGCAGTCCAGGTCCTGGAACTCCTGCCACAGCTTCTCCGACACGTTGTTCGGGTCCATGGCGTTCTTCGGCTTGCCGGTCGGCTGCCAGCCCGACTGCCCACCCGGGGGCTTGGGCTGCTGGGACTTCTTCGAGGACTTCTTGGAGTCGGACTGCGAGTCGGAGGACTTGGCCGGCTTCGGCTCCTCGTCCTCCCCCTTCGGGCCGGGACTGGTCGCGCTCGTCTCGGCGGGGCGGGCCTGGTCACGGGAGGCGGAGTCCGCGTCGGAGCTGCGCTTCGACGTCTTGTCCTGGGAGCCGGACGTGCCGTCCTGGGAGCCCGACTTCCCGGACTTCCCGGGGTTGGACTGCGGCTGCTTCCCGGCGGCGCTGGCAAGCACCGGCCGGAACTGCATCTGCGAGGAGGCGGCGATCGCCTCCTCCTGCTCCTTGGTCGGGGTGCCGGGCATGGCGATGACGATGTTGGAGTCGCCCTGCGTCGTCACCTCGGCTCCGGTGGTGCCCTGGGAGTCGATGCGCTGGACGATGATGTCGCGGGCCTGTGCCAGCTCCTCCTGGCTGACCTGCCCGGTCTCGCTGCGCGGCTCGAGGATGATCTGGGTCCCGCCCTCGAGGTCCAGTCCCAGGCGGGGCGTCCAGGTGGCGTCCTTCTGCATCACGCCGTAGCCGAGGCTGCCCACCAGGACGAGGAGGAAGGCGAGCAGCCAGAGCAGGGTGCGCTTCGCGTTGTCCTTGCGGGCGACGTCCTTGGTGCGTCGGGACTCCACGTCAGGCCCGCTCGGTGGTCTCGTCGACGGTGTCCCCGGGGCCGGAGTGCCCGGCGGCGCTCATGCCGACCGCCCGACGGTCCACGGTCAGCACGACGCCCTCGGCCACCTCGAGACGCGCCAGCTGCTCGTCGAGCCGCACGATCCGGCCACGGATCCCGGAGGTCAGGAACACCTCGTCCCCCTCCTGGAGCGACGCGGTGAACTGTGCCATCGACTTCTGCCGGCGCCGGGCGGACCACAGCATGAATCCGATGAGCAACAGCGGCAGGAGGAGGAGAAGCAGGCTGGCGATCGGCGAGCCGTCGTTCATGAGGAGGGACTTCCTGGTTCGAGGCGCATCCGAGGGATGCGGCGGCACAAGGGGCCCGAACTCCGGGCCAGTGGGTCAGTCTAGGTCAGTGTGCATGCCTCTCCAACGAGCGACGCACCGCCGGCGTTCCGTGGAGCGCTCACCCGAGTCGACCGCCGCCCGGGTCCTCGGGCAGCGGCAGCGTCGCCTGCTCGGTCTGCGGCGGCGTGAGGCCCAGGTGCTCCCAGGCGAAGGGGGCGGCCATCCGCCCGCGTGGGCTGCGCACGATGTATCCCTGCCGGACGAGGTAGGGCTCGGCGACCGTCTCGACGGTGTCGTTCTCCTCACCCACGGCGACGGCGAGGGTGGACAGCCCCACCGGCCCGCCGCCGAATCGGCGGCACAGCGCCTCGAGCACGGCCCGGTCCAGCCGGTCCAGTCCCATCTCGTCGACGTCGAAGAGGGCCAGCGCCTCGTGGGCGGCGTGCAGGTCGACACGGTTCTCGCCGTACACCTGGGCCCAGTCCCTCACCCGGCGCAGCAGCCGGTTGGAGATCCGCGGCGTGCCACGCGAGCGGCGGGCGATCTCGGCGAGGCCGTCACGCTCGGCCTCGATCTGCAGCAGGCCCGCGCTGCGCCACAGGATCTGCTCCAGGTCCGCGTCGGCGTAGAAGTCGAGGTGCCCGGTGAAGCCGAAGCGGTCCCGCAGCGGCGCCGGCAGCAGCCCGGCCCGTGTCGTGGCCCCGACGACGGTGAAGGGGGGCAGCTCGAGCGGGATCGCGGTCGCCCCCGGCCCCTTGCCGACGACCACGTCGACGCGGAAGTCCTCCATCGCCAGGTACAGCATCTCCTCGGCCGCCCGGGACATCCGGTGGATCTCGTCGAGGAAGAGCACCTCCCCCTCGGCCAGCGAGGACAGCACGGAGGCCAGGTCGCCGGCGTGCTGGATCGCCGGGCCGGAGGTGACCCGGATCGGCTGCTCCAGCTCGGCCGCGACGATCATCGCCAGGGTCGTCTTGCCCAGCCCCGGTGGCCCGGAGAGGAGCACGTGGTCCGGGGCGGACCCCCTTCGCCGGGCCGCCTCCATGACGAGGCCGAGCTGGTCGCGGACCTTGGGTTGTCCGGGGAACTCGCTGAGCCGACGGGGCCGCAGCGCCGCCTCGACGCGATCCTCGTCCTCGGTGGCGCCGGCGTCGACGATGCGCGCGGTGGCGTCGTAGGAGCCGTCCCCCTCGCCGGGATCGTCCTCGGCGACCCGCATCTCGGAGCTGAAGCCGCTCATCGGGCGAGCACCTGCAGTGCGGATCGCAGCGCGGCCGAGGTGTCCCCCTCGCCGGTGGTCTCGACGGCGACCGCCTCGACGGCCGCCTCGGACTGCTTGGCCGTGTAGCCGAGCCCGACGAGCGCCTCGGTGACCTGGTCGCGCCAGGCGGGGACCGACGGCATCGCCGGGGAGGGGGCGCCGGCCGGTTCGGTGGTGCCGGGCAGCTTGTCGCGCAGCTCGAGCGCGATCCGCTCGGCGCTCTTCTTGCCGATGCCGGGCACCTTGGTGAGAGTGGCCAGGTCGTCGTGGGCGACCGCGGCCGCCAGCTCCTCCGGGGTGAGCACCGAGACGATCGCGAGGGCGACGCGCGGCCCGACCCCGCTGACCGTCTGGGCCACCTCGAAGGTGTCCCGGTCGGCGGCGGCGTCGAAGCCGTAGAGGGTCATCGAGTCCTCTCGCACGATCATCGTCGTCGCCAGGTCGACCTCGCTGCCGGTGCGGGCCGCGGCGGCCACGCGGGGTGGGGTGTGCACGAGGAGGCCGACCCCGTGCACGTCGACGACGAGCTTGTCCAGGCCCACGTGTCGGGCCGTGCCACGCACCGAGGCGATCATCGACCGACCACCGAACGCAGTCGGGCCCGCTCGCTGGCCGCCGCCATGTCCCGACGCTGCTGACCCAGCCCGCGCCACTGGTGGCAGATGGCCAGCGCCAGGGCGTCCGCGGCATCGGCCGGCTTCGGCGCCTCACCGAGCGAGAGCACGCGCGTGACCATGGTCGTCACCTGCGCCTTGTCGGCCCGACCGCTGCCGGTGACGGCCGCCTTGACCTCGGTCGGGGTGTGCTGGGTGACGGTCAGGCCGCGGCGGGCACCGGCGAGGTGGACCAGGCCACTGACCTGGGCCGTGGTCATCACGGTCGGCACGTGCTCGGCGGCGTACACCCGCTCGAGCGCGATCGCGTCCGGCTCGAATCGGTCCAGCCACACGTCCAGCTGGTCCTGCAGGTAGGCGAGCCGGTCACCGGTGATGCGGTCGGCGGAGGTCCGCACGACGCCGACGGCCACCATGCGCAGGGCACGGGCCTCACCCTCGACGACACCGATACCGCACCGGGTCAGTCCGGGATCCACGCCGAGCACGCGCACGTGCATCCCTCCTCACATCGGCCGATCACCTGTAGAACACGTGTTCTAAGAACACTACGTCCGGCCGCCTGCTGCGGGCCACCGACACGCCGGTCACTCCTGGGAGTCGAGCTCCGCGAGCACCTCGTCCGGGATGTCGCTGTTGTCGAAGACGTCCTGGACGTCGTCGCAGTCCTCGAGCGCCTCGACGACGCGCATCATCTTCTTCGCGCCCTCCGCGTCGAGCGGCACCCGGACGCTCGGCAGGAAGGAGGCCTCGGCGGAGTCGTAGTCGACCCCGGCCTCCTGCAGCGCGGTGCGCACGTCGACGAAGTTGGTCGCCTCGGAGACGATCTGCCAGGAGTCACCGAAGTCGTTGATCTCCTCACCCCCGGCCTCGAGGATGATGTCCAGCAGTTCCTCGTCGCTCTTCTCCGCCTTGGGGACCATGACCACGCCGCGGCGGTTGAAGAGGTAGCTGACCGAGCCCGGGTCGGCGAGGTTGCCGCCGTTCTTGCTCAGGGCGGTCCGCACCTCCATGGCGGCGCGGTTCTTGTTGTCCGTCAGGCACTCGATGAGCAGGGCGACACCGCCGGGCGCGTAGCCCTCGTAGGTGATCGCCTCCCAGTTCGCGCCGCCGGCCTCGGCACCGGAGCCGCGCTTGACGGCCCGGTCGATGTTGTCGTTCGGGACGGAGTTCTTCTTCGCCTTCTGGATGGCGTCGTAGAGGGTCGGGTTGCCGGCCGGGTCCGCGCCGCCGGTGCGGGCGGCCACCTCGATGTACTTGATGAGCTTGGCGAAGAGCTTGCCGCGCTTGGCGTCGATCGCCGCCTTCTTGTGCTTGGTGGTTGCCCACTTGGAGTGGCCGGCCACGTAGGCCTCCTCGGTCTGCCGGATGCGGGTTGTCAGCAGACCACCCTAGTCGCCCGCCACGAGCGGCCCTGCCCTCACCATGTCGACGAAGCACGCGTGCACCCGGTGGTCACCGGTCACCTCGGGATGGAAGCTCGTCGCGAGCAAGGGACCCTGACGCACGACGACGGGGCGCTCCTCCCCCTTCGTCGTCACGGTGGCGAGCACCTCCACCCGGGGGCCGTGCTCCTCCACCCACGGCGCCCGGATGAAGACCGCGCGCACCGGTCCCCCGTCGAGGCCGCGTACCTCCAGGTCGGTCTCGTAGGAGTGCACCTGACGGCCGAAGGCGTTGCGCCGCACCGTGATATCCATCCCGCCGAGGGACTGCTGCCCCGGCCCGCCGTCGACGATGCGGTCGGCGAGCAGGATCATCCCCGCGCAGCTGCCGTAGACCGGCATCCCCTCCGCGATCCGCCGGCGAAGGGGGTCACGCAGCCCGAAGGTGCGGGCGAGCTTGTCGATGGTCGTCGACTCGCCGCCGGGCAGGACGAGCCCGGAGACCGTCTCCAGCTCCTCGGGGCGGCGCACCGGCAGGACCTGGGCGCCGAGCGACTCGAGGGCTCTGCGGTGCTCGCGGACATCGCCTTGGAGGGCGAGGACACCGATGCGCAGGGGGTTCACCGCGTCAGCGTATGCCGCCCCCCGGCGTCGGTGCCTCGTGGCTCCCGCTCGTCCCTGCACCAGAGATCGGAGCACCTGATCGGTGCGTCGGTGGCCAGGACGCGCGCGATCTCCCACGCGTGGTCCCGCCTTCTGGCCGGCGATGCCCCCTGGTCCGCCGCGTCGGGCGCGAGGACGCCGGCACCGCCCGAGTCGGCTGCCTTACCAGCCGCGCTCGGCGAGCCGGTGCGGCTGCGGGATGTCGTCGACGTTGATGCCGACCATGGCCTCACCGAGGCCGCGCGAGACCTTGGCGAGCATGTCCGGGTCGTCGTAGAAGGTCGTCGCCTTGACGATCGCCTCGGCACGCTCGGCGGGGTTGCCGGACTTGAAGATGCCGGAGCCGACGAAGACCCCCTCGGCGCCGAGCTGCATCATCATCGCGGCGTCGGCCGGGGTGGCGATGCCGCCGGCGGTGAAGAGGACGACGGGCAGCTTCCCCTTCGTCGCCACCTCCTTGACCAGCTCGAAGGGGGCCTGCAGCTCCTTGGCGGCCACGTACAGCTCGTCCTCCGCGAGGTTCTGCAGACGACGGATCTCCTGCCGGATGGAGCGCATGTGGGTGGTCGCGTTCGAGACGTCACCGGTCCCGGCCTCGCCCTTGCTGCGGATCATGCCCGCACCCTCGGTGATCCGGCGCAGCGCCTCACCGAGGTTCGTCGCGCCGCAGACGAAGGGGACGGTGAAGGCCCACTTGTCGATGTGGTTGGCATAGTCGGCCGGGGTGAGCACCTCGGACTCGTCGATGTAGTCGACGCCGAGCGACTGCAGCACCTGGGCCTCGACGAAGTGACCGATCCGCGCCTTGGCCATGACGGGGATCGAGACGGCCTCGATGATGCCGTCGATCATGTCCGGGTCACTCATCCGCGAGACGCCGCCCTGCGCACGGATGTCGGCCGGGACGCGCTCGAGGGCCATGACGGCCACGGCGCCGGCGTCCTCGGCGATCTTCGCCTGCTCCGGCGTGACGACGTCCATGATGACGCCGCCCTTGAGCATCTCGGCCATCCCGCGCTTGACGCGCGCGGTCCCGACCTCGGTCGTGTCACTGGTCATGGTCCACTCCATCTCCCGTGGCCCGCCGGGGGCAGGCCAATTTTTGATCTAGGCCAGAAAGTAGCACGGCACAGGCCAAAGCCGTGACCGTCGTCCACGGGCCGCGCCGGTGCACCTAGACTCCGGGACGTGGGTACCGACGCAGCACTGATCACGGGGGGCACGGCCGCCGAGATCGCCGACAGCGTGCGCGGCCTCGTCGAGCGCGGCCGACTGGCACCCGGGGAGGTCCTCCCTCCGGTGCGGGCCCTGGCCGAGCAGCTCGGGGTCAACCGCAACACGGCCGTGGCCGCCTACCGCGCGCTGGCCCGCTCGGGAGTCGTCGTCTCGCAGGGCCGCGCCGGCACCCGGGTCGCCCGGCGTGCGCGGGTGCCCCAGGAGGGCTTCGCCTCCGCCGGATCGCTGCGCGACGTCGGCACCGGCAATCC
This sequence comes from Janibacter corallicola NBRC 107790, assembly GCF_001570965.1. Lineage (GTDB taxonomy): Bacteria > Actinomycetota > Actinomycetes > Actinomycetales > Dermatophilaceae > Janibacter > Janibacter corallicola. The sequence goes on along the minus strand of NZ_BCSR01000037.1, from coordinate 1,426 downwards.
CGACCCGGCGCTCATCCCCGACCTCGGGCCGGCTCTCGCCGCCGCCGCCGGGCGGCACGTCCTCTATGGCGAGCCCACGATCGACCGTGACCTGCTCGCCTGGGCCCGGGGCTGGATGGCCCCGGACGTACCGGTCGACGAGGACGATCTGCACATCACCCTGACCAGCGGCGCCGTCGACGCCGTGGAGCGCCTGCTGGCACAGGCGCTCATGCGTGACGACACGGTCGCCCTCGAGGACCCCTGCTTCCTGGCCAGCATCCACCTGGCCCAGCTCGGCGGGTACCACGCCGTCCCCGTCCCCGTCGACGCCGAGGGCATGACGGTCGAGGGACTGCGCCACGCCCTCGACCAGGGCGTGCGCGCCGTCGTCTGCACCCCTCGGGCGCAGAACCCGACGGGCGCGTCACTGAGCGCCCGCCGCGCCGAGGCCCTGCGGGAGGTGATGGCGGAGCACCCCTACGTCCTCGTGGTGCAGGACGACTACTTCTCCTACCTGTCGCGGCAGCCCTTCCACTCCATCATCGGTCCGGACCACGAGCGCTGGGCCCTGGTGCGGTCGGTCTCGAAGTTCGCAGGTCCGGACATGTGCCTCGCCGTGACGGCCTGTGACGCCCACACGGCCGAGCGGCTCGAGTTGCGGCTGAGTCCCGGCACGACGTGGGTGAGCCACCTGCTGCAGCGCATCACGCACTCGGTCATGACGGACGAGGACGCGCTGGCGCGCATCGACCGGGCCGGCACCCACTACGCCGAGCGCAACGCCGCCTTCGCCGCGCTGCTCACCGAACGGGGGCTGCCGACGCAGGCCGGCGACGGGATGAGCCTGTGGGTGGCCCTGCCGGTGGCCGCCCGGGACGTCGCCGAGCGGCTGACCCGCCGGGGCTGGCTGGTGCGCACCGGTGACGACTTCCGCCTGACGGACACGGAGGAGCCGTCACGCCACCTGCGCCTGACGGTGCACGACCTCGATGACGAGCAAGCCGAGTCCTTGGCCACCGACATCGTCGAGGCCGCGCGAGCGGGCGACTGAGTCGCGCAGGAGAGTGCTCAGTCCTCCCGCGGTGGGGTGTCCGGGTCGGACGCCCGGGGAGGCGGCGGAGGTGCCGGACGCCCGGACGAAGGGGGCGGTGGCGCCTGACCACCCGGCGGCGTCGCGTCGCCGGACGCGGTGGTCGTCCCACCCGGCGGCGGGGGCGGGGCTGGCTGCGATCCCGGCGAGGAGGTCCCGCCGAAGGAGGACCCGCCGAAGGAGGACCCGAGGCCACTGATCGCCGTCCTGGGGTCCTGCCCCTTGCGCCGCGACCACACGAGGTAGCCGATGAGTGCGGCCAGGGCCAGCGGCAGGAGGCAGCAGCACAGACCGAGGAAGCCGATGCCTCCACCGCGTCGGCGGCGTCGTCGTCGGCGGGCCGCGGGCACCGCC
>NZ_BCSR01000036.1 GCF_001570965.1 Janibacter corallicola NBRC 107790 | reverse complement strand
CGGTCCACGGCGGGCTCAGCTGCACCTGCCGCACCGGGGCGGCCTGCACCGGGGTGCGCCGGGCGAAGAGCCGGTCCACCCACGTGCCGCCGGCCACGGCCGCGCCGGAGCGGCGCATGATCGCCGCGCGGATGGTGCCGGAGAGCGCCTCGACGACGATGCACAGCCCGAGGACGAGCAGCGCCAGGGCCATGCCCCGGTGGTAGTCCAGGGTGCGAAGGGAGTCCGCGATCGCCTGCCCGATGCCGCCGACGCCGACGTAGCCGAGGAGGACCGAGGTGCGCAGGTTGATGTCGAAGCGGTGCAGCGCGGTCGCGACGACCTGCGGCATGAGCGCCTGCGGGATGGCCGACCAGATCTGCTGGCGGCGGTCGCCCCCGGCGGCGGCGATGGACTCCCGGGGGCCGTCGTCGAGCTCCTCGATCGCGTCGGCGTAGAGCTTGCCCACCATGCCGATCGAGTGCAGGCCCATCGCCGCGATGCCCGCGGCCGGCCCGAGGCCGAAGAGACGCAGGAAGACGATCGCGAGCACGAGGTCGGGCACCGCGCGGGCGAGCACGATGACCGTGCGCGCCACGCTCTGGGAGACACGTCCCCGGGTCGTCGCGCGGGCGGCGGCGATGGCGAGCGGGACCGACAGCACGACGGAGAGGGCCGTCGCGAGGACGACGATGGCGAGCGTCTCGAGGACCATCCCCGTCGTCTGCCCGACGGTCGGGAAGTCGAGGGGGAACATCCTCTCGGCGAAGCGGGCCGCGTTGTCCACCGAGTCGATGATCGTCGCGACGTTGATCCGCAGCGAGATCACCGACCACAGCCCCGCCGCGAGGAGGCCGAGGATGGCGAAGGTGGCGGCCACCGACCGCGGACGCGGTGCCGGCCGTCGGGGCAGGGTGATCTCCGGGTGCGTCCCCTGCCGGGGTCTCGTCGGCGCCGCGGTCATCGGCGGGTACCTGCGGCCGCGCCCTCGACCCCCGAGACGCTGGAGTAGATGTGCGCGGCCTCGGCCGCGTCGACCCCGCTCGTCGACTCGTCGAGGACGACCTGCCCGCTGCGCAGGCCGACGATCCGGTCGGCGACGTCGATGGCCAGCTGGACCTGGTGCAGCGAGGTGATGACGGTCAGGTCGTTCTCCGCGGAGATCTCCCGGAGCAGGGCCATGACGTCCTGCGCGGAGACCGGGTCGAGGGAGGCGACCGGCTCGTCGGCGAGCAGCACCTTGGGGCGCTGCATGAGCGCGCGGGCGATGGCCACGCGCTGCTGCTGCCCGCCGGAGAGGGTGTCGGCCCGCTGGAAGGCACGGTCGGCCAGGCCGACCCGCTCGAGCCGGCCGAGGGCCTCGCGGCGCACGTCCTTCGGGTACATCATCAGCGACAGGCGCGGCCCGCGCAGCGACCCGAGTCCGCCGGTGCACACGTTCTCCAGCACCGACATCGGGCCGATGAGGTTGAAGTGCTGGAAGATGACGCCGACCTCGCGGCGCAGCGCCCGCAGCCGGCCGCCGCGCAGCGTGGCGACGTCCTCGTCGAGGACGGTGATGCTGCCGCGGGTCGGGCGCTCGAGACCGTTGACGTGCCGCAGCAGGGTGGACTTGCCCGATCCGGAGAGACCGAGCAGGGCGGTGATCGTCCCGGCGTGGAAGTCGACGCTCACGTCGTCGAGGCCGAGGATGCCGCCGCCGAAGTCGCGGGTGACGCGGTCCAGGCGCACGGCGGCATGACGCGCGGGGGTGACGGTGGGGGCGGGGTCCAGTGCGATGGTGCTCATGGGTCTCGCTCTCTCTCAGTCGAGGGTGCGGCAGGCGTCTGCCTTGGTCTCGTCGCAGATCTGACGGATCGGGTCGTAGTCGGCGTCCTCGACGGGGCGGTAGCCGTACTCGATCTCCTCGGGGAGGACGCAGTCGGACTCGGACTCGCAGATGCCGGCCTCGACGAGCGCGGGCTTGTTCGCCTTCTCCCGGATGGCCGTGGCGATCTCCTCGGCGAGCTTCGGGTCGAGGGTGTCCTCGTTGAGCGCGATCGGGTCCTCGGGGATCTCCTCGGACTGCCAGACCTTGCGCAGCTCGCCCTTCTTCACCTGTCCGGAGGACTCGAGGGTCTGGAGCATCGTGTCGTGGGTGAAGGCCGCCTCGCACTGCCCGGACTTCAGGGAGAGCAGCGAGGCGTCGTGCCCGCCGGCGAGGACCGGCGTGACGTCCTTCTTCATGTCGAGGCCCTCGTCCTTGAGGCCCTTCATCGGCACGAGGTAGCCGGAGGTGGAGGCCGCGTCGACGAAGCAGACCTTCTCGCCCTTGAGGTCCTTCAGGCTCTGGACGTCGGAGTCGGCCCGGACGTAGGCGTGGGAGGTGTAGGCGGGCTTCTTCGCCTCGTCGCTCGTCGGTGCGGCGATCGCCTCGATCGGCACGCCCTGGTCCTTGGCGATGATGTAGGAGAAGGGGCCGTAGGAGGCCAGGTCGATCTTGCCGGCCCGCTGCCCCTCGACGACCGCGGCGTAGTCCGCGGCGTTCTGGAACGTCACCTTCACCCCGGTCTCCTTCTCGATGAGCTCGGTGATGTTCGAGTAGTCGCTCTCCAGGCTCGTCGAGGACTCGGCGGGCACGGCGGCGAAGGTCATCGTCTCGTCGCTGTTCGTGGTCTCGGCGGCGCTGGAGCCGCAGGCGGCGAGCACGGGGACGGCGGCCGCGGCGAGGGCCGCGAGGCGGGTGGTGCGGCGGTGGTGTGAGGGGATCTTCATGCTTCCTCCGAAGGGGGTGGTGGTGCGGTGGTGTGAGGGCGTGGGTCAGCGGGCCGGTACGGGTGCTCCGGCGAGGGCGAGCTCGGCGATGCCGAAGGAGAGGGTCATGCCGATGCCGGAGGTGACGACCGCGACGGTCGTGCGCGGGTCGGGCTGCTCGAGGACGAGGTTCGTGCTCGGGCTGTCGGCGTAGCGGCCGAGCCAGCGCTGCCGCACGCGGGGGGCTGCGATGCCGAGGTAGGTGGTGGCCCGGTCGAGGAGGAGGGCGCTCACGTCCTCGTCGATGAAGGGCTCCGGGCTCTGGGAGTAGTCGTGGCTGTCGCCGACGAGCAGGCTGTCCGCCAGGCCGGTGACCATGAGGTTGGCGGTGTGCCGGACGAGGTCGGGCTCGCGCTCGGCGATCTCGGCGCGAAGGGAGGCCGCCGACGGCATCGCGGTGAAGGCGTCGTACCGCGTCAGCGAGGTGCCGGTGAGCATCGCCAGGTCGGCGGGGACCGCGGCAGGGCGGTCGATGAGCTGCATGACGAGGGTGCTCGAGCGCACCCCGTGGCGCTCGGCGATCTCGGGGTAGAGGCGGTCCAGCCCGAAGCCGGGGCAGACGACGACCTGGTCGGCGGTGTACTCGCCGCGGTTGGTGGAGACGACCCCGTCGCCGACGGCGGTGACGTGGGTGCGCCAGGCCAGGTGCACCCCTTCGCCCGCTAGCCACCGCGCGAGCCGGGGGACCGCCTCGCGGGGGTCCACGCGCATGTCGCGGGGCAGGTGCGCGCCGGAGAGGGCGCCGAGGTCGGGGTGGCCGAGGGCCTCGCCGACGGCGCGGCCGCTGAGCAGGGTGACCTGCCCGGGGCCGCGGTGGGCTGCGAGCTCGTGGAGCACCTGCGCCTCCGCCTCGGTCATCGCCGGGATGTAGGTGCCCGGCTGGCCGGCCCAGAAGCCGGCGGCCGTCGCGGAGCGCAGCCATCCGGCGCGGGCGCGGTCGGCGACGTCCTGGGCGTCGTCGGCCTGGCCGGTGAAGCAGGCGTGCCCGAAGTTCTGGATCGAGGAGCCGACGGGGCGCTCGTCGCTGTCGACGACCCGGACGGTCTGCCCGCGCTCGTGGGCGACGAAGGCGGTGGCCAGTCCGAGGACTCCCGCTCCGACCACGAGAAGGTCCGTGTGCTTGTCCATACAAGTGACCCTAGAGGCGGTCTCGACCGAAATCGGCACATGTACATATACGTTCCGTGACCGTTCACGCGATCGTCACCTCTGGCCTGCCGAGCAGGGTCTGGGGTCTCGAATCGGGCCTCGTCATCGACCCCGGTGACGGGCGAACCTGTATATATTTGTTGAGATCACGAACGACGGAGTCGGACCGGGAGGCGGACATGAGCACCACGCAGCAGCATCGGGACATCGCGGCCCACCTGCGTGCGGCGATCCGCAACGGTGACGTCACGCCCGGGGACCCGCTGCCCTCGGAGTCCGAGCTGTGCGAGCGTTTCGGCTCCTCGCGCGGGCCGGTGCGCCAGGCGATGGCCACGCTGCGCGCGGAGGGGCTGGTCTCGAGCGGGCGGGGGCGGCGCACGACCGTCCTCGACATGGTGCCGACCCAGTCCTTCGACGGGGTGATCTCGTACTCGGAGTGGTGCCGTCAGTCGGGACTGGAGCCGGGGCAGGTCACCCAGAGCGTGGCCCGCCGGCCCGCCGACGCGGCGCTCGCCGCCGCCCTCGGGGTGGCGACCGGGGCGCCGGTCGTCTCGGTCTTCCGTCTGCGGCTGCTCGACGGCGAGCCGGCGATGGTCGAGCGGCTCAACTACACGCTCGAGGTCGGGCGGCACGTGCTCGGCTTCGACACCGACTCGGGCTCGATCTACCAGCACCTCATCGAGCAGGGCGTCGACATCGACAACGCGACCCGCACGATCGACGCGGTCGGTGCCGACGAGGACGACGCGCAGCTGCTGGGCGTGCCGGTGGGCTCGCCGCTGCTGCGCGTGCGCCGGCGGGCCTTCACCCGGGCCGGCACACCCGTGGAGGCCTCGGACGACCGGTACCTGCCGGGCACGGCGAGCTTCACCGTCAACTCGATCCGGGGGAACCAGTCGCCGCTGTCGATGGTCGTGGGGGCGTGAGGGGGCGCGTCCGCTGATGGTCCGACCCGGTCCGGGTCACGGGTCGTAGGTGTCGACTCCCACGCAGAGCTCCTCCTCTTCGGGGGTGAGCTGCTCGGGGAAGGCGCAGAGCTGCTCCAACCCACGCATGTCGGGATCGACCGTCTCCAGGTCCTCGAAGGACTGGGTCTTGCAGTTGGCGACGGACCACTCCGCGTAGTCCATGCCGGTGCAGTCGACCGGCTCGTCTGCGGGTGCGTCATCATGCGGTTGGTCGGGGAAGGCTTGGTCCCGAGGTCCACCGGGGGCGCAGTTCGCGTCCTTCTCGTCCTGGCTGGTGTAGGTGTTGGACGGCCCGCAGTACCGATCCCACTCCTGCTCCGTCTCGGGCATGTCCCCGCTCTCGCGGTAGGGGTGGTCCTGCACCCCGAAGTACGACGAGCAGTTGGCGTCCCTGGTGGCCTTGTCCGGCTCTGGGGTGGTGTCGGGATTGCAGTACGCGTGCCAGTCCGCATCCGTCTGCGGCATGGCAGATGTCGACGGCGTCGGTGCCGTCGTGGTCGTCGGTGGTGTCGACGAGGTGGGCGACGCGGTCGTCGTCGTGCTGGCGCTCGTCGTCGTGGACGTCGTGGACGTCGTCGAGCTCGGCGTGGACTCGGTCGTCGTCGAGCTCGAGGTCGTGGAGGTGCGGGTGCTCTCGCCGGCGGTGCTCTGGTCCGCAGAGCTGCATGCGGAGAGCGCGAGGCCGACGGCGGCGACGGCGATGGCCAGCGTCTGTGCCGGACGATCGCCGGGAGCGGCCGGTCGAGGCGTGCTCGAGCGGGTGCCGGTGGTCAGGCGGGTACCCCGCTCGTGTGACATGAGCGTGAATATAGCGGCAGGCGGCGACAGCGTCGGTGGCCTGTCCGTTCGGGTGGGAGGACGACCAGGGCGTCGACCTGACGGAGGCGCAGAAGAACGTGCCTCCGTCAGGTTCGTGCTCCCGGCCCGCGCCCGCGCTCGGCCAGGGCGGAGACGAGCCCCTCCTCGGCGTCCGGCCCGGGCTGCACCCCACCGGGGATCCGCGTGAGGAAGGCCAGCCCCAGCAACCACCAGACCACGAAGATGACGTAGGGCTGGATGTCGAGCGCAGCAGGCATGCCGGGGATGTACAGCAGCAGCAGGGCTGCCGTGGTGATGACCGCCGCCACCCCGATGATCGGCCCGCCGGAGGGGGCACGGCCACCGATCCGCAGCGGCCGGTCCATGCCCGGTTCCCGCCGCCGGAGGACGAGGAAGACCACGGACACCAGCACGTAGGTGATGACGATCGACGGCGAGCTGGAGTCGACGAGCCAGCCCATCATCACCTCGCCGAAGAAGGGCGCGATCGCGCAGATGATCCCGATGAAGATCAGCGCGTTCGCCGGGGTGCGGTAGGTCGGGTGCAGCTTGGCGAACCACCCCGGGAGCATGCCCGACTTCGCCATGGCCCACATCAACCGGGAGGCGCCGATGAGGAAGGCGTTCCACGACGTCGTCAGCCCGGCGAGCCCACCGGCGATGACGAGATTGCTGCCGAACTCGCCGGCGAGGGCGTCCATCGCATCAGCCGTCGCGAGGTCGAAGTCCTGCATGTCCGAGGCGGGCAGGGCGGTCGACGTCGTGAGGATGATGGTGACGTAGAAGGCCGTCGCCATCGCCACGGAGACGAGCACGAGTCGTCCGATCTTGCGCGGCGGCACGTTGACCTCCTCGGCCGACTGGGGGATCACGTCGAAGCCGACGAAGAAGAAGGGCACGACGACCAGCACCGCGAGCAGACCGGCGTTGTCGGTGAAGAGTGGCTGGGCGTTGCTGACGTCTCCCTCGAGGTAGGTCAGGCCGATCATCGCCAGGGCCATGACGACGAGGAAGAGGATGACCGAGGTCTGCAGCACGCTGGCGGCCTTGATGCCGCGGATGTTCAGCACCGTCAACAGCACCGCGGTGACCGTCCCGATGAGCGCACACACGAGGTAGACGTCCGAGTCCGCGACGGTCCACAGCGGGATCGAGTACACGTCCGGGACGATGTAGGCGACCGTCCGGGGGATGGCGACGGCCTCGAAGGCGGCGACGCTGATGTACCCGCCGACGATGCCCCAGGACCCGATGAAGGCCAGCCGCGGCCCGAAGCCGCGCATGAGGTAGTTGTGCTCCCCGCCGGCCAGCGGCATCGCCGCGACGAGCTCGGCCTAGACGAGGCCGACGAGCGACATGATCAGGCCGCCGATGAGGAAGGCCAGCGCGGCACCGAGCGTCCCCGCGTCGTTCAGCCAGGTGCTCGTCGAGGTGATCCAGCCGAAGCCGATCATCGCGCCGAAGCCGATGAAGAAGGTCTCGATCCGCCCCAGGGAGCGCTTCAGCTGCCCCTCTGCCGGCGCCGTTGAGGTGCTCGTCCGTCCCATACCCTCGTACTCCTTCGGACAGGGTCGTGTCGGGCTCTGCGCGAGAGCGTGCAGGGGACTCTAGGGTGTCGACCCCTGCCGTGCCGAGCGCAGCGCGCTGCGGCGGACCTTCCCCGTCGTGGTCATCGGCAGCTCGTCGATGAACTCCACCTCGCGGGGGTACTCGTAGGTCGCCAGGCGCGCCTTGACGTGCGCCCGGATCTCGTCGGCGAGCTCCTCGGAGGGGGACCAGCTCTCGGCGAGCGTGACGAAGACCTTGACGACCTGACCCCGCAGCTCGTCGGGGACCCCGACCGCGGCGACCATCGCGACCGCCGGGTGGCCGAGGACGCACTCCTCGATCTCGGCGGGCCCGATCCGGTACCCGGCCGAGGTGATGACGTCGTCCTCCCGGCTGCTGAACCAGAAGTAGTCCTCCTCGTCCCGGCTGCCGAGGTCACCGGTGCGCAGCCACCGGTGGCTCGTGCCGTCCTCGTCGGTGACGGTGACGAACTTCGCCTCCGTCGCCTCGGGGTTCTGCCAGTAGCCGAGCATGACGACCGGGTCGTCACTGCGCGCCACGATCTCGCCCTCGACCCCGGGCGGGGCCAGCTGGTCCTCGGCGTCGAGGACCGCGAGGGTGTGACCGGGGTACGGTCGGCCCATCGACCCGGGGCGCACGTCCCAGACCGCGGAGCTGTTGCCCACGAGCAGGTTGGCCTCGGTCTGCCCGTAGATCTCGTTGATGTCGACCCCGAACCGCTCCCGGCTCCACGCCAGCATCTCGCCGCCGAGCGGCTCGCCACCGCTCATGATGACGCGAAGGGAGTGCGCCAGGTCGGGGAGCGTGGCCTGGCGCATCATCTTCAGCGCCGTCGGTGGGAGGAAGGTCGCGGTCACCTCGTGCTCGGTCATCAGCCGGAGCGCGGCCTCGGGCTCGAAGCGCGACTTCGGCGTAGCGACGACCGGCCGCCCGTGGTACCAGGCCGGCATGAGCACGTCGAAGAGCCCGCCGATCCACGCCCAGTCCGCCGGCGTCCAGATCCGGTCGCCCTCCTGCGGGAAGAAGTCGAACATCAGCTCGAAGGCCGGCAGGTGGCCCAGCAGCACGCGGTGGGCGTGCAGGGCCCCCTTCGGCGCACCGGTCGTGCCGGAGGTGTAGATGATCACGGCCGGGTCGTCGGGTCCAGTCGGCTCCGCCTCGAAGCCGGCGGGGGAGTCGGCGACGAGGGCCTCCAGGGTCGGGTGCTCGCCCGCGGGGTCACCGCCGGCGACGACGATCCGCACGTCGTCGAGCTCCCGGGTGACCTCGGTGACCATCGCGAGGCTCGAGGGGTCGGTGATGACCGCCGCCGCGCCGCTGTCGCCGAGTCGGTACCCGAGCGCCTGCGGCCCGAAGAGCTGGGTCATCGGGATCGCGATGCCGCCGAGCTTGTAGGTGGCCAGGTGCGCGATCCCGCAGGCGAGCCCCTGCGGGAGCATCACCGCGACCCGGTCGCCGGGGCGGATGCCCAGGTCCCGCAGCCCGGCGGCCAGCCGGTCGGAGCCCTCGGTGAGGTCACCGAAGGTGTACCGGCGCACCTCGTCGTCGACGACCTCGATGAGCGCCAGCGCCGCCTGGTCCTGCTCCGTCGAGCAGGCGGTCCCGATGTTCAGCCGCTCCGGGATCGGCCAGCGGAAGCCCTCCCGCAGACCCTGGTACGTCGCTTCGGCGACCTTCTCGATCATCGTGGGATGCTCCCTTCGCTCAGACGGACTGCGAGACCGGCGTGGAGGCGGTCACGGCGCCGCCCTCGATGACGCTGGCGAGCGGGGCCTCCGGTCCCTCGCTGCGGCCGCGGGTCGCCAACGAGACCCCGATGTAGATGATGAGGGTGACCGCGAAGGTGAAGGCACCCACGACCACCCCCTCCGGCAGCGGCGCCCAGCCGTACTTGGCACCGACCTCGAGCACGAAGTTGAGCACGATGCCGATGAGCGCGCTGGAGATCGCGGCCTCCTTCGTGCCGCCCTGCCACATCATCCCGAGCACGAGCGCCGGGAAGAGGCTGGCCGCGAAGGTGCCCCAGCCGAAGGTCCCGAGCAGGGCGACGACGCTGCCGATGTACAGGGCGAAGCCGGTCGAGAGCACGAGCAGCGCGGCGACCGCGACCCGGCTCCAGAGCAGCTCCCGCCGGACGGTGAGATTGAAGGCCCGCGGGATGTCACGCACCGCGCTCGCCGCGCCCAGGGTGAGGAAGCTGGACCCGGTGGACATGATCGCCGCGAGCAGTCCCGCGATGACCAGGCCGGCGACGACCGGGGGAGTGAAGTCGGTCAGGTACCGCGTGAAGGACTCGTCCGGCGAGGCCATCTTCGGGAAGTCGCCGCGCAGCGTGAGCACGGAGACCGCGGAGCCGATGCCGAGGACCATGAGCGTGGTGATCGCGTAGCCGGTGCCGCTGATGAGCGGGCCCCAGCGCAGGCTGGAGCGCTCCTTGAGCATGAGGAACTTCGTCAGGCCGTGCGGCTGCGCGGAGCCGCCGAGGCTGAAGAGGAAGATCCAGCACGGGATCGTCACCCACGGCGAGAGGCCGAAGGGGGTCACCAGGTCCGGTGCCTCGGCCTGCAGCGTGCGGGTCATCGAGGCGATGCCGCCGCCGCTCTGCAGGGCGTAGTAGAAGGCGACGAAGGAGACGACGAGCATGAGCACGCCCTGGAAGAGGTCGGTGTAGACACCGGCGAGGATGCCGCCGCCGATGACGTACAGCCCGAGGACGGCCATGCCGATGAGGGCGCCGGTGGTGGCGCTGACGTCGAAGATCGCCGCGACGACGATGCCCATGGCGAGCACCTGGGTGCCCAGGTAGCCGAGGACGCCGAGGGCGACGGTCAGCCCCATGACGCCGCGGGCCATCGGGCTCTTGTAGCGCAGCTCGGCGACGTCGCCGACCGTGTACATCTCGCCCATGTCGCCGACGCCCATCATCCGCTTGCCGATCATCAGCCAGGTGAGGGCGAAGCCGAGGGGAGTGGCGATCATGACCCCGGAGACGAAGCCGTAGCCGCCGTCGGTGACCGTCGAGGTGCCGCCGACGACGCCGAACCCGCTCTGGATCGAGGAGAAGACGGCGATCGCCATGACGAGCACGCCGAGGCTGCGTCCGGCGATGTAGAAGTCGCCGCTGTCCTTCGTGTGGCGCGTGGCCCACAGGCCGATCAGCAGGACGACGAGCAGGTAGGCGCCGGCGATGCCGACGATGGTGGTGTTCATCAGTGCTCCCGGGTGGTGGCGTCGGTCATGATCCGGCGGTGCAGGAAGCCGTAGCAGGCGGCCACGAGGATTCCGAAGGGCCAGATCGCGAGGAAGTAGACCGCGGTGGCCGGGACGAGCCCGAGGACCAGGTCCGTGCTCGAGCCGGGGTCACCCGCCATGACGACCTCGAGCCAGAGGTAGAGCGCGATGTAGACGACCGGCACGGCGATGCCGAAGCCGAGCAGGACGCCGTCGCGGCCGCGGCGCTTGCCGACGCCGAGCAGGATGATGACGCCGAGGGCGATGAGGTAGGGGTAGAGCACCACGCGCCAGGAGGCGGTGAGCATCCCGATGAGCATGATCGTGACGAGCACGAGGAGCGCCATCACGAGGCGGTCGGTGGATCGCATGATTCTCCTTGGGTGCGAAGGGGGTCAGCTCGCGTCGGACTGCGCGGAGGCCACGCTGCGCCGGTGCAGGGTCATGTGGCCGCGCTGGATGCCCTCGGTGGCCAGGGCCCGGAGGGCGGCGACGTTCTGGGCGAGGCCGACGGAGGTGATCACCTCGGCGAGCTGGGCGGCGTCGGTGATCCCCATCAGCTGCAGCGCCGCACCGGCGCTCGGGTGGGTCTTCGTGGCGCCGCCGATGATGCCGACGGCCATCGGGAGCTCGAGGCTCACTGCGAGGTCGCCGTCGGCCGTCTCCTCGAAGTGGGAGAGCGAGCCGTAGCGTCCGTCGGGCCCGACGGCGTGGGAGTGCGCCCCGGCCTCGATGGCGCGGGTGTCGTTGCCGGTCGCGAGGGCGACGGCGGTGATGCCGTTCATGATCCCCTTGTTGTGGGTGGCCGCCCGGTAGGGGTCGGCCTCGGCGAGGGCGCCCGCGGCGACCATGTCGCGGACCACCCGGGGGCCACCGAGCTCCGTGGCGTCGAGCACGGCGTGGGCGCGGGCGAGGCGCTGGTCGGCCTTGTTCGTCAGGATCCGCAGCAGCGGCCGGCCGCCGGCCAGCTCGGCGATCCGGGGCGCGAGGGCCTCGGCCATCGTGTTGACCGCGTTCGCGCCCATGGCATCGCGCACGTCGACGACGAGGTGGACCAGCAGGTGGGTGCCCACGCGGGTGGGGACGGTGCGGGCGACGATGTCGCGGACTCCGCCGCCGAAGGAGACCAGCGACGGGTCCTGCGCGTCGCCGGCGGCCATGAGCTCCTCCCGGGCGGCGAGGACCCGCAGCCGGGCGGCCTGCGGGTCCGGGACGTCGAGCACCTGGATCTGCGCCTGCATGACCGGCGCGCTCGTGGAGGCGTGGAAGCCCCCGCTCGCCCGGGCGATGCGTGCGGCGTGACTGGCGGCCGCGACGACGGAGGGCTCCTCGGTCGCCATCGGGACGAGGACCTCGAGGTCGTTGACGATGAAGTTCGTCGCGATGCCGAGCGGCACCCCGAGGACACCGACCACGTTCTCGATCATGGTCTCCGCCCGCTCGGGGGTCAGGCCTCCTTCGCCCGTGACGGCGGTGAGTGCGCCGTCGGGCAGCCCGGCGGCCCGGGTGGCCAGGTCACGGCGCTCGGCGGGGGTCCCGTGGCGGAAGTCGGTGGGCCTGCTCGTCCTGGCCATGCGCTGCTCCTTTGCGGCTGGTCCCGGCGCTCGCCCGCCGGTGCTGCCCACGTTAGGAAGGGTGTGACCCGGAGCACAGGGAGAGATCCTCCACCGTCACCCCGCTCGATGTGGAGTGATCGTCTACTCGCCGCGGACGAGGGCGTGCAGCCGGGTGGCCACCGAGATCCGGAAGAGCGGCTCGGGCTCGCGCCAGCCCTCGCCGAGCAGCGAGGTGACCCGCTCCAGGCGCTGCAGCACGGTGTTGACGTGCACGTGCAGCGCCCGCGCGGTCCGGGTGGGGCTGGACTGGGCGTCGACGAAGGCGGTCAGCGTCGTGACGAGGTCACCGCCGCGCTCGGCGTCCCAGGTCAGCAGTGGGCCGATGACGACGTCGATGAACTCCCGCGGGTCCGGGCCGTCGGCACCGAACATCGCCAGGTAGGGCGCGTAGGCGCGCACGTCGACCACGCCGTCCTCCCGGCCCATCCGTTCCAGCAGGCCGGCGCAGCGGTGCGCGGTCTCGAAGGAGGTCGGTACGTCCTCGACGCCGTCGATCCGGTGTCCGGCGACGGCGAGCACCCGGGTCGCGCGGCGGCGCGTCAGCTGCTGGCGGATCGCCACGGCCGCGCTCGGGGCGTCCGCATCGCTCGTCAGGGCGACGAGCAGCCCGTCCTCCTCGCCGACGAGGATGCTGCTGGCCAGGGCCCGCACGATGCCGAGGCAGCGTCGTCGCTCACCGGCGGGCACGGCGAGCACGACGAGTGAGCGCACGCGCTCCAGGTGGATGCCGCGGCTGCGCCCCCGGGTGGTGACGGCACCGGTGTCGCGGGTGCGGGGGTGGATCAGGTCGGTGAGGATCTCACCGCTCACGCGGTTCTCGGCGTCGATGATCGCGTCCTGCTTCAGGGTCACCAGGGCGGTGATCTGCGCGGCGCGCTCGGCGGTGCGTTGCTCCACCGGGCCCAGCTCGCGCTCGCCGGGGCCGAGCAGGATCGCGCCGAGGAGGGCGTCGTCGGAGACGACCGTGACCGCGTACTCGACCTCGTCGCCGGGGTCGACCGGCACGCACCGGCCGGAGCGCCGGCTCGACCGGATCGCCTCCTGGACCGGCGGCGAGGGCGCGGCGTCGCCCCCTTCGACCCGGTCATTGGCGAAGGGGGCGTCCGCCGCGGGCAGCAGGTCGCGGCCGAGGATCACCACCCGGCGCCCGAGGGAGTGGCTGAGGGTCTCGGCGACCTCGCGGGCGGAGCCTCCCTCGACGACGACGGAGGTGAGGTCCTCGTGGACGCGGCTGGCGCGCTCGGTGGCGGCGAGGTTCTCGGAGAGGACGGTGGTCGCCTCGTGGGCTGCCTCGGCAGCGGACTGGGTGGCGTCGAGCAGGCGGGCGGTCTGGAGCACGACGGCGGCGTGGTCGGCGAAGGCGCCCAGCAGCGCGATCTCGTCGGGGCTGAACTCGTAGGTGGTCCGGTTGGCCGCGAAGAGCGCACCGAGGACCTCGGTGCCGGCCAGGAGGGGGACGCCGAGCAGGGACTGCAGGCCCTCCGCGGTCACGGCCGCGTCGACGCCCTCGCCGTGCGGCACCTCGAGGTTCTCGTGGTAGGCCGAGGTCCACTGCGGCGTGCGCTGGGTGACCACCCGGCTGGCCAGGCCGACGCCGACGGGGACGACGAGCTCACGCAGCTCCGGGGCGACGACGCCCGAGGTGGTGCGCACCCGCAGGGCGTTGTCGTGGTGGCCGGTCAGGTAGGCCACGTCCGCGCCGAGCAACCCGCGGGCCCTGTCCACGATCCGCTCCAGCAGGGTGTCGACGTCGCGCAGCTCGGCGAGCTCGCGCACGCCGGAGAGGATCGCGGAGAGCTCCTGCTCGCGGCGGCGCCAGCGCCTGAAGGAGGCGCGGACCTGCCCGGCCTGCTGGGCGAGCCGGTCTCCGGCCTCGGCGGTCAGATCAGCCGCGGCGAGGGCCTGGTGGATGCTCGCGCCGGATGCCTCGTCGGCGACGACGAGGTCGAGCAGCGCGCAGACGGTCTCGACGGGGACCGACTCGCGGGGGACTGGGGCGCGGGTCATGGCGTGGGCAGCGTATCGCCGGTGCCGCGGCCGCCGGGCCGAGCGACAGCTGACGGGGTGCAGCAGTGGCGCAGCGACGCACTGGGGCAGTCCTTGCATTCACCCCCTGCCAGCACGTCTTATGGGAGGGCACGCCGCGGCAGGGGGTCGTGGCGGAGGGGAGAGGAGCGCCGTGAAGCGCGTCATGTCCACGATCGCTGCGGCTGCGCTGGTGGCGATCGGTGTCTCGGCCTGCGGGGCCGGCGAGCCGGAGGAGCCCACAACCGTCACGACCACGGTGCCGCCGAGCACGAGCTCCGATGAGCAGGAGTCGAAGACGTCCTCGACGTCCTCGACGTCCTCGACGTCCTCGTCGGCCACGTCGGCGACGCCTTCGGAGAGCTCGTCGACCTCGACGTCGACCACCAGTGCGTCGCAGGAGTCCTCGTCCACGACGGAGGACGAAGGGGGCGACGCCGGTGCGGCGACCACGATCACGACCGTCTGGGTGGACGACTCCTGGACGATGGAGGGCCCGGGCACGGACGTGTGCGAGATGGGCGGCCTGTACGGGTCGAACTACTCGCGGCAGGACGACGTCTTCACCTGCGGGCCGACGGCCGCGAGCGCGTTGGCCTGCAAGAACGACGACGGGACGACGACCTGCATCACCAATGCCCTGGGCCGGCAGGCGATCCGTTTCGACTCGCCCACGGCCGACAGCGAGGACGTCACGCCGCGCGAGGGGGAGGCGATCCCGCTCTACGTGGAGCTGGAGGATGACGCCATGTGCGAGACGATCTCGCACGACCACGACCAGCACTGGGGCGGGAAGTTCAGCTGGTACCGCTGCAAGGACGGCTCCGAGCTGCTGACGGACCAGGAGATCGGTGACACCTTCGACACCGGCTCGCCGGCGTGGACGGTCCAGCGCTCGGTCGACAAGGGCCAGCCCGAGACCGTGCGGGTCAAGACCGCGGCCTACGCGGGGACGTGATGGGACTTCGCCGCAAGCTCGACCGGCTGCAGGCTGCGCAGGACGCGCACAACCAGGTCCGTCGCCTGCACGGCGATGATGCGGATGCCGTCATGGCACAGGGCTTCGCCGACGCGCAGGGGACCCGGGCGGCGAGGACCTACTTCGCTGCCATGGCTCGAAACAGCCACCTACGTTTCCACGTCGTGGACATGGGCCTCCCGGGGAAGGTGCTCGAGCCGGAGGAGACCGTCTACGACGTCGCGGTGGGGTCACAACGCTCGAGCACCTTCCCGCTGCTGATCGTGACGGACCGGCGGGTCCTGCAGGTGATCAGGGTGTGGCGGTGGCGAGTCCTGGACGAGGCTCCCGCCGCACGGATCACCGGCGCGGAGCTGGAGAAGGGGTGGATCACCTGGAAGTTCCGGGTGCGCGTGCGTGAGGGCAAGGGCGTCACGATGAAGGTCGATGCCGGTGGCCGGGAGCGGGCCGAGGAGGTCGTGGGGCTGCTGCGTCACCTGGCCGCGGGTGGTGCGCCACCGCTGTGAGCTCGTCTCGACCGTGACCGCTCAGCAGACCCCGTCGCCCGGGGCAGGGGTGGCCAGACCCATCCGGCGGCGGACCTTGAGGCCGAGCCACGTGCCGACCAGCGCCACGACGGCCCACACCCAGCCGGAGAGGCTGAAGCTGGCGATGCCGGCGAGGTAGGCGCCGATGTTGCAGCCGAAGGAGAGGCGGGCGCCGTAGCCCATGAGGAAGCCACCGAGGATCGCGGCGGCGACGACGCGGCCGGGGATGCGGCGCTGGATGACGAACTGGCCACCGATGGCCGCGGCGAGGGCGGCGCCGACGATGATGCCCAGGTCGTTCAGGGTCGTCGAGTGGTCGAGCAGGGCGCCGTTGAGGTCGGCCGCGTTGCCCGGGTCCTGCCAGTAGGCCCAGGTCTCGGGGTGCATGCCGAGGGCCTGCGCGACCTTCGCGCCCCACAGGGCGAAGGCGCTGGTGACGCCCCAGGCGCTCCCCTTCGTCATGAGGACGAGTGCGCCGAGGACGGCGAGCACGACGCCGCCGGCCCACATCGGCCAGGAGCCACGCACGACCCGGGCGAGGCCCTGGGCGGTGGGGACCGGCGCGACGGGCGGGGGAGTGCGGCGACGCTCGACGAGCAGGCTGGCCCCCGCGATGGCGGCGAGGACGAGGAGGGTGACGACGAGCGCGCCCCCGTAACCGATGTCCTCGGCGAGGGAGTAGGAGCCGAAGCTCGGCAGCGTCTCCTGCCAGAAGTCATAGCGCCACGTGCCCGCGAAGGAGCCGACGACGAAGCTGACGAGCGTGATCACGGTGGCGCTCTGCCCGCTGCCGACGTGGTAGAGCACGCCGGAGGCGCAGCCGCCGCCGAGCTGCATGCCGATGCCGAAGAGCAGTGCGCCGACCATCGAGCCGACGCCGATCGGGTCGACGCTCGCCTCCGGGACGACCCCGCCGAAGCCGATGCCCGTCGAGATGATGATCGCGAAGAGGGTCGCCGTCGTGCCGAGGAGCACCGTGTGGGCCCGCAGGCCACGGCCCTGGCCGACGGCGACGAGCTGGCGCCAGGCGGAGGTGAAGCCGAAGCGGGCGTGGAAGAGCGCCACTCCCAGACCGATGCCGAGTGCGAAGAGACCGGCCTGCTTCACCCCGTGGGTGGCCGCGAGGTAGACCACGCCCACCGCGCCGAGGGCGAGGGCCGTGGTCGCCGCCAGGGACTTGGGCCGGTCCATGATCGGCGGCGCCGGGCTCTCGGCCTGCTGCACAGCGGCATCGTGCGAAGGGGGAAGAGAGGGCTGGGTCGTCGCAGTCACGTCGACGACGCTACGCCACTACTTATCCAGTGCATAACTGAACGTTATGCATCTCACGGAGTGGGAGCGCTGCTCGTGAGCCCGGGCGCTCGTAGAGTCCTGTCATGGAGACCCTGCGCACACCGGACGAGCGATTCACCGACCTGCCCGACTTCGACTACGAGCCGCGCTACGCCGAGGTCCCGGACCAGGAGGGCGGGACGCTGCGGATGGCGTGGGTCGAGGCCGGCCCGCCTGCCGGGGACGTGCCCACGGTGCTGTTGCTGCACGGTGAGCCGAGCTGGTCCTACCTCTATCGGCACGTGATGCGGGTGCTCGCCGACGCGGGGATCCACTCGGTCGCGGTGGACCTCGTCGGCTTCGGTCGGTCGGACAAGCCGACCGACCCCGGCGCCCACTCCTACGCGCGGCACGTCGAGTGGGTGCGCCACCTCGTCTTCGACATGCTCGACCTGCGGGCGGTCACCCTCGTCGGTCAGGACTGGGGCGGGCTGATCGGTCTGCGCCTGGCCGCGGAGAACCCGGATCGGTTTGCCTCGGCCGTCGCCGCGAACACCGGTCTGCCGACGGGCGACCACGGTATGCCCGACGTGTGGTGGCGCTTCCGGCGGGCGGTGGAGAGCGCCGAGGTCCTCGACGTCGGCCGGCTGGTCGCCTCGGGATGTGTGCGGGAGATGTCACCTGTGGTGCAGGCTGCCTACGACGCACCCTTCCCGGACGAGGCCCACAAGGCCGGTCCGCGGGCGATGCCCGCACTGGTGCCGACCTCACCCGACGACCCGGCCACGGCGGCCAACCGCCTCGCGTGGGAGAAGCTGGGGCGCTGGGACAAGCCCTTCCTCGTCGCCTTCAGCGACAGCGACCCCATCACCGCGGCGATGGGGCCGGTCCTCACGCGACACGTCCCCGGTGCGAAGGGGGTCTCCCACCCGGTCATCCCGCAGGCCGGGCACTTCCTGCAGGAGGACGCGGGGGAGGAGCTCGGGCGGATCGTCGCGGAGTACGTCACCCAGCCGCGCGGCTGAGTCGGCTATCGACCGGCGTCCTACTTCGTCTCGTTGGGGTGATGCGTATGCACCTGGACGAGCATCACCATGTCGTCCTTCACGTAGAACCAGAGTCGTGCGCCGTTCGACATCTCGTGTTGCCACTGTTCATGCACCGCGCCGTTGCTGACGACGTGGCCGAGTTCGCCCTTGAGTCGATGATTCTTCGGGAGCCGCTCCAGGGGGTGCGCCGTGAGGAACTCCCACGCGTTCACAGCCGCGTTGCGCTGGGTGGCCACCAAGTTCTTCCAGCCGACCTCGGCGGTCCGAGTGGCACAGACGATCTGGTATTCGTCCTTCCGTCTGGGGCGGGGAACCGGGGTCGCTCGCGCCATCGCAACGCAGTGCTCAGGCGGTACGGGGGTCGGCTGCCGGCACCGGCTCGTCGAACCAGTCGAGGTCGTCAGGAGCCGTGTAGCCCGCTGCGACGGCCGCCGCTGTCGAGTGCCACTCGGTCAGCTCTTGGAGAAAGGGCCCAAAGTCATGGACTGCCGCGCAGCCCCGGGCAACGTCGATGATGTCGTGGCTGAAGTGCGCCCGGTCTTCTTCGCTGAGGAACCGCATCCAGGGCATCCGGGCCTGTAGGCGTCGCTCGAGGGGGGAGTCGCTCGGTTCCAAGGAGGCCGCAATGAGGTCCGCCGCTGCATTCAGGGCTGCGTAGTGGTCGTCGTACTCGGACTTGCGTGTCAGGACCAGCGGCTCTCCATCTCGGCGGGTGACTTCCACCGGCCCACGTTCTGCCGTGCGGAAGACCTTCGCGCTGTCGCGAGACAAGTCGGATGCTCGGAAGCTGGTGACGGCCATGCACCTAGTGTTCTGAATGTGATCCGAAGTGTCAAGGATGCCTGCCGAGCCGAGCTGTCGGCGGCCGCATCTGTTGCTGCAGGCCGGCCACGCCTATCAGTCGGTGACGGACTTCCACCGTCGTCACCCGCAGTGGGACGCCGGCGGTCAAGAGCTCTTCGGAGGGACGGTTGTCCCGATCCTCGCACTCATCCGGCGTGATGGTTCGATGTCATCGGACGTAACGCGCACCGGTACGGATCTCGCAAAGGAGCATGACCATGGACCGCACCCAGCTCTGGGAGCCGTCGCAGGAGCGGATCGAGGGCTCGCAGATCCGCCGATACCAGGACTGGCTCGCACGCACCGTCGGAGTCGAGACGAGTGACTACGCCGACCTGCACGCGTGGAGCGTGGGGGAGGTCGACGACTTCTGGCAGTCGGTGTGGGACTTCTTCGACGTCATCGGCGAGCGTGGCGAGGGCCCGGTGCGCGAAGGGGGTGACATCCCGAGCACGCGCTGGTTCCCCGGTGCGCGGGTGAACTTCGCCGAGAACCTGCTGCGCTGGGCGCAGGAGCGCCCCGACGACGAAGCCGTCGTCGGTCTGCACGAGAGCGATCCTCGTGAGTCGGTGACGTGGGCCGACCTGGCCGGTCGGGTCGGTGCTCTGGCCGGCCACCTCCGGGGCATCGGTGTGCGTCCGGGGGATCGGGTGTGCGCGGTGCTGCCGAGCACGCCGGACACGGTCGTCGCCATGCTCGCGACCGCGACGGTCGGCGGCGTGTGGTCGGTGGTCAACACGGACTTCGGGGTGCAAGGGATCAGCGACCGCTTCGAGCAGATCGAGCCGCGCGTCCTCGTCACGACGGACTCGGTCGAGGTCGGTGGGAAGCGCCGCGACCAGCTCACCCAGCTCCCGGCGATCCTCGAGGCCCTGCCGAGCGTGGAGCACCACGTGCTCGTCGACGCCCAGGGCGGGGCGGCGCCGGAGGGGCTGCGGGTGCCGAGCACGCGGCTCTCCGAGGTGGTGGAGCAGCCGAGCCCGCCGGACTTCGAGCCGGTCGAGTTCTCCCACCCGCTGTGGGTGCTCTACTCCTCGGGCACGACCGGACGGCCGAAGGGCATCGTCCACTCCCACGGCGGGATCACCCTCGAGGCACTCAAGGCCAACGCGCTGCAGTATGACCTCGGTCCCGGGGCGCGCTGCTACTACGCCGTCTCCACGACGTGGGTGGTGTGGAACCTCCTCGTCCAGGCGATGACGGTCGGCGCCACGATCGTCACCTACGACGGGGCCCCGTTCCACGGATCGGCCACCCTGCCGCTGGACATCTGCGACGAGGAGGACGTCGAGCTCTTCGGCACCGGTGCCGCGATCCTCTCGGCGATCGAGCGCTCCGGTGCCGTGCCGGAGGGGCCGCTGGGCTCCCTTCGCTCCATCCTCTCGACCGGCTCCCCGCTGCCGGAGTCGACGTGGCACTGGGTCTACGAACACGTCAGGGCCGACATCCGCCTCGGCTCCGACTCCGGCGGCACGGACATCTCCTCGGGGATCCTCGGCTCCAACCCGCTCGACCCGGTGTACCTGGGTGAGCTGATGGCGCCCTACCTCGGCGTCGCGGCGCAGACCGTCGATGCGAAGGGGGAGCCGGTCACCGGTGAGGTCGGCGAGCTCGTGATGACCGAGGCGCTGCCGTCGATGCCGGTGGCCTTCTGGGGGGACCCGGACGGGACGCGCTACCGGGAGGCGTACTTCGATGCGTTCGAGGGGATCTGGCGACAGGGGGACTGGGCCACGCACATCCCCGACGGCGGCTGGATGATCCACGGGCGCTCGGACTCGACGATTAACCGCGGAGGCATCCGGATGGGCTCCGCTGACATCACGAGCGTCGTCAACACCGTTGCGGGAGTGGCCGACTCGATGGTCATCGGCGCGGAGCTCGACGGCGGCGACTACTACATGCCCCTCTTCGTCGTGCCGGAGGAGGGCGCCGAGGTCGACGCGGAGCTGACCGAGGGGATCGTCGCGGCCATCCGCGAGCAGGTCTCGCCGCGCTACGTCCCCGACGAGGTCATCGCCGCGCCGTCGATCCCACGCACCCGGACCGGCAAGATCATGGAGGTCCCGATCAAGCGGGTCTTCCAGGGCGGCGACCCGGACGCGGTCAACCGCACTGCTGCGGCGGACGAGGAGTCGCTGGAGTGGTTCGTGCAGCGGGCGGCCGGGTTCGCCGGGCGAAGGGGGAGTGGCACCTGATCTGCGGGTCCAGTCTTGTCGGCGGGGAACTTCCGAAAGAGTCGAAAGGTTGTTACGCTTCTTTCGAGAGATGAGGGAGTGTCATGACTGCGCAGTTGGAGACCCACACCTACCTTCCCGCGGACCAAGCTGAGCTGAGCCAGGTCGAGGGGGTGCTGTCCGGAGAGGGCGAGTTCGCCTTGGTTGGCCCCGAGGGGACGGTGCCGATCCCTGAAGAGGTGCACCACCTGCTCGTCCAGGTGGTCGGTGCGATGCAGGCGGGACGGGCTGTGACGCTCACCCCGCAGACGCGTCGGTTGACAACCCAACAGGCGGCTGACCTCTTGGGGGTCAGCCGTCCGACTCTGGTCAAGGCCATCGAGTCAGGTGATCTCCCGTGCGAACGGATCAGCAGCCGTCGCATGGTCGTACTCGAGGACGTCCTAGCCTATCAGCGGGCACGACGGGAACGGCAGCTCGCCGCCGTGGCAGCGACTGCTGCCCAGATGGACGACGAGTTGGATGAAGAGGAGGTGCAGGAGCTGCTCAAGGAGGCACGTACGAAGCGTGCGGTTCAACGGCGCGAGTCTCGATGAGCGTCGACTCGATCCTCCTGCCACGATGTGGGTATGTTCGCCGCAGTCTTGGATACATGCGTTGTCTATTCGGGACTGCGGCGTGACTTGCTACTGACAATGTCCGCCCAAGGCGTGTTTCGCGTCGTATTGAGCGAAGACATCCTGTTCGAGATCCAGTACGTAGAGGCCCGCAAGTTGCGGAAGCAAGGCGCAACGGATGTGGAGGCGGAGTCCCGCGCTGACCATCTGGTGGCACACCTTGGAGGCGCCTTCGAGGTTATCGACCCACGCAGGGTCGATTTGATCGGCGAGGTTGGGCTTCCTGACCCCGGGGATGAGCACGTCGTCGCCGCCGCCCTGGCAGGTGGCGCGGACGTCATCGTCACGGACAACCTGAAGCACTTCCCAAAGGTGCGCCTCCCGGACGGGCTCAGGGTGCAGGGACCCAAGGATTTCCTGCACGACATGGTGACGGCCAACCCATACGATGCGGTTCGAGCTCTTCTGGAGATGGCTGCCCGCCGACAGAACCCACCTCAGAGCGAGCCGGACATCCTCGACCTCCTGATCGTCAAGGGTCTGGCGCTGGGCGAGACGACGGATCTGCTGAAGCAGGCCTTGGGGCGGTGGGGGAGTAGCGAAAGGTCGTGACGCGGTCACCCGGTCGCCGGTGGTGCGCCACCAATGTGACCGTCTACTCGTGGCTGGGGTCCTCGGCGTCCCCCGCGGTGGACCGGGCGAGGACGTAGACGAGGTCGCTCATCCGGTTCAGCGCGAGCAGGACGGGGTCGGACACGTGGTGGCCGGCGCGGGCGGCGGCGACGGCGTGTCGCTCCCCGCGACGGATGATCCCTCGAGCCAGGTCGAAGGCCGCCGAGGCGCGGGTGGCCCCGGGCACGATGAAGACCGGCTTCAGCGGGTGCTGCTCCACGAGGTGGTCGATGGCCTGCTCGATGCGGGCGACGAGGTCGTCGTCGACGAGGGAGGTCCCGGGTCGCAGCTTTTCGCGCTGGTGCGGGTTGGCCATCAGGTCGGCAGCGACCACGAAGAGCTGACGTTGGGTCTGCAGGGTCAGCGCCGCGAGGTCGGTGGCATCGGGGTCGGCCGCGAGCTCGGCCCGCCCCTGACCGAGCGCGCCGATGGCCTCGTCGATGTCGCCGCAGGCGTCCACGAGTGGGTCGTCCTTGCCGATCCGGCCGCCGAAGAGCCGCCCGGTCGTGCCGTCGTCGCCGGTCTTGGTGTAGATGCGGGATGCGTCACTGCCCATGTCTCACCTCATCATGTGCCGGAACCGCTGCTCCACGGGGTGGGTTGGGCGTAGAACTCCTCCGTGTGCACCCGCCCGGCCCGTGCCCCTAGCTGCTGGGCGGCCTTCGTGCTGGCGTCGACGAGTCCCGGTGCCCCCGCGATGTAGACCGCGTGCTCGGACAGATCCGGCAGGAGCGAAGGGAGGACCTCCGGGATCCGACCACGTGGCGGCTCGACGTCGCTGCCGTCCACCCGGGTGAGGGTGCGCACGTAGTCGAACCCGGGTTGTTGGGCCGCGAGAGCGGTGAATGTTTCGTGGTCGATGAGGTGCTCAGGGGTGCGCCCGGAGAAGAGCAGCGTGTGACGGGAACCGGCATCGGGATGGGCGGTCTCGCCACGGGCGACGGCCGCTTCGACCAGGGCCTTCGCGGGAGCGAGGCCGGAGCCGCCCACGAGGTAGAGCGTCGGGCCGTGGTGGGCGGGGTCGGCGACGAAGGAGCCGTACGGTCCGGAGACGAGGACGCGGTCGCCGGGCTGTGCCCCCTTCGTCAGCCAGGTGCTGGTGGGCCCGCCCGGCACCGCCGTGACGAGGAAGGTCAGCGTGCCGTCCTCCCGCGGCGCGTTGGCCACGGAGTAGGACTGCATCGACACGGCGCGGCCGGTGTCCTGGAGGAGCACGTACTGCCCGGCGTCGAAGTCGATGCGCTGCTCGATGACCTCCAGGGTCAGCTCGGCGACCACCGGGGTGCACCAGCGACGGCGGGCGAGGGCGAACTCGACGTCTTCATCGGGCAGGGGAGCGAGGGGCATGCGTCGACCTTAGCGAGGGTAGGCCCGGCCCTACGCTGAGGTTGTTGGCACGGTTAGGCGTGATGAGGAGGAGTGATGAGTGCGAACTTCGCGGTCGGCGACCACGTCGGCTGGAACTCCGAGGCGGGACAGGTGACGGGCACGATCACCAAGGTCCACACGCAGGACTTCGACTACAAGGGTCACCGTCGCCGGGCCAGCAAGGACGAGCCGCAGTACGAGATCAAGAGCGACAAGACCGACCACGTCGCGGCCCACAAGGGGCCGGCCTTGCACCGGGTTGACTGACGAGGACTTGCTCCAGGTTCTGACCTGACCTCCGGCTCGGTTGTGTCATCGCGTAGCCAGGTGACTGCTGCGCCAACGGTACAGAGACGTCGTTCAGAGAGTTCTTCGTCGTGCCGAAGCAGGCGCGAAGGCGGACTCCGATCGTGTCGACCGGATCGCTCCGCGAGCAGGCGCCTACGCGCTATGTCCCGACGAAATATCCCCGCGCCGGACCACCGCTGCGGATGTGGAGTCGCTGGTGAATCGTCGCGCAGACGGCAAACTTCCCGGAAGGCATCGAGCGTTCGTGCGCAGATCTGGTGATGCGGTGATGCACCAAGAGCACAAAAAATTCTGTGCAGCACCATAAACGACATCAACATTTCCACTTCTTGCGGCATTCGTCATTGTGCTCCGCCAGCAGAGACGTGCTCGGTCGACTACGCGCGTTGTTCGGGACGACAGCCAGCTCCTGGCCGTCGAGGTCGCGGTACAAGTCGTCCTCGACGTACTCGGCGACGCGGACGACATACCGGTTTGCCTCGTACATCACGGTCAGCAGGTGTCGGTCGAAGAGTGTGTGCAGGTCCGTCCTCAGGAGGATGCCGTTGCTCGGGTCGTTGCTGTGCCGTCCCTGATAGGGGCGGATGTGGGCGGCATCTAGGACCGGAGCCGAGACGCCAGTGATGGCGCACTTCGCCTCATATGCCTGCACCAGCGCATCCCTGAAGGGCCCACGCCCCTCGCGAACGTAGATCGAGGCGTTGACCTTCCGTCGTCGGTCCTCGTCCGGCAGGTCTTCGCCGGCGTCGAACTCGTCCAGTGCTTCCTCAAGGCTGCCGGACAGGATTTCATCCTGTCCGATGTCGAGCTGCCATCGTAGCCAACGAGCCCCATCCGCTCGTATAACCCTCTGCGGACCGAATCGGGTGTTGCCAGTCACCCCCGTACGGCGCTCAATCTCGGTCCAGCTGGCGTCACTCGACGAGCGGGGGTTCACCACCTCGAGGTCGAAGCGGTATTTGTAGTTGTTGAGGTTCTTGTCGGTCTTGTTCCACGGCAGGGGGTAGTCCGCAGGTTTCAGCTCCCGCCAGCTGCTCGTGGCACGCACCAAGCCGACGAGACGGTCCTTGAACGCGGATGACTTCGGCAGATGCGACTGCCAGAAGTAGATGTGGTCGTCAGGCTGGACGTCCCAAGCCTTGGTCATGTCCCAAAGGCCTTGTTGTTTGGCGATCTCCCAGTGCTCGGGGTCCTGGGCGCTGATCCCGAAGATCCACGTGGTCATGGCATGCCTGCTCCGTGCGTGTCACGGGGGAGGCATCTCCTGGAGCGGAAGCCTGTCGATCCGTCGTCGGTGTTCGGTTCGTCTATCGCTTACGGCCGCACGAGCGACCGCAGGAAGTCTCGGGTCTGCGGGTCCGTGGAATAGATGTGCACGCTGCGCATCCCACGCGTCAGCAGCACCTTGTAGACGTTGCGGACGAGGCGGTCGAAGTCGGCGTCGGGCACCTTCGCCCGACTCTTGAAGTCCGGATCCCGGTTGGCCTCGCGTACCGACACCCAGCGGTCGTCACGCCACACGAGATCGGGACCGATGATCACGCCCGCGTGGTCGTACTCGAACCCCTGTGCCGTGTAGATGCAGCCGACCTGACCAAAACCAGCCGGGTCCGAGGCCCACAGTGGCGAAGGGGGAGCGCCACCGACTGCACGATCGCCCTTGAGGTTCCACGGACGAGACCAGTCGTCGATCTCCACGTCGGGCACGAGGGTTCCGTCGGAGCGCGGATCGCTCCACGGCCAGCAGTAGCCGGCCGCCATCCGGGCGGTGTAGCCCCCTTCGTGCCTCTCCGCGAGCACGTGCTCCAGCTCCTGGGGTGAATCGACGACCTCCACGGTGAAGCCTGGGTCGCCGGGCCACGTGATCGGTCCTCCCGGACTGAGACCGAGCAGCCGCAGCACCCAGTCGACGTACACCTGCGACCCGCCGCAGCGGAACTGGTCGTCGAGGCTGATCTTCTCAACCTCGATGCCGAGGACGGCCGCATACCGCTCGATGTCCTGCACCGTGCCGAGCTCGCCAGGTCGGACGACCTGATGCTCGTCGAGGAGGAAGACCGGCACCCGTGCGGAAGACAGCAACTCGTGGATCTGCGGCAGGGCCTTTTCGCGCTGCTCCTTGCGCGTGTACCGGTTCACCGACGTCTCCCGGATGCGGTGAGCCTCGTCGAGGATCAGGCAGTCCAAGTCGTTTGGCTCGGCAGTCATGAAGGAGTTGAAGTACTTGAAGAGCTGTCGTACGCGCGGGGCGCGTGCCGCGGCCACCTTCCGCAGGGTCTGGGTAAAGGACCGCGAACCCGTGGCGTGCACGACGCTGCGGCCCTGCCGGGAGAGCTCACCCATGAGGGAGAGGGCGATGACGGACTTCCCGCTGCCCGGGCCGCCGCTGACGACGATGGCCCGCTTGGTGTTGGCGCGGCGGGCCCGGTCGACGGCGTGCAGCACGTGTTCGTAGGCGTCCCGCTGCTCATCGAGCAGGACGAACATCTCGCGGCGTTGCACCTCGTCGGCTGCGACAGCGAGCAGCTGGCGGCTCGGAGCGATGCGTGAGGCCAGGAGCACATCGGCCGCAGCAGCACCAGACGTACCGGGAGCCAGGTGCTCGGCGAGGAAGTCGCTGAACGCGCCCCGGCGCTGACCGGTGAAGAGCCGTGAGTGCTTCGTCGATGGACGGATGAAGAGGTCCTCCACCTCACGATCGGTCGCGTTGTGCAGGTAGGCGGCACCCACAAGGGAGTGCTCGGTCTCGGCGAGGTGGCTGGTGAAGTCGGAGATGTATTCGACGTAGCCCTCGACCTGAACCGCCGGGTGCGTGACGGCTCGACCGCCGTACTGCTCCACGCTCACAAGGGTGTCCGAGTCCTCGAAGGCTTCCGCGGAGGACCATTGCTTGAGCTCGATGACGACATACGAAGGGCGCCCCGTGCGCGGGTGCACGCCGGCGAGAACCACGTCGGCCCGCTTGGAGGTCAGCGGCAGCTGGTACTCGACGAGCATCTCGACGTCGTCGAGACCGGCCGAGAGGAGATCCGCCTGGAGTGCGGGGAGGCTCCGCTCCCACGCACGACGCTCACCCGGTGAGGGGGAGTGGCCTGTCTGGATGGACATCTGCTCAGCGAGTCGGTCGGCCAGGTGGTGCTCCAGCGCCGAGAATCCTCGGGCGGTGGAGCGAAGGAGTGGCACGGACAGGTCCCCAGACAGCACGAATCTCGTGCGGGTGGGGGCATGTCCTTCGAGAGGAAGCCCGTCGGGCCGCTATGACAGTGGTGAGTATGCCTGACGAGGAGCGGGTGATCGGGGTCCTACACGCAGGTCGTGCACGCGTGCTGGCGCAGAATGTCCGCGCCGCCCAATACGGTGTGCACACAGCGCGTCGGAAGGGACTGAACGTGAAGCTTGAGGACGTCACCGTCGGCATGTCCATCGAAGGCTTCACCGCAGACGGAGCGGTTCAGATCTTGCACGTCGACCATCGCGGGGACGACGCCATCGAGGTCACGTACAAGTCGGAGACGGCACTTGCCCAACGGATGGTCTTCGCAGGGATGAGGACAACCTGCGCCCTTCCACGGCGGCCACAGCTCCCTTCGACGCAGACCCCGAGCACTTCAAGATCGCAGCACAGGCGCAGCGGATCAGACTCGCCGGGCTCAACGACCCGATGATGGCGGTGGCCACGAGCGACGTGGAGCCACTGCCGCACCAGATCCGCGCGGTCTACGGCGAGCTCCTGCCCAGGACGCCGTCGATGATGCCACTTCACTTGTGACCTTGGGCGTTAGATGTACCCGGCCATTAGGTTGGTGACAGTCGGCTGGTCGGGGCGTGACCTCCGAGTGCGGTGTGGCGGCGTTCAGTGTTGTAGTGCTCGAGCCAGGGCGCAAGGGCAGCGGATCGTTGGGTGTTGCTGGTGAAGACCTGTCGGTAGGCCCACTCGGTCTGCAGGGTGCGGTTGAAGCGTTCGACCTTGCCGTTCTGCCAGGGGCAGTGAGGCCGGATGAACTTGTGCTTGGCGCCCAGTTCCTCCATGACGTCGCCTACGTCGTGGGAATGGCGGTAGGAGAAGTGGTTGTCGGTCATCACTCGCTCGATCCGGGTGATGCCGTGCGCGGCGAAGTACCCGGCCGCTCGCCGGATGAAGCCGGCGCAGGTGGGGCCCTTCTCGTCGGGCAGGATCTCGCTGTAGGCCAGTCGGGTGTGGTCATCGACCATCGAGTGCACGTAGTCGTAACCGATCCGGGCCTTCTTCTGCGCGGCTGTGGAGCCCATGGCCCGGCCGTGGGCCTTCCACCCGCCGCCGTCGGGGATCTTGCCGATCTTCTTAACATCGACGTGGACCAGCTCGCCCGGGTGGTCGCGTTCGTAGCGCACGGCCGTGGTCTTCGACGCGCGGATGACCTGGCCGGTCAGCGGGTCGCACTCACGCAGGTAGGGCACGCCGTGGCGGCGTAGGACCCGGCAGACGGTGCGGGCGGGTACGTCGAGCTCGGGCCCGATCCAGTCCTGCCCGCGACGCTCTTGGCGGCGTGTGGCCACGATCGCTTCCTCGACCTCAACCGGGGTCTGGCGTGGGCAGTGGTGCGGACGCGAGGACCGCTCTTGCAGGCCGGCCGGGCCTTCCTGACGGAACCGGTTGATCCACCGGTGGGCGCACTGCCGCGAGACGCCTTGGGCCTTGGCAGCGTGGGCCACGGCCCAGCCCTGATCGCAGACCCGCTCCACCAACAGTTGTCGGCCACGCTCGTTCAGTCGGGCATTACGGTGGGACACGAGGACCTCCGGTCGGTAGGCGACTTAGACATCACCCACCGCACCCGGAGGTCCTCCCTAACGTCAACACCCGGAGTGTCACCAACCTGTCGGCTGAGTACAG
>NZ_BCSR01000035.1 GCF_001570965.1 Janibacter corallicola NBRC 107790 | reverse complement strand
CCTCCCGCCGATCGGCGGGAGGCCCCTTTCGCGTGCACACCCCTACTTCTGCTGGTTGCGGGCGAGCTGCGCCAGGTGCGCGTTGTAGGCCTCGAGCTCGGCGTCGCCGTCCCGGTCCGCGCGGCGGTCCGCCCGGCGCATCTCCCGGTCGTCCCGGCGCATCCACTGCTGGGCGACGACGGTGCCGATGATCAGCGTGGGCGCCTCACCGACACCCCAGGCGATGGCACCACCGGTCCGCTGGTCCGCGATGGGCGTCGTCATCCACGGCAGGTCGAGCTGGTTGAAGAAGCCCGGCGCCAACAGGTCGGTGGACTGGGTGAGCACCACACCGAAGAAGGCGTGGAAGCTGATCGTGACCAGCAGGACCACGAGCAGCGCGAGCGGGGACCAGCGCTTCGGCCCGGGGTCGACACCGATGAGCACCCACGTGAAGAGGTACCCGCTCGTGACGAAGTGGGCCATCATCAGGACGTGCCCTGTGTGCGTCTTCAGCGCGAGCTCGAAGAGCGGGCTGAAGTAGAAGATCGCCAGGCTGAAGAAGAACAGCGCCGAGGCGACCACCGGGTTGGCGAGCAGCTGCAGGTACTTCGAGTGGACCGTGGCCAGGATGAGCTCGCGCGGCCCCATGGTCCGGTCCTTGCGCGCCGGGAGCGCCCGCAGCGCGAGCGTGATCGGCGCTCCGGGCACGAGCAGCAGCGGGACGATCATCGCCACGCCCATGTGCTCGATCATGTGCCAGGAGAAAAGGATCTTCCCGTAGACGCCGGGCCCGGCCGAGGTGAAGTAGACGAAGAGGAGCCAGCCGCCGACCCACGACGCGGCCCGCCACAGTGGCCAGTCGTCGCCACGGCGCCGCAGCCGCAGGGTCCACCGGAGGTAGACGAGCACGGCCATGACCGCGACCGGAAGCCACAACCAGTCGATCTGCCAGGCGGTGATCCAGCTGCTCGCGTCCGGCGGGCCGGGGTCCGGGTAGCCGGAGAGGTCGTAGACGATCGAGGCCTCCGGGCGCTGCGCCGCGGTGTCCGGGGTGGGGCTGCGGCTGACCGCCACTCCCATGGCCATGGCACCGGCCATGACGATGATCTCCCCGACGGCCAGGCGGACGAAGGGGGCCGCCCCCTTCGCGCCGGCCTCCAGCAGGTCGATGGTCCGGCGGCGGTGCCACCAGCCGGCGAAGCCGAGGAGCACGGCGCACACGGCCTTGAGCATCAGCAGCACCCCGTACCGCGAGGCGAGTCCGGCGACGGCGCTGACGTTGGTCCAGGAGACGAGCAGCCCGGAGAAGACGAGCAACGCGAAGCACCACCCGGCGACGGTGGAGTAGCGCCGCACGGTGATCGCCAGGTGCTTGTCCAGGCCCGGCCGGATGACGAGCAGCGCGATGAGCCCGCCGACCCAGATCGTGGCCGCGACGAGGTGGAACGCCAGCGCGTTGACGCCGGTCATGTGGTCCAGGCTCGCCGAGGAGTGCCCCGCGAGGGCGAGGGGCAGCAGCGCGAGGACACCCGCTCCGGTGAGCCAGGCGAGGGCCCCTTTCGACCGGGCCACGGGAGCGCACAGCGCGATCACGGCGACGACGATCGTGGAGATGACCGACATGCGCGTGTTGTCCAGGTCCCAGATGAAGGTCGTCAGCTGGGAGAAGTACCCGGGGTCGGTCAGGCCGATCCCGGCGAGCGACGCGAAGTCGGTCAGCAGGTAGCCGATCCCGGCGACGAACCAGAGGAGCGCGCTGGCGCCCCCGAGCCGGGCCAGGGTCTCCCTGCGGTGGGTGCTCCTGGTCTCGGGCACGAGGAAGGCGGCCACCCCGAGCGTCCCCACGGTCACCGCGGCGGCGAGGTCGTGGATGATCCGCACGACCGGGAGTGACCAGCGCACGACGGGACCCGGGTCGCCCAGGTCCAGCGGGGCGGCCCCACCGCCGAAGGCCGTGGCGATGACCACGACGACCACACTGACCGCCAGGACGAGGCCGAGGGGGAGGGAGGTGCGACGCCGGGTGCCGCTGGGGGTGGACATGCGAACTAATCTAGGCAACGCACCTGAGTGGGCCGAATCGGGCCCGGCTCGTCATCGACCCGGAGGAGAACGCGTGCCCACGAGCACCGGACAGCTGAGCGTGGGTGTCATCCGGATGCTGCGGATGCTGCATGCCACCCGGCTGCGGGCGCCGCGGGTGGACCCCGCGGTCGAGCCCACCCACCACGCCCTGCTCGTCGCGCTGCGCGACGAGCCCGGCCGGGTCGGCGACCTCGCCGAGCGGACCATGTCCGACGCCTCGACGGTCAGCCGCCAGGTCTCGCACCTGTCCTCGCTGGGGCTCCTCACCAAGATCCCCGACCCCGAGGACGGCCGCGCCCAGCTCGTGGCGCTCTCCGAGAAAGGGCGCTCGCTGCTGGCCGACCTCGTGCAGCAGCGGGAGGCGTGGTTCGCCGAGTTGCTGACCGACTGGTCCGAGGAGGACGTGCGGACCTTCACCGGGTACGTCGAACGCTTCTGCGACACCGTCGGCGCGGACCTGCGCAGCCGCGACTGACCGCGGACCGCCCCTCCCCGCGAGGGGAGAGGGGCGGTCTCTTGAACTCCGTCAGGCCCAGAGGAAGGCGGTGCCGGGGTCGTGCAGCAGGGCCCCGATGTCGGCGAGCAACCGGCTGCCGAGCTCGCCGTCGACGAGCCGGTGATCGAAGGAGAGTCCCAGCTGGGTCACCCAGCGCGGCTCGATCGACTCGCTGCCGTCGGGGGCGGTGACCACCCACGGCATCCGTCGCACGGCGCCGAAGGCGAGGATGACCGCCTCGCCGGGGTTGAGGATCGGCGTGCCGGTGTCGACTCCGAAGACCCCGACGTTGGTGATCGTCGCGGTACCACCGGCCAGGTCCGCGGGCTGGGTCCTGCCGTCCCGGGCCGTGGCGACGAGCTCGCCCAGCGCCCCGGCCAGGTCGTGCAGCGACATCCGGTCCGCCGCCTTGATGTTGGGCACCAGCAGCCCCCGTGGGGTGGCGGCCGCGATGCCGAGGTTGACGTCACGGTGGAGGACGATCTCACCGGCCTGCTCGTCCCAGCTCGAATTGGCCTC
Organism: Janibacter corallicola NBRC 107790; assembly: GCF_001570965.1. GTDB lineage: Bacteria > Actinomycetota > Actinomycetes > Actinomycetales > Dermatophilaceae > Janibacter > Janibacter corallicola. The sequence continues at coordinate 25,900 of NZ_BCSR01000035.1, read as the reverse complement.
CGCGTTCCGGCGCAGCGCCAGCGTGAAGGCCTTGGCGACGAGGAGCAGCGGCGTGACCTTGACGTCGCGGAAGGACCGGTCGGCCTTGAGCCGCTCGACGAGATCCATCATCGCGGTCACGTCGACGGTGAGGAACTCGGTCACGTGCGGAGCGGTGAAGGCCGAGGAGACCATCGCGGCGGCCGTGGCCTTGCGCACCCCCTTGATCGGCACCCGGGTCTCCTCCGGGCCGATCCCGGCGAAGGGGGCACCGGCCCCCGCCACCGCGGCGGCACCGGCCCCCGCAGCGACCCCCGCCACGGCGGCTGCTCCGCCACCGGAGGCTGCGGCCTCGACGTCCGAGCGGGTGACGACCCCACCCTCGCCGGTCGGCGTGACCGCCTGGATGTCGACCCCGAGGTCCTTGGCGAGCTTGCGCACCGGTGGCTTGGCCAGGGCACGCAGCTGCTGCGGCGATGCGGCCCTTCGAGACGGTTGCTGCGCAACCTCCTCAGGGACCGTGGCTGCGGGCTGCGCAACCTCCGGGTCCTGAGGAGGCCGTTCACGGCCGTCTCGAAGGGCAGGAACCGGCCCGGGGGTGGTCGGCACGTCCTTGGCGGGCGAGACCTTGCGGGCGCGCCGCCTGGTGCTGCCCGCCTTCGCGCCGTAGCCGACGAGGTTGGGGCCGGACTCCTCGGCGGGCTCCCCGCCCCCTTCGTCCGGATCCTCACCGGCGTCGCCGTCGACCTCGACGGAGATGATGGGGGCACCGACCTCCACGGTGTCGCCCTCGGCGACGAGGAGCTCGAGGACCTTCCCCGCGAAGGGGATCGGCAGCTCGACGAGCGACTTGGCGGTCTCGACCTCGATGACGAGGTCGTTGACCCCGACCTCGTCGCCGGGCTGGACCTTCCAGGAGACGACCTCGGCCTCGGTCAGCCCCTCACCGGGATCGGGCAGGTTGAACAGCTTGCTGGCCACGTGGAACTCCTGTCAGTGCTCGAGCGAGCGGTCGACGGCCTCGAGGACCCGGTCCAGGGTCGGGAGGAACTCCTCCTCGTACCGACTCGGTGGGTAGGGGATGTTGTACCCGCCGACGCGCAGCACCGGCGCCTCGAGGTGGTAGAAGCACTCCTCCTGGATGCGGGCGGCGATCTCGGCGCCCATCCCGACGAAGGTCTGCGCCTCGTGGACGATGATCGCCCGGCGGGTCTTCCTCACCGACTCGTAGATCGCCGGCAGGTCGAGCGGGCTGAGGGTGCGCAGGTCGAGGACCTCGAGGTCGCGCCCCTCCTCGGTCGCGGCCTCGGCCGCCTGCAGGCAGGTCTTGACCATGGGGCCGTAGCAGAGCAGCGTCGCATCGCTCCCTTCGCGGGCCACCCGGGACTCGTAGAGCCCCAGGTCCGGGCCGGCGGCCTCGTCGATCTCGGTCTCGCCGCGCTCGTGGTACCGGCGCTTGGGCTCGAAGAAGACGACCGGGTCGTCGCTCTCGATCGCCTCCTGGATCATCCAGTAGGCGTCGGCGGCGTTGCTGCAGCTGACCACCCGCAGGCCGGCGGTGTGCGCGAAGTAGGCCTCGTTGGACTCGCTGTGGTGCTCCACCGCGCCGATCCCGCCGCCGCACGGGATGCGGATGACCATCGGCAGCTTCAGGTGGCCGAGGGAGCGCGCGTGCATCTTCGCGACCTGGCTGACGATCTGGTCGAAGGCCGGGTAGACGAAGCCGTCGAACTGGATCTCCACGACCGGTCGGTACCCGCGCAGGGCCAACCCGACGGCGCTGCCGACGATGCCGGACTCGGCGAGCGGGGTGTCGAGGACCCGGTGATCGCCGAAGTCCTTCTGCAGCCCCTCGGTGATGCGGAAGACCCCGCCCAGGGTGCCGACGTCCTCGCCCATGATCAGGACCTTGGGGTCCTTCTCCATCGCGGCCCGCAGACCGGCGTTCAGGGCCTTGGCCATGCTCATCCGGGTGCCCGTCATCACTGGCCTCCTTCCTCGGCGAAGCCGGCGTGGTAGGCGACGAACTCCCCACGCTCGGTGTCCACGATCGGGTGGGGGTCGGTGTACTGGTGGTCGAACATCGTCGCCAGCTCGGGATCGGGCATCTCCTGGCAGGCCTTGCGCACCCGCGCGGCGATCTCGTCGGCCTCCGCGTCGACGGCATCGAAGAACTCCGGCTCGGCGTGCCCGCGCTCGGTCATGAAGCCGCGCATCCGCTGGATCGGGTCCTTCTCCTTCCAGATCTCGACCTCCGCGTCGCTGCGATACTTCGTCGGGTCGTCGGAGGTCGTGTGGGCGCCCATCCGGTAGGTGTAGGCCTCGATGAGCGTCGGCCCCTGGCCGGCGCGCGCCTTGTCGAGGGCGTCCTTGGCCACCGCGTAGGTCGCGAGCGGGTCGTTGCCGTCGACGAGCACGCCGGGGAAGCCGAAGCCGCGGGCGCGCTGGTACGGCGGGATGATGAACTGCTTCTCGTTGGGCTCGGAGATCGCCCACTGGTTGTTCTGGATGAAGAAGACGCACGGTGCCTGGCTCACCGCCGCGAAGACGAGCGCCTCGTTGAAGTCGCCCTGGCTCGTGCCACCGTCGCCGGTGAAGGCCATGACCGCGCCGTCGCGGTGCGGGTCGCCGGTGCCGACGTCGCCGTCCAGCGAGATGCCCATGGCGTAGCCCACCGCGTGCAGCATCTGGTTGCCGATGACGATCGTGTAGAGGTGGAAGTTGTTGGCGTTGGAGTCCCAGCCGCCGTGGTTGACGCCGCGGAACATCCCGAGGAGGTTCTCCGGCGGCACGCCCCGGGTCCAGGCGACCCCGTGCTCGCGGTACCCGGGGAAGGCGTAGTCCTGCTCGCGGAGGGCGCGTCCCGCCCCCACCTGGGCGGCCTCCTGGCCGAAGAGGCTGGGCCAGAGCCCGAGCTCGCCCTGACGCTGCAGCGCGAAGCCCTCGGCGTCGATGCGGCGGATGAGGACGAGGTCGCGGTAGATGACCCGGGCGTCCTCGCTCGTCATGTCCTCGACGATCTGCGCGTACGGGGCGTTCGTCTCGTTGGTCTCGAGCCGGTTGCCGTCGGCGTCGACGAACTGGACCATCTCGGGGTTCTCGTCGGAGAAGTGCCCCTGGACCTGCGAGGGCGGTTTCGGTCCCCGCTGCGGCGAGGGCTCGAAGGCCCCGTCCATGTGTGACCGGGCACCCGAGTGCCCGGCGACGTCCTTGTCGCTCACTGTGATCTCCCTTCGGCCTCGGCTCGGGGGTCACCCGCACCGACGACCCGGAATGCGCTCGTCATGGGCGCAGTCGTTCGTCGTGGTTCGGAGGGTGACCCCGACCACATTGGTGTCGCACCAAACCTAGCGTCTCACTTGCTGGACACCCAAAGGGGGCCCGCCGGTCACCGGCCGAAGGCGCTCGCGACCTCGATGAGGCGGTCGTTGGCCTCGGTCTCGCCGATGGTCACGCGCACCCCGTCGGTGCCGTAGGGGCGCACCGAGAGGCCGGCCTCCTCGCAGGCGGCGACGAAGTCGGGGATGCGCTCCCCCAGGGGGAACCACACGAAGTTGGCCTGGGTCTCCGGCAGCTCCCAGCCGGCGTCCGCCAGCGCGGAGACCACGCGGGCCCGCTCGCCGACGAGCTCCTTCACCCGCACGTCGAGCTCGTCCTTCGCGGCCAGGGAGGCCACCGCGGCGGCCTGGGCCAGCAGGTTCACGCCGAAGGGGGTCGCGGCCTTGCGCAGCGCCTCCGCGAGCTCCTCCGCGGCCACCGCGTAGCCGACCCGCAGCCCGGCCAGGCCGTAGGCCTTGGAAAAAGTGCGCAGCAGTGCCACGTTGGGGTGCTCGCGCCGCAGCGCGAGCCCGTCGACGCGCTCCTCCCCCTCGACGAACTCCAGGTAGGCCTCGTCGACGACGACGAGCACGTGCCGGGGCACCCGCGCGACGAAGTCCTCGAGCTCGGCATGGGTGAGCGCCGGCCCGGTGGGGTTGTTCGGGGTGCAGACGAGGACGACCTTCGTCCGGTCGGTGATCGCCGCGGCCATCGCGTCGAGGTCGTGGCGGTGCTCGGCGGTGAGCGGCACCGGGACCGCGGTGGCCCCGGAGAGGGCGACCACGATCGGGTAGGCCTCGAAGGAGCGCCACGGGTGGACGACCTCGTCTCCGGCCTCGCACATCGCCTGGATGATCTGGCCGAGCACGCCCACGCTCCCCGTGCCGGTGGCCAGCTGCCCGCGCGGGACCCCGAGGTGCGAGGCGAGGGCGTCGGTCAGCTCGGTGACCCCCATGTCCGGGTAGCGGTTGATACCCGCGGCCTGCTCGCGGATCACCTCGAGCACGCTCGGCAGCGGCGGGTTGGGGTTCTCGTTGGAGGAGACCTTGTAGACGGTCAGCCCCTCCCGCGGGGCCGGCGGCCTGCCGGGGACGTACGCGGGGACCGAGTTCAGCGCGGAGCGGGGCGTGGGGGTGTCCATGCGCGAAACCCTAGCGCCGGGCGCCTCCTACTCGAGGTCCTCCTTCTCCGGGAGGATCCAGCTGAGGACCATCGAGACGATGGTGATGATCAGCGCGCCGATGACCGCGTCCCACCAGAACTTCGTGATGACGAAGCTCAGCCCGAGGGGCTGGGAGAGCCACTCGGTCAGCTGCAGCAGGAAGGCGTTGACGATGAACGTGAACAGCCCCAGGGTCAGCACGATCGCGGGGAAGGCGAGAACCTTGGCGATCGGCTTGACCACGGCGTTGACGACACCGAAGACGAGGGCGACGAGGATGATGGTCGTGAACTTGGCGGCGAAGGTGGTGTCGTCGCCCGCGAGCACGATGCCGTCGACGAGCCAGGCCGCGACCCACAGCGCGACGGCGTTGACGCCGGTCCTGATGAGGAAATTCAGCATGCGCCCATGATGTCAGCATTGCCAGCACGCGCATCCGGCCACGTGATACCCGCTACAGCCCGGCGCCACGACCAGCGGACCTGTGGTCCCCTGTGTGGTCATACTTGTCCGTCGGGAGACCGAGGATCACGAACGGCCTGTGGCGAGGCCGATGGAGGAGCAGCAGATGAGCGGCGAGGGAGCCGACCGGCCGGGACGGCGCCACGACCTGTGGGACGAGGACACCCCTGCGGCCTCCTCCGGCGGCGCGGCGACGACCCGCACGCGGGGTGGACGGCACGGATCCGACCGAAGGGGGTGGCCCTGGTGGGTCATCCTCCTCGCCATCCTGCTCGTCCTGCTGCTGTGCCTCGGCGGTTCCTTCCTCGCCTTCGGCGGGGACGACGATGACGAGGCGTCCTCGTGCGGCGAGGACCCGATCCTGGTCGCCGCCGCACCGGAGATCTCCGACGCGCTGGACACGGCGCTGCAGGAGGTGGAGAAGAAGCAGGACTGCGCCGACTTCGAGGTCAGCTCGACCGACTCCGCCCAGGCCGCCAAGAGCATCAACGAGGGCCGCGCCCCCGATGTGTGGGTCCCGAGCAGCTCCACCTGGATCGACGCCCTCGACGAGGACAAGACGAAGGGCACCTGGGTCCCCGGGCACTCCATCGCGACCTCCCCGGTGACCCTCGCCGTGGGCTCCGAGGCGAAGGACGCGCCCTCCGAGGTCTCCTCCTGGGGCACCCTCCTGCGGGAGCAGGGCACCCTTCGCATGGCCAATCCGGATGGCGACACCGCCAGCCGCCTGGCCTTCCACGCCAGCCGCATCGGCGAGCCGGACCAGATCGGCCTGGAGACCGGCAAGCGCCTGATCTTCCTCTCCCGCTTCGCCGCCCCGTCGGTGGAGAAGCTGCTGGCCGACTACGAGGGCGACCCGCGATCGACCGACCCCTTCCCCGCCTCCGAGCAGCAGGTCGCCGAGTGGAACCGCAAGCACGAGAAGGCCCCGCCGCTGCACGCCGTGGTCCCCGAGAAGGGCACGCTGAGCCTGGACTACCCGTGGATCACCAACCCCGAGCTCGAGGGTGAGCTCGGCGACGCCGTCGACTCGGCGCGGACCGAGCTCGGCTCGCTCGAGGTCCGGCAGGCCCTGACGAAGGCCGGCTTCCGCACCTCCGACGGCAAGGAGGGGCCGACGATCGACGGGCAGGAGGCGGACGGCTTCGAGGAGCTGGAGCCGCTCTCCCGCAGCGAGCGGGTCGACGCCGTGGAGCAGTGGGACACGCTGCGCACGGACATGCGGATGCTCGCGCTCGTCGACGTCTCCGGGTCGATGCGGTGGGACAGCCCGACACCGGGCATGAGCCGCTGGGACGTCACCCAGGGCTCCCTCGAGGAGGGCCTGAAGATCCTGCCCGACGGCAGCCAGGTCGGCGCGTGGGTCTTCAGCTCCGAGCGCGACGGCAAGAAGGACTACGAGTCCATCGCGAAGGTGGCGCGCCTCGACTCCCGGCAGGGATCGCAGACCCACCGGGAGGAGATGGCCGACATCGTCGCCGACGCCGAGGAGCTCATCGGCGGCGACACCGGTCTCTACGACTCGATCTGGGCCAGCTACCAGAAGATGGCCGAGGACTACGACCCCGACTACGTCAACTCGGTCGTGGTCTTCACCGACGGCGAGAACGACGATCCGACCGGCGGCCTGAGCCTCAAGCAGCTGCTGAAGAAGCTCGACGAGGCCTACGACTCCAAGAAGCCCGTGCGCGTCGTCACCATCGGCATGGGCGAGGCGGACCCCGACGCGCTGCAGAAGATCTCCGACGAGACCGGCGGCACGTCCTACATCGCCGAGACCCCCGACGACATCCAGCGGGTCTTCGTCCAGGCGCTGCTCGCCCGCTGACATCGGTCCCGAGGCGGGAATGCCGCCCGCGGCCCCGCTGCCCACTTGCTACTCGTCACCTGGTCGACGCGGGCGGTACTGGCCCCCCGGCTGCAACAGAGCACCCCGAGTCTGGGACCGACTCGCACCGCAGGGGGCGGAGGTCTAGGGTGACGCGGTGCCTCGCCTCAGGGCCCTGCTGGCCGACACCCGCCCGTTGCAGGTGCCGGAGTACCGGCGACTCTTCAACGCGCAGATCATCACGGTCATCGGTGCGCAGCTGACGATCGTCACGGTGCCGGCGCAGATCTACGCGATCACCGGGTCCAGCGCGTACGTCGGCCTCACCGGGCTCTTCGGCCTCGTGCCCCTCGTCGTGTTCGGGCTCTACGGCGGCTCGCTGGCCGACCACTTCGACCGTCGCCGCCTGCTCACCCTCACCACCTCGGGCCTGATCATCACCTCGGGCCTGCTCTGCCTGCAGGCGGCGCTGGGCAACGAGAACGTCTGGCTGCTGCTCGGGATCTTCTCGCTGCAGCAGGCCTGCTTCGCGGTCAACCAGCCGACCCGGTCGGCAGTCCTGCCACGGATCATGCCCGCACGGCTGCTCCCGGCCGCGAACGCCCTGAACATGACCGTCTTCACCGGTGGCGCGATCGCCGGGCCCCTCGTCGGCGGCGCACTCATCCCGGTCCTCGGCTTCTCCTGGCTCTACCTCGTGGACACGATCTTCCTCTTCGCGACGCTGCGTGCGGTGCTGCTCCTGCCCCCGCTGCCCGTCGAGGCGGTCGCGGGCTCCTCCCCCGGGCTGCGCTCGGTCATCGACGGCTTCGTCTACCTGGGCACCCAGCCGGTGCTGCTCATGTCCTTCGTCGTCGACCTCATCGCGATGGTCTGCGGCATGCCCCGGGCGCTGATCCCCGAGATGGCCGACGTCAACTTCGGCGGTCCGGCGGGTGGCGGCCTGGCCTTCGCGGTGCTCTACGCCGCGATGCCGGCCGGGAGCTTCCTCGGTGGGGTCTTCTCGGGATGGGTCTCCCGGGTCGAGCTGCAGGGCCGCGCGGTGGCCGCGGCCATCGTCGTGTGGGGCGCCGCGATCATCGGCTTCGGCGCCGCGGTGGGCCTGGCGGGCGGCTCCGCCCTGCCCTGGCTGTGGGTTGCCGCCGTCTTCTTCGCCCTCGGCGGGGCCGCAGATGCCGCCTCCGCGGCCTTCCGCTCGACGATGCTGCAGAGCGCGGCCACGGACGCGATGCGTGGCCGCCTGCAGGGCGTCTTCATCGTCGTCGTGGCCGGCGGTCCGCGGCTGGCCGACGTCCTCCACGGGCTCGTGGCGGCTCCGTTCGGCACGGTGACGACCACGATCGGTGGCGGGGCTCTCGTGGTCCTCGGCACCCTGCTGGCCATCCGGCTGGTTCCCGCCTTCGTCCGGTACCGCGTCCCGCGCGCCGCCTGAACCGACCCCGGCAGCCCACGCTCCTCCCCCTTCGCTCCGCGGGCGAAGGGAGTCAGCCGCACGTCGTGGCGGAGTGCTGCCTGCAGCAGTTTGTACGGAGGTGAGGGGAGGGGTAGCGTCTACTACGTCATGTCGTACTAGGCGTCGTAGGAGACCTGATGGACGTCCTCGACCTCGCGCGGTGGCAGTTCGCGATCACCACCGTGTACCACTTCTTCTTCGTCCCGGTCACGATCGGCCTGTCCGCGATCGTCGCCTGGTACCACTCCCGCTGGATCCGCACGCGCGACGAGGGACACCTGCGGATGGCGAAGTTCCTCGGCAAGCTCTTCACCATCAACTTCGCGCTCGGGCTCGTCACGGGCATCGTCCAGGAGTTCCAGTTCGGCATGAACTGGTCGACCTACAGCCGCTTCGTCGGGGACGTCTTCGGCGCCCCGCTGGCCCTCGAGGCGCTGCTCGCCTTCTTCCTCGAGTCGACCTTCCTGGGCCTGTGGATCTTCGGCTGGGGTCGTATCCCCGAGCGGCTGCACGCGGCCACGATGTGGATCGTGCACATCGGCACGGTGCTCTCGGCGTACTTCATCCTCGCCGCGAACTCCTTCATGCAGCACCCGGTCGGCTACGAGATCAACGAGGCGACCGGCCGCGCCGAGATGACCGACTTCGTCGCGGTCCTGACCAACCCGGTCCAGCTCGTCGCCTTCCCCCACGTCATCACCGCCTGCTACCTCGTCGGCGGCGCCCTCGTCATGGCCGTCGGCCTGCACAAGCTGCGCCGGGGCAAGGCGAAGGGCGGCCCCGACGCCGACCGCCGGATGTACCGCCACGCGACCCGGCTGGGCGCCGTCGTCGTCCTCGTCGCCGGCCTCGGCGTCGCGATCAGCGGCGACCTCCAGGGCAAGGTGATGACCGACGTGCAGCCGATGAAGATGGCCGCCGCTGAGGCCCTGTACGACACCCCGCCCGAGGGGCAGTGCGCCCCCTTCTCCGTCCTGACCGTCGCCGGGCTCGGCGGCGAGGACCCGACGCACGTCATCGAGGTGCCCTGCCTGCTCTCCTTCCTCGGCACGGGCACCTGGGACGGCGAGGTGCGTGGCATCTCCGACATCGAGCAGGAGTACCAGTCCACGTACGCCGACGGTGAGCTCACCGCGGCCGACACCTACGTCCCGCCGATCGCGATGACCTACTGGAACTTCCGGCTCATGATGGCCACCGGCTTCATCGCCATGGCCGTCGGGGCCTGGGCCCTGTGGGCCACCCGCCGGGACCACGTGCCCATGCAGCGGTGGGTCCAGCCGATCATCGTGCTCACGCCGATCGCGACCGTCCTGGGCCACAGCTTCGGCTGGATCTTCACCGAGATCGGCCGCCAGCCGTGGGTCGTCTTCGGGGAGATGGCGACACACACCGCCGTCTCGCCGTCGGTGGGCGCGGCCGACGTGTGGACCTCGATGACCGTCTTCACGGTGCTCTACGCCGGCCTGGCCGTCGTCGAGGTCAAGCTGCTGCTCGAGTACATCCGCCGTGGCGCGGAACCCTTCGAGCCGCCGCGCCGCGTCGAGGACGACCAACCGCTGCAGTTCACCTACTGACCGGGAGCACTCACATGGATCTCATCACCGTCTGGTTCGTCCTGCTGGCCATCCTGTGGACCGGGTACCTCGTGCTCGAGGGCTTCGACTTCGGCGTCGGCATGCTGCTGCCGGTGCTCGATGGGGGCGACGGCGCCGATGGCGAGACCAGGCGACGCGCCATGCTCACGACGATCGGCCCGCACTGGGACGGCAACGAGGTGTGGCTGATCACCGCCGGCGGGGCGATGTTCGCGGCCTTCCCCCACTGGTACGCGACGATGTTCTCGGGCATGTACCTCGCGCTGCTGCTCCTCCTCGTCGTCCTCATCCTGCGCAACATGGGCCTGGAGTACCGCCACAAGCGCACCGACCGGCCGTGGGTGCGCCGCTGGGACGCGACGATCATCGGCGGGTCCGTCATCGCCCCCTTCGTCGTCGGCGTCGCACTGACCAACCTCGTCGCGGGCCTGCCGATGAGCGAGCACACGATGGGCACGACGCGCTACACCGAGTTCGACGGCTCGCTGCTCAGCCTCTTCACCCCGGTCGCGATCCTCGGCGGGGTCACCCTCACGATCCTCTGCCTGGCGCACGGCGCGCACTTCCTCGCGCTGAAGACCGACGGCGGCATCCGCGAGGACGCCCGTGGCGTGGCCACCCGGGCGGGCACGGCCTCCGCGGTCCTCGCCGTGATCCTCTTCACCGCCCTCGGCCTGGAGCACGGCACCGCCGCCTCGTGGGTGGCCTTCGGGGTCGCGGCGATCGCCCTGCTCCTCGCCGTGGCGGCCAATGCGAAGGGGGCCGAGGCCCTCGCCTTCACCGGCACCTCCGCGACGATCGCGGGTACCGTCATCGGCTACTTCCTCATCCTCTTCCCCAATGCCATCAACGGGCGGGGGTCGAGCCGGGACCTCACGCTCGAGGCCGCGGCGAGCTCGCCGATGACGCTGACGATCATGACCTGGGCGGCCGTGGTCTTCACGCCGATCATGCTCGGGTACACGGTGTGGTCCTACTGGATCTTCCGGCGGCGGCTCTCCCCGGAGCACATCCCGCAGCCGGCGGAGGCGCCGTCGGCATGAAGCCCTTCGACCCACACGTCCTGCACGTGGTCCCGGCCACCCGCCGGCCCGTGGCCACCCTCGCCGCGATCGGTGTGGCGCAGGGCGTCGCGACCATCGGGACGGCCTTCGCCCTCGCCGCGCTCGTCGTCACCGTCGTCCGCGGCGAGGACCCGACCACGCCGGCCGTCGTCACCGGAGCCTTCTTCCTCGCCCGGGCACTCCTCGGCGCTCTCTCGGAGGGCCTCGCGGCGCGCGCGGGTGCCCTCGTGGCCACGCGGTTGCGCGAGCAGCTCCTCGCCGCGTGGCTGACCCGCCCCGGCGACGCTCCGGACCACGACCGGCGGCTCACCCTCGCGGCGCAGGGCACGAGCACCGTCGAGCCCTACGTCGCCCGCTACCTGCCGGCGCTCGTCTCGGCGGCCGTCGTGCCGCCGCTGGCCATCGCCTGCCTCCTGGTCGTCGACTGGCCGAGCGCGCTCGTCGTCGTGCTCACCGTGCCACTGCTGCCGCTCTTCGCGGCCCTCATCGGGGCGAGCACCCAGGATGACACCGAGCGCCGGTGGGGGGCGCTGCGCGACCTGTCCGGGCACTTCCTCGACGTCGTGCGCGGCCTGCCGACCCTCGTCAACTACGGCCGCGCCGAGCGCCAGGTGGCCGTCATCGACGAGGTGAGCCAGCACCACCGTCGGGCGACGATGCGCACGCTGCGCCTGGCCTTCATGTCCTCCTCCGCGCTGGAGCTGCTCGCGACGATCTCCGTGGCGATCGTCGCCGTCATCGTCGGGCTGCGCCTGAGCACCGGATCCATGGACCTGCTGATCGGGCTCACCGCGATCCTCCTCGCACCGGAGGCCTACTGGCCGATCCGTCGGGTCGGCACCGAGTTCCACGCCGCCGCCGAGGGCGCCACCGCCCTGGCGGAGATCCTCCCCGAGCTGGACGCCGGGACCACCCGGGCGGCGGGTCCGGCCCCCGCGCCCGAGGCTCCGCTCCCCGAGGGGTCCGGCGGCGTCACCGTCCGCGACCTGCGCTACACCCACCCCGGGTCCGATCGACCCACTCTCGAGGGCGTCGACCTCGTCGCCGGCCCCGGGCTGACCGTCGTCACCGGCCCCTCCGGGTGCGGCAAGACGACGCTGCTCGAGGTCGTCGCCGGCTCCCGTCCGCCCGAGGACGGGGAGGTCCGCACACCCGCGGTGCACCTCGTGACCCAGCGCCCCTTCCTCGGCGCCGGCACCCTGCGGGCGAACCTGACGATCGGCGGTCCTGCCGAGTCGGTCGACATCTGGCGGGTCCTGCGCGAGGTCGGCCTCGAGGGCGTCGTCGCCGCCCTCCCCGACGGCCTGGACAGCCCGATCGGGGACGACGGCTTCGGGCTCTCCGCGGGACAGCGCGCCCGTCTCGTGCTCGCCCGCGCGCTGCTCTCGCCGGCCCCGGTCGTGCTGCTCGACGAGCCGACCGCTCACGTGGACCCCGAGTCCGCGGCGACGATCGGCGACGTCATCACCCGCCTCGCCCGGGGTCGCACGGTCATCGCGGTCAGCCACCAGGGCGAGCTCCTCGCCCGGGCCGACCAGCACCTCGACCTCGGACTCCCGGCGGTGGCCAGGTGAGCACCCCCGTCATCAGCCGCGGCCTCCTCGCCGCCGGACTCCTCGGTGGCGTGGCCACCGCCGCCGGGATCGCCCTGACGACCACCTCCGGCTGGCTCATCGTGCGCGCCGACCAACGCCCGCAGATCCTCACCCTGCTCACCGCGATCGTCGCGGTGCGCGCCTTCGGCCTGGCCCGGCCGGTCTTCCGCCACTGGGAGCGGTTGCGCAGTCACGACGTGGCCCTCGGCGACCTCGCACGCGAGCGCACGAGGACCTACGCCTCGCTCATCCCCCTCACGCCCGCACGGCTGGGCTCACGCGGCCGCGCCGACGTGCTCACCGGTGTCGTCGACGACCTCAGCGACGTCGTCGAGGCCTCGGTGCGCGTGACCGTCCCGGCGATCAGCGCGCTCGTGGCGGGCGTGCTCGCGGCCGCCCTCACGGCGGCGGTCGACCCGCGCGTCGGACTCGTCCTCGCCGGCATGCTCCTGGGAGCCCTCCTCGTGGCCGTGCTCGCCGACCGCCTCGAGACCCGGTCCCAGACCGAGGTGCTCACCGCGCGCGCCGAGGTCGCCCGCGTCGCCCAGCTCGTCTCCGGGCACTCCGACGAGCTGCGCGGCATCGGCGGCACCGCCACGGCGACCGGCTGGCTGCACGACGCACACGAGCACCTGCGCACGTGCATCGCCCGGCAGTCCAGCGGGCGGTCCCTCTCCGCCGCGATGGTGCTCGTCATCACCGGCGCCGCCACGCTCGCGGCGGCCGCCCTCGTCACCGGGTCCGACACGAGCGCACCGGTGCGGGCCATCCTCGTGCTCGCGCCGGTCGCGACCGGTGAGGCCCTCGGCGTCCTCACCGACGCCACCCGCGCGCTGGCCCGGGCCCGCGCCAGCGCGCGCCGCCTCGATGCCCTCCTCGACCAGGACCCGGCCGTGGCCGACCAGCCGGGGGCCGGCCCCCTTCGCCCCCGGCAGGCCGTCCCCCGGCTGGAGCTGACCGGCGTCACCGCCGGTTGGCTGCCCACCCGCACCGACCTCGGCCCGCTCGACCTGACCATCGAGCCCGGCGAGCGCCTCGCCGTCACCGGCCCCAACGGGAGCGGCAAGTCGACCCTGCTCGCGGTGCTCGCCCGCCACCTCGACCCCACCGGCGGGACCTACACGATCGACGGGCAGGACGCGACGGGCTCCGACGTGGAGTCGGTGCGCGCGCTCTTCGCCGTCGTCGACGACGAGCCGCACGTCTTCAACGGCACCGTCCGGGCCAACCTCGCCCTGGCGGCCCCCGGTGCCGACGACGCCGAGCTCGTCGACGCCCTCCGGCGGGCCGGTCTCGGCACGTGGCTGGCGGGACTGCCCGACGGCCTCGGGACCCGGATCGGGGGCACGGGGCGGGGTGTCTCCGGCGGCGAGCGCGCCCGCCTCTCGATCGCCCGGGCGGTGGCGAGCGGTCGGCCGATCATCCTCCTCGACGAGCCGGTCGCCCACCTGGACCACCCGACCGCCGAGTCGGTCGTCGCGGACCTGCTGACGCACGCCGGCGGGCGGTCGGTGATCATGGTGACCCACGACGGCATCGGCCTGCACCGGGTGGACCGTGTCGTGGGGATGCGGACGGAAGGAGCCGGCAGCCATGCCGAAGAGCGCGTCGCTGGGTGACCTCGAGCGGGCGGTCATGGACGTCCTGTGGTCCCACGACCCCGGGCCCGGGCTGACCGTCCGGCAGGTCCTCGACGGCCTCACCGGTCGCGACCTCGCCTACACGACCGTGATGACGGTGCTCTCACGCCTCGTGACGAAGGGGATGACCACCCGTGAGCGTGACGGCCGGGCCTGGCGCTACCGCGCCGCCGCGACCCGCGAGACACTCACCGTGCAGGCCATGCGCAGCCCGCTGCACGACCTGAGCAGCGAGGACCGGCAGGCGGCGATCCTGCACTTCCTGTCCGAGGCGAGTCCCGACGACCTTGCCGCCGTCCGCGAGGCGATGGCCGAGGTCGAGGCGAAGGGGGACCGCCCCCGGCGCCGGACGGCGGGCGGGGCGGACCCGCTCGGGTGATCGCCGCACTGCTGCTGCTCTGCGCGGCGGCACTCATCACCGCTCCGCACCTCCTCGTGCGCATCGAGCGGTTGCGACGCAGCCCCCGCGCCGCGCTCCTGCTGTGGCAGTCGCTCTCGCTGTCGGCGGTCCTCTGCCTGCTGACCGCCGGCCCGGTCGCCTGGCTGCGGCCGCGCCAGCTGCCCGCGGTCCCGGAGGTGCTCGTCATCGCGCTCGCCACCCTCGCCTCGGCTGGCGTGCTCGTCCACCTGCTGCTCAACGGGCACCAGGTGGGGACGCGGATCCGGGCGGCGCGCGACGAGCACCGCACCCTCGTCGACGTCGTCGGCCGGCACGAGGGCGCCCACACCCGGGTGCTGCCCTCACCGACCGTCTCGGCCTACTGCGTACCCGGCGCGGGCTCCCGCCTCGTGCTCACCGAGGCCACGCTCACGGCGCTCCCGGACGACCAGCTCGCGGCCGTGGTCGCCCACGAGGAGGCGCACCTGCGGGAGCGCCACGACCTCGTGCTGGAGTTCTTCACCGTGCTGCACACCGCCGCCCCGCGGGTGGTCCGGGCCGGGCCCGCGCTCGAGGAGGTCGCCCTGCTCGTCGAGGTGCTGGCCGACCGGGCGGCCCGCGAGCAGGTCGGCGAGGTCTCGCTCGGGCGGGCCATCCTCTCGCTCGCCGAGGCCGCCCACGCCCTCACGCCCGGCGCCTCGGCCGGCGCCGGATCCGCGGCCACCCGGCTGCGCCTCCTCGCGACCGACGACCCGGCCCCGTGGCAGACCCTCGTGCTCCACCTCGCCTGGCTGGCGGCGCTGCTCCTCCCGCCGGTGCTCGCGCTCTCGGTGGCCGGCTGACCCCCTTCGCTCCCGTGAGGCACCTGGTCACTCCTACCCATGTGCACCAGGGGGCGGATCATCTACTGTTACGGTCCAGGTGGCCCCGCCCGAGGCGCCACACCGACGAGGGGGAGACCATGCCCATCCACGGATCGCTGTTCACCGACTTCGAGGAGGCCACGACCTCCGACCAGTTCTCGTTGCAGAACAAGAAGCTCCTCAAGGTGCAGATGGGCCACGGCCCCGTCATGGCCAAGCTCGGCTCGATGGTCGCCTACCAGGGCGATGTCCGCTTCGAGAACAAGGGCTCCGGGGGCATCGGCAAGTTCCTCAAGCAGGCCGCCACCGGTGAGGGCGTGAGCATGATGACCTGCACCGGGCAGGGCGAGATGTTCCTCGGCTCCGAGGCCGACGACATCCAGATCATGTACCTCAAGGACGACATGGTCTCGGTCAACGGCAACAGCGTCCTCGCCTTCTCCGCCTCGATCGACTGGGACATCAACCGGATCCAGGCCCGCGGCGCCGCGATGACCGGGGGGCTCTACAACGTCACCCTCCGGGGCACCGGGTACGTCGCCATCACGACGAAGGGGGAGCCCGTCGCCCTCGACGTCGCGAGCGCGCCCACCTTCGGCGACGCGCAGGCCGTGGTGATGTGGACCGGCGGGGTGCGCATGGACATCAAGGTCGACACGGGTGGGCTGAAGTCGATGGTGCGCGGAGGGACCGGGGAGACCTTCCAGATGGCCTTCAGCGGGCAGGGGTACGTCCTGGTCCAGCCCGCCGAGAACGTCACCGACGGGTCCCACCAGAGCCAGTCCGGCCGGGGAGGCGGGGGACTGGGGGACCTGCTCGGTGGCTGACCGCCCGCGCAGCCTGCTGCTGGCCGTCGGCTGCCTGGTCGCGGGCGCGCTCGCCGTGCTCCTCGCCCTCACCGCGACCTCCGTACTCGAGACGCTGCTCGTCGGTGGGCAGACGCGGCACTGGTGCGAGGGGACGCGCAGCTACGAGAGCCCCAGCGGCCCGGTGCAGCGGTGCGTCCGCGAGCGCGATGACCACAACCTGGTCGTCGACGACCGCCACCGGCTGGAGCTCTACCGCGGGGGCTCCCCCGACCGGTACGACGCGCAGCCGTGGCCCTTCCGCGGCAAGGAGATCACGGTCGCCTTCGAGCCGGACGGGGTGAGGGTGAGCGACGCCGAGGGCACGACGGTGACCTATCCGAACTCCCTGTACGACGACTCCCGCTGACTCTTTCGAGGGCCCGCGCTGAACGACGGGGAGCGTCATGGGTCACAATCGGGTCCCATGACCTATGTCGTGACCCCTGACGCCACCGCGATCGCATGAGCGACTTCCCGACCGCCGGTGACCCGGCCCCCACCGACTCCGACACCCTCGGTGCCATCCCCCCGGTGGTCACCGTCACCTACTGCACCTGGTGCGGCGACTCCCTCACCAAGGGCAGCCACGTCACCTGTCGCGCGAACCTCGAGCACGAGCCCCCGCGCCACTGCAGCAGCTGCCGTCGCGAGCTGCGCGTGACCACGGAGGGGAGCCGCTGGAGCGCCGTCTGCAAGAAGCACGGCGAGTCCTCCGGTGAGCTGAGCGCCTAGCGCCACCGACGGAGGCGGCCTCCGCCCCCCCCGGCACAAATTTGCACGGTCTGGACAGAAGTGCAAAACTGCACTCCGTGACCCAAAGTGCAATCACCGACCACGCGCGCCGGCGCCGCGCGTCGATCGTGACCACCGCACAGGACCTCGCGGTGCGCCACGGCTACTCCGGCTTCACGATCGAGGACCTCGCCGAGGCGGTGGGGTGCTCGCGCCGGACGCTCTTCAACCACGTCTCCTCCAAGGAGGAGGCCGTCCTCGGCGCCCTGCCCCACCTCGACGAGGAGCACGTGGCCGTGCTGCGCTCCGGCGGGCCCACCGGCGACCTCGTCGAGGACCTCGTCACGACGATCGTCGAGTCCCTCGGTGGGAGCGCCCCGACCGTCGCGGACTGGCAGCGGATGAAGGACGTCTGCCAGCGCAACCCGGAGCTGCTCATGCGGGTCCAGGAGCACGTCGAGGAGCTCGTCACCCAGCTCATCGGACACCTCTCCGAGCGACGAGGCGTCGACGACGCCCGTGCGCGAATCGCTCTGGCCCTCGCCGGCGCCGTCGTCCAGACCACGGTCCACGACCTCATCGAGAACCCCTCGACCGCGGGGCAGGAGACCGACCTGGCAGAGCAGGTCCACGACAACCTCGAGATCGCCCGGGAGCTGCTCACGCCCGGCGGGTGACTCCCCCTTCGTCCATCCCGGCCCCGACGACGTGGCCACCACCCGCACACGCCCGAAAGGCACCCCATGGCACACGCCCTCTACCGGCTCGGCCGGCTGGCCCACCGCCGGTGGCCGGCCTTCCTCATCGGCTGGCTCATCGTCCTCATCGGCATCGGCACGGCCGCGAGCACGATCGCCAAGCCGATGAGCGACCAGTTCACGATCCCCGGGATCCCCTCCGAGCAGGCCCAGGACCTGCAGCAGGAGCTCTTCCCGAACTCACCGGACCCGATGGACCAGGCGACCGGCACCGTCGTCGTCTCCGCGCCGAAGGGTGAGAAGCTCTCCGACCCGCAGAACATGCAGAAGGTCGAGAAGCTGGTCACCGACCTGCGCGACGTGCCGCAGGCGGGCAACCCCAAGCAGTTCGTGGGCCCCGTGATCGCGGCGAAGGGGGTCCAGCAGCAGTATCAGAAGGCCGCCCAGGCGCAGGGGATGCCGGAGCCGGTCGCGAAGGACAACGCCGCAGCGGTCTCCCCACTCAGCGACGACGGCCGGATCGGGATGATCGAGTGGACCTTCGACGCCGACACCGTCACCGACGTGGAGCCGGCCACCCAGGAGGCGGTGCACGACGTCGTCCAGGACGCCCGCGACTCCGGCCTGACCGTCGAGGTCACCGGCAGCGGGATGCAGGGCATGCCCGACATGGGTGTGAAGAGCGAGCTCATCGGCGTCGCCGTGGCCCTGCTCGTGCTCGTCCTGACCTTCGGCTCGCTCGTGGCCGCCGGGCTGCCGATCCTCACCGCCCTCGTCGGGGTCGGCATCGGCACCCTCGGCGTCACGGCCGCGACCGCCTTCGTCGACCTCGGGACCACCACCCCGATCCTGGCCACGATGCTCGGCCTGGCCGTCGGCATCGACTACGCCCTCTTCATCCTCTCCCGGTACCGCACCGAGCTGCGGCACACCGAGGACCGGGGGCACGCGATGGGGCTGGCCGTCGGTCGCGCCGGGTCCGCCGTCGTCTTCGCCGGCATGACCGTCATCATCGCGCTCGTCGCGCTGGCCGTCGTGCAGATCCCCTTCCTCACCGCGATGGGCCTGGCCGCCGCAGCGACCGTCCTCGTGGCCGTGCTCGTCGCGCTCACGCTGCTGCCGGCGGTGCTCGGCATGCTGGGACGGCGCGCATTCGCGGGTCAGGTCCGCCAGGACAAGGTCGTCGACGAGGGCGAGGACGTCGTCAACGGCGGCACCCGCTGGGCCCGCGCCGTCGGCCGGCACCCGGTGGTCGCCGTGATCGTCGTGGTCCTCGCCCTCGGCGGGCTCGCCGTGCCGGCCAAGGACCTGCACCTCGCCCTGCCGAGCGACTCCACCGCGGCCGCGGACAGCGACCAGGGCCGCGCCGCAGCGCTGATCCGGGACGGCTTCGGCCCGGGCCAGGAGGCCCGGATGGTCGTGGTCGTCGACGCCCGCGACCTGGGCGCGCGCAAGGCCGCGCAGCTCTACCAGGAGACGGTCCGGGACCTGTCCTCGCTGGACGGGGTCGCCAACGCCCAGGTCGTCGGCACCAACGACGAGGGCACCGGGGCACGCGTGCTCGTCACCCCGAGCACGGGGCCGAGCGACCAGGCCACCGAGGAGCTGCTGCACACCGTCCGCGACCACATGGACCGGCAGGAGCGCCTCACCGGCGCCACGATCGGCGTCACCGGCCTCAACGCGATCCAGGTGGACGTCTCCGAGAAGCTGCAGCAGGCGCTCGCGCCGTATCTCGCCGTGGTCGTCGGCCTCGCCTTCCTGCTGCTGATGCTCGTCTTCCGCTCGGTGCTCGTGCCGCTCACCGCGACGCTCGGCTTCGTCCTCTCGACGGTGGCCACCCTCGGGGCGACGGTGCTCTTCTTCCAGGAGGGCGCGCTGGGGCTCGTCGAGGGAGCGCCGCTCGTCAGCTTCCTGCCGATCCTGATGATCGGGATCGTCTTCGGGCTGGCGATGGACTACCAGGTCTTCCTCGTCACCCGGATGCGCGAGAGCTACGTGCACGGCGCCACCGCCCCGGAAGCGGTGATCGACGGGTTCCGGCACGGGGCCCGGGTCGTCGCCGCCGCGGCGGCGATCATGATCTCCGTCTTCTCGGCCTTCATCCTGCAGCCGGACAACCTCATCAAGTCGATGGGCTTCGCGCTGGCGACCGCCGTCCTGCTCGACGCCTTCGTCGTGCGGATGGTCCTCATCCCGGCGCTGATGTTCCTCCTCGGCGACCGTGCCTGGCGGATGCCCCGCTGGCTGGACCGGCTGCTGCCGAATGTCGACGTCGAGGGTGAGGCGCTCACCCGACGTGCCAACGAGGAGGTGGCCGCGAGCGCCGAGCCGGAGCCGAGCCCGGTCCCGTGAGCCGAAGGGGGTCGGCCCGGCCGGGCCACGGGAGCAGCACCGACTAGGATCACGACCAGGGAGGGCGACCATGGGGGTGGGCCCGCAGGACAGGGAGCACCGGATGCGTCGGACACGCGTGGCGATCCTCGGGGCCGGCAACATCGGCTGCTACCTCGGGGGCTGGCTGGCTGCTGCGGCCGACGTCACCCTCATCGGGCGCGAGGCCCGGATCTCCGCCATCGCGCGGGACGGCCTGACCGTGACCGACCTGCGGGGGCGCTCGCGCACCGTCCGACCGGAGACCCTCACCCTCGCCACCGACGCCAGCGCCGTCCGGGGCTCGGACTACGTGCTGCTCACCACCAAGACGCTCGGCACGACCGCCGCGATCGCCGGGGCCGCGCCGCACCTGGACCAGGACTCGATCATCGTCTCCTTCCAGAACGGCATCGCCAACGCCGACCTCATCGACGAGGCCCTCGCCCCCACGTTCCCGAGCCGGGCCTCCCGCCCGCTGGTCCTCGCGGGGATGGTCCCCTTCAACGTCGTGGCGCCCGAGGCCACCAGCTGGTTGCAGACGGTGAGCGGACGGGTACGGGTCAAGGACCACCCGAGGATCGACCCCTTCGTCCGGGCCGCGCAGGGCAGCGGGATCCGGGTGGACCTCGAGCCGGACATGCGCCCCGTCCTCTGGGGCAAGTTGCTGCTGAACCTCAACAACGCCGTCAACGGCCTCACCGGACTCCCGCTGGCCCAGCAGCTGCGGGACCGGGACGCCCGGATGGTGCTCGCCGGCTGCCAGGAGGAAACGCTGGCCGTCGCCCGACGACTGGGCACGCAGCCGGCCCGCACCTCGCCGCTACCGCCGGCACTGGTCCCGGCGCTGCTGCGCTCCCCCACCCCCGTCTTCGCCGCCCTCTCCCGCTCCACGCTGCAGGTATCGCCGGAGGCGCGCTCCTCGATGGCCGAGGACCTGGACGCGGGCCGCCCCACCGAGATCCGGGAGTTCCAGGGCACGGTCGCCGCACTCGGACGCGCGCACGGCGTGCCCACCCCCGTGTGCGGGCGCGTCGTCGACCTCGTCCGCGAGGCGGAGACCCGGGGGCGGGAGCGGACCCGCTGGCCAGGGGGCCGGCTGCGCCAGGCCGTCGGGGTCTGACGGGCCCCTCGCAGCACCCACCCAGCCCCGTGGGAGACCATGGGGGTCATGAGTGACTACCGGATCACCGTGGTGTGCACCGGCAACATCTGCCGGTCACCGATCGCCGAATTCGTGCTGCGCGAACGCTTCCGGGCCGCCGGCCTCGCCGACCGGGTCAGCGTCGACTCCGCGGGGACCACCGCCTGGGAGGAGGGCAACCCGCCCGACCCCCGCACCCTGGACGTCCTCGCCCGCCACGGGCACACCGGCGACTACTCAGGCCACCACGCCCGGGTCTTCGACAAGCGCTGGTTCCCCGACATCGACCTCGTGCTCGCCGCCGACCACGGCCACTGGTCCGTGCTGCGGCGGCTCGCCACGACCGATGCGGACAAGGACAAGATCCGGATGATCCGCGCCTTCGACCCCTCCGGACCGAAGGGGGACGCCCTCTCCATCGACGACCCCTGGTACGGGGACGAGAGCTCCTTCGACCAGACCTACGCCGAGGTGGACGCGGCGGCCGACGGGATCGTGGACTTCGTGCGGCGGCAGCTGGCGCACTGACGCACCCTGAGGAGCGTTTCCCGTCACGTAGCCTCGGGCCATGGGTACCCCTTCGCCCCGACGCCGTGCACGCATCGTGGCCGGGGTGCTCGTCCTGCTGTGGCTGGCGGTCGCCGGGATCGGCGGCCCGCTCGTCGGGCAGCTGAGCAGCGTCCAGAACAACGACCAAGCCTCCTTCCTGCCCGACGACGCGGAGTCGACCCGGGTGGCGGACCGTCTCGGCGAGTTCGGCGCCGACACGACCCTCCCGCTCCTGCTCGTCGTCGAGGACGAGGACGGGATCGACCGGTCTGCCCTCGGTGGGCTGCAGGGGTGGGCGAAGCGGCTGCCACAGCAGCACGTCGAGGGCGTGCCGGGCACGCTCGAGGACTACCTGGCCGAGTCGAAGGTCCCGGTCATCCCCGCAGAGGACGGAAAGGCAGCACTCGTCCCGCTGACCCTCGACGCCGCGAAGGCGGAGAAGACCGTCGACGGCACAGGGGTCTCGACGTCGGTCGTCGACGCGTTGCGGGGCGGGCTGGCCCCGGACGTGGCCGGCCAGGTCTCGGTCACCGGGCCGGCCGGGTTCTCCGCCGACCTGGGGGAGGCCTTCGCCGGCATCGACGGGATCCTGCTCCTCGTCGCGCTCGTCGTCGTGCTCGTCATCCTCGTGGTCGTCTACCGCAGCCCGATCCTGCCCTTCGTCGTCCTCACGACCAGCGTCTTCGGCCTCGCCCTCGCGGCGCTGCTGATCTACCCGATGGCCGATGCCGGCTGGATCCAGCTCTCCGGGCAGAGCCAGGGCATCCTCTTCATCCTCGTCGTCGGCGCGGCGACCGACTACTCGCTGCTGCTCGTCGCGCGCTACCGCGAGGAGCTGCACCGGGCGGACCCGGTCCCCGCGCTGCGCGTGGCCTGGCGGCAAACCCTGGGCCCGGTGGCCGCCAGCGGGCTGACGGTCATCGCCGGCCTGCTGTGCCTGCTCCTCTCCGACCTGGGCAACATCTCCGGGCTCGGCCCGATCGGCGCCCTCGGCATCACCGGGGCGATGGTCGCGGCCCTGACCCTCCTGCCGGCGGCCCTGGCACTCCTGGGTCGGGTCGCCTTCTGGCCCTCCGTGCCCCGACTCGGGGAGGAGCCCCGGCACCGCCTGTGGTCGGGTGTCGCCGACCGGGTCACCCGCCGCCCGCGCCCGACGTGGATCATCACCGCCGCGCTCATGCTCGTCGCCGCGGGCGCCGCCACGACCTTCAACGCCTCGGGGATCACGCAGGCGCAGTTCTTCACCACGGACGTCGAGTCGGTGCGGGGGCAGGAGGTCATCGACGAGCACTTCGACGGCGGTGACCAGCAACCGGTCCGGGTGATCGTCCCGGAGTCCGCCGCGGACGAGGCGAAGGGAGTGCTGACCGACCACCCGCAGGTGGCCGACCGGGTCGAGGAGACGCCTTCGAGGGAGGACTCCGGTGACGTCCTGCTGAGCGCGCCGCTGACCGTCGGCTCCGAGTCGGACCAGGCCCTCGATGTGGTGCGCGAGCTGCGGGAGCAGCTCGACTCCATCGGTCCCGAGGCGATCGTCGGTGGGGCGAGCGCCACGACCGTCGACACCGACGACGCGAGCCAGCGCGACTACGTCGTCGTCATCCCGGCCATCCTGCTCGTCGTCACGCTCATCCTCCTCGTCCTCCTGCGCTCGGTCGCGGCCGCGCTGATGCTCGTCACGGTCAACGTGCTCAGCTTCGCCGCGACGCTCGGGATCGCCGCGGTGGTCTTCAACCACGTCCTGGGCTACCCGGGGGCAGACCCCTCGACGCCGGTGCTGGCCTTCGTCTTCCTCGTCGCGCTCGCTGTCGACTACTCGATCTTCCTCATGACCCGTGCCCGTGAGGAGGCGACCGCAGTGGGTACCCGTCGCGGGATCCCCCGCGCCGTCGCGGTGACCGGTGGCGTGATCACCAGTGCCGGCGTCGTGCTCGCAGCGACCTTCTCGGCACTGTGGGTGATCCCGCTGCTCTTCCTCGCCCAGATCGCCTTCGTCGTCGCCTTCGGAGTCCTGCTGGACACGATCGTCACCCGCTCGATCCTCGTGCCGGCGATCGTCGCGGACGCCGGGAACCGGATCTGGTGGCCGTGGACGGCGTCCATGACCGGTGACGCCCCACCACCCAGAGCGGCCGGGCGGCACCGCGCGCCCCGGTAGCGAGCCGGGAGCCGGCCCGGGGCGGGACGGAGGACCGCGCGGCAGGCCCCCTTCGCCTCTGGGAAGATGTGCGCATGCAGAGCCTTGCCGATGCCACCCCGCAGATCGCCCTCGGCCCGCTCGACGGGCGCTACCGACCGGCCGTCGCGCCGCTCATCGACCACCTGAGCGAGCCGGCACTGAACCGGATGCGGGTGCACGTCGAGGTCGAGTGGCTCATCCACCTGACGACCCGGCAGGTCGTGCCCGGCGTGCGGGCGCTCACGGCCGACGAGCAGGCCCGGCTGCGCTCGGTCGTCGAGAACTTCGGTCCGGAGGACATCGCGGAGATGGCCGCCACCGAGAAGGTCACGCAGCACGACGTCAAGGCGGTCGAGTACTACCTCAAGCAGCGGCTGCGCGACATCGCGCCCGCGCCCGAGGACGCCGGGCTCGCGGAGCTGATCCACTTCTGCTGCACGAGCGAGGACATCAACAACCTCGCGTACGCGCTCATGGTCCAGGGTGCGGTCGAGCAGGTGTGGCTCCCCCGGGCCGACGCGCTCGCCAAGACCGTCGCGGCGATGGCCGACGAGCTGCGCGAGGTGCCGCTGCTGGCGCACACCCACGGCCAGCCGGCGACGCCGACGACGATGGGCAAGGAGCTGGCGGTCCTCGCCCACCGCCTGCTGCGACAGCTCCGCCGGGTCGGCTCCGACGAGTACCTCGGCAAGATCAACGGCGCCACCGGTACCTACGGCGCCCACCTGGCGGCCGTCCCGGGCGCCGACTGGCAGGCGATCTCGCGGGACTTCGTCGAGCACCTCGGCCTGACGTGGAACCCGCTCACCACCCAGATCGAGTCCCACGACTGGCAGGCGGAGATCTACGCCGACATCGCGCGGTTCAACCGGGTGCTGCACAACCTGTGCACCGATGTCTGGAGCTACATCTCCCTGGGTTACTTCGCGCAGGTGCGCGGGCAGGGCACGGTCGGCTCGAGCACGATGCCCCACAAGGTCAACCCGATCCGTTTCGAGAACGCCGAGGCCAACCTCGAGGTGAGCAATGCGCTGCTCGACGTGCTCGCCGGCACGCTCGTGCAGTCGCGGCTGCAGCGCGACCTCACCGACTCCTCGATGCAGCGCAACATCGGCACCGCCCTCGGGCACTCACTGCTCGCGATCGACAACGCCAGCCGCGGGCTGGCCGGGCTGGACGCGGCTCCCGAGGCGATGGCGGCCGACCTCGACGCGAACTGGGAGGTGCTCGGCGAGCCGATCCAGTCGGTGATGCGGGCCCTCGGCGCACAGGGGGTCCCGGGCATGGAGGAGCCCTACGAGCGGCTCAAGGAGCTGACCCGCGGCCAGCGGATCGGGCAGCCCGAGCTCGTGGAGTTCGTCCGCGGGCTGGGGCTGCCCGAGGACGCGGAGGAGCGCCTCGCCGCACTCACCCCGAGCACGTACGTCGGCCTGGCGCCGACGCTGCCCGACCACCTCCGCTGACGGGGAGTCCCACCCGCCCTTCGATTCTCCGGGTGCCCCGTGCCCGGCGTGGGCGGGAATCAGGACAGTCGGACGAGCCCGGCCGGGTCCTCCGCGGGCAGCTCCCCCGCGACCAGTTCCGCGGTGACGACCTGCCGGTTGAAGGTCGTGCGCCCACCCCGCGTGGTGAGGAAGGCGGTGTCCGCGGCGTCACGGCCGGTCGCGATCCGCACCATCGACTCCCGTGGCGCGAGCCGGGTCGCGTCGACGATGTGCCAGGCCCCGTCGACCCAGGCCTCGGCGACCGCGTGGAAGTCCATCGGCTCCAGACCGGGCGCGTACACCGACACCAGCCGGGCCGGGGTACCCAGGGCCCGCAGCAGGGCGATGACGACGTGCGCGAAGTCCCGGCACACCCCGGATGCCTGCAGGATCGAGTCGACCGCGCCGTCCGTCCCCCGGCTGGCCCCGGAGATGTAGGCCATGTGCGCGTGGACCCATTCCGTGACCACCCGCACCCGCTCCGCTCCGAAGACCCCCGGGAAGAGCTGCGCCGCCATCGGCGCCAGCCGGTCGGACTCGCAGTAGCGGCTC
>NZ_BCSR01000034.1 GCF_001570965.1 Janibacter corallicola NBRC 107790 | reverse complement strand
GGGCGACCGGAGCTGCCGCAACCCCGCCGGCGGACCTGGAGCCACCACATGCGGGTGCACCGGAACCTGCCGGCGGACATGGTCTACCCGATCCGCAACATGTACCTCGAGGCCATCGACCGGGCCACGCAGCGGGTGTGGCTGACCTCGGCCTACCTCATTCCCGACGACACCTTCACCCGGGCACTGGTGCAGGCGGCCCAGCGGGGGGTGGACGTGCGGATCATCGTCCCGCACTTCAGCAACCACATCGTCGCGGACTGGGTCAGCCGGGTGAACTACGAGGAGCTGCTGCGCGGCGGCGTGCGGCTGCTGCGTTTCGAGAACGCGATGGTCCATGCCAAGACCGGCACCGTCGACGGGCTGTGGTCGACGATCGGAACCGCCAACATCGACCGGCTCAGCCTCGCCGGGAACTACGAGGTCAACATGGAGATCCTCGACCCGCACGTCGCGCGCCGGATGGAGGAGATCTTCCTGCTGGACTCGGGCAACTGCACCGAGCTGACGCTCGAGGAATGGCTCGCCCGCCCGATGATCAACCGGGTCACCGAGGGCATCCTCTCCCCCTGGCGCCCGCTGCTCTGACCCATCGGCCCTGCTGCGGACGGTGTGGGCCGGTGGGTGCGCCCGACCCAGGGAGCGAGGAACGAGCGACCAAGGGCGCCGCCCATCGCGCCCACACCGTCCACTTCCGCGGCGGTGGGGACGACGAAGGGCGGGTCGCACCTGCAGGTGCGACCCGCCCTTCGGCAGATCCGGTGTCCCCGTCAGCGACGGGGAGGGATCACTTGAGCTCGACGGTGGCGCCGGCGCCCTCGAGGGCCTCCTTGGCCTTGTCGGCGGCCTCCTTGTCGACCTTCTCCAGGACCGGCTTCGGAGCGCCGTCCACGAGGTCCTTGGCCTCCTTCAGGCCGAGGGAGGTCAGGCCGCGGACCTCCTTGATGACCTGGATCTTCTTGTCACCGGCAGCGGCGAGGACGACGTCGAACTCGTCCTGCTCCTCGGCGGCGGCGTCGCCGCCGCCGCTCTCGCCACCGGCGGCCGGGGCGGCACCCGCGACCGCGACCGGGGCGGCCGCGCTGACCTCGAAGGTCTCCTCGAACTGCTTCACGAACTCGGAGAGCTCGATCAGGGTCATCTCCTTGAAGACCTCAAGGAGCTCGTCGTTGCTGAGCTTCGCCATGATGGGCGTCCTTTCTTGCTGTGTGCCGTGAGTGGCGTGTTGGGGATGTGGCCGAACCCGATGGGCTCAGGCCTCGTCGCCACCCTCGGGGGTGGTCTCGGTGGCCGCCTCGGGAGCCCCGGTCGCGACCGGGCCCTCCTCCTCGACCTTGGTGCGCAGCGCGTCGACGACCCGGGCGGTCTGCGACAGCGGAGCGTTGAACAGCTGGGCGGCCTGCGTGAGCTGCGCCTTCATGGCGCCGGCAAGCTGGCCCAGGAGAACCTCACGCGACTCGAGCTTCGCGAGCTTCTCGATGTCCTCCGGCGAGAGCGGGTTCCCGTCGAGGATCCCACCCTTGATCACCAGGAGGGGGTGGTCCTTGGCGAAGTTGCGCAGGCCCTTGGCGGTCTCGACCGGGTCGCCCTCGTCCTCGACGAAGACGAGCGCGTTCGGCCCGACGAACTGCCCCTCGAAGGCGGACTCGACGCCCGCCTCCTTCGCGGCACGCTGGGTCAGCGTGTTCTTCACCACGGAGTAGGTGGCGTTGCCACGGAGGTTCTTGCGCAGCTCAGCCAGCTGCGTCACGGTCAGGCCGCGGTACTCCGTGAGAACGGCCGCGCTGGAGCTGCGGAACTTCTCCGCCAGCTCGGCGATGACGGCGTCCTTCTCGGCAGTCGCCATGCGGGCCTCCCTTCTCGTGTGGTCCGCCGGTGTCCCCGGGCCCACGAAAAAAGAGCCCCGGCGCAGGGCACGGGACTCAGGCACGCCACAGGGGCGTACACGTTCTCGATGGCCTGCGCTGGTCGCCCGCATCTCGCGGAGCCTTCGGTCGTCCTCGATGGTGAGCACGACGACCGGCGGTCAATGGTCGTGGACAACGATACGGGCCGCCGCCCCCGCTGGTCAAAACGGGGACGACGGCCCGTGACCGTCAGTTGGAGGAGCCCGAGCCCCCGCCGGGGGCGGCACCGCCGGAGGGCTGCTTCGGGATCTTCAGCGTGCCGACCTTGTCCTTCGGCGGGGCCTTGACGGAGACGTCATCGCCCCACCCCGAGTAGGTGATGTCCAGCGAAGCCTGGCCGGACTTCGTCGTGGCCTTCACCGGGCGCTGGTCCTCGTCGACCACGAGCGTCGTCGTGGTCTTCTGGGCCTGCTGGGCGGCCATCGCGGCGCCCTGCTCGTTGCCGGCCTCCTTGGCCTGGTGCTCGAGCGCCTTGCCCATCTGCTTCTTGGACAGCTTGACCTCGTAGGTGACCTTGCCGTCCTCGACCTTGGTCACCTCCGCGTCCACGTCGCCCGCGCCCTTGATCGAGGCGAAGGGGTCCCGCAGGTCGACCATCGCCTGCATCGAGGTGGCCATCTGCTGTTCCTGCGGGTTCTTGGCCTCGGGGTCGGCCTTGATCCAGGACTTGCCCTTCTGGGTGACCTGGGGCGAGGGGGCCTTGAGGTAGTGCGTGCCGTCGACCAACCGGATGTCGAGGTCCTGACCGCCGGTCTTGCCGGAGATGCTGGCCGCCTCCTTCTTGCCCAGCTCGAAGTCCCCGTCCAGCTGGACACCGGTGGACTTGACCTTCATCGTCCCGCTGCCGGCGTCCTCCATGGCGGAGTTGACGTCCTTGCTCAGCGAGTTCAGCTTCACGGTGTCGCCCTCGCTGGCACCGCCGGAGCCGCACGCCGCGAGCGCGATGGCCGTCGCCGCGCCGATGATGGTCGCGGTCGTCGTCCTCTTCATCGTCGAAATCGTCCTTTTCGTCGTGGATGGCCGCTGGGCAGCCGTACCCCGTCAGTCTGGCGGGCATCTCTGGGTGGTTCCTGACCGTCTCGTCCACACCGCCTGCACCGCGGACGGGCGAAGGGGGTGCCGGCCCCCTTCGGGCCCGGCACCCCCTTCGCAGACGGCCGCTCGCGGCCTCACTCGTGGTGGTTCACTCCGCCGCGACGGCCTCGACCGGTGCGGACTCCTCGAGGAGGTTCTTGGTGCGGGAGATGTCCAACGGGATGCCCGGACCCATCGTCGTGCTCAGGGTGCCCTTGGTGATGTAGGCGCCCTTGGCGGCGGAGGGCTTCAGCCGCAGGACCTCGTCCAGCGCGGCCTGGTAGTTCTCCACCAGGGCCTTCTCGTCGAAGCTCGCCTTGCCGATGATGAAGTGCAGGTTGGCGTGCTTGTCGTTGCGGAACTCGATCTTGCCGCCCTTGATGTCGGAGACGGCCTTGGCCGTGTCCATCGTGACCGTGCCCGTCTTCGGGTTCGGCATCAGGCCGCGGGGGCCCAGGACCTTGCCGAGACGACCGACCTTGCCCATCAGGTCGGGGGTGGCCACGACGGCGTCGAAGTCGAGCCAGCCGCCCTGGACCTTCTCGAGCATGTCGTCGGACCCGACGAAGTCGGCCCCGGCCGCGACCGCGGCATCGGCCTTGTCGCCGGCCGCGAAGACGAGGACCCGGGAGGTCTTGCCGGTGCCGTGGGGCAGGTTGACCGTGCCACGGACCATCTGGTCGGCCTTGCGCGGGTCGATGCCGAGGCGGAAGACGACCTCGACGGTCTCGTCGTAGGTGGTACGGGCGGCCTGCTTGCCGAGGCGGACGGCCTCGAGCGGCGGGTAGGTCAGGTTCTCGTTGATCTTCGCTGCCGCGTTGCGGTAGGTCTTGCTGCGCTTCATGGGTGCTCCTTGGTGTGGTGGAGTCGTGGTGCGGACCAGCGCCGGCCCTCCCACGGTCTGTGCCGGGCTGCTCAGAGCTCGGTCTCGATACCCATCTGACGTGCGGTGCCGGCGATGGTCTTCATCGCGGCATCGAGGTCGTGGGAGTTCAGGTCGGGCATCTTGGTCTCGGCGATCTCGCGGATCTGGTCCTTGGAGATCTTGCCGACCTTGGTCTTGTGCGGCTCGCCGGAGGCCTTCTTCACACCGGCGGCCTTCTTGATCAGCTGCGCGGCCGGCGGGGTCTTCGTGATGAAGGTGAAGGAACGGTCCTCGTAGACGGTGATCTCGACGGGGACGACGTTGCCGCGCATGTCCGCCGTGGCGTCGTTGTACGCCTTGACGAACTCCATGATGTTGACGCCGTGCTGACCCAGTGCCGGGCCGACGGGCGGGGCCGGGGTGGCCGCACCCGCGTCGATCTGGAGCTTGATGTAGCCGGCGATCTTCTTCTTCTTGGGGGGCATGCGGTCTTTCCTACTTCCTGGTTGTGGGCCCACGCCTTGGGCGATGACCCGGTTGCAGTGCGATGGTGATTCGCTCTTACAGCTTCGCGACCTGGTTGAAGCCGAGCTCGACCGGGGTCTCCCGGCCGAAGATGGAGACGAGGACCTTCAGCTTCTGGGCCTCCGGCAGGACCTCGGAGATCGTGGCCGGCATGGTCTCGAAGGGGCCCTCCATGACGGTGACGGACTCGCCGACCTCGAAGTCGACGTCCACCGGGGCGGCCGGGGCGCCGCTCTCGGTGACCGGGGCACCGGCGGTCGGGGCGGCCGGCTTCTCCAGGTCCGCCGGCTTGAGCATGGTGTAGACCTCGTCGAGGCTCAGCGGCACCGGGTTGTGGGCGTTGCCGACGAAGCCGGTGACGCCGGGGGTGTGCCGGACGGCGCCCCAGGACTCGTCGGTGAGGTCCATGCGCACGAGGCAGTAGCCGGGCATCCGCGGCTGCTTGCGGACCTTCTTCTGCCCGTTCTTGATCTCGGTGACCTCGTCGATGGTCACGGCGACCTCGAAGATGGAGTCCTCCAGGTCGAGGTTCTCCACGCGCGTCATGAGGTTGTGCTTCACGCGGTTCTCGTACCCGGCGTAGGTGTGGATGACGTACCAGTCGCCCCACTTCGAGGCGAGGTCGTCCTTGAACGCCTGGACGGGGTCCTCGGTGTCCTCGGGCAGCAGGTCGCCGTCCTCGTCGACCGTCGCGGGGGCGGTGTCGGCGGCGTCAGCCTCGGTGGCGTCGGTCTCGGCGGGGGCGTCGGAGGTCGACTCGTCCGGGACCTGCGGGGTGGCACCCTCGACGGTCTCGGTGCCCTCGGCCTCGGTGGACTCGGGGGTCTGCTCGGACATGACCTGTTTCCTCACTTCGACTCAACTTCAGCAACGACGGCGCACGGCGCGCCCGGACCACGGACAGGCGGGTTCAGCCGCCGAACACCCAGAGCATCAACCGGGTGAGCACCCAGTCCAGCCCCGCGGTGATCGCCATGATGAACACCACGAAGACGAGCACGACCGCCGTGTAGTTGATCAGCTCCGACCGAGTGGGCCGCACGACCTTGCGCAGCTCGTCCAGGACCTGGGCCAGGAAGGCCCCGATCGCCCGGAAGAACCGGGAGAGCACTCCGCCCTTCGCCTGGCCGCGCCGCGACTGGGTCGGCTGCGCTCCGAGCTGGCTCACGTCGTCTCTCTCATCTCATCCGGGTCCGGCGTGCTGCAGGGCCTGCTGCCGTGCAACGCAGGGCAGGAGGGACTCGAACCCCCAACCGCCGGTTTTGGAGACCGGTGCGCTACCAATTGCGCCACTGCCCTTCGCGGGCGAGCCGTTGGGCACTCGCCTGCGACGGGTCTCCTCCAGCCGAATCATGCAGCGCGCGGGCACGCCGGATAGTTCGGTCGGAGTCAACCAAGGGACAACTGTACGTCACGGCGGCCCCCTGCTGCGAACCCACGCAAGATGGAAGACTGCGAGGGTGACTTCGTCGACCGATGCCTCTCCCCTGTCCGACCTCTCCACCGAGGAGCTGCGAGCCCTCGCGACCGCCCAGCGGGACGCCCACGCCGCCCACCGGGCGAAGGGGGCCACCCTCGACCTCACGCGCGGCAAGCCCAGCGCCGCCCAGCTCGATCTCTCCGACGCCCTGCTGCGGTTGCCGACCACGACGACGGACCGCTCCGGTACCGACGTGCGCAACTACGGCGGCCTGCGCGGCCTCGTCGAGCTGCGAGAGATCTTCGCCGAGCTGCTCCGCGTGGACACCGAGCAACTGATCGCCGGGGGCAACTCCTCGCTGACGATCATGCGCGACGTCCTCGTGGACCTGCTCCTCTTCGGCGGGGTGGACTCCCCGCGGCCGTGGTCGCAGGAGGAGAAGGTCACCTTCATCTGCCCGGTGCCCGGTTACGACCGTCACTTCGGGCTGCTGGCGGAGCTCGGCATCGAGATGGTGACCGTCCCGATGACCGACGACGGGCCGGACGCCGAGGCCGTGGCCCGGATCGCCGCCGAGGACCCCTCGGTCAAGGGGATGTGGATCGTCCCGACCTACGCCAACCCCACCGGCGCCGTCTGCTCGCAGGAGGTCGCCGACCGGCTGGCCTCGATGCCGACGGCCGCCCCGGACTTCAAGATCTTCTGGGACAACGCCTACGCCGTGCACCACCTGAGCGAGCAGGAGGCCAAGAGCGCGGACATCATCTCGCTGACCTCCGCGAGCGAGCACCCGCACCGGGCCTTCGTCTTCGCATCGACCTCCAAGGTCACCTACGCCGGCGGCGGCGTGGCCTTCCTCGCCTCCTCGAGCGAGCAGATCGAGTGGTACCTGGCCCACCTGGGCAAGGGCTCGATCGGGCCGGACAAGGTCAACCACCTGCGGCATGCGGAGTTCTTCGGCGACGCGGAGGGCGTGCTGGCGCACATGCGCAGGCACCGCGAGATCCTTGCCCCCAAGTTCGCGGAGGTCGAGCGCGTCCTCGGTGAGCGCCTCGGTGGCCGCGGGGTCGCCACGTGGAATTCGCCCACGGGTGGGTACTTCGTCAACCTGGACGTCCTGCCCGGCACGGCGAGCAGGGTGGTCGCACTGGCGAAGGAGGCCGGTTTGTCCCTGACCCCCGCGGGCGCATCCTTCCCGTACGGGAAGGACCCGCAGGACACGAACATCCGCCTCGCCCCGACCATGCCGCCGCTGTCCGAGCTCACCGAGGCCATGGAGATCGTCGCCACGTGCGTCCTCCTGGCCGCGGCCGAGAAGCTGTCCGGAGACACCGCGAAGGAGTGACCATGAGCGAGCAGCCCGACATCCCCGACCAGCAGCCCGAGAACCTGGACACGGACCTGACCAGCTACAGCCTCGACGACGAGGACCAGCTGGAGCCGGAGGACACCCTGACCGGCACCGGCGAAGAGGGAGAGCCGGACGTGGTGGACACGTCCTGGTCCCCGCCGGACTCCGCCCGCGGCTCGCTCGCGCACGGCACCACCGCCGCCGAGCAGGCCGAGGACGAGACCATCGACGAGCGGATCAAGCAGGAGCGGCCCGACCCCGCCTCTGCCGCGGGGGCCCCGGACGACGAGTCCGGGCTGGACGCGGACCCGGTCGGCGGCGACGACCCCGACGCGATCGCGGCGGACCAGGACTGGCTCGGGGACACCGAGGTCGGCGACGAGCGCGCGGGCCGCCTCGTCTCCGACGACGAGGGCGTGCGGGAGGACACCGAGAAGGAGACGTGGGCCGAGGACGTCGGCATCGACCGCGGGGCCGCATCCGCGGAGGAGGCCGCGGTGCACATCTCCGACGGGGACGGCGAAGGGGACGAGGCCTGACCTCCCGGGGCCGGGGCCTGCGTGCGCTTCCCAAGGCCCACCTGCACCTGCACTTCACCGGCTCCATGCAGGTGGAGACCGTGCGGGAGATGGCCACGGGCCACGGCATGCGCCTGCCGGAGGTGCTGCGCGGGGGCTACCCGCCGCAGCTCTCGGCGGCCGACGAGCGCGGCTGGTTCCGCTTCCAGCGCCTCTACGACGCGGCGCGCCACTGCGTGCAGGGTGAGGCCGACATGCGCCGGATCGTGCGCGAGGCCGCCCTCACGGACGGCGCCGAGGGAGGCCGCTGGCTGGAGATCCAGGTCGACCCCACCTCCTACGCCCCCTTCGTCGGGGGCATCACGCCCGCGCTGGAGATCGTCCTCGACGAGGCCCGACGGGTCAGCGCCGAGGCGGCGGTGACCGGGGCAGCCCAGGTCGGGGTGATCGTGGCCGCGAGCCGCACCCGCCACCCCCTCGAAGCCCGGACGCTGGCCCGGCTGGCCGCGAAGTACGCCGGCGACCGGCCCGGGGAGGTCCTCGGCTTCGGGCTCTCCAATGACGAGCGCCGCGGGAACACGGGGGACTTCGAACGGGCCTTCCGGATCGCCGCGCGGGCCGGGCTGACGCTCGTCCCCCACGCCGGTGAGCTGCTCGGCCCCGACGCGGTGACCGAGACCCTCGACCGCCTCCACCCCGACCGCCTCGGCCACGGGGTGCGCAGCATGGAGGACCCCGCCGTGCTGCGCCGGGTCGTCGACTCCGGGGTGGCACTGGAGGTCTGCCCGGGGTCCAACGTCTCGCTGGGGGTCTACCGCGAGGCACCGGACGTCCCCCTTCGCTCCCTCGTGGCGGCCGGGGCGACGGTCGCACTCGGCGCGGACGACCCGTTGCTCTTCGACTCCCGGCTGCTCGACCAGTACGAGACCGCGCGCACCGTCCACGGCCTCGACGACGCCGAGCTGGCCGACCTGGCCCGCGCGTCCTTCCGGGCGAGTCGAGCGCCGCAGGAGGTCCTCGATGCGGCCCTGGCCGACATCGACGCCTGGCTGGCAGACCCCCCACCCGACGCGGCCTGACCCCGGGCGGTCTCGGCCGACGAAGTCGTCTGCGATCTGCAAGGATTCGAGTGCTGCGCGCCACACCCGCGCGGCTCGCCAACAAGGGAGTTGCACACGCATGTCCACACGAATCCGACCCCGCGCCGCCCGCATCGCAGCGACCGCTGCGGTCCTCGGCCTCGGAGTCATGGGAGCCCAGTCGGCCTCCGGCGCCACCCAGGACGAGCCGACGTCCACCCCCGTCCCCATCTCGACCCCGGACGGTCAGATCTCGAGCTACGTCATCAACACCAAGGCCAATCCCGGCCAGGTCCGCAAGGTCGAGAAGGCCGTCCGGTCCGTCGACGGCACGGTCATCCAGTCCTGGCCGCAGATCGGTGTCGTCGTCGCCCACTCGACGTCGGCCGACTTCCGCACCTCGGTCGTCGCCGCGGCAGAGAACGCCGTGGACTCCGTGGGACCGACCCGCTCGGTGGCCGTGAGCGAAGGCACCCCCGACGGCTCGCAGGCCCCGTGGGGTCCCGGCAAGGGCCAGCACGAGGCGGTTACCAAGAAGCGTGACGTCTCGGACCTGACCACTGCCGTCGCGAGCGACCCGCTCGAGGGCGACCAGTGGGACATGCAGATGATCAACGTGCCGCAGGCGCACGAGATCACGACAGGCTCCCCCGACGTCACGGTCGGGGTCCTCGACTCCGGCATCGACCCGGACCACCCGGACCTGGCCAACCAGATCGACCGGGCGAGCTCCGTCGGCTGCACCGATGCCGGCCGCCCCCGGACCGGGGAGGCCGCCTGGGCGCCGACCACGAGCGACCACGGCACCCACGTCGCGGGCACCATCGGCGCGGCCCAGAACGGTGTGGGCATCGTCGGCATCGCCCCCGGCACCAAGATGGCCTCGGTCAAGGTCGTCAACGACGACGGCTTCATCTACCCCGAGTACGCGATCTGCGGCTTCATGGAGGCCGGCCTCAAGGGCATGGACGTGACCAACAACAGCTACTACGTCGACCCCTTCGAGTTCTGGTGCGGTGACCAGCCGGAGCAGGCCCCGGCGATGGAGGCCGTCCGCCGCGCCGTCGAGTGGTCGACGAAGCAGGGGGCCGTCCACGCGGCCGCCGCCGGCAACAGCGCCTACGACCTGTCGGACAAGACGACGAACGACTCGAGCCCGAACGACGCCGAGGAGCCCACCGAGCGCGTCATCAACAGCTCCTGCAAGGACATCCCGACCGAGCTCGACGGCGTCGTGACGGTCTCCTCGATCGACAGCGAGGGCGCGCTCTCCTCCTTCTCCAACCGTGGCCTCGGCTCGATCGACGTCGCCGCACCCGGCAGCCGGATCCTCTCCACGGTCGTCCAGGACGACGGCTGGGGCACCAAGAGCGGCACCTCGATGGCCTCCCCGCACGTCGCGGGCGTCCTCGCGTTGATGACGTCGGCGCACCCGGCCTGGGGCCCGGAGAAGCTCGCGAGCGAGGTCCGCGCGCAGGCGACCGACACCCCGTGCTCGACCACCTCTGCCGGCGCCGAGTGCGTCGGCACGCCGGAGGAGAACTCCTACTACGGCGACGGCGTCATCGACGCCCTGGCGGCGGTCCGCTGACGGGCGACCGACCCGCGAAGGGGGCCCACGGTCGCTCGACCGTGGGCCCCCTTCGTCGCGGTCGGGTCAGAGCTCGTGACCGACGAAGACCGGCTCGTTGGCGAGCGTGACGCCGAAGGCCTCCTGCACCCCGGCGCGGACCTCGCGGGCCAGCGCGGCGACGTCCGACGCCGCGGCGCCCCCGCGGTTGGTCACGGCCAGCGTGTGCTTCGTCGAGAGCGCCGCCGGGCCGGGCATCGCGTAGCCCTTGCCGAAGCCGGCCTTGTCGATGAGCCAGGCCGCGCTCGTCTTGCGGTGGCCCTCACCGGCGGGGAAGACCGGCGGTACCGGGCCGTCGGGCCCCAGACGGTCCGCGGCGCGCTCGAGCAGCCGGTCCATCTCCTGCTCCGACACGATCGGGTTGGTGAAGAAGGACCCACAGCTCCACGTGTCGTGGTCCGCCGGGTCCAGGACCATCCCCCGCAGGCCGCGCTGGACCAGCACCGCCTCACGGACCTCCGCGAGCGACGCGCGCTCCCCCTGCTCGACCCCGAGCTGGCGCGCCAGGTCGGCATAGGCCACGGGGGCGGAGCGCCCGGAGCGCTCCAGCCGGAAGGTCACCGACAGCACGACGTAGCGACCGGTCTCCTTGAAGACCGAGTTCCGGTACGTGAAGTGGGCCTCGGCATTGGCGAAGCCGACCCGGCGCCGCTCCTGCCGATCCCACGTCTCGACCGCCACGATCGTCTGGGCGACCTCCTGGCCATAGGCGCCGACGTTCTGCACCGGAGTGGCTCCGGCGAGCCCGGGGATCCCGGAGAGGGCCTCGATGCCCGACCAGCCCTCGGCCACGGCCCGCGCGACGACGTCGTCCCAGACCTCACCGGCGGCGACCCGCACCTCCACCGCGTCCTCGTCCTGGGCGAGGACCTCGATGCCCTCGGCGGCGATGCGCACCACGGTGCCGGGGAAGCCGTCGTCGGCGATGACGAGGTTGGAGCCGCCCGAGAGCAGCAGGAGGGGTCCGCCCCCTTCGTCCGCGGCGCGCACCGCGGCGACGATCTCCTCCTCGGTGCGGGCGGTGACGAGGGTGGCGGCCGGGCCACCGACGCGCATGGTCGTCAACGGCGCCAGCGGGACGCCGTGCTCGGTCCGGGCCATCAGTCGAGCTGGACCACGGCGCGGCAGCGACCGAGGACCTTCGCGTCCCCGCTGGTCACGCTCAGCTCGACGGTGGCGCGGCGCTGCTCGGCATCCAGGGTGGTCACCGTGCCGGAGACGTCGATGCTGCTGCCGCCGTCGTGCGGGACCGGCACCGGCCGGGTGAAGCGCGTGCCGTAGTCGATGATCCGGCCCGCGTCACCGGCCCACTCGGCGATGACCCGGGAGGCCGCGCCCATGGTCCACATCCCGTGGGCGATGACGTCGGGCAGCCCCACGGACCTCGCGGTCGCCTCGTCCCAGTGGATGACGTTGCGGTCACCGGATGCGCCGGCGTAGTGGATGAGGGTGGCCCGGGTGACGGGGATGGTCTGCGAGGGGAGGGCCTCCCCCTCGCTCACGTCGGAGAACTGCCGCACGGACTGCTCGCTCATCGTCACTCCTCTCCTCGCACGACGATCGTCGAGCGGCTCGTGGCGACCGGTGCGTCCTCGGCGTCGATGATCTCGCTGCGCATGGTCACCATCTGGTGCCCGCCGGCCGCGCGGATGGCGTCGATGTGCAGCACCCCGCGCAGCTCGTCGCCGGCGACGATCGGACGGTGGTGGGTGAAGCGCTGCTCCCCGTGGACCACCCGCGAGAAGTCGACACCCGCGTCCGGGTCGCTCACGAAGCCGGCGTCGCAGCGCTGCCCCGGGATGACCGCGAAGGTCGGGGGCGCCACGAGGTCGGAGTACCCGGCCGCACGGGCCGCCGCCAGGTCGTGGTGGATCGGGTCCTGCGCGCCGACGGCCTCGGCGAAGTCCCGGATGTGCTCACGTCCCACGCAAAAGGGCGGGGTGGGCGGGTAGGCCCGCCCCAGGAAGTCCTCGTTCACGGCCATGGCGGCAGTCTAGGTGCGGGCGCCCGCAGGCGGGCACGGACACGAGGAGCGGCCGCCGAGCGTGGTGCTCGACGGCCGCTCCTCTTCGGCAGCGCGTGGCCTCAGCGGGTCTCGCGGTGCGGGGTGTGCTTGCGGCACCGGGGGCAGAACTTCGCCAGCTCCAACCGGTCGGGGTTGTTGCGGCGGTTCTTCTTGGTGATGTAGTTCCGCTCCTTGCACTCGGTGCACGCCATGGTGATCTTCGGACGGATGTCGGCGCTCTTCGTGGCCACGGCTCGAACCTGCTCTCAGACACTTCTCGGTGGTACTCGCCTGGCGCCGGGCTGCGCTGGGCGGGAGGTACGTGGTGTCGGCATCCACCTCGGTGTCACCAACACATCGACGCACAAGATTAGTCCACGGTGGGCGCCGGCCCGAAATCAGGCCGGGTCGGGCGCCCACCGTGGCTCGTCCGTAGCGGGAGGGGGACTCGATCCCCCGACCTCACGATTATGAGTCGTGCGCTCTAACCAGCTGAGCTACCCCGCCTCGGCGGCCGACCCGCGGGGCGGACCGGACCAGAGCCCCCTGTCGGAATCGAACCGACGACCTTTTCCTTACCATGGAAACGCTCTGCCGACTGAGCTAAGGGGGCCGGGCTCCTCCGCACCGGGTGCGGTGGAGAACCTCGGGAGAGATTACACGTAGTCACGACCGGGGGCGAAATCGGCTCCGGTGGCGCCATCGGGGCGTGACGTGAGCAGCTGCTCCATCCCTGCCCGCAGGCTGGTCGGGATGGC
The DNA here is from genome assembly GCF_001570965.1 of Janibacter corallicola NBRC 107790. Classification (GTDB taxonomy): domain Bacteria; phylum Actinomycetota; class Actinomycetes; order Actinomycetales; family Dermatophilaceae; genus Janibacter; species Janibacter corallicola. The sequence goes on along the minus strand of NZ_BCSR01000034.1, from coordinate 16,611 downwards.
CGTCGGCCGCCTCGTGGTCGCGTCGACGAAGACGTGCGCCGAGGTCGCGACGGCCACGAGCACCCCGTCGCTCTCGCGCACCAGGGCGCACTCCCAGCTGACGCCGGAGCGGCCGACCCGGGTCGTGCGCAGCCCCACCTCGAAGCTGTCGGGGTAGGAGATCTCCGCGAGATAGCGGCATCCGGTCTCCGGGATGAGGTTGATCGTCGAGCCGTCCACGGTCACGTCGAAGCCGTGGGCCTTGAGCCAGTTGTTGATGGTCGTGTCCATCACCGAGTAGTGGACGGCGTTGTTGACGTGCCCGAAGACGTCGTTGTCGCTCCAGCGGGTGGGGACCTGCACCCAGTGGGGGTAGAGGTCCCGGTCGAGGGTCTCAGTCACGGGGCCCATCCTGCCCCCGGCTCCCGTCGGGGCGCCACACGCCCGAGCTCCCCCGGCGGTGGCTGCCGACCAGGTGGGTGTCGACGATGCCGACGGCCTCCATCAGCGCGAAGGCGGTGGTCGGCCCGACGAAGGAGAAGCCGCGCCGCTTCAGCTCCTTGGCCATCGCCACCGACTCCGGTGAGGTGGTGGGGACCTCGGCCGGTGAACGCGGCGCCGGCGTGCGCGCCGGCTGGAAGGACCAGATGAGGCGGGGCAGGCCCCCTTCGGCTCGAAGGGAGACGGTCGCCGCGGCGTTGCGGACCGTCGCCTCGATCTTCGCCCGGTTGCGGATGATCCCGGCGTCCCCGAGGAGGCGCTGCACGTCCCGGTCGCCGTAGCCGGCAACCCGGTCGGGGTCGAACCCCTCGAAGGCGACCCGGAAGTTCTCCCGCTTGCGCAGGATCGTCGCCCACGACAGGCCCGACTGGAAGGCCTCCAGGCTCAGCCGCTCGAAGAGGCCGCGCTCGTCGCGCACCGGCATGCCCCACTCGGTGTCGTAGTACTCCTGCAGCAGCGGGTCGCTCGCCGCCCACGGCGGCCTGGCCAGCCGGTCCTCACCCACGATCAGATCCATGGGGGCATCGTGCCGCACGCTCCCGACGGCGGTCTCCGTGCGGGGCGCGGGAAAAAACCCGGGCCGCGACGACGTCGCGGCCCGGGGCACTCGGTGGCAGGTGCAGGATTCGAACCTGCGTAGGGATAACCCGACGGATTTACAGTCCGTTTCCATTGGCCACTCGGACAACCTGCCGCGTGCGCATGGAACGATAGCAAGCCGACCCGGCCCGGGAACAATCCGACCCCAGAGGAGCCAGCAGCAGATGGCCAGCAGCAGCTTCGACATCGTCAGCAAGGTGGACCGCCAGGAGGTCGACAACGCCCTGAACCAGGCGTCCAAGGAGGTCGCGCAGCGCTACGACTTCAAGGGCGTCGGCGCCACCATCGAGTGGAGCGGCGGTGACGTCATCACCATCCGCGCCAACAGCGCCGAGCGGGTGCTCGCGGTGCTCGACGTCTTCCAGGGCAAGCTGGTCCGGCGTGGCGTCTCCCTCAAGAGCATCGACTTCGGCGAGAAGGAGCCGAAGGCCTCCGGCAAGGAGTACGTCCTCGCCGGGCCGACCAAGGAGGGCATCGACCAGGAGAACGCGAAGAAGATCTCCAAGATCATCCGTGACGAGGGGCCGAAGGGGATCAAGGCCCAGATCCAGGGTGACGAGCTGCGCGTGACCGGCAAGTCGCGCGATGACCTGCAGGCGGTCATCGCGCTGCTCAAGGGCAAGGACCTCGACGTGGCGGTCCAGTTCGTCAACTACCGCTAGACGAGCGGGCGGGGGAGGCCCCACGCCGGGGGCCTCCCCCGCCGCCGGCCCACTCAGGCCGGGCTGGAGACGCTCTCCCCGGGTGGGCGGACGGCGTGCCGGCGATCGTGGGCGGCCACGAGTCGCCGCAGCAACGACACGAGCAGCAGGCCGATCGCCGTTGCCGCGACGAGGACCCACAACCCGGACGAGGGCGATCCGGTCGCCTGCTCCGAGAGGCCGAAGGCGTAGGGCCCGACGAAGGCGCCCGTGAGACCGATCGTGTTGACGAAGGCCAGGCCGGCGGCCGCGGCCACCCCTCCGAGACGGGCCATGAGGGCCGACCAGTACAGCGGCTGGACACCGACGATGAAGAGCATCGTCAGGCTGAGGATGACCATCTGCGCCACGGGGTCCGCCACGACGATGAAGGCGAGAGCACTCACGATGGCCGCCGCCGTCGTGATCCCGATGAGCCGCACCTCGGTGCCCGGCCCCCTCCGGAGCACGCGCGGCAGGACGACGACGCCGATGACGGCACCGATCCCGACGACACCCGATATCAGCCCGATCATGAAGCTGTCGGTCACCTCCATCGCCTCGACGATCGAGGGCACGAAGAAGATCACGCCGTAGGTCGCGATCTGGTTCATGAAGTAGATCGCGGCAATGGTGAGCAGGAAGGGCTGCGCCATGGCGTTGCGCACGATCGCGCCGGGCCTCGCCTCGACGTGGGGCCCCTCCTCCCCGACGGCCCGTCGGGTCAGCTCGTCCGCCTCGTCGGGGTCCAACCACGACGCCTTCTGCGGAGAGTCCGGCAGCAGGAGGAAGATCAGCACACCGAGGACCACCGTCGGGATGCCCTCGAGGAGGAAGAGCCACTGCCAACCGTGCAGTCCCCCGATACCGTCCATCTTCATCAGCGCACCGCCCAGGGGGTTGGCCACGATGAAGGCCACCGAGGACGCGGTGAGGACCAGGCCGACGGCCGTGGCCCGGTCCTTCTGCGCGAACCACGTCGTGATGAGGTACATGATGCCGGGGTACAGGCCGGCCTCGGCCGCGCCGAGCAGCAGCCGCAGGACGTAGAAGACCGTCGGGCTCGAGATGAACATCATCGCCATCGTGATCAGACCCCACGTCAGTGCGATCCGACTGATCCAGACCTTCGCCCCCACCGTGTGGAGGACGAGGTTGCTCGGCACCTCGAGAGCTGCATAGGTGATGAAGAAGAGCCCGGCACCCAGTCCGTAGGCCGCCGCGTCGATCCCGGCGTCGAGCTCGAGGGAGGACTTCGCCAGGCCGACATTGGTCCGGTCGACGAAGGCCATGAAGTACGCCGCCATGAGGATCGGCACCAGGCGCCGAAAGGCCTTGCGTGTCGCCCGGGCGTGCACCGCGTCCGACGTCGTTGTCGGTGAGGACATGTGATCTCCGATCAGGGTTGAACGTGCCTTCGATCCAATGTGAACTTTGATTCATGTCCAGGTCGTGGGTGACCTCGGGACACTGGACAGCAAGGGCGGGGCGGTCCCTCAGGGGCGCCGAGCGGTCAGTCGCTCGGCGCGCTCGACGAGCTCGCCCTTGCGGATCTTCCCCGTGTCGGTGAGCGGGAACGCCTCGAGCACCTGGACGACGGGCACCTTGTACGTCGCCATCCGGGCCCGCGCCCACTCCTCGATCCCGGGGCCCGTGGCCGCGCTGCCGGTCCGCAGCGTGACGAAGGCGACCGGCCGCTGCCCCACGTCCTCGTCGTGGGCGGGCACGACGGCGACGGTGTCGATGTCGGGGTGGGCGACCAGGAGCATCTCGACCTCGGCGGGGAAGACGCTCATGCCGTTGACCTTGATCATGTCCTTGTCGCGACCGAGGTAGTGCAGGCACCCGTCCTCGTCGAGGCAGCCGGTGTCCCCGGTGTGCAACCAGCCGTCGCGCAGCTGCCGCGCGGTCGCCTCCGGGCTGCGCCAGTAGCCGGTCGTGATCGACGGGCTGCGCAGGATGATCTCGCCCGGCTCCCCGAAGGGCATCGGCTCGGCCGTGACCGGGTCGACGACGAGCACATCGGTACCCGGCACCGGCACACCGCAGAAGACAGGAGTCGTCCTGAGGTCGTGGTCGTCGGCGGTGAACCCGTAGGGCACCACGTCCACCGTGTGGCTCTCGGTGAGCCCGTAGGAGCTCTCCCGCAGCACCGAGTGCGCTCCGACCGCTGCGGACCAGCGTGCCCTGACCTCCGGGGTGAGCTTGCGGATGAAGGACATGGCCATCGGCCCGGTGAAGGAGGAGAGGTCTCGGTCCTCGGTGCCGGGCAGGTCGAGGATCGCCAGGTAGCTCTCGACGGTCGCCGCGGTCGTGGTCACGCCGTGGCGCTCGATGAGGTCGAGGACCGTCGCGGCATCCCACCGTGCGAGCAGCACGCTCGTCCCACCCATGACGAGCGGGATGAGGATCCCGAGGTCCTCACCGGCGATCCAGAAGAGCGGGACGAAGCACAGCGAGACGACCTCGCGGCCCAGGGCGTTGGCTCCTGCCGCGCTGACCGCCGTGTAGACCATGTGCCGCTGCGAGTGCTGACAGCCCTTGGGCAGGCCCGTCGTCCCGCCCGTGTAGTTCAGCGCCGCGAGCGCGTCGAGGTCTCGCGCCGGCTCGGTGAGCGGCTCCGCGGCCAGGGCGTCGTCCCAGGCGATGACGTCGACCCCCTCCGCCGGGCGAAGGGAGGACCCCTCACCGCCCACGACGACCACCGTCGACACCCCGGCCTCGGCCGCCGCGGGCACCAACCGGTCGGCCAGACCGGCGTGGGTCACGACGACCGTCGCCCCGGAGTCGGAGAGCTCGTGGACGAGCTCGGCGTGCTGGAACATCGCGTTGACCGGCACGTGGACGCACCCCGCCCGCAGGCTGCCGAGGAAGGCGATGACGAACTCGTGCGAGTTGCCGAGGTGGACGCCGACGCGCTCCCCGGGGGCCACCCCCTTCGCCCGCAGCCACCCCGCCCACCGGGCGTGCAGGTCGGCCAGCTCGGCATAGCTGAGCGTCCGTTCCCCCATGACGACGGCGGCGTGCCCGGGCTGCTCCGCGGCCCATGCGTCGACGTGCTCGGGCACGGTCATCCACCCGAACGGGGGAACCACCTCGCCGGGGGTGTCGGCGGGCCGCACCCGCTCCTGTCGCGCGCGGACGTCGGCCAGGTGCTGCGTGTACTCCATCGGACACTTCCTTCGGGGCCTACCAGGTGTCGACGTACCCTCTCGGCACGCCGGGGGCGATCGCCGACGACATGGCGGTGACGATCCACTGCCGGGTGTCGGCGGGGTCGATGACGTCGTCGAGCTCGACGACGGCGGCCGCGTTGACTGCTCGGCCCCGCTCGTAGAGGTCGTCCAGGAGCCGTTGCTCGAGCGCCCGCCGCTCGGCGGGGTCGGTGACCGCCTCGAGCTCCCGACGGAAGCCCAGGCGAACCGCCCCCTCGAGGCCCATGGCGCCGACCTCGCCGGTCGGCCAGGCCAGCGTCGCGGCCGGCCGGTGGAAGCCACCCCCAGCCATCGCCTGGGCCCCCAGCCCGTAGGCCTTGCGCAGGACGACGGTGACGACCGGCACCCGCAGGTGGGCGCCGATGACGAAGAGCCGGGAGAAGTGACGCACCGTCGCGGTGCGCTCGTGGTCGGGGCCGACCATGAATCCGGGGGTGTCGCAGAGCGAGACGATCGGCAGACCGTGTGCGTCGCACAGCTGGAGGAACCGGGCCAGCTTGTCCGCGGCCGGCGCATCGATGGCCCCGCCGAGGTGGCGGGGGTTGTTGGCCACGAGACCCATCGGTCGTCCCTCGACGCGCACGAGGGCGGTGACGACGCCCGGGGCGAAACCGGCGCGCAGCTCGAGGACGGACCCCTCGTCCGCGAGCCCGTCGATGGCGGCGTGCACGTCGTAGGCACGCACCCTGTTCTCCGGCACGACGTGCCGCAGGCGCCGCTGGTCGGCTGCGCTCCACTCCTCGCGGGCGCCCTGGAAGTAGCCGAGGTACTGCTTGGCCACGGCCACCGCATCCGACTCGTCCTCGACGACCACGTCCACGACGCCGTTGCTGCCCTGGACCTCGACGGGCCCGACCTCCTCGGGCGCGAAGACCCCGAGCCCGCCCCCTTCGATCATCGCGGGGCCGCCCATGCCGATCGTCGAGTCGCGGGTGGCGATGATGACGTCGCAGCAGCCGAGCAGGGCCGCGTTGCCGGCGAAGCACCGTCCCGCGGCGACGCCGATCGTCGGCACGAGACCGCTGAGGCGGCCCATGGTGGCGAAGGTGGGCACGTCCAACCCGCTGGCCACGGTCGTGTCGGTGTCGCCCGGGCGTCCCCCGCCCCCTTCGGCGAAGAGGACGACGGGCAGCTGCTGCTGCTCGGCGATCTCGAGGAGGCGGTCGGTCTTCTTGTGGTTGAGGTAGCCCTGGGTGCCTGCGAGCACGGTGTAGTCGTAGGCGAGGACGGCGCACCGGGTCTGTGCCGAGGGTGCGGTGGTGACCCGCCCGATGCCGGTGACGATCCCGTCGGCGGGCGTGCTCGCGACGAGGTCCTCCTCGCTGCGGCGCGCCCGCTGGGCCGCCACGGCGAGGCCCCCGTACTCGACGAAACTGCCGTCGTCGAGGAGGTCCGCGAGGTTCTCCCGCGCGGTGCGCTGCCCACGTCGGTGGCGCTTGGCCACCGCGTCGGGCCGTGCGTCGTCCAGCCGCCGGTCGCGGCGGGCGAGGACGCGTTCGAGGTCCGGCCGCGGGGCCTCGAGGTCCGGGCCCTCCGGGGACGCGACGAGGTCGTGCGGTTCCTCGGTGATGGCCAGTTCCGCGAGCAGGTCGCCCGGGGAGGTCGTCGTGCCGGTCCGGACGCGCACGGCGGTGACGACACCGGAGGCCGGCGCCGGGACGAGGTGCTCCATCTTCATCGCCTCGAGGACGACCACGGGCTCCCCGACGGCGACCTCCTGGCCCTCCTCGACGAGGACGGAGACGACGGTGCCGGCCATCTCGGCGAGGACCCCACCGTCGAGGGGCCCGTCGGCGCTGGTCGCCTCGACGATGCCCGCCCTCGCGAACCACTGGGTCGTCACCGACCAGGTGCCGACGTCCTCGTGACCGAGCAGCTCGCGCAGCACGGGCAGGTTGGTCTCCACGCCGGCGACCGTGCACTCGGCAACGGCCTGCCGTGCCTTGTCGAGCGCACCGCGCAGCCCGCTGTGGCTGTGCGTGACGACCTTGGCGACGAGCGAGTCGAAGGTGCCCTCCACCCGGGTCCCCTCGACGAGGTGGGTGTCGACGCGCACCCCCGGCCCGGCGGGCAGGGTCAGGCGCTCCACGGTGCCGTGGGCGGGCACCGCCTCGCCGGTGCTGCCGGTGCGCTCGGCGGCCACCCGCAGCTCGACGGCGGCTCCAGCCATCCGTGGGGGCCGCGTCAGGTCCAGATCCGCGAGGGTCTCCCCCGCCGCGAGACGCAGCTGGGTGAGGACGAGGTCGACGCCGGTCACGAGCTCGGTCACCGGGTGCTCGACCTGGAGTCGGGGGTTGACCTCGATGAACCACCACCGCCTCGGGTCGTCGGCGTCGACGAGGAACTCGACGGTCGCCAGCCCGCGGTAACCGCGCCCCCCGATGAGTCGCACGGCGGCCTCGTGGAGTGCCGTGCGGACCTCCGGCGGCAGCCCCGGCGCCGGTGCCACCTCGAGGACCTTCTGGAAGCGACGCTGGAGTGAGCAGTCCCGCTCACCGAGGTGGACCACTCCCTCCGCGCCGTCCGCGACGACCTGGACCTCGACGTGGCGGGCCCGTTCGACGTAGCGCTCGGCGAAGAGGTCGCCGGAGCCGAAGCTGCGCTCGGCCTCGGACCCGGCTCGCTGCCACGCCTGCGTCAACGACTCCCCGGCGGGGACCGCGCGCATCCCCCGGCCACCGCCACCCGCAGCCGCCTTGATCATCACGCCTGCCGGGCGCTGCTCGGCGGCGAACGCCGCGGCCTCGGTCTCGGTGATCCCGACCGGGCTGGCGGGCAGCACCGGGACCCCGGACCCGAGGGCGGCCTCCCGTGCCCGGCCCTTGTCCCCGAAGAGCTCGAGCAGGTCCGCGTCGGGTCCGACGAAGGTGACCCCGGCCTCGGCGCAGGCGCGGGCCAGCGAGGGGCTCTCGCTGAGGAACCCGTAGCCCGGGTGCAGCATCGTGCAGCCGCGCTCGACGGCACCCGCGACGAGGGTCTCCACATCCAGGTAGGCGCCCGGGCCCTCACCCGGGAGGACGTGGACGGCCGTGGCCAGCCGGGCGGCCCGGGAGTCGACCTCCGCGCGGGTCACGGCCACGACGGCCTCGTGCCCCGCCTCCAGGGCCGCCCGGACGAGCCGGACGGCGACCTCTCCTCGGTTGGCGACGTACACGGACACGCGGTGCCTCCTCGGGTTGTGGACGATGTGGGGGCGGGTCAGAAGATCTCGAGGAGTCCGGCCGCGCCCATACCACCACCGACGCACATCGTGACCACGCCGTAGCGGGCGCCGCGACGCCTCCCCTCGAGGAGGACGTGACCGGCCATCCGTGCTCCGCTCATGCCGTACGGGTGGCCGACGGAGATCGCGCCGCCGTCGACGTTGAACTTCGCCGGGTCGATACCGAGTCGGTCACGGCAGTACAGCGTCTGGACGGCGAAGGCCTCGTTGAGCTCCCAGAGGTCGATGTCGTCGACGGTCAGGCCGTGCTGCTTGAGCAGCTTCGGCACGGCGAAGACCGGGCCGATGCCCATCTCGTCCGGCTCGACCCCGGCGACGGCCATCCCGCGGAAGGCACCGAGCGGGGTCAGCCCGCGACGGGAGGCCTCCTCGGCCTCCATGACGACGGCGGCGGACGCTCCGTCGGACAGCTGGGAGGCGTTGCCGGCCGTGATCGAGAAGCCCTCGGTGCCGTCCTTGGCCAGGACCGGCCGCAGCCCCGCGAGGTCCTCGCGCGTCGTCCCGGGGCGATTGCCCTCGTCCCGGGCCAGGGTGACCTCCTGCGAGCCGATCTCGCCGGTGGTCTTGTCCTTGGTGAGCATGGTCGACGGCAGGGGGACGATCTCGTCGTCGAAGGCGCCGGCCTCCTGCGCGGCGGCGGTCCGACGCTGGGACTCCAGCGCGTACTCGTCCTGCTGCTCGCGGGAGACCCCGTACCGCTTGGCGACGACCTCTGCGGTCTCGAGCATGGACATGTACGTGGCCGGGACGTGCTCGACGAGCCACGGGTCCTGGGCGCGGTAGGTGTTCATGTGCTCGTTCTGCACGAGCGAGATGGAGTCGACGCCACCACCGACGGCGACCTGCTGGCCGTCGAAGATGACCTGCTTGGAGGCGGTCGCGATGGCCATGAGGCCGCTCGCGCACTGGCGGTCGACGGACATGCCGGAGACGGTGACGGGCAGCCCGGCCCGCAGCGCGGCCTGGCGGCCGATGTTCATGGCCGTCGAGCCCTGCTGGAGGGCGGCGCCGACGACGACGTCCTCGACCTGACCGCCCTCGACCCCGGAGCGCTCGACGGCGTGCCGCACGGCGTGGCCGATGAGCTCCTGGGCCTGGGTGTCGTTGAAGGCGCCGCGGTAGGCCCGGCCGATGGGGGTGCGTGCGGTGGAGACGATGACTGCTTCGCGCATGGAGGTCACTCCTGTGGGGTCGAAGGGGGTGGGTCGAGTCGGTTGGTCAGGATGCCGGGAGGTCGACCAGCCCGGCGAGGTCGGCGCGGTGCCGCTCGGGTGTCCCGATAGCGAGCTGGTCGGACTTCGCCCGCTTCAGACGTGTGTGCACGGGGTGCTCCCAGGTCATGCCGATCCCGCCGTGCAGCTGGAGGGCCTCCTCCGCCGCGCGCACCGCGGCGTCGGAGCAGAAGACCTGGGCGAGGGACTGGGCGACGTGCTGGTCGCCGTCCTCGTCGGCAAGCGTCCCGGCGGCGTACCGGGCGGCGGCCTGGGTGTTGACGAGGAGCAGGTAGAGGTCGGCCAGACGGTGCTTGATCGCCTGGAAGGAGCCGATCGGCCGCGCGAACTGCACGCGGGTCTTCGCGTACTCCACGGTCGTCTCCAGGCACCACTGGGCCAGCCCGAGCTGCTCGGAGGCCAGGAGCGCCGCGCCGGCGGCGAGTGCTGCGTCCACGGCCGCCTCGGCCGCCTGCCCGGCGGCGATCTCGGCGCCCTCGCCGCGCACGGTGACGCGGGCGAGCGGTCGGGTCATGTCGAGCGAGGTGATCGCCTCGACGTCGACGTCGCCCCGCTCGTACGCACGAAGGGAGGGCACGCCCCCTTCGCCGGTGGTGGGCACGAGGAAGAGGTCGGCACCCATCGCACCGGCGACCGGCTCGACCGTCCCGTCCACGCTCGACCACGCACCACGGCGGGCCGTCCACGGCAGGACGAGCGCGGCGGTGCGCTCGCCGCCGGCCAGCGCGGGAAGGTGCTCCTCGTCGCCGGCGGACAGCAGTGCGGTCGTGGCGATGACGGCACTGGTGAGGAAGGGCACGGGTGCCACGCTGCGGCCGAGCTCCTCGAGGACGACGGCCGCCTCACGCGGGCCGGCCCCGACCCCACCGAGGGACTCGGGGACGAGCAGGCCGGCCAGGCCGAGCTGCCCGGCGAGCGCCTGCCAGATCGCGCTGACGTCGGTGCCCGGCTCGTCGTAGAGCCCGGCGGCCAGCCCGTCGTCGAGCGATCGCTGGAGGGTGGACCGGACGCTGGAGCGCAGGGACTCCTCGACGTCGGTGTAGAGCAGGTCGGTCATCGCGGCACGTCCTTGAAGGGGATGCCCTTGTCGGGGCGGTGTTCCGGGGGTAGACCGAGCACCCGCTCGGCGATGATGTTGCGCATGATCTCGCTGGTGCCGCCTTCGATGGAGTTGCCCTTGGCCCGCAGGTAGCGAAAGCCTGGGCCGTGGCCGAGGAAGGAGCCGCCCTCGGGGCGCACCATCGTCCAGTCGTGGTAGGCCAGCCCCTCCTCGGGCGCGAGCTCGAGGGCGAACCCGCTGACCTGCTGCGCCTGGTGGGCGAAGGCGAGCTTCATCGCCGAGCTCTGCGGGCCGGGTTGGCCGGCCTCCAGCCCCTGGCGCAGCCGCTCACCGGCGAGGCGGGTCACCTCGGTCTCGACCCACCACCGCATCAGCTCGGTGTGGGTGCCGGGCGTGCGCACGGCCGGGTCGCGGCGCCAGCGGTCGGCGACCAGGCCGATCTGCCCGGCCTCGCGCTCGTGGCCAGCGCCGATGGCGACGCGCTCGTTGTTCAGGGTCATCGTCGCGACCTTCCACCCCTGGCCGACGGCGCCGACCCGGTGGCGGTCGTGGACGCGCACCCCGGAGAGGAAGACCTCGTTGAACTCGGCCTCCCCGGTGATCTGGCGCAGGGGGCGGACCTCGATCCCGGGGTCGGTCATGTCGACGATGAAGTAGGTCAGACCGGCGTGCTTGGGCACCGAGGTGTCGGTCCGGGCCACGAGGATGGCGAAGTCCGCGTTGTGCGCGCCGGAGGTCCACACCTTCTGCCCGTCGACGACCCACTCCTCACCGTCGGGGACGGCACGGGTCGCGACGGCCGCCAGGTCGGACCCGGCCCCTGGCTCGCTGAAGAGCTGGCACCAGATCTCGGTGCAGGCGAACAACGGCCGCAGGTACCGCTGCTTCATCTCCTCGGTGCCGAAGGCCACCATCGTCGGCGCGGCCATGCCCAGACCAATCGAGTTGCGTCCGAAGTCGGGTCGCGGCGCGCCGGCGGCCTCGAGCCGCTCGTCGACCTCGGTCTGGCGGCCGCGTGAGAGACCCAGCCCACCGAGCCCCTCGGGGAAGTGGACCCAGGCGAGGCCGGCGTCGTACTGGGCCCCAAGGAAAATGGCACGAGGTGTCGTCTCGGGGTCGTGGCTCGCGAGGAGCTCGTCGACCCGCTGCTGCAGATCAGGCACGGGCGCTCGTCCTCCGGATCTCGTGCCGAGCCAGGGCGTTCTTGTGGACCTCGTCGGGGCCGTCGGCGAAGCGCAGGGTGCGCACCTGGGCGTACCACTCGGCCACCGGGAAGTCCTGGCTCAGCCCGGCGGCTCCGTGCACCTGGACGGCCTTGTCGAGGATCCACTCCACCGTGCTGGGTGCGGCGATCTTGATCGCCTGGATCTCGGTGTGGGCGCCCTTGTTGCCGACCGTGTCCATGAGCCAGGCAGCCTTGAGGGTCAGCAGCCGCAGCTGTTCGATCCGCACGCGCGACTCCGCGATCCAGTCACGGACGACGCCCTGCTCGGACAACGGCTTGCCGAATGCGACCCGCCCGGCGGCACGGTCGACCATCAGCTCCAGGGCGCGCTCGGCGATGCCGATCAACCGCATGCAGTGGTGGATCCGGCCGGGGCCGAGTCGGGCCTGGGCGATGGCGAAGCCGCCGCCCTCCTCGCCGATGAGGTTGCTCGCCGGGACGCGCACGTCGCTGAAGTCGATCTCGGCGTGGCCGCCGTGGTCGCGGTCGTCGTAGCCGAAGACCTTCATGCCCCGGCGCACGGCCACTCCGGGGGTGTCCCGAGGTACGAGGACCATCGACTGCTGGCGGTGCCGGTGCGCGGTCGGGTCGGTCTTGCCCATGACGATGAGGATCCGGGCGTTCGGGTTCATCGCGCCGGAGATGTACCACTTGCGCCCGTTGATGACGTACTCGTCACCGTCGCGGACGATCGCGGTCTCGATGTTCGTCGCGTCCGAGCTGGCCACCGCCGGCTCGGTCATGGCGAAGGCGGAGCGGATGCTCCCGTCGAGGAGCGGGTGGAGCCACTGCTCCTGCTGCGCGGCGGTGCCGAACATGTGCAGCACCTCCATGTTGCCGGTGTCCGGGGCGGCGCAGTTCGTCGCGACCGGCGCGATGTGCAGGCTGCGTCCGAGGACCTCGCACAGGGGCGCGTACTGCAGGTTGGTCAGGCCGGCCCCGTCCTCCCCCGGCAGGAAGAGGTTCCACAGCCCCTGGCTGCGGGCGGCCTCCTTCGCCTGCTCGATGACCGGCGGCGGCGACCAGCGGTCGGGAGCCGCGTCGAGCTGCTCCTGGTAGATCGCCTCGATCGGGTAGACGTGCTCGTCCATGAAGGCAGTGAGCTGCTCACGCAGCTCGAGGGTGCGGGCGTCCAGCGCGAAGTCCATGGTCGCTTCCTTCGGTCAGGGGGTGGAGGTGCTCACCCGGGACGGGCGCTCACCCTCGGTGGCGGTCTCGGAACGGTCGATGGCCCGCTTCATGATCTTGCCGGTCGGGCCCTTGGGCAGCTCGTCGACGAACTGGTAGATCCGCGGGATCTTGTACGCGGCGAGGCGCTCCTCGAGCCATCCGCGCAGTGCGGACGCGGAGATCGTCGCCCTGGGCTGCGGGGTGACCACCGCGGCGATCTCCTCGCCGACGCGCTCGTCCGGCACCCCGATGACGGCCACCTCACGGATGTCCGGGTGCCCGTAGAGCACCTCCTCGACCTCGCGCGGGTAGACGTTGTACCCACCGCGGATGACCAGGTCCTTCTTGCGGTCGACGATCCACAGGTCGCCGTCCTCGTCCATGCGGCCCAGGTCGCCGGTGAGGAACCACTCGCCGTGTCGCACGGCCGCCGTGGCCTCGGGTCGGTTCCAGTACTCGCGCATGACGTAGGGGCCACTCACCGCGACCTCACCAACCTCTCCCGGGGGGAGGTGGTTGCGGTCCTCGTCGAGGATGGCCAGCCTGCCGCCGGGGAGCGCCCGGCCGACACTCATCTCCTTGCGCGGGAACTCCTCGCGGTTGAAGGTCGACGCGCCGGCCGTCTCGCTCAGGCCGTACCCGTCGAGGACGGTCGCCCCGAAGCGCTCCCGGAAGGCCTTGGCCACCTCGAGGGGCAGCGCGGCACCGCCCGAGCTCGCCAGCCGCAGCTGGGTCAGGTCCTCCGCGGTCACGTCCGTCTCGGCGTGGAGCATCGCATTCCACATCGTCGGCACACCGGCGAGGCCGGTGAGCCGCTGGTCCGCGGCCATCCGCAGCAGCGCCGCCGGGTCGAAGGGACGCTGCAGCGAGAGCGAGGCTCCGAAGGTGAGGCAGGTGAACATCACGGCTGCCTGGCCGAAGACGTGGAAGAGGGGAAGTGCGGTGCCCATCCGGTCCTCGGAGGTCTGGCCCAGCGCCTCGGCCAGCGACGCACCGCAGGCGAGCAGGTTGCCGTGGGTGAGCACGGCACCCTTGGGCGCGCCGGTGGTACCCGAGGTGTAGAGGAGGACCGCGGCGTCGTCGCTCGCGACCTCGGCCGGCTGCGCGTCACCACCCGGCGTGACGCTGCCCGGCTCGAGCACCCACAGCGGGACACCGGCGGCCTCGGCGGTGGCCGTGACCGCCTCGGCGTCCTCGTGCCACCCCAAGGCGAATGTGCACCCGGCGTCGTCAACGAAGTGCGCCAGCTCGCGCTGGGTGCACAGCGGGTTGACGGTCACCGCGACCGCGCCCAGCGCGAGGACCGCGTGGTAGGTCAGGACGAACTCGGCACTGGTCGGGACGACGAAGAGCACCCGGTCGCCGGGACCCACTCCGCGGCCGGCCAGCTCGGTCATGGCCCCCCGGACCCCGGCGCGCAGCTGGGCGTAGGTCCACGACCGCTCCCCCTCACGCAGGACGAGTGCATCGGGTGTCTCCTCGGCCCATCTCCAGACGAGACGAACGGCGTTGTCCATCACGAGCTCTCCTTCAGCTGTCGCTGGTAGCGCTGCATCCCGCGGATCCACCGGTCGTGGTCGTCGACCTTGCGTCGGAGGAACTCGCGGACATCGGTGTGCGGGGTGATGAGGAAGATCCCCTCCTCGACGGCCCGGAGCACCTGGTCGGCGACGTCGCGGGGGGCGAGCACCTCGCCGGCGGTGGTCACCGCCGCCGCGGCGACCTTGCCCCCTTCGCCCCCTGCGGAGGTCATCCCGGACCGGAGCATGTCGGTGTCGACGCCCATCGGGCACAGACAGCTGACGCCGACCCCCTCGTCGCCGTAGGTCACCGCGAGCCACTCGGCGAAGCCGACCGCGCCGTGCTTGCTCACCGAGTAGGTGGCCGAACCGATCTGCGTGAGCAGCCCGGCGGCCGAGGCGGTGGAGACGAAGTAGCCACGCCCGCGCTCGACCCAACCCGGGACGAGGCGGCGGGCCGCCCGCACGTGCGCCATGAGGTTGACGTCGAGGGCCAGCTGCCACTGCTCGTCGTCGGCCGCCAGACCGTAACCGTCGCCGATCCCGGCATTGGCGAAGAAGAGGTCGACCGGGCCGTAGTGCTCCTCCGCGGCCGCGACCATGGCATCGATGACCTCCTCGCTGGAGGCGTCGCCCGCCACGGCGACGGCCCCGAGCCGCTCGGCCGTCGCGGTCAGACGTTGCTCGTCCAGGTCGGAGACGACCACGCGGGCACCGCCCTCGACCAGCGCCTCCGCGAGAGCCGCACCGATGCCACCCGCGGCGCCGGTGACGACCGCGACCGTGCCCGTGCCCGTGCCCGTGATCTGCGTACCCGCCATCAGTCGCACGGCCCGCCGGCGACGTAGAGGACCTGGCCGGTGGTGAAGCCCGCCCCCTCGCTGACGAAGAAGGAGACCGCGTGGGCGATGTCCTCCGGCTTGCCGGTGCGTGCGACCGCGGCCTGCGTCGAGGCGTTGGCCTTGAGGTCCTCGAAGCTGATCCCGATGCGAGCCGCGGTCTCGGCGGTCATCTCGGTCTCGATGAAGCCCGGCGCGATCGCGTTGGCGGTGACGCCGAACTTCCCGAGCTCGATGGCGAGCGTCTTGGTGAAGCCCTGCATCCCGGCCTTGGCGGCGGAGTAGTTGACCTGGCCGCGGTTGCCCTGCGCCGAGGTGGAGGAGAGGTTGACGATGCGGCCGTACTTCTCCTGGGTCATGTGCGCTTGGCAGGCCTTGGTCATGAGGAAGGCTCCGCGCAGGTGGACCGCCATGACGGCGTCCCAGTCCTCGACACTCATCCTGAAGATGAGGTTGTCCCGGATGACGCCGGCGTTGTTGACCAGGACGGTCGGCGCGCCGAGCTCATCGGCGATGCGTCGCACCCCGGCCTCGACCTGCTCCGGGTCGGAGACGTCCGCGCCCACCGCGAGCGCCCGACCACCGGCGGCGGTGATCTCCTCGACCACCGGCACGCAGGCCGACTCGTCGAGGTCGAGGACGGCGACGGCCATCCCGTCGACGGCGAGGCGGCGCGCGACGCCTGCTCCGATCCCCCGGGCCGCGCCGGTGACGACGGCGACGCGCTGCTGGTCAGTGGTCATGTGAGAGCTCCTGTGGTCTCGACGACGGTCCTCCTCGACCATAGTTGAATCCGCCTTCAAGTTCAACTACGGTGGAGGATCCCACGTGACCGAAGGAGCTCACCATGGCCCAGACCGCCCCGCACCGCCCGACTTCCGTGCAGGACCTCGAGGACCTCGTCGGTGTCGAGCTCGGCCCCACCGAGTGGCACGTCGTCGACCAGGCGGCCATCGACGGCTTTGCCGATCTGACCGGCGACCACCAGTGGATCCACGTCGACCCCGAGCGCGCGAAGGACAGCCCCTTCGGCTCGACGATCGCGCACGGCCTCTACAGCCTCTCGCGCACGCCGGCGTTCTTCGAGGAGCTCATGGCCTTCGACGGGTTCACCCACAGCCTCAACTACGGCTACGACCGGATCCGCTTCCTCCACCCGCTCCC
Organism: Janibacter corallicola NBRC 107790; assembly: GCF_001570965.1. Taxonomy (GTDB): domain Bacteria; phylum Actinomycetota; class Actinomycetes; order Actinomycetales; family Dermatophilaceae; genus Janibacter; species Janibacter corallicola. The sequence goes on along the minus strand of NZ_BCSR01000034.1, from coordinate 203 downwards.
GGTGGACTCGCGCATCCGGATGCGCGCGGAGGTGACCGACGTCGAGGAGACCTCCCCCGGCCAGGTCAACGTCGTCACCAAGCTCACCGTCGAGGCCGACGGGATCAACAAGCCGATCCTCGTCGCCAACTCGATCGGCCGCTTCAGCGTCTGAGCGAGACAGCCACACGGCTCGGGCCCACGACCGGCGAGGTCGTGGGCCC
>NZ_BCSR01000033.1 GCF_001570965.1 Janibacter corallicola NBRC 107790 | reverse complement strand
CCCGGCGCACCATCGACGCCCGGCGCACCGCCGTCACCGGCACCCGGCGCACCATCGACGCCCGGCGCACCGCCGTCACCGGCACCCGGCGCACCGGCGGCGGGCGCCGCGACGCCACCGGCAGACGGAGTGTTGTCGTCCTGCGGAGGCGGCGGAGGTGGAGGCCCGCCCCCACGATCTCGGTCTCCACCTCCACCACCGTCCGGCGACGGTGGTGGAGACGGCTTGGCTCCCGCCCCCGCTCCCGCAGCGGCGGCCGACGCGCCGCCCGTGCTCAACGCGCCGGCGAGCTGTGCCGCGCCATAGACCGCGGCACCGGCCGCGGCGATACCCGCCGCCCCGGAGAATGCGTTGGAGGAGCCGACAGCCGCCTCCCCAACGAAGAACTTGACCATTGCGGGGAGGGCGAGCGTGATCAGGACGAACAAGGTCGTGCCCCACAGGAACTGCATCAACGGCTCGCCCTCATCGCCGGTTGCGCGCATCATCCGCAGCCCGATCCCGTACAAGATCGCCGCGACCGGTTTGTACATCACGAACGCCAGCAGGAACCCCAGGGACTTGCTGAACCGCTCCTGGCCCTTCGGGGTCCCTGACGACGCCGCGAACAGCGGGATGAAGGCCACCATCGCGATGATCAGCGGTGCCCGCACGATCATGAAGATGATCTGCATGACCACCGCGATCTCGGCAATGACGATCAGGACCAACGCGACGAGCCCCATCCCCGGCAGAGCCCCGCCACCGTTGACGGTCGAGCCCAGCAGTTGGTGGGCGAACTTCTCTCCGACGAGGTTCTCCTCCCGGCGGCCGCTAATCGCCTCCAAGACCCACGGCGAGAACTCATCGCCCGCCTTGATCGCCAACGCGGCGATCCCGACCACGACCGTGGTCGAGGCGACCAGGTTGAACATCATCCGGATGATCACGCGGCCTTCCGAGGCCTGGAGAGTCCAGATCATCCGCATGATCGCGATGAGCATGCTGATCACGCCCACCGCCATCACGACCCACGACAGGGACGCCCACACCGAGCCGAGAGTCGATGACGGCTCGAAATAACCACCTCCACTCGAGCCGATCTTCGGGGAGGGGACCATGAAGATCAGGTGCGCCAAGTCGGTGAGCAGGTCCACGAGACCGTCGATGGCCTTCTTGATCATCTTGACCATGAAGTCCCCAGCAACGCTCGAGACAGCCTCACCCGCCTTCTCCTTGGCTGCACCTCCAGCCTGTTTCGCTCCTGCGCAGAGAACCGGACCCGAAACCGCGCAGGCGGCGTCTCCGACGTCGGGGGCCAGCATCACTGCGGGCCCCACTCGGTGTACCCATCAAGTGAGGCCAGATCCTCAGCCTGACTGTCCCTCGATGATGCTGCGGGCAACTTCCAGTCACCGTCCCGCCACACGACGGTTGCCGGAATTGCTACGAATGTCTCTCCATCCGTGCTGTACGCGACGCTCAGGGACACCCGATCCTCCGTTGCCTTCGTGATCTTGAAGCCTTCGACCTGGAAGGTCGGCCCGTCACCAACGGCATCCGGCCCCAACTCCGATTTACTCATCTCGCCGACGATGTGGTTCACCTTCACCGATGGCGGCATTGCTTGGAGGTGGAGCACGAAGAAGAGCGCGCCCGTCGGGTTGTGAGCGAAGCAGGAGCGGTCTTCCCCCTCCTCGGTTGCCGGGCCGTACTTGTCAGAGACGGGCACCGTCATCCGCCGCTCGACGCGCCAGGTGGCCTTGGGGCCGTCCTGGGGGATTGACTGGTCCCCGTTGGGCAGTCCGCAGATGCTGTCCGAGTCCCCCTCGCCGGGGCCGGCGGTCTCGCCGACCGCCGGGGCTGCCGCTTGGCTGTCGGGCCCGCGTGAGCCGAGATACCAGCCGGCAGCCGTGGCCAGCAGGAGCACCACGAGGATCAGGACCGCGACCCACACGAGCGTCGAGCGTCTCGCCGTCTGTTGTGCCACTTCTCGCTCCTCCTCTGATCGTGAGGTGTCAGCGGCGAGCACGTCACGTCACCGTGCCCGCCCCGGTCGGGTCAGGTCAGGGTCGAGATGATCTGACCGACCACGCCGATCAGAACCAGCCCGGCGCACACGACGAGGAAGGCGCGCACGCCTTGGCTGGAGCGCCCGTCGAGCACTCCAGCGAAGATGAGGATCACGGCGACGATGAGGCCGAAGGACCCCATCGCCACGGCGCCCCACATCACCCAATTGATGATGGTCTCGAACAGCTGCGCACCGGGAGGTGCCTCGGGAGTCGGGTTCATCGCTTGCTCTCCTTTGTCTCGTTCCGACTGGTTTGGGTTTCGGCCCGTGCGTCCGTGGCACGCGCGTTGATCCGCGCGCTGATCCGGCCCACGCTGCGCGGGATGCGCTCAAGGGATGGCTCGGTCGTCAGGTGCCACTCGGGCACCCAGGCGATGCGCCAGGCGCGCGGGTACATGCGCCCCACGCGCCGGATCGACCCCGTGAGAGGGCGGGCCGGCTTGGGTGCATCGGCCACGAGGACCAGGCCCACTAGGTGCAGGCCGCTCATGTCGCCCGTACCCCATTGACGAGCCGCGGCCCACGCCCGTTCGAGCCCGATGCCCGAGGTGCGGGCAACAAGTAGCGCGGGGCCTCGCTCCGGGACCACTCCGACGCCAGGGGCCTCGGTCCAAGTCATCCCCCCGGCGCCCTTCCGCAGGTTCAGGATGCGACTCACGGTGCGGGACCCGGCTCCCCCGTGAAGCGGGACCACCGAGACGGTCGCGCTGGGCATACTCCCCTCCTGATGGAGGGGGCTAGCTGACTCGAACGGCACGCCGGGCGGCCTGTCCGGTCCTCGCATCTCGACAGGCGAGCCGGTCGTGTCCTCCGCGCCCAGGTCACTCTCTGGTGTCGGTGCCTGCGGCTGCTCGCTTGGTGCTGAATGGAACGGGTTAACCCGTTCTTCGGTCCGTCTAGCGGACATCGTGCCCCCTGTCCTCTGTCACGTCATATAGCGTGCGACCCAGCCACCGTACCGCCAAGGCGCACGTAATGCACCCTGATGGACAGTAAAGGTTTATTAAACCTTTTACGGTCCATATTGTGCGTTACAAGTGCTTATGACACCCTCGAATAAGAGAGGCAAACGCATGAGCGACGATGATGTCCTGCCGGAGCTAGCAGAGCTGCCGATGAGCCTGACAACGCATCAGGTCGGTGAGGTCCTGAATTGCTCCCATGTGCAGGCTCGCAAGCTCATGGAATCCGGACAACTGCCCGGTTTCCGCATCGGGCGACAGTGGCGCATGCGCCGCCAAGACATGCAGAACGTGATCTTGGGCAAGTGGACGCCTGAGGACGACGAGGAAGCGTAAGACCCGGCCCGGGGCGGCCAGGAGGGGGGACGATCACGTGAAGGGATGGAGCGTGCTCGCCGCGGTCGTCCTCATCGGTGGGCTTCTGCTGCCGCTCATCCTCCTCGGCGCCAACAGCGCCGAGGAGCGAGCGAAGCGAGCGGCGCTCGGGTCAGGGATCGTTGGTGCTGGCCCACTCAATGCCGGCGAGGTGCCCGCGCCCTACCGTGATTTCGTTGCCAAAGCCGGCACCCGCTGCAAGGGCGTGCCGGCGGCCGCCATCGCCGCTCAGATCGAAGCAGAGAGCGCCTGGCAGCCCAAAGCAGGCAGCCCCGTGGGAGCCCAAGGCCTGACCCAGTTCATGCCCGGCACTTGGGTCTCGTATGGGCGCGATGTCAACGGCAACGGCATCAACTCCCCCTTCGACCCCGCGGACGCCATCGACGCTCAAGCGAGGTACATGTGCGACCTTGCTCAGCAGGTCGCCCCACTGGCCAAGTCTTCCGGCCGCACCATCATCGAACTGGCCTGGGCCGCGTACAACGCCGGGCCAGGCGCAGTTGAGCAGTACGGCGGCATCCCCCCCTACGCCGAAACGCAGGCATACGTCGCAAAGCTGCGGGACCTGATGACCAAGTACAGCAAGGGCGGCGCGATCAAGGCCAGCGGCGAGTGGGTCGCCCCCGTCGATGACCGGTACCTCATCGGCACCAGCGGCTTCGGCGGACGCGAGAGCCCATGCGCAGGATGCTCGACCAACCACCAAGGCCAAGACCTCGGCGCCCCCTCTGGCGCCTCCATCTACGCCGCGTGCAGCGGCGTCGTTGACTTCGCCGGAACGATGGGCGGCTTCGGCAACGTCGTCTTCATCAACTGCGGCGACGGCATCCGCACCGGCTACGGCCACCAGTCCCACATCGGCGTCGAGCAAGGCCAAGAAGTGAAGGCGGGCCAGGAAATCGGCAAGGTCGGCGCTACAGGCGGCGTCTCAGGACCGCACCTGCACTACGAGGTCCGCACCGACGCTCAACCCGGCGGCGGCCCGCTATCCGGGACTCCTATCGATCCCGCGCCGTTCATGGCCAAGAAGGGCATCACATGGAACTAACGCACTCCTCCCGGCGCACGGCGGTCCTCCTCGCGGCAGCGATCACCACCGCAGGCTGCACCCAGGGCTCCGCCCCCACGCAATCTCCGGCGCCCACCGCGCCGCGGACCAGCGACGCTCCCGCCCGGACCCCGTCCAGCAGCACCAGCAGCACGACCGGCAAGCACGAGAGCAGCAGCACCACGAGCAGCAAGGACAAGACGAGCACGACAGCCACCGGCCGTCCCAAGGTCACGGCAGGCGAGTCGGGCTCCCCTCGCGCCGACCAGCCCGACCCCGAAAGCGTCAACGAGCGGAACGCGGCCGCAGTCGCCAACGCCTACGCCCGCACCGCCTACACCTTCGACACCTCCATCGACGCCAGCGCGAACGACGCCCAACGGCGGGCGGCCCGCTGGCTGACAGAGGACCTGGCCGACAGCCTCGAAGAGGACCTGCCCGCCACCACCGGCTGGGACCGACTGAAGAAGCAAGGCGCATGGGCCGAGGTCACGGTCACCGACGTCACTCCCGATGGCAGCGACCCGAGGAACGGCACCACCACCTCCCGCCTCCAGCAGGTCAAGATCACCACCCGCGACAAGGACGGGAAGCGCATCGGCTCTCACCAGACCCTGACCCTGGACCTCTCCCTGACCAGAGACGACCCCAACGACCCGTGGCGCATCCGCGATATCCAGACCTACTGAGGTGCCCATGTCTGACTTCGACCCCAGCAGCATTCCAGCCTTCCCCGTCATCCACCTGAAGGTGACCACGGACGAGGACGGGACCCACCACGGCCAGGTCGATGGCCAGCCCGTCCCCGTCGATCAGGACGACCCCATCGCCAGCCTCATGCATCACGCCCGCTCGGCGGCTGCCACCCGGCCCCTGCGGGCGGTGCGAGTCTCAGCCACAGACGCCACCGACACCACGTGGTTGATGGCCGTGCACGCCGACGGCCGCACGTGGGACGTGGACCGCCCCGGCGCACAGGCATCCAGCGGCCGGATCAGCCGGCGAGCAGCCGCGGCGACCGCTGTCGGCGTGCTCGCCGCAGCCACCCTCGGCCTTGGCGCAGCGTGGGCCATCAGCTCCCGCCAGGAACCGCCGCCGCCGACGCCCACCGCGGCGCCCGCCGGGGAGTCGCCGGTCGTGCCGGCCCAAGGATGGGCACGACGAGCCGCGTGGGTCTCCCCGACCCTTGCCGACACCGGCGACGAGCCGGCCGTCCTGCCCACCGGCAGGGCAGTCATCACCACCGTGGCCACCAAGAACGGCGACCAAGTGGCCGGACTGCGCCCACGGGACGGAGCAACGCTGTGGACCACCGACCTGCCCGACGGCAGTGGCCCGGTCCAGATGACCTCCTACCGGCACCGTGAAGCCATCGCCGCAGCCGGCGATGGGTCCCTGACCATCTGGCCGAACAACGGCCGACCCGGCGCGCCGCCACACCCGACCACGTGGGATTTCCCCGAGAGCGGTCTAGAACTGGTGGACGGCGCACCCGTGCCCATCCTCGCCAGCGAGGAGTCCGACACCGCGCTCGTCCTCGACGGCAAGCGCCTCGAGAAGCGCGTCCTGCCCGCCGGAGCCACCCCGATCACCGGCGACGAGAACGGCCACATCACCGCCGTGGACGAGACCGGCCACTGGTGGACCCTGACCAGCAAATCGACTGCGCCCTCCCCCGCACTCCTCGAACCGCCCAAGTGGGGCGCCGAGGTCGAGGAGGTCATCGGCCTCGCCGGCCGCACCCTCATCGTCAGCTGGTCCACCAAGGACGACGAGGTGGTTCTTGCCGGCTACGCCACCGAGAACCAGATGAAGCCGGTCTGGACAACGACCGTCTCAGACCGGCCCACCAGTGACGACATGCACGTATCCCCCGATGGCTCCTGGGCCACCGTCGGAACCACGGCCGTCAACACCGAGAGCGGCCGCACCCGATCACTGCCCGATGACTGGCAGACGCTCGGCATCACGAACGAGGCCGCGTGGTCCACCGAGGCCGTGGCCAAGAAGCTCGGGCAGGCCCACGAGACGGCCACCGAGCTCGAGGACCCCACGGGGGTCCCAATCGACACCACCAAGAAGGGGCTCGGCCTCATCGTCGCCGCCAAGAACAACGGCTCCACATTGCGCATCTACGCACTGGAGCCCGACCCCGGACACCCCTACGACGCCGGCAAGCCGATCCCCGCCCAGGACGCCGAGAAGAAGGACAGGCCGGACAAGGCCAAGAACGGCGACAAACAAGACCAGACAGACAAGAAGAGCAAGGACGACAAGACAGACAGGAAGCGGGAGCGGCACTCATGAACGACACGCCTACCAGCCTGTATCGCTATCGGTACCCCCTGCGGCAGGATGGCCGCATGAGCCAGCAACGTCGAACGGCCACCATGCTGCTGCGCCTGACTCCCGACGACCGGGAAGAGGTCAAACGCCGCGCAGCGCAAGCCGGCATGTCCGTGCAGGAGTACGCCACGGCCAGACTCCTCGACAGGCCCAACGTCCGGTTCCGCCCCGGCGGCGTCCCCGGCCAAGGGAGATTGCCCCTGACTGGATGACGTGATCGGGGCAGGCCCCCGAACATGACGAAAGCCCCCCGTTGGCGCGAGGAGCTTTTCGTCGGCAGTGACTGAGTTGGCGCTCAGTCACCCAATCTGAACCATCTCCGCTTGCCAGGAGGTAGGTGGCTTTGTGCTGCCCACTGTAGATCATTCACACACTCGTGCGCCAGCATCAGGCGACGAGGCGACCACGCACCGGCCCGTCCCGGCCGACCCTCGCGCACGTCGCCGGCTGGCCATGACCAGCCGCGAATGCCCCACCGGGCTCGGCCCGTGGGTCGAGCGCCGCTGCCTCCGAGCCCCACACCTGCTCCCCCGCCGCCACCAGACCGACAGGTGGCGAGCCCACACCGAGCACCCCGCAGGCGTGCACTACGAGACCCCCGATGGCGCCTACGCAGGCATCGCCGCCTGGCGATCCCGCGAGCACTGGCTCACCGTCACCGTGCCCACCGCCCTCGCCCTCATGGCCGAGAAGCGCGCCGGGCGCGTCTCCGAGGACCTCCTGCGCCGCTACCTCACCGTCCGCTCCGGCTACGCCCACGCCCGCACCGGCCGAGGAGCGATCGTCCGCCCCGACACCATCGCGTCCGTGCTCGGCTGCACCCCACGACAGGTCCAGAACGCCCAGCGCGTCGCCCGCGACATGGGCCTCGAAGTCGTGATCCAGCGCGGCCGGATGCTCACCTGGGCCGAGCGGATGAAGGCGTGGAGGTCCGGCTCCCACCAGCGCGGTCTCGCCACCGAAGTCGCCTTCACCGTCCCCTCAGCCCTGGGGAAAACCACCAGTCAGCCTGTGGGCGTTTTCACCCCTCCCAAGAGGTCCAAGACCTCTCAAGAAACTCACCTTGGACACTACTCCCCTAGCGCCGCAAGCGGCGAGAAAAAGGACGCGGCTCCGCCGCGGCCTCGGACGAAGGGGGGCGCCCCCTCCCGGAAGGCAGCCATACGACTCGGAGACGCCCTCACCCGACTCATCCCATGGCTCCGCCACGAGCGGCCCGGCCGCCTCGCCCCGGCCCTGACCCGCTTCGCCACCGCCACCACGCCCTGGAGCGCCGACGACCTCGCCCACGCCCTAGACGACCTCGCCCTCCGCCGCGGCCACACCACCGCCCTGACCACCGACCGGATCAACACCCGGCCCGCCGTCGTCCTCGCCGGCCTCCTGCGACAGCTCGACCCCGAGGCCGACCACCCCGGCCTCGGCTTCACCGACCCCGCCGACCTCACCCCCTGCCGCCGCCAGGACTGCGACGGCCACGGCTGGGTCACCATCACCGACGGCCGAGACCGCACCGTCATCGCCAAATGCCCCGACTGCCCCCCCAGCCTGCGAGCCGCACCCATCGAGGACGACGAGCCCGAGTTCTAGAGCGCGACGTTGTCACACCCCTCAGCCACGCTGGGCCGGGCAAGGACAACTACGTCAAGGCCGACGAGGACTCCGGCACAACCGCCTCTAGCGCCCGGCTCGCCCGCCAGGACCCAAGGTTCACTCCCGTGCACACCCGCCCCACTTTGCCGCGACACGCGCCGATCGGCATGGGGTGACCCGACCTCGATCTACAGTTGAAAGTGCCCCCTCCCGGAAGGAGCCCTCGGACCCTCCCGAGCACACCACGTGCACGGGAAATCAAAGGGAGGAGGTGGAGCACATGGCCGAAGGCCAACGCTCCGAGAGGCCGCGCACCACAAGCGCCGGCGGCCTGCCACTCGTGTGGCAGACCGCCGCCCGCGTGATCGCATATGTGGCCGCTCGCTGGATCTGGGATTGCCTCTCCTAGATCCGGGCCAAGGGGCGGGAGTCGTAGCCGCGGCTCCCGCCTCTTTCACGCTCACACACCCCTGAAACGCGGTCCTCGCGCTCCATCGGTGCGTTCAAAAAGTCTACTCCGGGATCAAGCTACCCGACGCCAGGCGCACCTGCGACGTGCCAGCCAGTTGAGCACCACGACAGGGACAAGCATCATCAACGCCACGAGGCGGCTACCGCCTGGGCGGGACGGTCTATCGGCTCCTCTCCGAGTCGCAGATAGCCCGGCCTCCGGGCGGACGCACCCAACACACGGGGCCGGCCAGGTCGAGCGTCACTTCGTGACCCGAGCAGAGCTCGGCCATGTTCTCTGGTTTTCCTCCTCCGGGGCATTCCATCGTGCGGGGCGCGCCCCCTCCAGGCAAGGGCAGCGCTTCGCGCCACCCGGCTCCCCCGAACTTTTTTCCGCGGCGCTCGTCCCTCGCTTCATCCGCGGAAAAAACTTCTCCTCCACCGGGTGGTTCCTGCCCTTGCCCTCCGGGGGCTCCACCGCCCCGCAGCTTCTTCCATTGCCCCGGAGGGGGGAAAAAGTGGCACCGGCACCCACTTCATTGACTAACCAGACCAACTCACCTAGGAGGACCAAGACATGAACAAGCCCACCGGCGCGACCCTCGAGAACCGGCCCACCTACACCGACGCGACCGCCACCGACCACCTGTGCGAGTGCGGCGGAGTCAGCGAAGGCGTCAGCTGCGACCCCCGCTGCGACGCATCCGGCGTGGAAATCGGCCCCGGCTACCCCAACCCGGCCCACACGGATTCGATCTTCCTCGCGGAGATCGAGGACTACTGAGCCTTACCCACGAACGACTAACCACACCAACTCACCAAGGAGGACAACATGACCACTCAGCCCACGCTCCAGATGATCGACCCGGCCACCCTGATCATTGACACCAACGTCCGGCTCGACCCCAAGCAGGACCGCGCGTTTGTCGCCAGCATCCGCCAGCACGGCGTGCTCTCCGCGATCACCGGGCAGGCCGACGAGGACGGCCAGGTGCACGTGCGGATGGGTCAGCGCCGCACCCTCGCCGCTATCGAGGCCAAGCGCGACGAGGTGCCCGTCATGGTCCTGCCCGCCGCCACCAGCGAGGACGAGGCCGCCCGGATCATCGAGCAGCTGGCCGAGAACGACCACCGCGCCCCCATCACCGACCACGACCGCGTGGCAGCCGTGGACGCCCTCACCGGGATGGGCCTGTCCGCCGCGCAGATCCAGAAGAAGACCAACCGCCCCAAGGCCGAGGTCGAGGCCGCACGGCGCGTCAACGGCTACGCCTACGCCCGCGAGCAGGTCGAGGCCGCAGCCCTGACCCTCGAGCAGGCAGCCGTCCTGACCGAGTTCGAGGACGACCCCGAGGCCGTCGAGAGGCTGACCACCGCAGCGACCGAGGGTCGCGGCTTCGAGCACACCGCCCAGCGGCTCCGCGACCAGCGCGACCGCGACGCGCTCGAGGACGCGACGGCCCAGGAACTGGCGAAGGAGGGCATCACCGTGCTCGACTTCCCCGCCAGCACCGAGAGCGAGCACCCCAACGCGGTCAGCCTGAACTACCTCGTCAACGACGACGCCGACCGTAGCGACGTGACCGCCGAGGACCACCGCACCTGTGAGGGCCACGCCGCCTCCGTGCGGATCGTGCCCACCTTCGAGGGCGACGAGAAGTGGCGCGCCGTGGTCACCTACTGCTGCACCGACCCGGCGAAGTACGGCCACCGCGACCGCTACGCCGCCGCCGGGACGGAGAAGAAGAAGGCAGCCGACATGACCGAGGAAGAGCGCGAGCAGGCCAAGGCCGAGCGCCGCGAGGTGATCGAGAACAACAAGGCGTGGGCGTCCGCCGAGACGGTCCGCCGCGAATGGCTCGCCACCTACCTCACCCGCAAGACCGCGCCGAAGGACGCAGCGAAGGTCATCGGGACCGCACTGGCCAAGGGCTGGCGCGGAGGTGCCGAGGTGGACCACCAGCGCACCGGCGCGATGCTGGGCGAGTTGGGCATCGACGCCAGCGAGCAGGCCGTGGAGAAGGCCAGCCAGTCCCGCGCCCTCGTGCTCGTCCTCGCCCGCGTGCTCGCCGCCTACGAGGCACAGACCGACCGCAGCGACTGGCGGCACGAGAACGCGAGCACCCGCGCCTACCTGACGTGGATCGCCACCCAGGGCTACGACCTCTCCGAGGTCGAGCAGCGCGCCGCCGGACAGGACACCTGACCCGCACGCCAGACGGGGCGGGGGCCACGGCCCCCGCCCCGTCCCATGCGGGCAACGTCTGGACTAAAACGACTAACTAGACTAAACTGACTACATCAACACGGCACCACCCGGAGGGGCCGACCGGCCCCCTCCCCCACCGAGACGAAGGAGAGACCGTGGAGGACCTGACCATTTCCCACACCGCCGCCGAGGGCACGCTGATCGAGGGCACCGCGAAGGGGGACGGCACCGCGCCGGTCCTCAAGGCGCACGGGTGGCGCTGGGGCCGGTCCATCGGCTCCTGGTTCATCCCGCGCAGCCGCGACACGGCCCCCAAGCGCCACGTCATCGACGCCACCGCCGCGCAGCTGCGAGCGGACGGGTTCACCGTCGCCGTCGAGGTCGATGCCAGCCAGCGCAGCACCGCCGAGGTCGAGGCCGACAAGATCGCCCGGCAGGCCGACCGCGCCGAGGCTCTGGCAGCCAAGGCAGGCCGCGCCCGCGGCGCGGCCGCGGCCGCCGACCGCCGCGCCGACGCGGCCGCCGACCGGCTCCCGCCCGGTGGCGAGCCGATCAAGGTCGGACACCACAGCGAGGCCCGGCACCGGCGCGACACCCAGCGAGCATGGGACGCGATGGGCGCCAGCGTGCAGGCCCACCGGGACGCCGACGAGGCCGACCGGCGCGCAGCCACCGCCGCCCGCACCACCGCCGCCCGCTACAACCCGGTGACCGTGGCCAACCGCATCGACAAGATCGAGGCCGAGATTCGGGCCACCGACCGCCGCCTCAACGGCTACACCGCCGAGGCCGGATCGCCCTACGCCCACGAGGTCGCCCCCGCGACCGGCGCCTACCGGGGCCGGCTCATCGACCAGCGAGCCGCGCAGGCCGGCGCCCTCGCCTACTGGCAGCAGGTGCGCGATGAGCAGATCGCGACCGGGCAGGCCACCAACTACGGCCCCGAGACCGTCGCCAAGGGCGACGCCGTGAAGATCCGGGACCACTGGCACCGCGTCGCCCGCGCCAACAAGAAGACCGTGAGCGTCGAGACCGGCCACAGCTGGACCGACCGCGCCCCGTGGCACGAGGTCCAGGACCACCGAGCCGCCAGCAAGTAGACCGCCAGACAAGGGTGTCCCCCTTCGCCGTCGAGGCGAAGGGGGAGACCGCAGGGGGGTCTCTCCACCATCCCACGATGCGGCCCACAGGCCGCAGAACGGAGGCCGCTTCGCGGCCGCATGCCCGGCGCGCGGCGCGAAAAACCCGCGTGGCTGGGTTGGAGGCCCGTGCAGGGCGCCTCAGTCTAGGACCGCGGGGACCCCGACCCGTCAAGGGCGCTGCGCGTCGCTGCGCGATGGGCCTCCGGCCCACCCTGGACGGGCCACCCTCACGGTCCTGGACTGTGGCTTTCTGCCCCGCACGGGGCAGAAAGGAGGTTCGCTCCCATGAGTCACATGGAGCTGGCAGCCCACATCGTGGCGCTGCTGACAGCACTGGTGACGCTTGGGACAGCGATCGTGAACGCTCGCGGAACGAGCGAACGCCGCCGGTGTAGGGCCCGGCGGCGCAACGGTCGCTGATCTAAGCGGGGGGTCGGCTCGGCAACCAGTCGAGTCGGCCTCCCGCTCAACGCTACCGGAGTCCACCGACAGGAAAAAGACCCCGACCGGCGGCGGCTCCGCCGCCCCGCGCTTGATTGGATTCTCCCTCCTCCGGGACATTCCATCGTGCGGGCGCGCGAACTGCGCGCAAGGCCGGCACGTCCGTGCCGACCGACTCCCCCGAACTTTCGCCAGGCGCTCCTGCGTCGCTTCCTTCCTGACGAAACTTCTCCCCCGCCGGTCGGTCCCCGGCCTTGCACTCCGGCCGCTTATGCGCCCGCAGCGTCTTCCATTGCCCCGGAGGGGGAAAGAAATGGCACCGGGCACGACCGGCAACGACTAACCAGACCAACTCACCAAAGGAGAACCACATGCGCATCGAAGGCACCCGCGAGGACTCCCTCGAGCTCTTCCGCCAGCAGGGCTACACCCACGGCATCCACGACCACCTCGGCCAGTGGCGGGGGGTCGGCGTGATCCTGCCCGGCGTCGTCGGCTGGCGGTCCCGGCTGCTCTTCCCCAAGGCGGCCGTAACCCAGGACGGACCCACGATGTGGGTCCGGTGGGGATCGCTCGACGGGCAGGTCATGGAGATTCCCGCAGGCGCAACCGTGCTCACCCGACCCGACGTAAACGACGCCACACAGTGATCTAGACTAGATTGACTAACTAGACTAGACACGCTAAACTGAACACATCAACACGGACCACCACGAGGGCCAACCACCCTCACCAATCACCCAGGAGGACCACATGCACATCACCACCGAGACCACGACCCACCTGACCGTCAAGGAGACCGCCGCCGCGATGCGCAAGGCCCTGCGCGAGGCATTCCCCGGCGTGAAGGTGTCCGTTCGGATGGCGACCGGCAGCGCCCACGGCTGGATGAGCGTGACGTGGACCGATGGGCCGACGCCCGAGCAGGTCCAGGCGATCCTCGCGCCGATGCAGTCCGCCCGCTTCGACGGGATGGACGACGCCTACCACGAGCTTCCCCAGGACGGCCCCATGGTCTACAGCTGCCGGGGCGTGACCACCCAGCGCCGGATGAGCGAGACCGCCGCCGAGCAGATCGCGGCCGCGATCAACGCCCAGGAGACCGGCACGCCCGCGGCCGCCCGAGGAAACCGCGTCGAGGGCACATGGATCGGTGAGCACGCCGCCAACCGGCTCGGCGTGACCGGCTACGGCTGCACCGAGGACGGCGCCGTGGTCGACGTGGACCTCGCCGCACACCAGATCTTCGGCCGCACCTCCTACACCGAGGAGTAGGCCGGACGAAGGGGGAGGGCCACCCCCGCCGAGGCGAGGGTGGCCCTCATCAACACGGCCCACCGGAACCACCCGGAGGACGCGGACCACACCCTAGCCCGAAGCCATGGCCGCGCATCCATAGACGAACGAGACCAACTAGACTAAACTGACTACATCAACACGGACCACCACGAGGACTAACCACCCTCGCCACCGAAGGAGACGCACCCATGTACACCACCACCGCAGCCCCCGGCCACTTCGAGGACGTGTGGAACGACGTGCCACGAGCATTCCGCCAGACCCACCCCATGCCGCTCGAGGGAGACCGAGCGTGCGTCGCCGCGTGGGGGAGGGGCGTGCGCCAGGACAGCGCGAACGCCGCCGTGGCCATCCTCGACGCAGCCGAGGCCGAGGTGAAGCGAGGGGACCGAGCCGCGGCCGACGAGACCGCCGCGGCGGCTCGCCCGTTCCGCCGGCTCATGACCTACCTGGCCATGGTCGATCCGCTGGACCGCCCGTGCGACGAGTGCGGCGCCGAGCCCGGCGCGCCCGGCCGCCCGGCGTGCACCGGCGCGACCTCGACGCGAACGACCAACTAGACCAGACTGCATAGATCAACACGTACGACCACACACACCAACCAGACAAGGAGCACGTCATGGCTGACATTGCATTCACCGGGAACCTCGCCGCCGACCCCGAGGTTCGCACCATGCCGAGCGGCCGACAGGTCACGCGGCTGCGCGTGATGGACAGGAACCGCCGACAGAACCGCGAGACGGGGGAGTGGGAAGACGCTGAGCCCAACGTCTTCCGCGTTCAGGTGTGGGGCATCCTCGGGAAGAACGTGGCCGCTTCCCTGCGCAAGGGGCAGAGCGTCAACGTCACGGGACGCATTAAGACCGACCGCTGGACCGACAAGGACACCCGCACGGAACACACGAGTCAGTTTGTCCTGGCGGATCACGTCGGCCCGGACCTCAAGTGGCAGACCGCCACGGTCACCAAGGCCCCGAAGAAGAGCCCCGGCGCCGCGGGAGTCGCTGGGACGACGGACGACGGCGCGCCGGACGAGCCACAGAAGCAGCTCCGCTATGCGGTCCACGAGCCGAAGGCCCAGGCGAGGTCGCCGTTCACGCCGTCGGTCACGCCGAGCGAGGAGCGGGAGGACGACGAGCCGCAGTTCTGACAGACCGAACGGTGGGGGACGGGCGCGCATCGCGCCGCCTCTCCCCTCCACCCCCACCAGAGACCACGACGAAAGAAGAGCGCATGTCCGACCCGGAGACCCCGGAACCGAAGAACCCCGAGGAAGTCCTCGACGCGATCGAGAAGGCCGGCCCACAGGGCGACCTCGGGAGGCACTACCCGAACGCCGAGCCCGTCGTAGACAACGCCGTCGCCAATCTCCTGGCGATGGTCCAGCGAGAGGAGGACGGCAGATGACCGTCTACACGGTCGCCCTGAGCAAGGGCGGCAGCACCAAGACGACCACGGCCGCCGAGGTCGTGGCAGCCCTGACCCGAGCCGGCCGGCGCGTGCTGGCCATCGACCTCGACCACCAGGGCACGCTCTCCCAGCGCCTCGGAGTCGATGACGACACCGAGGTGCCCGGCACCGCCGCCGAGGTCCTGACCGGGCAGGCCGACGCTGGACAGGCCGCCGTCGAGTCCCCGAGCGTGCCCGGCGCGCACGTGCTCGTCGGCACCTACGAACTCAACACCTTGGAGACCAAGCCCGAGGTCATCACCGCGTTGAAGGAGCACCTGCCCGAGGTGGCAGGGGAGTGGGACGACGTGGTGATCGACACCCCGCCCGGTCAGGGACTGGTCACCCTCGCCGCGCTGGCGGCCGCCGAGGTCGTCATCGCCGCCGTCGCCACCGAGGGGGAGGCATACGACCAGGTGGCCCGACTCGAGGAGCTGATCGAGCACCGCGTGGCACCCCGACTGAACAGAGGGTGCCGCCTGGACTGGATCGTGCCGACCCGCCACGACGGCCGCCGGCTGCACGACCGGGACGTGCTCGCAGCCCTGCGAGAGGACTACGGCTCCCGCGTGACCGGCACCGTCCGGGAGACCGTGACCGTCCGGGACGCCTACTTGGCAGGTCGGCCCGTCAGTCTCTACGCCCCCGCGGCCGAGGTCAGCGCCGACTACGCGGCCGCGCTAGAGCCCATCGTCGCGGCCTCGACGGCGCAGACGCCCGCGACCGCGGAGAGGCAGGTGTGACGACCAATGGTGTGCCAGGAATGCCGGGACGGCCAGCACGAGGAGTGCGAGGACAAACGCCACCCACACCGCATCTACCGAGGGTGCGCGTGCCAGCACCGAGAGCGAAACGCAAAACCTGACCACTCAGACACACACGACTAACCAGACCAAGCAGACCAAGGAGACAAGACATGAGTCGCCCGACCGTGAAGAACAGGGGCATCGGCGCCAAGCGGCGCGAGGCCATGAGAGCCGAAGCCGAGCAGGACCAGCAGCACACCGAGGAGGCCGCGGCCACGCCAGCCGCCGAGCAGCGGCCAGCGCCCAAGAAGAAGACCGCAGGCGCCTCCGAGACGGCCCGCCTCGGCGTCTACATGACGGCCGCCGAGTTCCATGACGCCAAGGCCGCCTATCTCTCGGATTGGCAAGCCGGGGGACAGGACGACACCTTCGGTAGGTGGATCGGCACCGTTCTGGAGAACCACGCCGCGCGCAGCACGGCCGAGCGCGAGGCGCTGTCCCGGCCGGTCGGCCGGAGCCAGACCCGCACCGGCTCCCCGCGCTCATTCACGATCCCGACCCACAGCGTGGAGCGGATGCGCGAAGGGGTCACCGCCGACCAGGGCGCCGGACGGTGGCTCAGTGACAGCGCGTGGGCCGGCGACGCCATCGCCGCAGCCGTCGAGGCCGCCCGGAAGCGGGACGGCGGACAGCTGCCCGAGCCGCCCGCCCGACTGCCCAACCGGCTGCGCCGATAAGGCCACCCGAGACGACCGCGAAGGGGGAGGGGAGATGTGGGAGACCGGACCGAACGGCGAAGAGCCGACCGAGCGCGCCGACCGCAGCATCGACATAGCGGCCCTCAGTTGGCGGGAATTCGACATCTTCATGGCCGGCTACGAATCCGGCCGCGCCTCCGGCCTCGATGACGGCTACGCCGCCGCCGAGGAGCGGTACGCAGAGGTGCACCGCCGAGCGGTCGAGCACATGCGCGCCACCCACGACTTCATATCCCCCGACGAAGCGCTGGAGTGCTGAACCCCTGTCAGGGATCACCGAAAGAATCGACAGACCCCATTAGAGACGAAACGAGGAGGGGCACATCGTGACCGCAGATGACGAGCAAGACGCCAACCGGCTCAGTGACGGTCGGTTCAGAGCCACGTCGTGGAGGCACGCCGTATCGGCTGCCGGAACGGCCCGAAAGTCCCGGCTCAGTAGCGTTGCGACCCACAAGCCGTCACGGAGGAGAGTTGTGAGCAATGACTGTGTGGGGATACGCGCGAGTCTCGACCATCGCGCAAGACGTGCAGGTGCAGACCGACGCGCTCCTGGGCGCGGGAGTCGATGAGGCGAACGTGGTCGTGGACCACGTGAGCGGCACGAAGGCATCCCGGCCGGGACTGGACCGGCTGCTGTCCCAGGTCGAGGAGGGGGACGTGCTCACGGTGTGGAAACTCGACCGGCTGGGCCGGTCGGTCTCCCACCTCGTCGCGCTCGTGGACGACCTGGGCCGTAGGGGAGTGCAGCTGCGGAGCCTGACCGAGGGGCTGGACACCACGACCTCGGGGGGCCGGCTGATGTTCCACGTCATGGCGGCAATGGCCCAATTCGAGCGAGACCTGATCCACGAGCGCACGGCCGCCGGGCTCGAGGCCGCCCGCGCCAAGGGCGCGACTTTGGGCCGCCCGTCGAAGGTGACTCGAGAGCAGTACCAACTGATCATCCGGATGGCTGGCGAGGGCGCCAGCCAGCGCACCATCGCCGCGACATGTGGTGTGCCACGAGCCACGGTGGGGCGGATCATCCGCGGCGAGGTTCCGTCACTTCTCCGGTTCCGTGACGAACCGCGACCGGACGGGCAGTTGCCCGTGGCCTCCGACGTGGACTGAGCGCGAGGGCCGGTTTTCCACATTCCTCGACCTCGGGCGGGCGGCATCCACCGAATGATGACGCGGTCGCTCGGTGTCGGTGGCAACTCCGAGAATTGCGAGTGAAAGGCCCCCGGCGGAACGGCCGACCGGGGCGGATCGAGAGGAGTCGCGATGATGAGCGTACTGACCCTATTGACCGGGATCGTCGGAATGGCTGTCGTATCAATCGGGCTATCCAGAGCGTTCACGGCCTGGGCGGGGCCGGACACCGCGGAGACGCAGAGGCGCCTCCTGCCCGATGTGGAGCCGTGGTCGGAGGAGAAGCGGCGCAAGCACAACCGCGGCGTCATTGTGATGGCGCTGTTGTATGTGATCGCGGGCGCAGCCCTTGTCTATGCCTTGTTGTTCTCGTAGGGGACGCTCCGGTGCACACGTGGATCAAGGCCGCGATGGCTGAGAGGAGGTGAGGTTTGATGGTCATGTCTACTGTGGAGCGCATGACGGATCGTGAGGCCCTTGATCGCGCGGCCGACTTGGTGCTCGCTGCCGACGCGGTGCTCGACGGGGCGATCATGTCCGATGACGAGGACGGTCTGGAGTTGACGGCCGTGGCTGGGCATGTGACGTGGGCCGAGGAGTTTCTCCTGGCGGCCGACGCCGACCCGCGCGAGCCGGCAGACGTGGCGGCCGGCTCGGTGAGTGAAGCGGCCCGAAGGGCCAGGGGTCTCCTGCGGGAGGCGGATGAGGTGCTGGCGCCGCTGATGAGCGACGACGATGTTTTCTCCGCTCGGGTCAGGGTCCAGTCCGCGGTGTGGGAGCTGCGGGGGTGGGACTGACGTGGCGCGGGTCGAGGACTTTCTGAGCGACAGCCGCGAGCGGGCCTTTGGGCTGCTCACCGAGGCCGCCCAGCGCAGCGATGCGCACGCGGGGAACCGCGCAGGTCCAGAGGCAAAGCGAGAGCGGAGCCAGTTCGAGCATTCGGTGAATCAGGGCGCTGCCGAGGTGCTGCGCCAGGCCGAGGCGGCCATGAGGGAGTTGACTGTTGGGGGACGCTACGCAGCCCAGGCCGTGGCTGGCCCCGTTGCAGAGGTGCAGCAGGCCACGCGAGGCGTCCCCGAGCCGGGCGATGGGGCGCCTGTCCATGAAGGGTTGAAGGGGATCGCGCAGGACTTCGGGGCCGTCCGTGATATCGCGGCGTCCTCGCCGCTGTCACGTGATGAGCGCGTCCGTATTCGGGACGAGATTGCCACCACCAGCGCGCACGTTGCGCGGGTCGCGGCAGGCACCGCGACCCGCTTCCGTCTCACAAGAGCGCAGGTGGAGGCGTATGACCGTGCGGCCGCAGCCCTAGAGACCTCCCGCAGCAAGAACTTCCCGCGCCCCGTCGGGGATGCTGGCCTTGCTGGGGTGCCAGGTAGGACCGACCTTGAACGGTCGCTTTCTGATTGGGTCTCGGCAAGCCGGGCAGCGTTGCGTCCGGATCAGATGGAGAGCATCGCGCCGAATGCTCGCCTGATCGCCACGCAGGCGAGCATTGTCAGCGCTGCGTGCCAGAGAGCGGCGCTCGCCCAGGGCGGACCCGACGCTCGCACTCGTGCGGATGCGTGGCGCACCCAGGCGCAGGCGTGGAGAGCGGCCGCGACGTCGTGGCGCCCCCCGCCCCGTCTCGTGAGCGGGAGGGGCACTCCGGGCGGCGAGCTCCACAGCGCCGATGTGCGTCTCCAGGCGGTGATCGCCGGAGAGTTCAGGGACATGAAGGGTCGATGGGTGCCGCCGGAGAGGCTGGCCGATCCGGCGACTCTGAGACGTTTCGAGTTCGATGCGCGCAAGGCTCTCGCCAGCCTCGGCACGCAGTACGTCGAGACTGTCGGGACGGCGGTGCGCTCCGAGCGTGTGTTCATGCCCACCGCGCAACTCCAACGGCCAGTAGAAGGATTCAGTCCGGCGACCCGGCTTCATCAGCACCGCGACTGGATTCCGCTGCGCGGCGAGCAGCCCGCGGCGCGTGCGTTGATTGCGAGGGGAGGAGAGGCACGGCGCGCGGCAATCGAGGTCGAGCGCGTCTCCGACGCCTCAGGCCGCCGCCAGTCGAGCGTGGCGGCAGCATTCCCGGCGCGAGGTTCCGGCCCCGGTGCGTCGGTGGACCCGGCGCGTCTCGGTCGGTCATTCCAGCAGCGCCAAGGCCGCCCAACTCGCGGAGGGGAGAAAGGCGGCCCGTCGCTCTGAGGGTCCTGGAGTGGAGGACTTCACTCCGACGTGGGCGCAGGTGGCTCCGGCGACGTGCTCGGCTTGGGGGCAGGTGTCTTGCGCGGGCGCCCAGGGCGCTTGCGGCCGGGCTCGGGCAGCCCGACGCGGCGCAGCTCGGTGACGGACCACCCGGCCTTTTCTGCGGCCGCCCAATCGCGCGCGTACTCCTTCTCGGCGTCGGAGAATGCGGTCCGAGTCTCTTTCAGGTGGGCCGCTGACTGTGCCAGCGTCTCCACCACCGTCACGCGCTCATCGAGCAGACGGCGGGCAGCCGAAGCGGCCTCTTGCGGGGTGATGTTCTCGCTCATGCCGACAGGGTAGGTGCCGCAGCCTGCCAGCGCATCCGACGACCCCCCTTCCTCGCCAGCGATTTTCCGGCACCGACCACCAAGGTTCGAAAACTCGGGAAGGTGAGAAGCGGAAGCAAGATGGAGACTTAGGTGCCCTAAGTCGGCGTCCGGCTCGACGTGGCGACCGGACGGTGCCACACTGACGTGTGGAGTCCCGCCCGTGGGGCGGGTCGCTGCGCTAGGCGAAAGGCGGTGATCGACGTGGCCGAGGATGAGGGTCCTGTGCAGCGGCGGAGGGCGCCGGGCAGGCGTCGGTCCAACGCCGACGAGGCACGCGAGAATCGCGTGGTGGTCAAGTGCACGGATGACGAGTTTTCGATGCTGTTCGGGATGGCTGCTGCGCAGAACATCTCCATCCAGAACGTGTTGATGCGGGCGGTGCTGTCCGGAGGCACCGAGAGTGCTGCCCGCACCTCGGAGCTGGTCTTCGAGTTGCAGCAGACGCGGCGGCTGTTCAGTGTCGCCACGGGCCTGTTGAACCAGTTGGCTACGGTCGCCAACTCGACGGGGGAGATGCCGGCCCAGGTGCCGGAACTGCTGACCATGATGGAGCGCGGGTCGGGCTCGTTGCAGGAGTTCTTGGACGGCTTGAGCGAGCGATTCGGCACGGACGGTCGGCGGGGCCAACTGTGATCGTCAAGGTGGGCAAGGGTGGCCGCGACATGCCTGGGCTGTCGGCCTACCTGTGGGGTCCGGGTCAGGCCGAGGAGCACACTGACCAGCACATGATCGCCTCGACGGGTGCGGGCGACGTTTCCCTCGGTGAGTCCGCGATGTTCTACCGAGGTCAGACCGCGACCGCGTTGAATGATCGGAGTCTGGAACCGGGCGAGGCGCGGGAGCAGGGCCGTGCGCTGGAGGAGGCGTGGCGGAAGCACCACGGGCCGCGCACCCCGGTCTCCGCGGGGGCTTCCAGAGGTGGAGCGCAGAGCGGTGAGCAGGATGGGGGAGACGGACAGTTTCGGGCGGATAGCCCCTACGCGGGTCAGGACAGCGGCGAGGGTCGCCGGCACGTCTTCCACGTCAGTTTCGCGCTACGTGCCGACGAGGGCCGGCTCTCGGATGAGACCTGGGGGCGCATCGCAGCCGACTACGTGCAGGCAATGGGTTTCGCCGGAGTCGAAGGGCAGGCGGACTGCCGCTGGGCCGCGTGGCGCCACGGTCTGTCCGAGGGCGGAAATGACCACATGCACGTCGCGGTGTGCCTCGTGCGTGACGACGGCCGGTGGGCCAACGAGCACCGCTCGAAACTGCGCTCCCGCAAGATCGCGGACGACCTTGAGAAGAAGTACGGGCTGCGGCCGGTGAAGGACTCGACCACCCAGCGTGGGATGCCCGCGGCCAGCGCGGCCGAGCTGCGCCGGACCCGCGAGGCCGAGCCGGGAACCAAGAACGCCATTCCCGAGCGGCAGCGCCTGGCGATGATCGTGCGCACAAGCGCCACGCACGCGAGCACCGAGGCACAGTTCATCGCGGACCTGTTGCGCCAGGGCGTGCGGGTGCGACCGCGGTTCGCCAAGGGTGGTCAAACGGCCGTTGAAGGCGCCTCCTTCGCCTTCCGTGACGGACAGGGCGCGTGGTACTCCGGCAGCCGCCTGGCACGGGACCTGACACTGCCGAAACTCCGCGCGATGTGGGAGGACACCCCCGAGCGCCGCAGCGAAGCGTTGAGCTTGTGGCAGGGCCGCCGGGGCGTGACCGAATCGAAGAAGGTCGCGGCGTGGTCACCGTCATGGAACGCCGCACAGAAATCACTGGCCGCCTGGGCGACCCGGACCGAGCGACTGGACCCTCACGACACCAGCGCCTGGGCGGGTGTCGCGCGCGAGGCCGCGACAGTCTCCGGGGAGTTGACCCGCGGCTCGGGCGGCCGGCAGTACGCGCTCATGGCCGGCGCCACGCACGAACTGACACGTGCAGCACAGACACAGCGGCACGTCGAGGCCCCCGTCTCCGACGACGTGCGGGTGGCCTGCCGCCACCTGAATCTCCTCCTGCGCGGCGGGTCTAGGTCCAGCGTGGCCGGGTGGTTTGCCGTCTGGCAGGAGTTCTCTCGCGTGAACCAAGCGATAAAGAGCGCCCAGACAGCGCGAGGGGAAAAGGTGCGTGCCGAGCGCGTCGAGCACGCAGCGCAGCGAGAGCTCGCCAGCGTTCAGAGCGGACTCCGCGCCGCGGCCGCAACGCGCACCCGCATCGACCCCCGAGGGCCACGAGACAGGAAGCACGCCACGAGAGATCAGGAGCAGGGGAAATGACCGAGCACAACTTGGATGAAACGACCAGTGACGTATCCCGCGGGGTGCGGATCACCGTGATGATGGGCATGCAGATCGCGGAGCAGGCTGCCCGGCGTCGCGCCGAGGCCCACCGGCAGGCGGCGGCCGAGAGCCGCGAGCGTGCCGCGCAGGTCCGCGAAGCCATGTCGGAAGCCCGCGAGACGGCACGAGCGACCTACGAGCCGGTGGCGGACCCTCGACGGTTCGCTCAGGCCGACCGGGAGACCGCCGTTGGCGCGTGGACTGTCGCCAAGGCGTGGTCCGAGGTCGACCCGCGTGCCGCGGCCGCGGAGGCGTCCCTGGCCGAGCAGATCCGCCAGCGGTGGGGCGTGGATGCCAACGACCCGGGCCGCCGCCCCGAGCAGCGGTTCGAGGCCGAACCTGACCGGGAGGTGACGCCCGCGGTCGAGACACCGCCCATCACCAGCCAGCAGGAGCGGCTGATCGAGGCGATGAGCCCGGAGTGGCGCCAGGAGGCCACCGTTGAGGAACTTGAGCAGCGGTGGCACGAAGCCAACAACATGATCGACCAGCCCGGTGCGCTCGACGCGCGCACCGCCGTCGAGGGCGAGTTGGGCGACCGGCTCGGCCTCGATATCGACAAGTTCAACCGCACCGTCGAGCACGGCCTGGGCGAGGAAGCGTGGGCCGCCGCCGGCGACCGCGCCGCCGCCGACGCCGACCGCGCCGCCGAGGGCAGCGAACGCCTCGAAGAGGCCGGGTGGGAGAACCAGGCCGACGCCGAGCACGGCCGCGAGGCCGCGGCCGACGACCCCGGCGAAGAGACCGAAGAGAGCGCCGACGCCCTCGAGGCCGAAGGCAAGGGCGCCGAGTCGGCCGCCGACGCCGAGACTGAACACGGCCTCGCCCAGCGAGAAGATGGCGCGGCTCTCACCCAGCAGAACGCCGCCGAGAGCCGCGCCAACACCGCAGACATGGCGGCCGCCGGAGTGTCTTCCCGATCCCAAGCCGTGCGGGCCAAGACCGCCAAGGCCTTCGGGGCACTTCCAGCGGCCATCAACCGGATCAAGCAGCACCGCAACGCACGCAAGAACGTCAACCGCAAGGGCCGCGGCGCCGAGAAAGAGATGGGCCGCTAATTACCGAAGACCGGACCTTGCGGGTCCACCTGCTCTGGCTCGACGCGGCGCGGGGCAGGAAGTTCGGTCTCGCTGATCAGCTGGTTGACGCAGCGCGCGTCGCGCGAGGCGGCCATGCTCAACGTGAGCACCTTCGCTGCCGTCGCCGGCGGCATGGCCGCCACGCTGCTGTGACCTTCGGCCAATGTCTCTGCCGCATCGGCTGCCTCTCCGCGTTCCTGGGTCGGTCTCGCGTAGGCCTCTGTCAGCCACAGCAGACCGACAAGCAGGAGCACGAAAGGCACCAGAACGCCGCCGACCAGCGCCTTTCTTGACCAGGCAAGCCACGCGACATGAGCAGAGCCGTCCTCACGACCGATCGAGGCCAGCGCGAAGGCCGCCGTCGTCAGGAGGAACAGGCTTGCCGCACCCCACAGGCCGAAGACCTCTCCGGCAAGGAGCAGCCCCCCGTACACAAGGATTCCCTGTCGGGCACTCACGCCGAGGGGTGCCAGGACCAGGGCTCCGAGCAACCCAACGATGTGCCTCGACGCGATCCACGACTGGACGGTCTCAACGTCCGTGGTCGGGGCATCCGCCCACGCCAAACCGTTCACTAGGGCATCCAGAGGGGAGTCCCCGTGGCCCGTGACGGCGGCTATTGCCCACGCGCTGTAGGCAAACATGAGCAGGGTGCCGACCAACTGCCCGATGCGAGTCCTTTGGCTCGTCATCACGGACGCCGCACTAGCGGCAGCACTGAGGCTCATCTTCCCCTCCTTCTCCTCGTCAGGCATAGCGCTGGAACATCCCCGCGGGTGCGGGGGTGACGGGCCAGGGCTCTTCGACCACGTGCTCGCCGTGGCGGGCGCGGCACTTTCTGAAGGGCGAGGTCTCGGAGTCGGTCAGGGCCGCCACGCACGGGTCGAGGTAGTCCCGAATCCACACCGCGGTACCCGTGCCGGGCTCGACGCGCAGGGTCTCGAAGGCGTCCCACAACGCCTCAAGTCGCAGCACGGCCTCTTCGTGGTCCCACCACTGCCGACACCAGTTCTCAGGGAGTGTGTGTCGGACGGCGACCTCAACGAAGAAGTCCTCGACGAACTCCGGCAGCGAGGCGAAAGCCATCCCTGGCTGCACCGTGTCGGACTCCGGGGCCGCCTCGGTCCAATCGGGCTCCTGGCTCATGCCGCCCCTTCCCGGCTGTAATGCTCGATGCTGGCGGTGATCAGGTCCGCGATTTCCAGCGTGCTCCAGTGCTGGGTGGCGAGCATGATCGAGGGCGACCCGGAGGGCAGTACGACTGCCCGGCCCTGCGGCAGGGCCGACACGTCGGCCACCTCCAGAATCTGCTCGCGGCGCAGCTGGTGGTTGACCGAGTGCCCCGACCGCATCGAGTTCGAGGCCGAGCGGGTGCGTACATCGTGCGGGCCGACGAGTTTGGAGATCGTGCCGGCGAACTGGTCATCGGCGATGCCCGGCCCGATCCCGCGCACGTTGGCCGCGTCCCACATCTGCGTCATCCCCTCCTTGCCCCACACCCGGACTCCTTGGGACCACGACTGGAGGTAGGTGGTCAAAACGATTCCGCGAGAGCCGTAGTGGCTGTAGAGGTCGGGCAGCTGCGGCCACCGGCAGATGTTCGCCGCCTCATCGAGGACGCACAGCAGCGGGCGGGCCAGCCGCCCACCCTGAGAGATGCCGTACCGCTCGGCCGCTCGGGTGACGGCGACCGTCAGAGAGGCGGTCAGCGCCCGAGCCGAGCCCGGTCCCTCCTTGGAGAGCAGGTACAGAGTGTCCTTGGATCGGACGAACTCCTCGGCGTCGAACTCCGGGCGCCCCTCACCGGGAGTGATCCACGGTTCAAGAGCCGGGTTCCGCAGCCAGGACAGCAGATTTTCCGCGGAGCCGTAGATGCCGTCCCGTTGCTTCGGGGTCTTCATCCGAGCCGATTCCACGTCGATGGCAGCCGAGCGTTCCCCGGCGTCGATGAGCAGGTCTTCCGGCTCGGTCTCATCGGGCCGGCGGACCCACTCGTGCACGTCGAGGAGGGTCTTGCCCCCCTTCGCGGCCGCCAGCAGCAGCGCCGAGACCAAGGTCTGCGCGGCCGTGTCGAAGTAGGCATCGGTCTTGGCCGTCGCATCGCGGGTCGCGGCCGCGAAGAGCGAGGTGATTTCGTCCGCCCGTGGGGAGTCGGTGATGTAGGACAGCGGCGACCACCACCAGGTCGCCTCTTGCCCGGCCAGACCCTGCGGGTCATGGACTCGCACGAGCCCGCGCTGCGACCTCGGGCCGCGGGTCGCGTCGAGCAGGTCTCGCTTGTTGCTCGTGGCCACGACCGGGCCGCCGGTGGCCAGCACCTGCGGGATGCACAGGCACGAGGTCTTCCCGGCTCGCGGACCCATCACCCACAGCTGGGTCCACTCCCACGAGGTGCCCAATGCGGTCCCACCGTTGACGGCCTTGCCGATGGGGACTCCCGGCCCGCACTCGGGGGCGACCCCGAGGCGCCGGGCGTCCTCGGCCAGGGTCTCCATCGACAGGGGCCGCACGTCAGAGGGCAGCGACATGGACTTGGCGAGGTTGTCCAGCCGGCCGGCCCCGCTGCGCCGGCCCATGACCGCCCGTACGACGAGCGCGGCCAGGACCGCCACGGCCACGATGATGACGACCAGGACGACCGTCGCGGCCGCCGACCAGCGCGAGGTGCCGGTGGCCAGACCCACGGCCCACCCGATGGGGTTGCCCTGCGGGGAGAGGCCGGCGATGCCCGCGGCCGCCCAGCCGGCCACTACGAGCAAGGCGGCCGCCACGAGCGAGCCGGCGCCAGCGATGAGTGCGCCGTTGCCGCTGGGCTCCGGGAGACGACCTGCGCGACGGGGTGCGATCACGCCGCCCCCTTCTCCGCGCGGCGGGATGCCTCATGCGCGGCCCACCGCTCGTTGGTGTCGTTGACCTTCTTCTCCAACGGGCTCAGGTCCACGCGGAACGGGATGCCGGGCTTGGAGCCGAGTTTCAGCAGGAAGAGCCCCAGCCCCGGTGGCTCGGCGTTCTCCTTCCCGGAGGTCGAATGCACATCGGACCAGGTGGTGATCATCTGCCGCTCCTTCTCCGGCATGGAGAACACCTGCGTCAGGTTTCCCATCTCCTTCGGCGCGAGCCCGCCGAGGAAGACCATTTCGGAGCGTTCCACGAAGCCCCACGCCTTCGAGGTCGCAGTCTCGGTGGCCAGCACCAGGTCCTGCATCGTGTGGGTGCACATGATCTGCGGCAGCAGCAACTGCCGGTTCAGGCGGGTGATCGCGTCAATGCGATCGACCATGTGCAGGCTCGCGCGCAGCACCCGCCAGAGCTCGTCCATGACCAGCACGTAGATCCGCTCGGGAGCAAGACCAGCGTGCGCGAGGATCTTCGCGCCCTGCACGGCGGCCGAGCCCCAAGACCAGCAGACCAACTGCAACCCGGCTTGCATTTGCATGTCGTTGTCATCGACCTCGCTCATGTCGAAGACCATCGGCCGGTCCAGCACGAGCGGGACCGAGGTGTGGGAGGCGAACGTCGGTCCGAACGGGCCGTCCAAGCCGAGGCCCTGCAAGGCATCGACCAGTCGCTCGGTCCGGTTGTCGTACCGCTCATCGCTGCCTCGGTCGCGGATCACGCGGCGCACCTCGGGGTGCCGTGCCTCGATGACTTCCCGTACCTCGTCCACGACCGGGGTGGCCGTCAGGTCCGGGTCCAGCACCCGGATCGCGGTGCGCAGCGCAGTCAGCTCGAAATCGCTCAACGAGTCGCCACGGACCAGTTCGCACAGGCCCGCCAACGTGTTCAGCCGGCGACCCTCCAGTTGAGCCCGGACCCGCACGGCCTCCTCGTCCTCGAGGTGGTCCAGCGCCTGGACCGCCGGGCCGGGGTCGAGCGGGTTGACGTTGGCCCCGCCGCGGCCAGCCGTGATGACCTGCCCTCCCAGGGCGCGCACCAACTTCACGTAGTCCGGCTTGAGGTCCGACAGGATCATCGGGATGACTCCAGAGGCCGCCAGCACCGTCAGCATCCGCCGGATCAAGGTGGACTTGCCCAACCCCGGCCGGCCGAGCACGAAGGCCGAGGGGTTGAGGATCAAGCCCTGCTGGAACCACACCACCGGGTCCGCGCAGACGTGCGTGGCCAGGTACTGGTGGCGCCCGAGGAAGGCGCCGGTCACCGGCAGGCTGGAGCCAGCCGAGAACGGCCAGAGGCCACAAACCTGATTGGTCGGGGCTTCGAACTCCGGGGCCGCCTCGACCACCGAGGCGTACCCGCCACCGGGCACCTTCCGACCCCGCTTGCCGGGGTGCTCCGCGTCACCGTCGCTGCCCCACCCGAACGTCTCGAGGACCGCAGCCAGCCCGGCGCGAGCCTTGGACTCTTCCTCCGCGACGGCCTTCACAGCGTCTCCCGGAGTGCAGCCGGCAGCGCGACCCGCTCGGGGAGCACGATCCCCAGCGGCATCGCGGCCAGAAACGCGGTGTCCTGCATCCACCACGCCGGGCGGAACTTCAACCGTGCCTGGCCGGCGAGGTTCAGGAGCGTGGCCTTCGCGGTCGGCAGGTCCTCCACGTCCTCGACCGTGGACGTGACGATCATCCCGACCCGGACGAAGGGAGACCCTTCGGCTTCGGCCCGTGCGTTTTCCTTCGCCGCTGTCAGCGCGGCCTTCTTCCGCTCCGAGGGGCCGGTGCGTCGGCCGGAATCCGCGTCGGCGGTCGCGGCGGTCACGCGCCATTCGGCCAGCTGCGCCGACATGGCCGGATTGAGTGGCCGGTAGAGCATCGCCACCCGCTTGCGCGCGATCCTCGCGGAGGGCTGCAACAGTTCCCGCAGTTGGAGGCTGTAGTACACCCCTCGCGGTGGCTCGACCATCATCATCGACATGGACACCGCGCCGTCGTGAGCCCAGTACGTCTTGGTCGCTTGCGCGGCCGAGGGGCCGCACTCATCCCACGACAGCCCGGTCCCGCCCTCCTCGGTGCGTGCCTGCTCGATGGCGGTGGCCACGCTCGGGTCGAAGGCGGCGCGGGCGTCATCAATGATGTCGGTGGCGACCCGAGCCCGCAGCGTCTGGCCGGCTCCTGTGGCGCGCAGTTGTGCGATGAGGCCGGGCAGGCGTGTGCCAATGTCGTCGGCCATCGTGTCCGCGTCACGGGTGCCCTTCTCGATGCCCTTGGTGGCGTCGAAGGTCAGGGTGAGTGTCGTCGTCACTTGGGCCGAGCCGACCGGGGCGGACTGCACGAGGTCGTCAATGACCTCTCGCGCGAACGTCGGCGCGTCCGGCGAGATCCCTGACAACTGTGCTCGCTGGAGGCGCAACCCGGAGTCAGGCACGGTCTCGACCACGACCTGAGCGCCGATCAGGTCCCGCTCCCGAGCGAGCACACCGAGGTAGGTCCCCCACAGGGCCGCCCGGCGGTCAATGTCTTCCTGGTCCAGCCCCACCACGCCGTCGGGGTCAGCCTCGATGACCACGGTGTAGTGGTCGGCGGCCGCGTGATGGATCATCGCGAACGGAACTCCGTAGCCGTCCTGCGCCTCATACAGCTCAGAGTCGGCCATCAGCCCCGGAAGCGACAGACCTCCGTGAGAGACCAGACCGACCGGCCCCTGCGCGAGGGTGGCCAGCCCCTGCCGCTCCGCTGCGCGGTGGCGGACTCGACGGGCCACGACCCCATAGGGATTCCGGTCGAAGACGAAGGTGCCGATCACCCACGGCGCCAGCGCCAGCAGCGCCACCGCGATCCACGCGATGCCGATGTAGAAGTTGACCACGAACATCAGGACCATCGCGACCAGCACCACGCCGACGAGGGCGAGGAACTGCACGGGGCTCATCCCGCTGATTCCAGGAGCCTTAGGGCGATTCAGATAGCTGTACTTCACCGGCTCTGTAGTCATCGAGCCCCTCCCGCATCTTGACGATCAACTGACTGGCTCATGTCTGAGGTGGCCGCACCGACGAGCACCGCGCCGCGGCCGCCGCCACGGCCGAGGTAGTACGCGCGGTCGGCAGCACTCTTGGCCCGGCTTCCTGCCAGCGGCGCTCCCTCCCGCGTGTGCCGCGGGGGTCCGGAATCCTCCACCGGTGCGCCGTGCGGCGGCTCTACGTGGCGGTCTCCGGCGTGCCCTGCGGCTGCCCCTCCGGGACCCGCATCGTCCTGACCTGCCGCGGCGCTGGCAGGCGCGGCGGCAGGTTGGTCTCCGGCCTGTGCCGCTCGGGCCGCTCCTCCGGGGCCCACATCGTCCTGGGCATCCGCGGGGCCGGCAGGCGCCGCCGCTCCGGCGGACTCAGCGCGCGCGGGCCCGCCGTCATAGGCCGAGCCACCCTCGCTCTCTGCACCGGTCGGCGCGCCGGGCGCACTGGGACCGTCGTCACCGGCGGCGCCCGCGGCACCGGCGGCAGCAGCCTCATCACCGGCACCCGGCGCACCATCGACGCCCGGCGCACCGCCGTCACCGGCACCCGGCGCACCATCGACGCCCGGCGCACCGCCGTCACCGGCACC
>NZ_BCSR01000032.1 GCF_001570965.1 Janibacter corallicola NBRC 107790 | reverse complement strand
CGGTCGAGGCACCGGCATCCGGTGCCTCGACCGCGGCGGAGGCACCCTCCGCCGGCGGGGCCTCCTCGGTTCCGGCGGCCGGCTCCTCGAAGCGGCGGGCCAGGCAGTCCGTGAACTGGGCGAGCAGCTTGTCCGAGACGTCCTGCATGACCCCGCGACCGAACTGGGCCGGCTTGCCGGTGACGTTCAGGTCCGTCGTCACGTCCACCCGGGTGCCCGAGCCATCGCCGGTCATCGCCAGGACCACCTCGGCGCCCGCGGTGCCGTTGCCCCGCTTGTCCCGACCCTTGGCGTCGATGACGGCCCGGTGGGCGGACTCGTCCTTCTCGGTGAAGGAGCCGCTGCCCTTGTAGACCATCGCGATCGGCCCGAGCTTGACCTTGACCGTCCCCGAGAAGGAGTCGCCGTCGGCCTCCGTGAGCGTCGCTCCCGGGAAGCACTCCGCGACCTTCTCGAGGTCCATCATCGTCGACCACACCTCCTCGACCGGTGCGTCAACGGTGAACTGGTGTTCCAGATCCATGTAGTCATCCCTCCACTGCTGCGAGGACTGCCCGACGGGTCAGGACCCCCGCCAGGTGCTTGCGGTAGTCGGCGGCGCCATTGAGGTCGCTCGGTGGCTCGGTACCCTCCGCGGCCGCGGCGGCCGCCTGGCCGACCACGTCCGCCGACGGCGACTGGCCGACGAGCGCCCGCTCCACCCCCTTCGCCCGAAGGGGGGTGGAGCCCATGTTGGTCAGCCCCACCCGGGCATCGGCGATGGCCCCGTCCTCGACCTTGACGGTCGCGGCGACGGCGACGATCGACCACTGCTGGGCGACCCGGATGAACTTCTCGTAGTGCGCTCCCCACCCGGTGTGCTTCGGGATGCGGATGTGCGTGAGCAGCTCGTCCTCGCCGACCGCGGTCTGGAAGAGGTCGACGAAGAAGTCCTCCGCCGCCACGGTGCGCGAGCCGTTCGGCCCGGCGACGACCAGCTCCGCGTCGAGCGCCAGCACCGCGGTTCCCACGTCGCCGGCAGGGTCGGCGTGCACCAGGGCACCGCCCACGGTCCCGCGGTGGCGGACCTGCGGGTCGGCCACCTCCTCGAGGGCGCGGGCCAGCAGCGCCGCGTGCTCCCCGACGAGCGGGTGACGCATCACGTCGTGGTGGGTGGCCATGGCCCCGACGACGAGGGTGTCTCCCTCCTCGGAGACCTCCCGCAGGTCGGCGATCCGACCGAGGTCGATGACGGTCTCCGGCGAGTTCATCCGCAGCCGCAGGATGGGCAGCAGGCTCTGCCCGCCGGCGAGGACCTTGCCCTCGTCCCCGGCCTCGGCGATCGCGGCGAGCGCCTGCTCGACGGACTCCGGTGCGACGTAGTCGAACTGGGACGGGATCATGACGCAGCTCCTTCCGAGCCGGACTGGATCGCTCGCCACACCCGCTCGGGGGTGGCCGGCATCCGGATGTCGTTGACCCCGAAGGGCCGCAGGGCGTCCACCACGGCGTTGATGACTGCCGGGGTGGAGGCGATGGTGCCGGCCTCGCCGACGCCCTTGACCCCGAGCGGGTTGTCCGTGGACGGGGTCACGGTCCGGTCGGTGTCGAAGTGGGGCAGGTCCCCCGCCGAGGGCAGCGTGTAGTCCACGAAGCTGCCGGTGACGAGGTTGCCCTCGTCGTCGTAGACGGCCTCCTCGAAGAGCGCCTGGGCGATCCCCTGGGCGAGCCCGCCGTGCACCTGCCCGTCGATGAGCAACGGGTTCACGGGGGTGCCGACGTCGTCGACGCAGGCGTACTTGCGGATGGTCACGTGGCCGGTCTCGGTGTCGACCTCGACCGCGCACAGGTGGGTCCCGTGCGGGTAGGAGAAGTTCACCGGGTCGTACGTGGCCTCCGAGTTCAGCGTCGGCTCCATGCCCTCCGGCAGGTCGTGCGCGGTGAAGACCGCGAAGGCCGTCTCCTCGATGGTGACCGACTGGCCGGGTGCGCCGGCCACGGTGAAGGCGCCGTCCGTGAACTCCAGGTCCTCCTCGCTCGCCTCGAGCTGGTGGGCGGCGACCTTCTTCGCCTTCTCGATGACCTTGTCCACGGCCTTCATCACGGCGACGCCCCCGACGGTGAGGGACCGGGACCCGTACGTGTCCAGGCCCTTCGGTGCCGAGGCGGTGTCGCCGTGGATGATCTCGACGTTCTCGAAGGGGACGCCGAGCCGGTCCGCGACGATCTGGCTGAAGCCGGTCACGTGGCCCTGCCCGTGCGGGCTGATGCCCGTGACGACCTCGACCATCCCGGTGGGGAGCATGCGCACCGAGGCGCTCTCCCAGCCCCCGGACCCGAAGTCCAGCGAGCCGAGGACACGGGAGGGCGCCAGCCCGCACATCTCCGTGAAGGTCGAGATGCCCAGACCCAGCTGGACGGGGTCCTTGGCCTCGCGGCGGCGGGCCTGCTCGGCCTTCAGCCCCTCCCAGTCCGCGAGCTCGACGGCCCGGTCGGTCGCCGCCTCGTAGTTGCCGCTGTCGTAGGTCAGGCCGGCGACGGTGGTGAACGGGAACTGCTCGTGGGCGATCCAGTTCTTGCGCCGCAGCTCCAGCGGGTCCATCTCCAGCTCGGCGGCGAGCTCGTCCATGATCCGCTCGACCGCGTACGTCGCCTCCGGCCGGCCCGCGCCGCGGTAGGCGTCCGTGGGCGCCTTGGTGGTGAAGACGCCGTCACAGGTGAACCGGTAGGCGCCGAAGCGGTATATCCCGGGGAACATGAAGGCCCCGAGCACGGGGATGCCCGGGGTGATCATCCGCAGGTAGGCGCCCATGTCGGCGAGCAGGTGGATGTCCAGCCCGGTCACCTCCCCCTCGCGGGTGGCGGTGATCGTCACGTCCTGGATCTGCCCACGACCGTGGTGGGCGGCCTCGAGCGTCTCCGAGCGGGTCTCGGTGTACTTCGCGGGGCGCCCGAGCCAGCGGGCGACGAGCGTGGTGATGACCTCCTCGGGGATGATCGTGATCTTGCCGCCGAAGCCACCACCGACGTCGGGCGCGATGACCCGGATCTTGTGCTCCGGGATGCCCAGGGTCATCCCGAGCATCGTGCGCAGGATGTGCGGGATCTGGGTGGTCGACCACATCGTGATCGCGTCGTCGCTGGGTTGGACGAGGATCGAACGCGGCTCCATGAAGCCCGGGCTGAGGCGCTGCTGGACGAAGCGCCGGGACACCGTCACCTCGGCGTCCCGCTTCGCGTCGTCCATCGAGCCCCCGGAGCCGGCCTCCGCGGAGTCGAAGACCCACGTGTAGGACGTGTTGGTACCGGCCGACTCGTGGACGAGGTCGGCCCCGTCCTTGACGGCCTCCTCCAGGTCGAGCACGGGCGGCAACGGCTCGTAGTCGACCTCGATCTCCTCGAGGGCGTCGACGGCCTCCGCGGCCGAACGTGCGGCCACGACGGCCACGGCGTCACCGGCGAAGTTCACCTGGTCGACCGCCACCGAGGGCGCTCCCGGGTTGACCATGTCGGGGGTCACCGGCCAGGCGCACGGCAGGTCGCCCTGCTCCGCGGCGAAGTCCTGTCCGCTCCAGGCGCCGAGGACCCCGGGCGCGCTACGGGCGTCGGAGACGTCGATGGAGGTGATCTTCGCGTGGGCCATCGGGCTGCGCAGGATGGCCAGGTGGACCATCCCGGGCAGCGTCATGTTGTCCACGTAGGTGCTCTGCCCCGTGGTGAGGTGACGGTCCTCCTTGCGGGTGCGGGAGGTGCCGATCTCGTGGCTGGGCTGCTCCTCGACCGTCGTCATGACCGCTCACCCCCCGCCACCTGCTGGACCGCCCGGACGATGTTCTGGTACCCGGTACAGCGGCAGAGGTTGCCCTCGAGGCCGTCGCGGATCTCGGTCTCGCTCGGGTCCGGGTTGTCCCGGACGAGGTCGACCGAGGCCATGATCATCCCCGGCGTGCAGTAGCCGCACTGCAGCGAGTGGCAGTCGTTGAAGGCCTGCTGCATCGGGTGCAGCTCACCGCCGTCGGCCAGTCCCTCGATCGTCGTGACCTCGTGGCCGTCGGCCTGGACCGCCAGCACCGTGCAGGACTTCACGCTGCGCCCGTCGAGGTGGACGGTGCAGGCACCGCAGTTGCTGGTGTCGCACCCGACGAGGGTCCCGGTCTTGCCCAGGGTCTCCCGCAGGTAGTGCACCAGCAGTGTGCGTGGCTCGACGTCGTCGGTGTACGTGACACCGTCGACCTGGACACTGATTCGGGTCATCGTCGACTCCTTGTGTTGGTGGTCCTTCAGCTCATGCGTGACTGGCGCTCGGCACGTTGCGTTCGGGGTCTCCGGGAGAGTCGACCCGACCAGTGGTGTGGATGGGGCCGCTCAGGCTGCCCAGCGGCTCCCCGCCGCCGCCCCACCGGCCGGCGATGATCTCCGCGGCGATGCTCACCGCGGTCTCCTCCGGGGTGCGGGCCCCGAGGTCGAGGCCGATCGGGCTGGAGAGACGGGCCAGCTCCTCCTCGGTCATCCCCGCCTCGCGCAGTCGCTCGAGGCGGTCCTCGTGGGTGCGGCGCGAGCCCATCGCCCCGATGTAGCCGATCTCGGGCACACGCAGGGCGATCTCCAGCACCGGCACGTCGAACTTCGGGTCGTGGGTGAGCACGCACACGACCGTGCGGGCGTCGATGGCGCCCTCGTCCAGCTGCCCCCGCAGGTAGCGGTGCGGCCAGTCCACGACCACCTCGTCGGCGTCGGGGAAGCGGGTCGCCGTGGCGAAGACCGGCCGGGCGTCGCACACCGTGACCCGGTATCCGAGGAACTTCCCGATCCGGGCGCACGCGGCCGCGAAGTCGATCGCCCCGAAGACGAGCATGCGCGGTGCCGGCGCGTGCACCGAGGCGAAGACCCGCATGCCCTCCCCCCTTCGCTGGCCGTCCGGCCCGTAGGTGAGGGTGTCGCTGTGCCCGGAGGCGAGCAACCCGCGGACGTCGTCGAGCACGGCGTGGTCGGCCCGGTCGCTCCCGATCGCCCCGGAGTGGTCCTCGGGGTGGATGACCATGCGACGGCCGACCCACGCGGGGTCGGGGTGCTCGACCACCGTGGCGAGCGCCACCGGTCGGCCGGCCTCGATCTCCTCGGCGATCGTGGCCAGCTCGGGGAAGGTGTCGCGGGAGACCTTCTCGACGTAGACGTCCATGATCCCGCCGCAGGTCAGGCCCACGGACATCGCGTCGTCGTCACTGATGCCGTAGCGGTGCAGCTGCGGGCTCCCGGAGGCCAGGACCTCCTCGCCGACCTCGTAGACGGCGCCCTCGACACAGCCCCCGGAGACGGAGCCGACGGCTTCACCGTCCGGGCCGACGAGCATCGAGGCGCCCGGTGGCCGCGGCGAGGAGCGCCAGGTGGCCACGACGGTCCCCAGCGCGACGTCCTTCCCGTCGCGCCACCATGCCAGCAGCTGGTCCAGGACCTCACGCACTCCACTGCCTCCGGGGATGGTCGGCCGGCGCCGATGTCGGCTTGATGTCTGGATCATCTGACATCCCGGCACTCAGGGCAAGGGGTGCGGGTGGTCCACGTCCTCCCCGGAGGCCAGATCGGTGCAGTCGACGGACCGGACGGGGTGGGTCGCCAGATGGTCCCGGGCGCCCTTGTCACCAATCGCCGTGTGGCAGACGGCCGCCCAGTGCTCGGATCCCATGAGCACGGGGTGTCCCGGGCGACCTGCGAAGATCGCACGTGCGAGCGAGGACCGGCCGTCCCAGCCGCACCTGCGCACCCGATCCACCACGTCGGCACCGATGTCGGGCAGGTCGACCAGGGTGACCAGGGCGGCCTCGACCGACTCCCCGTCGAGCGCCGCCAGCCCGGCGCGGAGGGAGGCGCCCATGCCCTGCTCCCAGTCCCGGGCGAGGACGACCTGCACGTCCTGCCCGCGGAGCAGCTCCCGGGCCGGCTCGTGGCCGGCGCCGAGCACGACGAGCACCGGGGCGCAGCCGCCGTCGGCCAGGGCGGTCACCGCCCGCAGCAGCCAAGAAGTGCCGTCCGGGTCGTGGACGAGCGCCTTCGGCCGCCCCATGCGGCGCCCCGCGCCGGCGGCCAGGAGCAGGCCGGCCACCTGACCCATCGCTCAGACGCGGTCGAAGGTGGCCGGGTCGGGTCCGAGGCGTCCCCCCGCCCCGCGGTCCAGCTCGCTGATCCGCTCCATGTCCCGGTCGGTGAGGGTGAAGTCGAAGACCTGCGCGTTCTCCCGCATCCGCTCCACGTGCGTGCTCTTGGGGAAGACGACGTGGCCGAGCTGGAGGTGCCAGCGCAGCGTGACCTGCGCGGGGGTGCGCCCGAGGCGCTGCGCGATGTCCCCGATCGTCGGGTCCTCGGCGACCTGGCCCTTGGCGATCGGCGACCAGGCCTCGAGGAGGGCACCGGCCGCGGCGGTCGCCTGCCGCACCGGCGAGTTGCCGAAGAAGGGGTGGACCTCGACCTGGTTGACGGCGGGGACGAGGTCGGACTCGCGGCCGAGCCGCTCGAGGTGCTCCGGCTCGAAGTTGGAGACGCCGACGGAGCGGGCCAGGCCCTGCTCGCGCATCTCGACGAGGGCCTGCCAGGTGGAGACGAAGTCACCGTCGTAGCGGGTCGGCAGCGGCCAGTGGATGAGGAAGAGGTCGACGTGGTCGGTGCCGAGCTTCTCGAGGGTCTCGGCCATGCTCCGGTGGGCGTCGTCGGGCAGGTGGTTCGAGTTGTTCAGCTTGCTCGTGAGGAAGATCTCCGAGCGCTCCAGCCCCGACTCGCGCAGCGCCTGCCCGACACCCTCCTCGTTGCCGTACATCTGCGCGGTGTCGATGTGCCGGTAGCCGACCTCGAGGGCCTGGCGGACGACGCCGGCGGTCTCCTCGGGAGGCACCTGGAAGACGCCGAAGCCCAGCTGCGGGATGGTGTGGTCGTCGTTGAGGGTCAGTGCGGGAACGTCCATGTCCTCACCTTGGCACAGCGTCCGCGGTGGCGCCTCACCCCTCGAGCTGCCCGGCGAGCAGCTCCAGCCCCTCGGTGCCGAGGACCTCCCGGGGCAGCAGCGGCACCTGCACGATCGGCAGGTCCGGCAGCTGCGAGCGAAGGGAGGCGAGGTGTTCCTCCTCGACCGCCCGGCGGGACGCCAGCAGCTCCCCCGACCCGGCGGGCGAGCGCTTGTTGACCACGAGCGCGCCCACCCGCATGCCGGAGCGCTCGAGCTGCCCGTGCAGCTCGACGGTCTCCAGGACGGGCAGCCGCTCGGCGGCGAGCACGATGACGAAGGCGGAGCGGGCGGGGTCCTGCAGCTGCTCGCGCAGCATGCGGAAGCGGCTCTGCCGCCGGTCGAGGATCGCGCGGATCTCGGCATCGCGGCGTTCCCGCCGGTCCCGGGGCCGGGGCGCACCGACGACGTCGGCGGCCGCGCGCTCGCCCTGGTCCCCACCGAGGCCGCGCAGCGCGGCGCCGAAGCCGGCCGAGCGCTCCTGCCGGCGCAGGAGCCCGTCGGTCCAGGCCTGCATCAGCTCC
The DNA here is from genome assembly GCF_001570965.1 of Janibacter corallicola NBRC 107790. GTDB lineage: Bacteria > Actinomycetota > Actinomycetes > Actinomycetales > Dermatophilaceae > Janibacter > Janibacter corallicola. The sequence goes on along the minus strand of NZ_BCSR01000032.1, from coordinate 25,238 downwards.
GGCAGCGCGATGAGCCGGGAGGTGTGCCCGGACGGCGCGGTGTCGACGAGGACGAGCTCGTCCGCACGACGCGCCCGGACCACCTCCGCGAGCCGCTCGAGGACGGCGGACTCGTGGGTGCCGGGGGCCTCGCGGGCCAGGTCGAGGTGCTTCTTGATCTCGCCGCGCAGGTGCTCGGGCATGAGCCGCTGCATGGTGTGGCGCACCGCGTCCAGGTGCTCCTCGGTCGTCGCTGCGGGATCGATCTCGAGTCCCCGCAGGCCGGGCTCCAGCTCGACCGGCTCGGGGCCGACGGGTCGCCCCCACAGGTGCCCGAGGTTGTGGGCGGGATCGGTGGAGACGAGCAGGACGGGGCGACCCGCGCGGGCGACGGTGAGCGCCAGTGCGGCGGCCACGGAGGTCTTGCCGACGCCACCCTTCCCGCCGACGAAGAGCACCTCGCGGCTGGCGCCGAGATCGGTGAGCAGCCCCATCAGCAGCAGGTGAAGTGGTCGAGCGGGCTGCGGTCCATCCCCATCCGCCGGTGCCAGTCGTGGACCTCGTCGTAGATGACCGGGAGCAGCTCGATCGTGTAGTAGCTCGCGGGGTTGGGCACGCCGAGGGCCTCGGCCAGGACGATGACCCGGAAGAGGTCGTCCTCGTCCTGGCGGGCACGGGCGAAGGTCTGCCGGTAGGGGCCCATGTAGGCATCGCTCACGCCGCGGGCCACGGCCCGCAGCCGCTCGCCCAGTCCGGTCACCGCCGGCCCCCGATCCGCTCGGCCTCCTCCGCGGCGATCTGCGCCAGCTCGGCGTCGTCGTCGCCGTCGTAGGAGCGCGCCCGGCGCATCGCGCCGACCGACTCGATGATGACCCAGACCGCCGCGATGAGGATGACGACGTCGAGCACGAGGAGCAGCCAGTTCTGGTCCCGGTAGAAGGTGCCCAGCTGGATGAAGAGCGCGTAGACGGTCACCGCGCCGACGAAGACGAGCGGGACCAGGGCCGGCAGGGGGCTGCGCCCGCGGCGCAGCAGCATGATCGCGATGATCGCGAGCGTCAGGGCGGCCATCAGCTGGTTCGTCGTGCCGAAGAGCGGCCAGATGAGCATGCCCCCGGAGCCGTCCGCGCCGGCCCCGAAGGTGAGGGCGAGCGCGATCCCGACGGCGAGGACCGTGGCCGAGGTCTTGCCGAGCGAGAAGCCGGCGACGTCGCCCATCTCCTGGACGACGAAGCGCTGCAGGCGCACGCCGGTGTCCATCGTCGTCGCCGCGAAGAGGATCGCGGTCGTGGCCATGATCGTCGCCGAGAGCGACTGCGGGAGGCCGAGGCCCGCCTCGACGATGGCGCCACCACCGTCGACGAAGGCGGTCACGCCCCCGTCGTTGAAGGCCTGGTAGACGTTCTCCCAGTCCGCGAGGGTGCGGAAGCCGGCTGTGGTCGCGATGATCGCACCGAGCGCGAGCAGCCCCTCGCCGACGGCCCCGAAGTACCCGACGAAGCGGGCGTCGGACTCCTTGCCCAGCTGCTTGGAGCTGGTGCCCGAGCTGACCATCCCGTGGAAGCCGGAGATCGCGCCGCAGGCGATCGTCACGAAGAGCAGCGGGACGAGCGAGGGCGTGCCCTCGGGGACGTCGGAGTTCCACGCCGGGGCGACGACGCCCGGGTGGGCGATGAGGACGGACCCGTAGAGGATGCCCAGGGCGATGAACAGCTGCAGGCCGTTGATGTAGTCCCGCGGCTGCAGCAGCACCCAGACCGGCAGCATCGAGGCGATGCCGGCGTAGACGAAGAGCAGGATGATCCACACCGCGTCGTCGGGCAGGCCCATGACGGTCTCCGGCAGCGCGAGCGGCACCTCGTTGCCGACCCAGATCAGCGCGTAGAGGGCGATGACGCCGACGACCGAGACGAGCGGCAGGTTCCACCGCAGCCGGTAGATCGCCTGGCCGATGAGGACGGCGACGACGAGGGCGCCCCACGTGGGGATGACCGCGGTCGGGGTGGAGATCAGCAGGCCCGCGATGACGACCGCGAAGGCCGCGTTGACCATGAGCAGCAGCAGGAAGATCACGACGAGGAAGAGGTTGCGTCCCCGGGCGCCGATGTAGCGGCCGGACAGGGCGCCGATCGACTGCCCACGGTTGCGGATCGAGGCCCACAGCGCGCCGAGGTCGTGCATCCCGGCGAAGAAGACGGTCCCGAGGGTCACCCACAGGAAGGCGGGCAGCCAGCCCCAGATGACGGCGACGGCCGGGCCGACGATCGGTGCGGCGCCGGCCACGGAGGTGAAGTGGTGGCCCCAGAGGACGTACTTGTTCGTCGGGACGTAGTCGACGCCGTCCTCGAACTGGTGCGCGGGGGTGGGTCTGGAGTCATCGAGGACGAAGACCTTCCCGGCGAGGTACCTCGAGTACAGGAGGTACCCGGCGATGATCATCACCACACCGATGCCTGCGAGCAGCAACGAGTTCACTTCGCACTTCCCTCCACCGTGACGTGTATCACGTCAGACTAATCACACCCGTCACTCCAGTGTCCAGCAATCACGCGCCGAACGGTGCCCTCGGATCGGTGGGTGGCGCCCCCTTCGCCGGGTCAGAAGAGCGCGCCGAGCTCCGCCGCGGACGGGCGCTCGAGGGCGAGGAGGCGGCGCTTGCGCTCCAACCCGCCGGCGTAGCCGGTGAGGGAGCCGTCGGCCCCGACCACGCGGTGGCAGGGGACGACGATCGAGACCGGGTTGGCGCCGACGGCCCGACCGATCGCCTGCGCCGCACCGCCGAGCTCGGCAGCCAGGCCCCCGTAGGTGAGGGTCTGCCCGTAGGGGATGCGGGCCAGGCGCTCCCAGACCCGGCGATGGTGCTCACCCCCGCGCAGCTCCACCGGCAGGTCGAAGTCGCGGCGCCGCCCCCGCAGGTACTCCCCGAGCTGGTCGGCCAGCGCCTCGAGGACCGGCTCCGCGCCATCGGTGGGCGGGCCGAAGGTCCTGGGGTCCGGCAGCGTCCAGTGCCCCGGGAAGTACAGGCCGACGAGGACGGTGCCGCGCCCGGACGCCTCGTCCAGGACCGCGGTGAGCTCGCCGATGTCGGTCGGGATCCGGGCGTGCCTGGTCATGGACACGATGATGGCGCACCCGTCCGATGGGTACCCTCGGCCGTCATGAGCATCCGCGCGTGGCAGGCCCAGCAGCTCGGCACCCCGGCGGAGGTCCTCACCCTCCGCGAGGCCCCCTCCCCCCGGCCCGGCGCCGGGCAGGTGCGGGTGGCGGTGCGCGCGAGCGCGGTGAACTTCGCCGACACCCTCATGTGCCGCGGCGAGTACCAGGTGCGGCCGGAGCCTCCCTTCGTCCCGGGGCTGGAGGTCTGCGGTGACGTGCTCGAGGTCGGTGAGGGCTTGACCCACGTGGCCGTCGGCGACCGGGTGCTCGGCGGGACCGCGGTGCCCCACGGCGGCTTCGCGACCGAGTGCCTCATGGAGGCGAGCAAGACCTTCGCGGCGCCGGCCGGACTCGACGACGCGGCGAGCGCCGCACTGATGATCGGCTACCAGACCGGGTGGTTCGGCCTGCACCGGCGGGCCGGGCTGCGCGAAGGGGAGACCCTCCTCGTCCACGCCGCCTCCGGTGGCGTGGGGTCGGCCGCCGTGCAGCTGGGGAAGGCCGCCGGCGCGCGCGTCATCGGTGTCGTCGGCGGGCAGGACAAGGTGGCCGTCGCGCAGCGGATGGGCTGCGACGTCGTCGTCGACCGCCGGTCCGAGGACATCATCGCCCGGGTCAAGGAGGTCACCGACGGCCGCGGCGCCGACGTCGTGTACGAGCCCGTCGGCGGCCCGGCCTACACCGCGAGCACGAAGTGCATTGCCTTCGAGGGGCGGATCGTGGTCGTCGGCTTCGCGAGCGGAACCATCCCCGAGCCGCGGCTGAACCACGCGATGGTCAAGAACTACTCGATCCTCGGGCTGCACTGGGGGCTCTACGAGCAGCACGACCCGCAGGCGGTGCGGGACTGCCACGACGAGCTGGTGCGCCTCGCCGACGCGGGCCGGATCGAGCCGCTCGTCGCGGAGCGGTTCGGCTTCGAGCAGGTGCCGGAGGCCCTGACCCGGATCGCCGGCGGCTCGAGCACCGGACGGATCGTCGTCGAGTCCGGCTAGGCCCGTCGGGCCGCGCGGAGGCGTGTCTCAGCGGGTGGCCAGCTCCTCGGCCACCCGGGCCAGCTCCGCGAGGGCGTGGGCGACCGGGCGACGCCGCTGCGCACCGGCACGGGTCACGGCCGCGATCCGCCGTGACGGTGAGTTCTCCCCGCTCAGCGGTATCCGGGCCACCGGGTGCAGGTCCGGCCAACGAGAGAGCCGGGAGACGACGCAGACCCCGAAGCCCGCGGAGACCAGGGCGATGCCGGTCTCCCACTCGTCGGCGTGGTGGGCGATGTTCGGCGTGAACCCCGCTGCGGCACAGGAGGCCGTGACCAGCTGGTGGTACGTGCTCCCCGGGCACCCGATGATCCAGTCCTCCCCGGCGGCCTCGACGATCGATGCCGACCGCTTTCCGGCCAGGGGGTGGTCCTGCGGCACCACGAGGTCGAGCGGGTCCTCCAGGAGGTGGTGCTGGGCGAACCGACCCTCGGTCCGCGGCGGCGTCGACGCGGTCACCACGACCACGCCGACATCCGCCTCCCCCGCCAGGACGAGGTCGTAGCACTCGGCCGGTTCGGCCTCGACCATGCGCGTATCCATGTGCGGGTACCGGTGGACGAGCGAGCGCATCACCGGGGGCAGCAGGACGCTTGCCGCCGTGGAGAAGCCGCAGACGGTGAGCACACCTTGGACCGAGTCGGCGTAGGCGTCCAGGTCCGCCCGGGCCCGCTCCCACTCCCGGGACATCACGTCGACGTGCTCGAGCAGTGTCAGCGCCGCTGGCGTGAGCCGGACATTGCGACCGTGGCGCTCGAGGAGGTCGACCCGGAGCTCCTGGGCGAGCTGGCCGATCCGCTGCGAGACCGTCGACGGCGAGTACTGCAGCGCCTCGGCGCCGCCGGTGACGGTGCCGTGCCGGGCGACCATCTCCAGCATCCTGAGCCGTACATCAATCATGCGTTCCTGCCGAATGGTTCTGGTTGATTTCCTGCGATGGTAATGAAAGGGCGATGCGGTGCACTCTAGGACCAGCAGCCCCCGTCGGAGGGGTTCTCGATCCAGAAGGAGGTTCAGTTGACCGATCGAGCCGTCGCCCCGGGGTCGCCTCGTCAGCTCCGGGCCGGCGCAGGTGCGCTGGTCGCACTGTCCGCCGCCGCCAACATGGCCAGCCCCCTCTACCCGCTCCACCAGCAGGCCCACGGGATGTCGGACCCGTCGATGACCCTGCTGCACGCCACCTTCGCCGCGGCGGCGCTCTCGGCCCTGCTGCTCTTCGGCTCCGCCGCCGACACCTTCGGCCGCCGCCCGGTCCTGCTGGCGGGGATCGTCGTGGCGGCGATCGGGACGGCGCTCTTCGCCGTCGACGCCGCGGGGATCGCCGGGCTCTTCCTCGGACGTGTCGTCCTCGGGATCGGCACCGGCCTCGGAACCGGTGGCGGAATCGCGCTGATGGTGGAGGCCTCCCCGTCCCACCGCCCGTCGCTCGGCTCCACCGCGGCGACGGTGGCCTTCGTCGCCGGCACCGGCCTGGGGCCTGCGGCCGCCGGAGGGATCGCCGCACTCACCGGCGACATCCACCTGCCCTACGTGGCCATGCTCGTGGCCCTGGGCCTCGTGGCCTGCTGGATCCGGCGGCTCCCTTCGCACCGTCCCGCCACCCGCCAGCGGTGGCGGCCGACCCGGCCCGCGGTACCGGCCACGATGCGCGAGACCTTCGCCATCGCGTCGGCGACGGGCTTCCTCGGCTGGGCCGCCGTGGGGACCGTCCTGGCCGTCCTGCCCGCGGTGGTCACGGCGTCGGTCCCCGGCGCCGGCCCCGGGACCACGGGCGCGGTCGTGGGCTCGGTCCTCATCGTCTCCGCGGTCAGCCAGGTCGCGGCCTCGTGGTTGCGGGCCCGTGCCGCGCAGACGATCGGTCTCGCGCTGCTCGCGCTCGGTGCCACGCTGCTGCTCACCTCCCAGCTGGTCGTCACCGGCGCCGGACCGGTCCTCGCGGTGACGGCGGTCGCCGCGGTCGTCACCGGTGCCGGGCACGGACTGAGCTACTGGGGCGCGAACTGGGAGGCCGACCTGCGCACGCCCCCGACCCGCCGCGCCGAGGTCACGGCCGCGCTGTACCTCGCCTTCTACCTGGGATCGGGACTGCCGGCGGTGCTCATCGGCATGCTGGCCGCGACGATCTCCCTGGCCTCGTCCTTCGTCCTCGTCCTGCTCACCCTGCTGCTGGCGACCACCGCCTTCCTCCCGGTGCCGAGCCTGACCCTCACGGGGGTACGGGCCCCGCGCCAGGAGGGGACCGGCGCCTCAGCGCCACGGGAAGGCGCGCCGGGAGGCCAGGGCCTCCTCGAGCTCGGACTGGGCGTCGACGATCGCGCGACGCACCCCTTGCTGCAGGTCGCCCTCGAGGCAGGCACGGGAGAGGGCGAGGGTCTCGTCGCTGACGAAGCGTGACGGGTAGGCGGTGGTCGCGACCCGGGCGAGGGCGTCCTCGCCGAGCCACTCGGTCATCGGCGGGACATCGGTGAAGTACCGCTCCACGTAGGGCGTGACCAGCGAGCGGTCCTGCGGCCCCCAGAAGCCGGACGCGATGGCCACGAGCTCGTGGTTGCTGCGCTCCCGGTTGGTCGTCAGGTCGGCCCAGGTGGCGGCCTTCGCCTCGGGGGTCGGGATCGCGGCGCGGGCGGTCAGGGCGCCGAGCCGCCCGGACATCGTGTTGTCCTCGGTGCGTGCCTGCTCGATCTCGGCCTCGCCGATGAGCCCGCGACGGCTCAGCTGTCCCAGGAGGATCCAGCGGAAGTCGGCGTCCTCCGCGAGGCCGACCGGCAGGCCCTCCCCCTTCGCCCAGGGCCGCAGGCGCCCCTCGACGTCGTCGGTGGTGCGCGCGACGAGGCGGGCGGCGTGCAGGGCCCGCGAGGAGCCGGGCTCGGCCTCCGCGAGCACCCGCTCACCGACGGCGGCCATCCGCGCGGTCGCCCCGGCCTGCTCCTCCTGCGGGAGCAGCACCCGGATGACCCGGGCGGTCAGGTGCATGCCGGCCCGGGCGAAGATCGAGTCGTTGGTCTCGGTGGCCAGCGCCGCCTCGCCGAGGTCGACGAGCAGCCGTGGGTCCACCCGGCACAACGCGGCGCCGTCCCGCAGCGCGACCCACAGGACCGCGCGGGCCCGTTCGTCGCTCATCCGCGGCAGCTGGGCGAGCAGCGACCCCAGCGAGGTGTCGTCCAGCAGCGGTGTGGCCCAGGTGAGGTCGGCGGCGTTCGGCAGGACCAGGGGGGCCTCGAGGTCCAGTCCCTCGACCGTGGTGCGCTCCCCCGCCACCTGCACGGCCACCCGGGAGGTCTCGACGCCCCCTTCGTAGGTCGCCACGTCCATGGCGTGGGGCCGGTCGGCAGGGTGGCCCTCCGGCACGGTCCGCACGAGGGTGCCGGTCTCCCGCTCGAGGGCGAGGGCGTCGACGCCGGCGGTCTCCAGCCAGGCCCGGCTCCACGTGGCCAGCTCCTGCCCGCTCGCCCGCTCCATCGCGGCGAGGAAGTCCGCGAGCGTCCCGTTGCCGTAAGAGTGCGCCGTCAGGTACTCGTGGATCCCCGCGAGGAAGGCCTCGTCGCCGATGAACTCGATGAGCTGGCGGATGACGGCGGCCCCCTTCGCGTAGGAGATGCCGTCGAAGTTGGCCAGCGCGGACTTCGCGTCCGGCGCCGGGGAGCCGGCGACCGGGTGGGTGGAGGGCTTGCGCTCGGCGCTGTAGCCCCAGGACTTGCGGGCCATCGTGGAGTCGACCCAGGCCTCGGTGTACCCGGTGGCGGCGACGAGGCAGCGGTGGGCCATGTACTCGGCGAAGGACTCGTTGAGCCACAGGTCGTCCCACCACTGCGGGCTCACGAGGTCCCCGAACCACATGTGCGAGAGCTCGTGGCTGATCGTGTTGGCCCGGGTGAGCAGCTCGTCGCGCCCGACCGACCCGCGGAAGAGGTAGGAGTCGCGGATGACGACGCACCCGGGGTTCTCCATCGCGCCGGCGTTGAACTCGGGGACGAAGACCTGGTCGTAGTCCCCGAAGGGGTAGCGGATGTCGAAGATCGAGTGGAAGTAGTCGAAGCTGGACTTCGTCACCGCCAGCATCTCCGGCGCGTGCCGGTGCAGCTCCTCGGCCAGCGAGGCCCGGGCCCACAGCCCGAGCCGGATCCCGTCGTGCTCCTCGTGGACCCCGACGTAGGGGCCGGCGCACAGCGCCACGAAGTAGGTCGAGAGCGGCTTGGTCTCGGCCAGGTGCCACACCCCGCCGTCCTCGATCCGCCCGGGCCCGTTGCCGATGACCTGCCAGTCCGAGGGTGCCTTGACCGAGACCGCGTAGGGGGCCTTGAGGTCCGGCTGGTCGAAGCAGGCGAAGACCGAGGGCGCCGCGTCGAGGAAGAGGTGGCTGAAGACGTAGTCCTGCCCGTCCGCGGGGTCGCTCGCGCGGTGCAGGCCGGTGCCGTCGTGGCTGTAGGCCATCGTCGCGCTCACCTCGAGGACGTGCTCGCCGGCGGTGACCGTGAGCGGCAGCCGCCGGTCGGCGAGGGCGGTCACGTCGAGGTCGGTGCCGTCCAGGCTCGCCCGGTGCAGCGTCACCGGGTCGATGTCGACGAAGCTGTCCCCGCCCGCCGTGGCGGCCAGGTGGATCCGGGTGAGCGAGCCGAAGTGCTCCGCCCCGGCGTCCAGGTCGAGCTCGACCTCCATGCGGGTGACGGTCAGCAGGTCGGCGCGGTGGAGGGCTTCGGCACGGGTCAGGGAGGGCACCCGTGCATCCTGTCACCCGGACCACATGATGTGTCGCCGTACCCGCGCTACAGTGGCCGGACTGTGCGATGAGGAGTGCGGTGGACGACGTCGACACGAGCACCAGTTCCCCGAGCGGAGCGCTCTCCCACCTGCTCACGCACGCCCGTGGTCACCGCGTGAAGCCGATCACCCGGCGCCTCGTGGCCACCATCGCCACCGAGAACGCGCCCTACGACGACACCGGCGTGGTCCCCCCCGCAGGACCTGTGGCGGTCCTGCCACGACAACGTCGAACGCGTGCTCGACATGCTCGTCCTCGCCGTCCGGCCCGACGGCAGCCTGACCTCGGTCGACGAGCTGGACCCGATCTTCGACGCGGCCCGCGCGACCGGACGGCTGCGCGCCCAGCAGGGCCTGCCGCTCGATGACGTGCTGCGTTCGTTCCGCATCGGTGGGCGCCTCATCTGGGAGGACCTGGTCGAGATCGCCGACCCACCACTGGACCCCGAGAGCTTCCGCGACCTCGGCGTCTGGCTCTGGGCCAGCGTCGACAAGTCCTCGGCCGAGGTCGCCAGCTCCTACCGCCACACCGAGCTGCAGCTGCTGCAGGCGGACGCACAACGGATGGCCTCCTTGTGGGAGGGCCTGCTCACCGGCCGCGCCCGCGAGCAGGCCTTCGCGCACGAGGTGGCCCGGACGATGGACGTGCCGGTCGACGCCCCCGTCCTCCTGGTGGTCACGGGCAGCACGCTGCAGGAGGCGATGGACGTGGTCGACCCGCTCCTGGGTTCCCTCGGGGCCACGACCGCGTGGCAGTCCCGGTCCAGCGGCGAGGTCGTCGGCCTCGTCGTCCTCCCCGAGGACGGCGACCCGCGGCCGGTGCTGGACGCGCTGACCTCGCGAGCGACCCTCGAGGGTGGCGTCTCGGCCGTGTGCCACGGACTGGCCGAGGTCGATCTGGCCTTCGACCAGGCGCGGATGGCCGCCGAGGGCCACGCCCCCGGCAGGGGCATCGCCTCCTACGACGACCAACTCGTACCGGCGCTGCTGCTGCGCTCGCCGCAGGTCGCCCTTCGCCTCGTCGAGCACTGGCTGGGCCCGCTCGCCCACCTGCCGGAGGCCGAGCAGTCGGAGCTGGTGGACACGCTCGACGCGTGGGTCGCCGCGGGAGGGTCCACCAGTCGGGCCGCCACCGCACTGCCCTGCCACCGGAACACGGTGCTCAACCGCCTGCGTCGGATCTCTGCCCTCACGGGCCACCGGCTCCTGGAGGAGCCCCCCGAGGTGGGTCTGGCACTGGCCCTGCGGGCCCGCTCGCTGGGCCTCGGCTGAGGCGGGCACCTGCTGACCGGCTGTGCGGACTGCACAGATCTGGCCGGGACATCGTGGGCCGGCTCACCGCGCGGAACCCGCGCCGATCCGGTCTACTGACGTCAGCCGAAGACAGCGTCGTCCAGACCGGGAGGGTCCCCATGACCGATGTCCACTCCACCGAGTCGACCCCCGTCGGCCCGAGCCGGCGGTCGTTGATCGGATACGTGCTGGCCGGTGCCACGCTCGCCACCGCCGCCGACATGTCCCTGGGCAGCGAGTCCGCCCGGGCCGTCGTCCCGACACCACCACAGGTTCCCGAGGTGATGGACCTCAACGACCTGCTGACCCTGGCGGCCGAACCCACCGCCAACCTCATCACCGTCACCATCGGCGAGGACGGCAGGGCATCCTTCGCGCTGCCGCGCGCCGAGGTCGGCCAGGGCATCGTCACCTCCAGCGCGATGATGATCGCCGAGGAGCTGGACCTGCCCGTGGACAAGGTCGACGTCACCCTGGCCAAGGCCCGCCCGGAGTTGCAGTTCAACCAGCTGACCGGCGGGTCGAACACGACGATCTCGACCTACACCCCGATCCGCGTGGCGGCCGCGCTGGCCAAGCAGCGTCTGCTCAAGGCCGCCGCGACCGTCCTCGGTGACACCGTCGACGCGCTGAAGGCCAAGGACGGCCTCATCACCGACAGCACCGGCGCGAGCATCGGTTACGGCGAGCTGTCGGTCAAGGCCGCGGTCGCCGAGACGGTCCGGGCCGAGGTCACGTTGAAGGACCGCTCCGAGCACACCGTCATCGGTCGCCCGCAGGGCCGCACCGATGCCCGCGCCGCCGTGACCGGGGCCAAGGTCTTCGCGATGGACCTGGACGTGCCCCACGCCCTTCCGACGATGGTCGCTCGCCCGCCCACGCACAACGGATCCCCCGTGCGACTGCGCAACCGGGCCGCGATCGAGGCGATGCCGGGGGTGACCGACGTGGCCACGGTCCCCACGGGGGTCGCCGTGCGCGCCAAGACCTTCGGGCAGTGCATCGACGCCATCATCAAGATGGACGTGCAGTGGGAAGGGGGGCGGCTGGCCGGCGAGGACGACGCCTCGATCCTGGCGAACCTCAAGAAGGCCGAGCTGCCGATGGCGGTACCGAAGGTGCCGGCGCTGGCCAAGCAGGTGGACGCCGAGTTCACCTTCCGGTTCCGCAGCAACTCCTCGCTCGAGCCCAACTGCGCGATCGCCGACGTGCGGTCGGGCTCGGCGAAGATCTGGGGGTCGATGAAGTCCCCCGTCGTCGCCCAGGAGGCGATCGCCGCCGAGCTCGGCCTGCCGGTCTCGAAGGTGACCGTCGAGGTCACCCAGGGCGGGGGGTCCTTCGGACGCAAGCTCTTCTACGACGCGGCCCTGGAGGCATCGCGGATCTCCAAGGCGATGGGCAAGCCGGTCAAGCTGATGTGGCACCGGGCCGACGAACCACGCCAGGGCCGGCTGCACCCCATGTGCACCTCGCGGGTGCGCGCCACCCACCTGGGGGGCGAGGTGCTCTCCTTCGAGCAGCGGCACACCAGCGTCAAGACCGACTTCGGTCACGGCCTGGGCGAGATCATCACCAGTCTGGCGGCGAAGCTGCCCGTCGGCGACCTCACGTTCTCGGAGACCATCTTCACCCTCACCCAGGAGGTCCCGTACAACTTCGGCGTCGTCACCCAGCTGCTCACCGAGACGGACGACCGCTTCAACACCGGCAGCATGCGCAACATCTACTCACCCGACGTGCGCGCTGCCAACGAACTGGTCGTCGACGAGCTCGCGCGACGGATGCGCAAGGACCCGGTCGCCTTCCGTCGCTCCTTCCTGCGCAACAAGCGCGCCGAGGCTGCCCTGGACCGGGTCGCCGAGGTGGGTGAGTGGGGCCGGGACCTACCCGAGGGGATCACCCAGGGTGTCGCGATCCACAAGGAGTACAAGGGCGTCACCGCGTGCCTCGTCGAGCTGGACACGAGGCCCGAGACGGTCGACCGGGACATCCGCGCCGGCGTCGCGGGTCCGCGGGTGACCAAGGCCGTCTTCGCCGTCGACGCGGGCCTGGTCATCAACCCGACCGGGCTGAAGGCGCAGATGCTCGGCGGCGTCATGGACGGCATCGCCCTCGCCCTGACCTCCAGCTGCCACTTCGAGGAGGGGCACTTCCTCGAGGCGAGCTGGGACAACTACTTCTACACGCGACAGTGGAACTCCCCACCGGAGTTGCAGGTGGAGGTCATGCCCTCCGACGAGGGCCAGCCCGGAGGCGCCGGTGAGGCCGGGGTCGCGGCCAGCTTCGCGGCCATCGCCTGCGCGTACGCCCGGGCCACCGGGAAGATGCCCACCGAGTTCCCGATCAACCACGCCGACCCGGTCGCCTTCGAGCCGAAGCCATTCGTGCCCCCGGTCCCGCAGTCGCCGACCAACGGCCTGAACTTCACCTACTGAGGAGCGCTTTCATGTCCAGTCACACCTTCGTCCTCAACGGCGAGAAGGTCACCGTCGACGTCGAGCCGGGCGTGCGCCTGCTGTGGGTCCTGCGCGACGTCCTCGGAGTCACCGGACCGAAGTACGGGTGCGGCATCAACGTCTGCAAGGCCTGCACGTCGCACCTGAACGGCAAGGCGGTCAACCCCTGCTCGGTCCCGGTGGAGAAGATCTCCGAAGACGACGAGATCACCACGATCGAGGGTCTGGCCGACACCGTGGACGCCGACCTGCACCCGATGCAGGAGGCGTGGATCGAGCACGACGTCGCGCAGTGCGGCTACTGCCAGCCGGGCCAGATCATGGCGGCGGTCGCGCTCGTGCGCAAGGTCCGCCGCGAGGGGCGGGCGATCAGCGAGGCCGATCTGGACGGCATCCGCAACATCTGTCGCTGCGGCACCTACACCCGCATCCGGGAGGCGATCCGCTCCGGCGAGCAGAACATGTGACCGGCTCGCCGTGGCTCCCGCGAAGGAGTCGGTCAGCGGGGCTGCTGCGGGCCCCGGGCCATCCCCTGCAGCCGGAGGATGCGCTTGTCCATCGGCGGGTGGGTGGAGAAGAGCTTGGAGACGTCCTTCGCGCTGAAGGGGTTCGCGATCATCATGTGCGAGGCGTTCTGCAGCTGCTGGGTCGGCTGCAGCGGGGCCCGCTGGACGCCGTTCTGGAGCTTGTCGAGGGCGGAGGCCAGGGCCAGCGGGTCGCCGGTCAGGCTCGCCCCGTCCTCGTCGGCGTCGTACTCGCGGGTGCGGCTGATCGCCATCTGGATGACCATCGCGGCGACGGGGGCGAGCAGCGCGACGGCGATCGCGGCGATCGGGTTGCGGTCCCGGTCGCCGCCGAACCACATGGCCATCATCGCCAGCGAGGAGATGACGCCGGCGATCGCGCCCGCGACCGAGCTGGTGAGGATGTCCCGGTTGTAGACGTGCATCAGCTCGTGGCCGAGCACCCCGCGCAGCTCCCGCTCGTCGAGCAGCGCGAGGATCCCCTCGGTGCAGCAGACGGCCGCGTGGTCGGGGTTGCGGCCCGTGGCGAAGGCATTCGGCGCCTGCGTGGGGCTGACGTAGAGCTTCGGCATCGGCTGACCGGCCCGCTGGCTCAGCTCCGCGACGATGCGGTGGATCTGCGGGAACTGCTGCGGGTCGGCCGGGTAGGCACGCATGGCCCGGATCGCCAGCTTGTCCGAGTTCCAGTAGGAGTAGGCGGTGGTCCCGACGCCGATGAGGGCGAAGACCCAGAGGAACTTGCCGCCGCCGATGAGGGCGCCGACGATCAGCAGCAGCGCGAAGATGCCGCCGAGCAGGCCAGCGGTCTTCAGACCGTTGAAGTGCTTGTGCATGCCCTCGTCAACGCCTGACCGGGCCGTTACGTTCCCGCCCCGAGCAGCAGCACGGGCACGAGGGTCGCGGCCACGAGGACGAGCGCGGTGAGCACCGCGACGAGCGTGGCGGCCCGGCCGGCGGGCTCGACCTCCCTCGGTGCCCGGACCGGCGTGACGATCAGGGCCAGCCAGCGCAGGTAGACCGCGATGCCCAGGACCGCGGCGGCCACGGCGGGCAGCGCCACCCACCAGGTGCCGCTGGAGGCGAGCGGCGCCAGGACGGCGATCTTCGCCAGCAGCCCGGCGACGCCCGGGGGCAGCCCCGCGAGGGTGAGCAGCCCGATGCCGAGCACGATGGCGTGGGTGGGGCGGCGCCGCACCAGCCCGCGATCGTCCTCGAGACTGCGGCGCCCGTCCGGCGCGAGCGAGACGATCACGGCCAGCACGGCGGCGGTCGCGAGGACGTACACGGCGAGGTAGCCGACGGCCGCGTCGACGTCACCACCGGCGAGCGCGGCGAGCACCCACCCGGCCTGGGTGACGCCGGACCAGGCCATGAGGCGAAGGGGATCCCCCGCGGTGAGCGCGAGCACCGCACCGACGAGCATGGAGAGCACCGCCAGCACCCCGAGGAGGGGGGTGAGCAGGTCGGTCACGTCGGCTGCGGCGCGCACGACGGCGACGAGCCCACCGAGGGCGGCGACGCTGGAGACGGTGGCGAGCAGCAGGGCGACCACGGCGCCCGAGCGCGGGTAGGTGGCCGGGGCCCAGGCGTGGAAGGGCACGAGCGAGAGCTTGAAGGCAACCCCGGCGACGAGCAGCGTCGCGCCGAGGGCGATGACGGCGGCGTTCGCGGGGTCCTGTGCCGGGGTGGCGGCAGCGGCCTCGTCCAGGCGGATGGTGCCGGTCCCGATGGTCCACAGGCCGGCGCCGACGACGGCGATCGCGAAGGAGGTCACCGAGGTCGTGACCAGGTGCATCGCCCCGCTGTCGCGCCGGTGGCCGCGCAGCACGGCGAGCGCGACGATCGGGAGCGTGGCCAGCTCGATCCCGACGAGCCAGGTGCCGAGGTCCCGGGCGGCCGCGACGACGGCGGCGCCGGCGACGGTGGTGAGCAGGAGCGCGGCGTCGACGCCAGGGCCGGCGTCGTGCCGGCCCGGGGCGTGCGTGTCGTCGACGGGTGGCGCCGCCCCGACGGGGCCGACGAGGCACCAGAGCACGGCCAGCCCGGCTGCTGCGGCGAGGCCCTGGAGCAGGGTCGCCGAGCCGTCCAGGCGCAGCAGGCAGTCGGTGACGTCACCGGTCGACCCGGCGACGGTGAGGGCCGGGTCCTTCGGCAGGCAGACGGTCGCCAGTCCCCCTTCGGTCCCGGCGCGCAGCCGCAGGACGACGGAGGCGGCGAGCGCCACGACGAGGGCGAGCGGGCCGAGCAGGACCGCGGGCCAGCGGCGGCGGGGCCACAGCGCGTCGAGGGCGAGCACGAGCACCGCCCCGATCGCGGGCGCGAGCACGGGTGCGGCGACCAGCAGGTCGATCCGGGGCGCCCCGGCGAGCGAGGTCAGCGTGGTCATCGGCCCACCACCGCCGCCAGCGCCGGGTCGGTCACGGCCAGCAGCAGGCCGGGCGCGACCCCGAGCACGACGATCGCGAGCGCGAGCACGAATCCGGGCAGCAGCTCGGTGGAGCCCAGCTCGGTGGTGATCCCGTCCCGTTCGTCGGAGCCGTGCCCCTCGGCGGCGCCGGCCTCGTGGCCCTCACCCACCCAGACCAGCCGGGCCACGCGAAGGGAGTACCCGGCGGCGAGCGCACCGCCGACCGCGGCGGCCGCGGCGCAGCCGACGAAGAGCAGGTGCGGTCGCCCGTCTGCCGGGTCGAGCGCGGCGACCACGGTGGTGAACTCCCCCCAGAAGGCGGCCAGCCCGGGCAGGCCGAGGCCGGCCGCGAGACCGACCATGAGCAGCACACCCGTGCGGGGCGCGTGCTCCCGCAGCGCGCCTCGCGGTCGGGTCAGGTCGTCCCCCGCCCACCGGTGCTTCAGCCCGCCGACGACGAGGAAGAGCAGCGCGGAGACCACCCCGTGGGCGATGTTGCCGTAGAGGGCGGCCGCGACACCGGTGGCGGTGCCGGTGGCCAGTGCGAGCACGACGAAGCCCATGTGGGCGATCGAGGAGAAGGCGATGAGGCGCTTCAGCTCCCGCTCGACGAGACACACGAGGCCGCCCCAGATGATGCCGATGGCGCCGCAGACGCCGAGGACCGGCGCGATCCGCGCGAAGCCGTCCGGGACGGTCGCGAGCGGCAGCCGGATGATGCCGTAGGTGCCCATCTTCAGCAGCACGGCCGCGAGGAGCATCGAGCCGGCGGTGGGAGCGGTGGTGTGCGCGAGCGGGAGCCAGGAGTGCAGCGGCCAGACCGGGACCTTCACCGCCAGGCCGATGGTGAGCAGGACCGCGATCACGACCTGGGTGCGCGGGTCGATGCCCTCGCCCGCGGCCCGTCCGAGCTCGCCGAGGTCGGCGGTGCCGGCCCGGGCGACGAGGAGGAGCACGCCGAGCAGCATGAGGGTCGACCCGAAGGCGGTGTAGAGCACGAAGCGGGCACCGGCAGCGCGCCGCCGCTCCGGGTCGCGGCGGTCGCCGAAGCGGCTGATGAGCACCCACATCGGGACGAGCACGACCTCGAAGGCGACGACGAAGAGCACCGCGTCACGTGCGGCGAAGGTGGCCACGGCCCCGGCGAGCGTCAGGAGCACGCACCCGATGAAGGTCGCTCCCTCCGGTCGGCGGCGGGCACCGCCGAGCGCGGTGGTGCACGCAGTCACGGTCACCAGGCCCGAGAGCACGGCGAGAGGGCCGCTGATGCCGTCGAGGGCGAGGTGCAGCCGGAGCCCGAGCGCCGGGAGCCACGGGAGGTCGACGACGGCCCCGTCCCACCAGGCGACGGCCGTGAGGACGAGGGTCGCGAGCGCCACGAGCAGCCCGGTCCGGGCTGCGGCGGGCCGGGACAGCTCGGCTCCCCCGACGAGGAGGGCGAGTCCGGCGAGCAGCGGCAGCGCGCAGGCGAGGGCGATCACGGGGTCACCCCCACGACGAGCACGGTGATGCCGGCCGCGCCGAGCAGGCCGAGGCCGACGAGGGTCAGGCCGATGACGGGGCGGGCCCGCCGGTGGGTGCGTTCACCGAGGGCGCTGCCGCCGAGTGCCACGCGTGTCAGTCCTCCGACGTAGGAGTCGAGGACCTCCCGGTCCAGGTGGGTGACCAGGCGGGCGAGCGCGAGCACGGGGTGCACGAGCACCACGCGGTAGACGGTGTCCACCCCGAGACCGGCGCCGACCCGCGGCAGCCCCCGTGGCCCGAGGCGGGTGTGCAGCAGCCAGCCGAGGCCGATGCCGAGCAGCACGGCCAGGACGAGCCCGCCGAAGAGCGGCAGCGGCACGTGCGCGGCCTCCGGGAGCCACCGCAGCGCGAGGCCGCCGAGGACGCTCAGCAGGCCGAGGACGACGAGCACCACCGCGACCGCGGGGGGCAGGACGGCGTGCCGGCGTCCGTCCTCCTCGTCCCCGGTGGCGGTGACGAGCAGCGCCCGGGTGGCGTAGGCGGCGGAGAGCACGGCCGTGACGAGCAGCGCGACGAGGACGAGGCGGGAGAGGACGGTCTGGCCGTCGGACGAGGCCGCGACGACGTCCTCCTTGCTCATCCCACCGAGGAGCATCGGGACCCCTGCGAGCGAGGCGAGGCCGGCGGCCCACGCGCCGAGGGCGACCGGGTGCTGGCGGGCGGCGCCGACGAGGTCCGCGATGCGGGTGGAGCCGCGGGTCAGACCCAGCCACCCGATCACGAGGAAGAGCAGTGCCTTGAAGATCGCGTGCCCGTAGAGGTGGCCGAGGGCGCCGCCGAGCGCGCCGGTGCCGGCCACGGCGAGCGGGGCGAGCATGACCCCGACCTGGCTGATCGTGGACCAGGCGAGCAGCCGCTTCAGGTCCGGCTCGAGGAGCGCGCACAGCGCGGCGAGGACCATCGTCACCGAGACGGCCACCCCGAGCAGGAGGCGGGCGGGCCGGCCCCCGTCCTCGGTGAGCAACGGCAGCAGCCGGGCGAGCACGATGGTGCCTGCGGCGACCATCGTCGCGGCGTGGATGAGCGCGGAGGCGGGTGTCGGTCCCTCCATCGCGTCGAGCAGCCAGTTGTGGAAGGGCAGCTGCGCCGCCTTGCCGAGGACGCCGACGACGATGAGCACGAGTGCCGCGGTGAGGGAGAGGTCGTGCAGGCCGCTCGCGCCGTCGCCGCTCCAGTGCGCCAGGACCCCGGAGCGGGAGCTGCTGCGGGCGCCGGCGACGAGCACGGCCATGCCGAGCAGGAAGCCGATGTCGGCGATGCGGGTGACCATGAAGGAGGTGTGCGCCGCCCGCCGCGGTCCCGGCCGGCCGGACCAGTGCCCGATGAGCAGGTAGGAGCACCAGCCCATGACCTCCCAGCCGACGATCGTCAGGAAGAGGTCGGAGGAGAGGACGAGCAGTGTCATCGCCGCGCTGAAGAGGGCGACGGTGGTGTGGAAGCTGCCCCGGCGGGCGTCCTCGGCGAGGAACCACGCCGAGTAGACCTGCACCGCGGCGACGACGAGGCTCACGATCAGCACGAGGAAGACGGCGGTGCCGGAGAGGGAGAGCGCGAAGGGCAGGTCGAGGCCGCCCATGACCCGGCCGGGGCCGACCGCGCGGTCCTCCGCGAAGGGGGCGGCCCCCTTCGCCGTCCGTGGCAGGGCCGCGAGCGCCAGGCCGAGTGACCCGAGGGAGGAGAGCACCGCGAGGAGGGCGGTGAGGGTCCCCCACCGGGAGACGACGAGCAGCAGTGCGGCCGTGATGGCGGGCAGCGCGACGAGGGCCCAGGCGATCATCCGGCGTCCTGCCCGAGGTCGATGCGTCCGCGCCTGCGGTAGGCGGCGACGATGACCGCGAGGGCCACGACGACCTCGGCGGCGGCGATCGTGATGACGAAGAGGGTGAGCACCTGGCCGGTCCACGACCGGTCGGCGCCCAGCGCGCCGGCGGTGACGAGCAGCAGCCCGCCGCCGCCGAGCACCAGCTCGGCGCCGACGAGCATGAGCACGGCGTTGCGGCGGGCGAGGACGCCGTACACGCCCAGCCCCACGAGGACGCTGGCGAGCAGGTACGGCCCGGCGGCGTGGATCATGCGCCCTCCTCCACGTCCGCCACGGGCCGCTCCCCGCTCCGGCCGCCGAGGCCGGCTGCCGCGAGGGCACCGACGAGCGAGGCGAGCAGCAGCAGCGAGAGCAGCTCGAAGGGCCACACCCAGGTCGAGAAGATCTGCCGGGCCAGCTCCTCGCTCCCACCGGGACGGACCTCCGTCGGACCCGCGGTCGGCAGGAGGACGAGGGCGAGCAGGGCTGCCGTGCCGGCGCCGACGAGGGCCGAGAGAAGCCGGTGGCGACGGGAGGTGGAGTGCTCGCTGCGCGGGCCGATCGGTGCCCGGGTGAGCATGAGCGCGATGATGACGAGCACGACGACGGCGCCGACGTAGACGAGCACCTGCACGAGGGCGACGAGCTCGGCCCCGAGGACGAGGTAGCAGCCGGCGAGCCCGAGCAGGGCGACGACGAGCCAGAGTGCGGAGTGGACCACCTGACGGGTGGTGACGGCCAGGGCGGCGGCGGCCGCGGTGATGACGCCGGTGGCGGCGAAGGCGAGGTCGAGACCGGTCACGTCCCGCCCTCCCGGGGGGCCGCGGGCCCACCGCGGGCGGGCTTGTCCAGGGCGGTGACCTCGGGCGGGTCCGCGGCGGCGGGGTCCAGCTCCGGCGGCGCGGGGACCTCCTCGGCCCACTGCCCGAGGCGCTCCTTCTCGTGGACCATGTCGCGGATGTCGGTCTCCGCGTACTCGAACTGCGGGCTCCAGAAGAGGGCGTCGAAGGGGCAGACCTCGACGCAGATCCCGCAGTACATGCACAGCGAGAAGTCGATCGCGAAGCGGTCGAGGACGTTGCGCTGCCGCGCGCGCCCCCCCTCCGTGGTCGGCGGGACCTCCTCCTTGTGCGAGTCGATGTAGATGCACCAGTCCGGGCACTCCCGCGCGCAGAGCATGCAGGAGGTGCAGTTCTGCTCGATGAGGGCGATGACCCCGCGGGAGCGGGCCGGCAGGTCCGGCGCGACGTCCGGGTACTCCCGGGTGTGCGAGGGGGTCATCAGCTGCCTGGCGGTGCTCGCGAGCCCCTTGACGAGGCCCGGCACGACGCCCGGCTCCGTCGGCCCGTGGCCGTGCTGCTCGTGTGCTGCGTGTCCTTCGTCGGTCATGACGTCATCACCACTCCCACTGCGGTCAGAGCCAGCTGGACGAGGGCCAGGGGGACCAGGACCACCCACGCGAGCCGCTGCAGCTGGTCCTCGCGCACCCGCGGCCAGGCCACCCGCAGCCAGATGATGAGGAGCACGACGAGCAGGCCCTTCAGGAGGGTCCACAGCCAGCCGAGCATCCCGGCTGCCGGGCCCTGCCAGCCGCCGAGCCACAGCACCGCGAAGAGCAGCCCCATGACGACCATCCCCGCGTACTCGGCGAGCATGAAGAAGGCGAAGCGCAGCCCGGTGTACTCCGTCATCGGTCCCATGACGAGCTCGCTGTCGGCGATCGGGGCGTCGAAGGGGACCCGTTGCAGCTCCGCGGTCGCGGCCACGAGGAAGACGACGGCGCCGGGCAGCTGCCACAGCAGCCACCACGGGCTCCACTCCTGCACGACGGTGACGAGCGAGAGGGTCCCGGCGGCCATCGCCACCGAGGCGACGGAGAGCACGAGCGGCAGCTCGTAGGCGATGAGCTGGGCGGCGGCGCGCATCCCGCCGACGAGCGCGTACTTGTTGGCGCTGGCCCAGCCGGCCATCAGCGTGCCGAGGACGCCGACGGAGCTCACGCCGAGCACGAGCAGGATGCTGCCGGGCACGTCGGCGGCGACGAGGCCGGGGTGGATCGGCAGCAGGGCGATCGCGAGGAGGTACGGGACGAGGGCGATCGCCGGCGCGAGACGGAAGACGCCCCGGTCGGCCGCGGCGGGGGTGATGTCCTCCTTCTGGACGAACTTCACCCCGTCGGCGACCAGCTGGGCCCAGCCATGGAAGCCACCGGCGTACATCGGGCCGAGCCGCCCCTGCATGTGCGCCATGACCTTGTGCTCGGTCTGCCCCGCGACCAGCGGCAGGACGAGCACGGCGAGCAGCGCGGCCAGCGAGCGGACCGCGATCTCGAGGAGGCTCATCCGTCCTCCCCCTTCGCCGGGCGGGGGCCCCACTCCGGGCCGGGCACGCCGGGCGCGGTCATCCGTCGACGCTTCGAGGTCCGCTTCGTCTCCCGGCCCTCCCCGGGGTCCTTGCCGCCGGGCCAGGGCTTGGTCGCGCGCGATGCGAGCACGAAGGACTTGCGCAGCGGGTGGCCCTCGAAGCCCTCGGGCAGCAGCAGTGGACGCATCCCGAGACCGGTGCCGTCGTCGAAGCCGGAGACCTCCAGGCCGAACATCTCGTGGGTCTCCCGCTCGTGCCACGCGGCCCCGCCGAAGAGCCCCGTGAGGCTCGGCAGGACGCCCCCCTCGGGCACGCGGGTGCGCAGCAGCAGCTCGCGCTGGTCACGCTCGGGCGTGGGCCGCGGGTCGAGCAGGTGGCAGACCACCTCCAGCCCGGGCGAGTCCTCGCGGTCGGTCTCGTCGACGGCGCTCAGCCAGTCGAAGAAGGTCAGGCCCTCCCCCTTCGCCCCGGTGGCGGCCTCGACCCACTCGCCCGGCTGCACGGTGCGCTGCTCCAGGGGCATCTCAGGCCCCCTTCGCCGGGCGCCGCAGCAGGCCCCGGCGCACCTCGCCGGCCCCCGCGGACCGGTGACCGGCGTACTTGGCGCGCAACGACTTCGTCGAGAGGGACTCGGCGGCGATCTTCTCCTGGAGGGTGAGGATGCCGTGCAGCAGCGCCTCCGGCCGCGGCGGGCACCCGGGCACGTAGACGTCGACGGGCAGCAGCTGGTCCACGCCCTTGGTCACCGAGTAGGAGTCCCAGTAGGGACCGCCGGAGTTGGAGCAGGCGCCGAAGGAGATCACGTACTTCGGCTCCGGCATCTGGTCGTAGAGCCGGCGCACCGAGGGCGCCATCTTGTCGGTGACGGTGCCCGAGACGACCATGAGGTCGGCCTGCCGCGGGCCCGGCGCGAAGGGGATGACCCCGAGCCGGATGAAGTCGTGCCGGGCCATGGAGGCGGCGATGAACTCGATCGCGCAGCAGGCCAGCCCGAAGTTGAAGACCCACAGGCTGTAGCGCCGGCCCCAGTTGAGCACGACCTTCATGGGCCGCGGCGCGAAGGCGCCGACGGGCCCCACGCGCGGCATCGGCAGGTCGGTCGTCATCCCGGACACCCTAGGTCAGGTCCACCGCAGCAGCCCGCGGCGCAACGCGTGCACGAGACCGACGAGGACGACACCGATGAAGATCGCGACCTCGATCAGGCTCGCGACGCCGAGCTCGGTGCGCAGCACCAGCGCCCACGGGAAGAGGTAGACCACGTCGACGGCGAAGATCACGTAGAGGAAGGCGTAGGCGAGGTAGCGCACCCGGGTCTGGGCCCAGTCCCGGCCGACCGGGTCGATGCCGGACTCGTAGGTGGTCAGCTTCGTGGGGGTCGGGGCCCGCGGCGCCAGCAGCCGCCGCGCCGTGTACCCCGCGACCACGAGGAGCACGCCGAGCAGCAGCACGCCGGCGATCACCTGGTATCCGTCCACGCGCCAGATCCTAATGGCGCCGTCCGGCCGGGGCCTCGTGGGGAATACCCCACCCCGATACGGGCGTCCTCCTGATGGACTCCCGCCCGCCGAAACGGCAGAGTCGTGCCCAGACACCCAGGAGGCAGACATGACACAGCCGCACGACGGCTCACCGCACCCGAACGCGGAGCACCCGCCCGCCGGCCAGGGCCAGCCGGGCGAGCAGGCCTACCCGCAACCGGGCCAGCCGGTCCCGCAGCGCTACGGCCCGCCGCTGGCCCCGATGAGCCCGGGGCAGGAGCGCACCCTCGGGATGGTCGCCCACCTCGTGCCCGCGGTGCTGCTGCCGCTGTCGGCCGGCACGCTCGGTTTCGTCGCCTCGCTCGTGATCTACCTGATCTACAAGGACCGCGGCCCCTTCGTGCGCCAGCACTCCGCGAACAGCCTGAACGTGCAGATCATCACCGCGATCCTGCTGCTGCTCTCGCTGCCGCTGATGTTCCTGCTCGTCGGCTTCATCACCTACCCGCTCGTCATCGTCGTCGCGACGGTCATCCACGTCATCGGCGCGGTCAAGGCCAACAACGGCGAGTGGTGGGTCCCGCCGCTGACGCCGTCGATGGTCCGGTGACCCTCCGGGCGGAGGGGGTGGTCCGCGCGGGCCACGGGGTCGCCTCCGGGCGGGCGGCGGACTCCCCCTTCGCCACCGGCACGATCGCGCTGCAGGCCCCGCACTTCGCCGCACGGGGGCTGGATCTCTCCCGCTTCGTTCCGGCCACGGTCAACCTGGACATCGCCCCGCTGCACCTCGTGCCGCTGGTGCCGCGGTGGACCTTCGCCGACGTCGCGTGGACCGACGTGCACGGGCCGGAGACCTTCTCCTTCATCGAGGCCACCGTCTCGCGTGCCGGTCGCGAGCACGAGGGACTGGTCTACCTGCCCCACCCGGAGACCAAACCGATGCACCACCAGCCGGGCACCGTCGTCGAGCTGTTGCTCCCCCGGTTGGACGGGCTGGTCGCTGGGGAGGTTCTCTGTCTCGAAGTCCGGGAGCGGCAGGCCCACATGGAGAATGACACATAACATGACGTTATGCATGGCATAGTTTATCCCGCTGGATACCTGGCAGGGGAGCCAATTACCATACATATGTGTCGCGTAATTCGAGCGCGACACGCACCGATGCTTAGGGGCACGACCAGCAACCATGACTTCCGCCGCGACGAGACAACCCACCGACCGCGTCATCATCCGCTTCGCCGGCGACTCCGGGGACGGGATGCAGCTGACCGGCGACCGGTTCACCGCCGACAGCGCTGCGCTGGGCAACGACCTCTCGACGCTGCCGAACTACCCCGCCGAGATCCGCGCCCCGCAGGGGACCATCCCCGGGGTCAGCTCCTTCCAGGTGCACTTCGCCAGCCGTGACATCCTCACGCCCGGCGACGCCCCCGACGTGCTCGTCGCGATGAACCCGGCCGCCCTCAAGGCGAACCTCGCCGACGTCCCCCGTGGCGCGACGATCATCCTCAACACCGACGAGTTCACCACCCGCAACCTGAAGAAGGTCGGCTGGACCACGAGCCCGCTCGAGGACGAGAGCCTCTCCTCCTGGCACGTCCACGGGGTGCCGCTCACCTCGATCACCGTCGAGGCGCTCGCCGAGTTCGACTCGCTGACCCGCAAGGAGAAGGGCCGGGCGAAGAACATGTTCGCCCTCGGCCTGCTGTCCTGGATGTACGGCCGCCCGACGAAGGGGACCGAGGACTACCTCGCGGGCAAGTTCGGCGCCCGCCCGGACATCCTCGCCGCCAACCTCGCGGCACTGCGCGCGGGCTGGAACTACGGCGAGACCACCGAGGACTTCGTGGTCACCTACGAGGTGGCCCCGGCGCCGACCCCGCCGGGGACCTACCGCAACGTCACCGGCAACACCGCCCTCGCGCTCGGCCTCGTGGCCGCCGCGCACCGGGTCGGCCGCCCGCTCGTGCTCGGCTCCTACCCCATCACCCCTGCCAGCGACGTGCTGCACGCCCTCTCGGCCCACAAGCGCCACGGCGTGACGACGCTGCAGGCCGAGGACGAGATCGCCGCCATCGGGATGGCACTGGGCGCCTCCTTCGGCGGCTCGATCGGCGTGTGCACCACCTCCGGGCCCGGCGTGGCCCTGAAGTCGGAGACGATCGGCCTCGCGGTCAGCCTCGAGCTGCCGCTCGTCATCATCGACATCCAGCGGGGTGGGCCGAGCACCGGACTGCCGACGAAGACCGAGCAGGCCGACCTGCTCCAGGCGATGTTCGGACGCAACGGCGAGTCGCCCGTGCCGATCGTCGCCCCGCAGTCGGCCACCGACTGCTTCGACGCCGCACTGGAGGCGGTCCGGATCGCCACGACCTACCGCACCCCGGTCTTCCTGCTCTCCGACGGGTACCTGGCCAACGGCTCCGAGCCGTGGCGGGTGCCCGACGTCGCCGACCTGCCG
>NZ_BCSR01000031.1 GCF_001570965.1 Janibacter corallicola NBRC 107790 | reverse complement strand
CCGGGGGCGCCGAATTTCCGGACGGTTCGAGGTATGAGAGCGCCCGAAAGCGCCGGATCACCTCGAACCAGACGCAGACGAAGGGCGGACCCGATCCCGGGTCCGCCCTTCGTCCTTCCTCACCCCTACGGGTTGCGGTGCGTCTCGACGACGAGGGCGTCGCCCTCGTCGGCCGTGCCGTGCACGCTGAGGTTCCAGATGGCCAGCGCGAGCCCGCCCCAGATGATGAGGATCGAGATGACCATCATGATGATCGCTGCTGCACTCATGCCTGCTCACCTCCATCGACGAGCGCGTCCTCCCGGGCATACAGGTCGCCCGGATCGTCCAGCTTCGTGTCTCCCCGCCACGGCAGGAAGGACAGCAGGATCGCGATGATCGGCAGCGCGGCAGCCATGCCCCAGCCGAAGACGTTGATCAGCGAGTCCGGGTAGCCGGCGTAGGGCTCGGCGATCTTGTCCCGCAGCTCCTGGTAGAGCATGTAGGCGAGCGCGACCGGGATGATGACGGCGACCAACGCCTTCCACCACAGCAGCAGCTTGATCGTGCCGTGGGTGTTCATGTGCTGCTGCATGACCGGCAGCTTCCGGAAGACCCAGCTCAGCGCCAGCATGACGACGATCGAGGCGCCGACGATGCCGAAGGAGTTCACGAAGGCGTCCATGGTGTCCAGCAGGTACAGACCGCCGGTGGTCGAGAACATCAGGATGCTCACGATCGCCATCGGCAGACCGACGATGAAGGTCGCGGCCAGCCGGGAGATCCCGACCTTGTCCCGCACGGCGCCGATGATGACCTCGATGATCGAGATGAGCGAGGTCAGCCCGGCGAGCACGAGCGAGGCGAAGAAGAGCACACCGATGAACGCGCCGCCGGGGGCCTCGTTGATGATCGTCGGGAAGGCCACGAAGGCCAGCCCGATGCCGCTCGCGACGACCTCACCGATCTGCTGGCCGGTCGACTGCGCGATGAAGCCCAGCGTCGCGAAGACACCGATGCCGCAGAGCAGCTCGAAGCCGGAGTTGGAGAAGGCCACGACCGCACCCGAGCCGGTCATGTCCGTCTTCGGCTGGACGTAGCTGGCGTAGGTGATCATGATCCCGAAGCCGATCGAGAGGCTGAAGAAGATCTGCCCCACGGCCGAGATCCACACGCTGCTGTCCTTCAGTGCGCCCCAGTCAGGGGTGAAGAAGGCGTCCAGGCCGGCGCCGGCACCGTCGAGGGTGAGCGAGTAGATCACCAGCAGGCCGAAGGCCACGACCAGGATCGGGATGAAGATGACGGCGGTGCGTCCGATGCCGTTCTGGATGCCCATGGCGAGCACCCCGATGGTCACGGCCCAGACGACGACCATCAGCAGCAGCACCTGCGGCACGAAGTCCATCGTCGGCCCGGGGTCCTTCGCGACCTGGAGGAAGTCGACGTTGAGATAGGTGCCCGGGTCATTGCCCCAGCCCTGGTTGAAGGAGAGGAAGGTGTACTTGATGGCCCAGGCGATGATCGCCGCGTAGTACACGCCGATGACCACCGCCACCAGCACCATCCACCAGCCGATCCACTCGGCCCCCTTCGAGAAGCGCCGTAGGGACAGCGGCGCCGACCCGCGGTTGCGGTGCCCGATCGAGTACAGGAAGTACAGCAGCGGGATGCCCGCGAAGAGCAGCGCCACCAGGTACGGGATCAGGAAGGCTCCGGCACCTCCCTCGTACGCCACATAAGGAAATCGCCAGATGTTCCCCAGGCCCACTGCCGACCCGATGGCCGCGAAGATGAAGACCTTGCGGGACGAGAACCCGTCCTTCGCGTGTTTGGGCTCGGCGGCTCCATCGCTCGCCATGGTGTCCTCCCGTGATGCTTCGTCGCCGGATGTGATCCGGATCTCCCACACTGTAGGGCCGTCACACCCGTCCCACCAGCACCAACGGGCATCAACCACGCAGACATTCACAAATTCGCCCCGAAACAGTAAATATCGAGCAAGGTCAACGCCCAGGAGGGAGCGCCGGGGAAGGGCGCCCCCGCGAATGCCATGAGGGGAACCCAGCATGAGCAGCACCCACCCGCAGGTCTCGCGTCGCACCGTCGCCAAGGGCGCCGCCTGGACCGTCCCGGCGATCACCATCGCGGCGGCCGGACCGACCCCGGTCCCGAACAAGCCGGGCGTCTACGAGTACCTCGTGCTCGGTGAGTCCAGCTCCAACTGGCTCACGATCAACTACACCTTCGCCGGCAGCGACCCGCAGGAGGTCACGATCTCGACCCGGCCGCAGTGCTCGGACTACCAGTTCTGATCCCCTTCGTCCGGCCCCGACCACCCCGCACGACGGGGGCCGCCCCGGCGGGACGGGGCCGGTCACCGCTGGGTGGAGTCGGTCACCTCGCCGACGAGCTCCTCGATGACGTCCTCGAGGAAGACGACACCGATGACGACGCCGACGTCGTCGACGACCCGGGCGAGGTGGGTGCCGGTGCGCTGCATCGTGCGCAGCACCTCCTCGACCTCGTCGGCGGGCTTGACGGTGGCCATGCGCCGCAGCCGCTTGCGGGGCACCGGCTGGCTGCGCTGCGCCGCATCGGCGTAGAGCACGTCCTTCAGGTGGAGGTACCCGGCGAGCTCACCGGCGCCGTCGACCGTCGGGTAGCGCGAGAACCCGTACTTGGCCACGAGCCGCTCGATGTCGTCGGGGGTGGAGCTCCGCGGGACGGTGATCAGCTCCTCCAGCGGCACCCCGACGTCGCGGGCGTCCTTGTCCGAGAACTCCAGCGCCGCGTCGACGAGGCCGTACCGGTCGGCCGCGACGAGCCCCTCCCGGTGGGACTCGGTGACGATCTGCTGGACCTCCTCGGCGGTGAAGGCCGCGCCGACCTCGTCCTTCGGCTCGATCCCCATCGCCCGCACGAAGGCCTTCGAGACCCAGTCCATGGCCAGGATGACCGGCTTGGCCACGTGCATGACCCGCATGAGCGGGGGCACCAGCCACGTGGCGGCCCGTTCCGGGCCGGCGATGGCGAGGTTCTTCGGGATCATCTCGCCGATGACGACGTGCAGGTAGACCACGACGAGGATGGCGAGCACGAGCGAGAGGGTGCTGGTGGCCGCGTCGGGGACACCGATGCGCTCCATGAGCGGGTGCAGCGCGTGGTGCAGCGCCGCCTCGGATACCGCACCGAGCAGCACCGAGCAGATCGTGATGCCGAGCTGGCAGGTGGCGAGGATGACGCCGGTGTGCTGCAGCGCCTCGACGGCGATCGCCGCGCGCTTGTCGCCGGCGTCGGCGAGCGGTTCGAGCTGGCTGCGACGGGCGGACATGGAGGCGAACTCGCCCCCCACGAAGAAGGCATTGGCCAGCAGCAGGACCACGGTGACGATCGCGGCGATCACTCCGGCTCACCGCCTTCGTCCTCGGGAACCGGTCTCGGGACGAAACGCACCCGGTCCACCCGTCGGCCGTCCATGTGCACGACGTGGACCTCCCAGCCCTCGACGTCGACGACGTCGCCGACCTCGGGCACCCGACCCAGCCGGGCCATCACCCAGCCACCGATGGTCTCGTAGGCGGAGCCCTCCGGCACGTCCGCACCGACGCGGTCTCGCACCTCGTCCGGGCGCCACAGGCCGGGCACCGTCCAGGAGCCGTCGCCGATCGCCCGGCCGGTGGTCTCGGCGGCGTCGTGCTCGTCGTGCACCTCGCCGACGATCTCCTCGACGAGGTCCTCGAGCGTGACGAGCCCGGCGGTGCCGCCGTACTCGTCGACGACGACCCCCATCTGCAGGCCGGCGTCGCGCAGCTGCAGCAGCAAGGGGTCCAGGCGCAGCGTCTCGGGGACGACGACGGGGTCGATCATCAGCGCCGAGATCGGCACGTCGGGGCGGCGCTCGTGCGGGACGGCGATGCCCTTCTTCACGTGGACCATGCCGTCGATGTCGTCCCAGTCGCCGCCGGTGACGGGGAAGCGGGAGTGCCCGGTGCTGCGGGCGAGGTCGACGAGGTCCTCCGCGGTCGCGGTGCGCTCGATCGCCGTCGCCCGGTTGCGGGGTGTCATCACGTCAGCGGCCGTCTGCTCCCCGAAGCCGAGGGTGCGAGCCACGAGCCGGCCGGTGTGGGAGTCCAGCGTCCCCGCCTCGACGGAGGTGCGCACGAGCGAGGCGAGCTCGCTCGGGCTGCGGGCCGCGGACAGCTCCTCCTGCGGCTCGACGCCCATCCGGCGCAGCGCCCAGTTCGCGGAGCCGTTGAGCACGACGATGAACGGCCGGAAGAGCACCCCGATGACCCGCATCGGCACGGCGACGAGCTTGCCGACCCCGAGCGGTGCGGAGACCGCGAGGGTCTTGGGGACCATCTCGCCGAGGATCATCGAGAAGGCGGTCGCGATGATCAGCGCGATGCCGTCGGCGAGGGAGCGGGCGACGCCGAGGGGCAGCCCGGTGGCGGTGAAGAGCGGCTCGATGAGGTCACCGACCGCGGGGCTGGCGATGTAACCGAGGGCCAGCGTGGTCACCGTGATCCCCACCTGGCAGGCGGAGAGCAGTGTCGACAGGCTGCGAAGGGAGGCGAGCACCGGCCGGGCGGCGCCGTCACCGTCGTCGACGGCCCGCTGCACCGTGGGCCGGTCGAGGGCGACGAGGGAGAACTCGGCCGCGACGAAGAGGGCGGTGCCCAGGGTCAGCAGGAGGGCGAGGAGCAGCAGGAGACCAATGGTCATGGTGGGGAGAGTCTACGGTCGCGAGGCCCCTCCCCCCGCAGTCGGACGCAGGAATCCGCCCGGGGGCTGATCTGTGGGGCACGGCCTCCCTGCGAGGATGACGGCGACAACCACGAACGAGGGGATGTGCGCATGACGGGAGCAGGGGCACGCGTCGAGGTGCAGGGCCTGACCAAGCGCTTCGGCAACTTCACCGCCGTCGACGACCTGAGCTTCACCGTCGACCCGGGGCGGATCACCGGCTTCCTCGGGCCGAACGGCGCCGGCAAGACGACGACGCTGCGGATGCTGCTCGGGCTCGTCTCGGCGACCTCCGGGACGGCGACGATCGACGGGCAGGACTACCGGGAGATCGAGCAGCCGCTCGGCGTCGTCGGGTCGGCGCTCGAGGCGACCAACTTCCACCCCGGCCGCACCGGCCGGGACCACCTGCGGGTGCTCGCGGCCACGAGCGGCATCCCGAGCGCACGCTGCGACGAGCTGCTCGAACTGACCGGGATCGCGGCGGCCGCACGCAAGCGGGCCGGTGGCTACAGCATGGGGATGCGCCAGCGCCTCGGCCTGGCCCAGGCGCTGCTCGGCGATCCGCGGCTGCTCGTGCTCGACGAGCCGACCAACGGTCTGGACCCCGAGGGAATCCGGTGGCTGCGGGGCTTCCTGCGCCACCTGGCCGACGAGGGGCGCACGGTGCTCGTCTCGAGCCACCTGCTGCAGGAGGTCGAGCAGACCGTCGACGAGGTCGTCATCATCAACAACGGTCGGCTGGTCTCCGAGGGGAGCATGTCCGAGCTGTACGGCCCGCCGCGGGCGCTCGTGCGCACGAGCGATCCGAGCGCCCTGGCCGGGGCGCTGCGCGTCGCCGACGTGACCAGCGAGCCCGGTGAGGACGGCAGCCTCGTCGTCGAGACCGGCGACCTGCGGCTGGTGGGCGACGTCGCCCTTCGCGCGAAGCTGCCGGTGCACGAGCTGCGCTCGATGAGCACGGACCTCGAAGGGCTCTACTTCACCCTCACGGAGGGCACCAACCGCAACCTCGGCGAGGCCGCGATCCCGGCCCCCGCCGGCGACGAAGGGGGGCGCTGATGGGCGGCGCGATCATCTCCGAGCTGCGCAAGTACTTCACGACCCGGCTGTGGTGGGGCATGGCCATCGCCGTCTTCGTCGCGGGCGCGCTCTTCGCGGCGCTCTTCGGATTCCTCGTGACGATGGACCAGACCGGGGTGCCGCCGGAGCAGCAGCTCGCGGGCAGCCCCGAGGAGATGGCCAACACCGTGTACACGGCCGGCCTGTCGATCTCCTACCTGCTCACCCTCGCCGTCGGCGTCATGCAGATCGGCAGCGAGTACCGCCACAAGACGATCACCGCGACCTTCCTCGCCACGCCGCGGCGGGGCATCGTCATGGGCGCGAAGGTCATCTCGCTGCTCGTCATCGGCGCCTTCTACGGCGTGGTCTCCCTCATCGGCTCGGTCGGCGTGGGGGCGGTCGTGCTCTCCTCGCGCGGCGCGGAGGTCTTCCCCGACGCCGCCGTCGGGCGCACCCTGGCGCTCAGCCTGCTCGTGCTCGGGCTGTGGGCACTCATCGGGCTCGGCGCGGGCATCCTCATCCCGAACCAGGTCGCGGCGCTGCTCATCTCCATCGGGGTGGCGTGGATCGTCGAGCCGCTCGCCGGGGTGGCACTGAGCTTCTGGGACTGGGGCGCCGAGCACGTGACCCAGTTCCTGCCCTCGGCGGCGACGCAGGCGATGGTCAGCAGTGTCGCGAACGGCACCGGCGGACCCCAGCTCGAGTGGTGGGGTGGCGCCCTCGTCCTGGCCGCCTACGCCCTCGTGCTGGCGGGGCTCGGGTCGCTGCGCACGCTGCGCGCCGACATCAGCTGACACGCGCCACTGCACGGTGCTCCGGTGCACACGCCGCGCGTGTGCACCGGAGCACATACGCGCACGCCCTCACGTTAGGCTTGTGCGATGAGGGTCCGCGTGCCTGTGCGGACCCCGCAGCGACCGTCAACGAAAGAGGCGTATGCGCCGTGCCTGACTCCCAGGATGGCTCCGTGTCCCTGAACGACTTCGGCCCCAACGAATGGCTCGTCGACGAGCTCTACGAGCAGTACAAGCAGGACCGCAACAACGTCGACGAGGCATGGTGGGAGTTCTTCGAGAACTACACCCCGGGGACCAGCGGTGACAACGGCGCGCAGGCCGCGTCGGCGCCGCAGGCCACGCCCGAGAAGGCGAGCGCGCCAAAGCCGGAGACCAAGGCCGAGCCCAAGAAGGCCGAGTCGCAGGCCAAGACCGAGCCGAAGAAGGCGGAGCCCAAGAAGGCTGAACCCAAGAAGGCGGCGCCGAAGAAGGCCGAGAAGGAGGAGCCCGCGGAGGACGTGCAGAGCCCCCTTCGTGGCGCCGCTGCCCGGGTCGTGACCAACATGGAGGCCTCGCTCGAGGTCCCCACCGCGACGTCGGTGCGCGCCGTCCCGGCGAAGCTGCTCATCGACAACCGCATCGTCATCAACAACCACCTCAAGCGCAGCCGCGGTGGCAAGGTCTCCTTCACCCACATCATCGGCTACGCGATGGTCAAGGCGCTCCAGGCGATGCCGGAGATGAACGTCCACTACACGACCAACGAGAAGGGCAAGCCGGCGATCGTGCAGCCGGCCCACATCGGCCTGGGCATCGCCATCGACCTGCAGAAGGACGACGGCACCCGCCAGCTCATGGTCCCGGCCGTCAAGCCCGCCGAGACGATGGACTTCACCGCCTTCTGGCGGGCCTACGAGGAGGTCGTCGGCAAGGCGCGGGACAACAAGCTGACGGTCGACGACTTCGCCGGCACGACGATCTCGCTGACCAACCCCGGCGGCATCGGCACGGTCCACTCCATGCCCCGCCTGATGCAGGGCCAGAGCGCGATCATCGGCGTCGGTGCGCTGGACTACCCGGCCGAGTGGCAGGGCGCGAGCAACGACTCGATCAACCGCAACGCGGTCTCGAAGCTGCTCACCCTCACCTCCACCTACGACCACCGGGTCATCCAGGGCGCGGTCTCCGGTGAGTTCCTGCGCCAGATGCACGAGCTGCTCCTCGGCGCCAACGGCTTCTACGACGAGATCTTCGAGAGCCTGCGGCTGCCCTACGAGCCGATCCGCTGGGAGGTCGACATCTCGACCTCCCACGACGACGACATCAACAAGGTCGCCCGCGTCCAGGAGCTCATCCACTCCTACCGGGTCCGGGGCCACCTCATGGCCGACACCGACCCGCTGGAGTACCGGCAGCGTCGGCACAGCGACCTCGACGTCTCGACCCACGGCCTCACGCTGTGGGACCTCGAGCGCAGCTTCGCCACCGGCGGCTTCGGCGGCGAGCCCTTCCTCAAGCTCCGCAAGATCCTCGGCATCCTGCGCGACTCCTACTGCCGCACCACCGGCATCGAGTACATGCACATCCAGGACCCCGAGCAGCGGGCCTGGATGCAGAAGCGGGTCGAGGTCGGCTACCAGAAGGCCACGAGCGACGAGCAGCTGCGCATCCTGCGCCGCCTCAACGCCGCGGAGGCCTTCGAGACCTTCCTGCAGACGAAGTTCGTCGGCCAGAAGCGCTTCTCGCTCGAGGGCGGCGAGTCCGTCATCGCGGTCCTGGACCGGGTGATGTCCCGCGCCGCGGACGACGACATGGACGAGGTCACCATCGGCATGCCGCACCGCGGCCGGCTGAACGTGCTGGCCAACCTCGCCGGCAAGTCCTACTCCCAGATCTTCCGGGAGTTCGAGGGCGAGCTGGACCCGAAGTCGGTCCAGGGCTCCGGTGACGTGAAGTACCACCTGGGCACCGAGGGCGAGTTCACCTCCGAGGAGGGCAACAAGACCAAGGTCTACCTCGCGGCCAACCCGAGCCACCTCGAGGCGGTCAAC
The DNA here is from genome assembly GCF_001570965.1 of Janibacter corallicola NBRC 107790. Classification (GTDB taxonomy): domain Bacteria; phylum Actinomycetota; class Actinomycetes; order Actinomycetales; family Dermatophilaceae; genus Janibacter; species Janibacter corallicola. The sequence continues at coordinate 26,463 of NZ_BCSR01000031.1, read as the reverse complement.
CCGGTGCTCGAGGGCATCACCCGCGCCAAGCAGGACCGGCTGAACCACGGCGGCGAGGACTTCCCGGTGCTGCCGGTGCTCATGCACGGTGACGCGGCCTTCGCGGGCCAGGGCGTCGTCGCGGAGACGCTGCAGCAGAGCCAGCTGCGCGGCTACCGCACCGGCGGGACGATCCACATCGTCGTGAACAACCAGATCGGCTTCACCACCGCTCCGTCCTACGGCCGCTCCTCGGTCTACTCCACGGACGTCGCGCGGATGATCCAGGCCCCGATCTTCCACGTCAACGGCGACGACCCGGAGGCCTGCGTGCGGGTCGCCGAGCTGGCCTACGAGTTCCGCCAGACCTTCCACAAGGACGTCGTCATCGACGTCGTCTGCTACCGCCGCCGCGGCCACAACGAGGGCGACGACCCGTCGATGACGCAGCCGATGATGTACAAGCTCATCGACAACAAGCGCAGCGTGCGCAAGCTCTACACCGAGAACCTCATCGGCCGCAACGACATCACGCCCGAGGAGGCCGACGAGGCCCTGCGGGACTACCAGGCGCAGCTGGAGCGGGTCTTCACCGAGACCAAGGAGGCCCGCAAGAACGGGCACTCCCCCATGGACGCGACCAGCGACAGCGGCGACACCGGCTCGGACGCGCCGGACAACGCCGGGCTGGAGCGGCCCGCCGCCCAGACGAGCGACGCGACGAACCGCTCGGCCACCGAGACCGGTATCAGCCGCACCGACCTGAAGCACATCGGCGACATCTTCACCAGCCCGCCGCACGGCTTCACGGTCCACTCGAAGCTGCAGAAGGCGATGGAGAAGCGGGCCGCCTCGGTGAACGAGGGCGGCATCGACTGGGCGACCGGCGAGATGCTGGCCTTCGGCTCGCTGCTCATGGACGGCACGCCGGTGCGCCTGACCGGTCAGGACTCCCGTCGCGGCACCTTCGTCCAGCGGCACGCGGTGCTCATCGACAAGAACAACGGCGACGAGTGGACCCCGCTGAACTACCTCGGCGACCAGGCCCGCTTCTGGACCTACGACTCGCTGCTCTCGGAGTTCGCCGCGATGGGCTTCGAGTACGGGTACTCGGTGGAGCGGCCGGACGCGCTGGTCCTCTGGGAGGCCCAGTTCGGTGACTTCGTCAACGGCGCGATGACGATCGTCGACGAGTTCATCTCCTCCTCGGAGCAGAAGTGGGGCCAGAACTCCTCGGTCGTGCTGCTGCTGCCGCACGGCTACGAGGGCCAGGGCCCGGACCACTCCTCCGCGCGGATCGAGCGCTTCCTCGCGCTGTGCGCGCAGAAGAACATGACCGTCGCCTTCCCGTCGACGCCGGCGAGCTACTTCCACCTGCTGCGCCGGCAGGCCTACCACCGGCCGCGTCGTCCGCTCATCGTCTTCACCCCGAAGTCGATGCTGCGCCTCAAGGCCGCGTCGAGCGAGCCGGAGGACTTCACGCAGGGCGGCTTCCGCCCGATCCTTCCCGACGCCGCCGACGCGCCGAAGGGGGACCAGGTCACCCGCGTCGTCGTGGCCGCCGGCAAGGTGGTCTACGACCTCGAGGAGGAGCGGCGCAAGCGGGAGGACCAGCAGACGGCGATCCTGCGCATGGAGCGGTACTACCCGCTGCCGGGCGAGGAGCTGGCTGCCGAGCTGGCGAAGTACCCGAACGCGGAGATCCTCATCGTCCAGGAGGAGCCGGAGAACCAGGGCGCCTGGCCCTTCCTCGCGCTCAACCTGCCCGGCGACCTCGCGAAGCACGGCGAGACCCGCCCGGTGCGGTGCGTCGCCCGGGTCCCGAGCGCCTCCCCGTCGGCGGGCACGGCCAAGAAGCACGCGGTGGAGCAGAAGGACCTGATCGCCCGCGCCTTCGACCGCTGATGGCATGCCGTGACGACGAGGGACTCGGCGACGAGTAACGTCGAGGTGTCCCTGCACCCCAGCCGACCTTCAGGAGCACCACCGACGTGAGCGGCCAGATGACCGACGCAGCCGGCAACGAGTTCACCCCGAGCGCCACCTTCACCAGCGAGAACGGCTGGCGCGATGTCTCGATCGTCTTCATCGGGGACTCCTTCGTCACCGGTGTGGGCGACCCCAAGGCACTCGGCTGGGTGGGTCGGGTCATGGCCCGGACCTCCATCGGCGAAGGGGTGCTGAGGCACTACAACCTCGGCATCCCCGGGGAGACCTCCGGCGGGGTCTCCGAGCGGTGGCAGGTCGAGGGCAAGCGCCGGCTCGAGGGGGCCGCCGAGCGTCGGCTCGTCGTGCAGGTCGGGCAGTCCGACGTGACGGCCGGGACCTCGATCGCGCGGCACCGCCTCAACCTCGCGAACATCCTCGACGAGGCCTCCTCGCAGGGCGTGGCGACCTTCGTCGTCGGTCCCCCGCCGAGCGCGGACGCCGCGATGAACGCGACGATCGGCCAGGTCGTCGACGCCCAGCGCGACGTCTGCGACCGCAGGGGGGTGCCCTTCGTCGACACCTTCAGCCCGCTCGCGGGGCACGAGCAGTGGGAGTCCGACATCGCGGCCTCCGTCGACGGCACCCACCCGGGCCAGGCCGGGTACGGGCTCATCGCCTGGCTCGTCCTGCACCACGGGTGGGACACCTGGATGGGCTGAGCGCCCCCACGCCCGACTGAGCTGTGATTCGAGGTCCAGCCGCTCGACTATTCGAGCGGCTGGACCTCGAATCGTTGAACACCTCGAGCAGCGGCCACCGAGAGCAGCGCACCTCAGTTCACGTCCCCGGCGACAGGCCGGGAGCGCGCGAGGTTGGCCAGCGCCCAGTCGGAGCGAAGGGCGGCCGTCACCTGGTCGAGGTAGGCCTCCCGATCGAGGCGCCAGCCCACGATGTTGATCCGCAGCACCCGGTCGCCGTCGATGACGACAGCGTTGGCGCGAAAGGAGTCATCCACTCCTGCAAGACCCCACTGATGCCCGGCGCCGTCGACCTCGACGACCAGCCCGTACTCCTCGAAGAACACGTCCAGGTAGATCCGCCCGTCCTTCGTCCTACGCAGTGCCTGCCGCGTCGGCTCGGGCAAGGCGCGCTTGCGACAGGCCCCTGCGAAGTCGAGCTCGTGCAGCGACTGCGCCCCGTCCGCGATGTCCTGGACGACCTGCCGCAGGAAGGCCCGCCGCCTCCTGCCCCTCACCCGCCGCCGTGCATCGACCAGCTGCTCACCCGTCGCCAGCCGCTGCTGCACCGTCATGGCGAGGATCGTCGCGGCCGCCCTGTCGCTGACTGCCCAGTTGGCCGCCCGAATCGCGGCGACCGGCGGCCTCGTCCGCGGCAGCCCGGCCCCGGCGCGCTCCCCTTCGACCCGCCGGATCACCTTGTGGGCCTTGACCCCTGACGTGAAGGAGGGGTCGTGGCGATGCACCAGCGAGACATGGACGACCTCCTCGTGCCACCCCCTGAGCCCGGCGAGCTGCAGGGCGCTGACCCCGTCGACGAGAGTGACGTTCTCACCGACCTCCCACACCGCACGCCAACACCGTGCGACGTGCCCGAGTGGACCGTTGTGCATGGCCAGGGTGTACTTCCCGTGACGGGCCCACCGACCCGCGGCGACCTGACGGGCCGCCTGGTTGCGATCGACGTCCAGGGCCCGCAGCCGGGTGTGGTCGAGCACGCCATCCGTCTCCTCCGAGGCGGCGAGCACGCGTTGATGCCGCTGGAGCGGCGTCTCCTTGTTCGGCATGGGCCCACGCTCGCGTCGCCCGCACCGCACCGGGGCCCTTGGCAGCGGTCGGTGGAGAACTCCTGTTTCGGGGAGGAGTTGTGGACGACGGCCCGGGCCATGATTCGAGGTTTCTCCGGTCGAGGTCCCAGCGACCGAATAGTCGAGCGTTCGAACCTCGACCGGCGGCGGCCTTCTGGGGGCGCCACCACGTTCAGCCCAGCCTGTCCTGCACCGTCTCCACCCAGAGCTCCTGCCCGGCCTCGGAGGGCTGGGTGTCCGTCAGCCGCAGGTCATCGGCCGGCAGGTCGGACTCCTCGAAGGCCGCCGCCACGTCGATCGTGGGCAGGCCGGCCCCCTTCGCCCACTGCCCGATCGCCTCGCGCACGGGGGCATCGGCGTCGTCCGCCTCCGGGTTCTGCAGCACGACGAGCACCGCGGCGTCGGGCAGGTCCTCCTCGAGCTGCTCGTGGAGCGTCGCCAGCGACTCGGTGGCCTCGTCACCGGAGTCGTAGTAGTGCCCGTAGTTCAGCAGCACGACGTCGGGGTCGCTCTCCGGCCGCACGGTTTCCCAGTCCTCGGCGGCGTCGTCGGCGGTGGCCTCGTCCTGCATCGAGGCATTCCACAGCCCCGTCTCGTCGCCGGCCCCGGCGTAGTAGCCGTCCTGCCAGTTCGAGACGTAGAGGCCCTCCGACTGCGCCCACAGCCGCACCCACTCGTCCGGCCCGTCGCCGGTGGAGTCGCCGAGCACGAGCACGCGGGGGTCCTCACCGGCGAGCGCGCTCCGGGCCTGCTTCACCGTCTTCTTGGCTGCGTGCTTCCCCGCTCCCCCGGCGGCGCCCTCGTCGGCGGCGGCCCCCTTCGTCGAGCCGGTCGCGGTGGCCGCGGCGGCGGCATCAGGTGCGGCGGCCCGCCGGAAGTCGACGAGGACGAAGGCCCACACGGCTGCCACGACCACGGCGAGTGCGACCACCAGGGCGAGTGCGATGACGGGTGAGCGACGTTGTCCGGGTCGGGCCATGGTCCCGGAGCCTAGCGCCCATCACCCTGCGAACTTGCGCGCGATCACCTCGACCTTCTCGCTCCGTGAGTCGACCCTCGGCCCGGGGCACGCCCGGATGATCTAATGTGCCTCGTCCAGTCCACCAGGGGGTGAGGAGCGTCCGTGAGCGTCTACGAGTTGGGCGTGGTCGCCGTACCCCTGATCGCCCTCTCCCTGCTCCTGGACCCTCGTCCCGCCCAGCCTGCGGCCTCGTCGCCCACGTGGGTCGTGATCAACAACGTCCTCGCGATCGTCTTCAGCGCCGTGGCGGTCCTGCTCTCGGCAGCGGTCCTCACGGGGATGGTCGTGGCGGGCGAGACCGTCGAGCTCATGGTCGGAGTGACCCTGGCCGGCTCGATGATCCTGCTGTGCCTCTTCACCGCCCACCAGATGCTCCAGCCGGTCACCACGACCCGCTCGAAGGGGGTCGGCCACCAGATCGTCACCGGGACCATCGCCGTGGCCACGCTGTGCATCCTCGCGGTCCTCACCGCCCCCTAGAAGCGCTCCTCGAAGGCCACGATCCGCTCGATCGCCGCATCGACCTGCGCGGCCATCGCCTCGAAGGCCTCCGGCCCCTGCCGGTACGGGTCGGCGATGTCGTCCTCCCCCTCCGCGACCCGACTGATCCCGCGCTGCCGCGTCAGGTGCGAAGGGAGCGCCGCCCACCGCTCCTCCGGCGTCACCGCCTCCGCGAGCCGCTCGGTCCACGGCTGCGCCTCGTCGGCGGCGTCGAGCAGCCGGGCGAGCTCGGTGACGGTGTAGCTCCGCTTGAGGTGGCGCGGTGAGTGGCTGAGCACGATCTTGCGGTGCGCGGTGGTCAGCGGCAACACGATGTCGATGTCCGTGAGCATCCGCTCGTCGAGCTGCCGGGCCGCGAAACCGTCGGAGTCCACGCCCCGCTCCCCCAGCACGCGCACGCTGCCCGGGTCGACCGACTGGTCGACGAGAGCATGGGTCCCGGCGCTGCTCACCTCGAAGGTGCCGGGCCGGATCGTGTCCAGCTCCTGCTGGAGGCGCAGCTGGGCATAGGGCGATCGGCAGATGTTGCCGGTGCAGACGGTCATGATGCGCACGGTCATGGCGCTATCGTGCCGGATCGGGCGGGTTGTGCCAGACTCACCCGGGGTTTGTCTGTCAACGGAGGTCTGGAGCACGTGGAGATTCGCGACTACCTGAGGATCCTGCGCAAGCGTTGGATCGTCATCGCCGTGACGACGCTCGTCGTCGTCGGCCTGAGCGGTCTCCTGACGGCCCTGCAGACCAAGCAGTACGCCTCGTCGGTGCAGTTCTTCGTCTCGGTCTCGGGTGCTGACGACTCGGTCGCGCTCCAGCAGGGCAGCACCTTCAGCCAGGAGCGGGTCAAGTCCTACGCCCAACTGCTGACGACCCCGAGGACGCTGCGGCCGGTGGCCAAGGAGCTCGGCGACGGGACCACCGCCGAGGAGATCGCGGACTCGACGACGGTCACCAACCCGCCGGAGACCGTCATGCTCGATGTCGAAGTCACCGACACCTCGCCGCAGCATGCCAAGAAGGTCGCCTCCGCCATCGGAAAGTCCTTCCCCGACGTCGTGGACACGATCGAACGGCCGGCGAACTCCAACGAGGCCTCACCGATCAAGGTCTCCCAGGTGCACTCTGCCGAGGCCGACACCACCCCTGTGAGCCCACGTCCATTGCGCAACCTCGCCCTCGGACTCGTTGTGGGGCTGCTCGTCGGGCTCGGACTTGCAGTGCTGCGGCATGTCCTCGACACGACCGTGCGGACCAACGAGGACGTCCGCGAGATCACCGAGGAGCCGGTCGTCGGCGCGGTGCACTACGACCCGAGGGCCCGCAAGGAGCCGCTCATCGTCGAGAGCGACCCCTCCTCACCGCGGTCCGAGGCCTTCCGCTCGCTGCGCACGAACCTGATGTTCCTCGACGCCGACCACCCGCCCCGCACCCTGCTGCTCACCTCGTCCATCCCGGGCGAGGGCAAGTCGACGACGATCGCCAACCTCGCGCTGACGCTGACCACGTCCGGCTCGAGGGTGTGCCTCGTCGAGGCGGACCTGCGTCGTCCGCGGCTCATGGAGTACCTGGGCCTCGAGGGGGCGGCGGGCCTGACCGACGTGCTCATCGAGCGCGCGGACCTGGACAACGTCGTCCAGCCCTACGGCACGGACGGCCTCGAGGTCCTCGGCGCAGGCTCCACCCCACCGAACCCGAGCGAGCTGCTCGCCTCGGAGCGCATGGACAGGGTGCTGCGGCAGCTGGCCGCCCAGTACGACTACGTCCTCATCGACACCCCGCCCGTCCTGCCGGTCACGGATGCGGTGGTCTTGAGCACGAAGGTCGACGGCGTGCTCGTCCTCGCGGGGACCACGATCGTGAAGAAGGAGCAGCTCTCCTCGACCCTCGATGCCCTCGGCGCGGTCGACGGCCGGCTGCTCGGCCTGGTCCTGAACCGGGTCGGCCACAAGGTCTCGGGCGGCTACGGCGGCTACTACGGGTACTACTCGGACGAGGGGCAGAAGAAGTCCACCACCGAGCCCGTCGGAGCCACCGCCCCCTGAAACGCCGCTCCCTGAGGTGCGCGAAGGGCCGGTCCCTGAGGTGCGCGCTTGCAAAGCAAGCAAGCCTCGAAGGGACCCCTCGAAGACCCTCAGACCTTCGTCTTCCTCCGCTTCGCCTTCACGTCCCGGCGCTTCGTGTCACCGGCGGAGTCCGCCTCATAGGAGTAGTCCTGCGCGTACCCGTAGGTGACGTCGCCGTACCGCAGCCGGTCCATCCGCTTGGTGGAGACCTGGTTGAGGATCGCACCGAGCAGCTTCCCGCCGACGGTGGTCAGTGACGACACCGTGCGCTCCAGCTCCTCACGGTGGGTCGTGCCGGCGGCGACGACGAGGACGGCCCCGTCGGCGCTGCGGGTCAGGAGCGTCGCGTCGGTGACGGGCAGCACGGGCGGGGCGTCGAGGATGATCATGTGCTCCGTGCTCAGCTGGGCGATGAGCGTCTCCATCCGCTTGGAGCCGAGGAGCTCGGACGGGTTCGGCGGGGTGGCCCCGGCGGCGAGGATCTGCAGCCCGGAGGTGTCACTGGGCTGCAACGCGTCGCCGAGCTCGACGGTGCCGGCGAGCACCTCGGTCAGTCCGACGTCGTCGCTCAGGTCGAAGGCCCGCGCCACCGCCGAGCGACGCAGGTCGGCGTCGACGAGCACGACCGACTCGCCGGCGTCGGCGAGCACTGTGGCCAGGTTGGCGGCCACCGTCGACTTGCCCTCCCCCTGCTTGGCGCTGGTGATGACCACGGAGCGCGGCTGGTGGTCGACGTCGACGAAGCGCAGGTTGGTGCGCACCTTGCGCAGCGCCTCCCGCTCGTGGAAGGACTTCGTCCGTGCGACGTCTCCCCGCTCCGACCCGAGGTCCTGGCTCATCGGGAGGATGCCCATGACACCGGAGGACGTGATCGCCTCGACGTCTTCCACCCGCCGCACCTGGGTGTCGTTGTGGTGGCGAACCGCAGCGACCGCATACCCCAGCAGCAGGCCGAGGACGAGGCCGATGGGCAGGACGCGAAGGGGGTCGGGCGAGGACGGCGAGGAGGGCAGCACCGGGGACTCGCTCGGCGCGATGACCACCTGCGCCTGCGGCTCCACCGTGACCTGCTTCCCCTGCGCGTTGGTGGTCTCCGTCGTGGGCCCGGTCTCCTCCATCGTGCGAGCCTCGTCGGCGGCGGCGCCGACGACGGCATCGGCGATGTCACGGGCCTCTGCCGCGGTGGGGGCGGAGGCGGTGACGTCGATGGTCACGCCTTCCGGCGGGACCGTGGCCGTGATCCGGTCGACCAGCTCGGAGGGCGTCGCGTCCAACCCGAGCTCGTCGATCACGGCCTTGGCGACGTTGCGGTTGGTGAAGAGGGTGACGTAGGCCTGCGCCTTCTGCTGGGCAAGCGTCTGGGAGGAGAAGGACTCACTCAGACTCTGTCCGCCACCGGCGGTGACGTACCCGGACGAACTCGCCGTGTAGACCTTGGGCTGGAGCAACATCCATCCGAAGGCGAGGAGCACACCAACCAGGGCGCAGACCGCGATCGCCACGACGTGCCGCCGGGTCAGGTTCCACAGGTCTTCCAGGGGCACGCGCTCTCCTCGATGTGTGCCCGCCCATGTACTCGGACGGTCGGCACCGTCCCCGACGCCGCGGCAAGTATAGGCGCGGTCAGATCCGTGACGGGGGCTAGTCAACATGGATCGGAGAGAGAGATGGACTCTTGTGTGTCAGACTTGGGCCGGCAGATCGGGGGGTGTTGGAAGGTTCTCAGGAAGCGGTGAGGTCAGACGTGGGCACAGGCGCAGCAACAGCACTCCAAGGCAGAGCGTCCCACCGGTGGTACTGGGCAGTCATCGACCTGGCCGTCCTCGCCATCGCGGTCTTCTTCGCCGCCCTGCTGCGCTACGACTTCACCTTCGAGCAGGTCTTCGCACCCGGGGTGCGCGAGCTGACCGCACTCGCCCTCGGCGCGCACCTGGTCATCGGCATCCTCATCGGGCCGTACGCCGTCGGCCATCTACGCGGCTCCTACGAGGAGATCGCCGACCTCGTCCGGACCGTGGTCGCTTGGATGGTCCCGCTGCAGCTCCTCTCCGTCCTCGGTCCGTGGAGCCTTGGACCTCGATCCCTGCCCGTCCTTGCCGGGGCCGTGGGTGTGCTCGGGATGTTCGGGGCCCGCTTCGTACTGCGCGCCGTCCGCAGCCGCATCGACCCTGCCGTGAGGGCCACCTCCCGTGTCCTCGTCTTCGGCGCTGGCGACGGTGGTCGTCAGTTGGTCCGCGCCCTGGTCCGAGGTCACTCCCGGGTCGCCCCGGTCGGCCTGATCGATGATGACCGCGCCAAGCGTCGCATGCGCATCGACGGTGTCAAGGTGCTCGGCACGACCAAGGACATCGCGAGAGTCGCCGAGGAGACCGAGGCGACGACGCTGGCCATCGCCGTACCGAGCGCCGGCCCGGACCTGGTTCGGACCCTGCGCGATACGGCCCGCCGCGTCGGGATGCGCACCCAGATCCTTCCTCCCGCCCACGAGCTCCTCGGCACCGTCGGCGGCAGCGACCTGCGCGACCTGGACCTGGCTGACTTCCTCGGTCGCCGCCCGGTCGAGCTGGATGCCACGGCAATCACCAACACGCTCTCCGGGCGCGCAGTTCTGGTGACCGGGGCGGGAGGATCCATCGGGTCCGAGCTGTGCCGTCAGCTGAGCAAGTTCGGTCCGGATCGGCTGATCATGCTCGACCGGGACGAGTCCGCCCTGCACGCCACCCAGTTGTCGGTCTCGGGCCAGGGCCTGCTCGACTCCGACGACATCGTGTTGGCCAACATCCGCGACGCAGCCCGGATGATCGAGGTCTTCGAGCACCACCGACCCGACATCGTCTTCCACGCGGCCGCGCTCAAGCACCTCCCCCTGCTCGAGCGGTACCCCGAAGAAGCCTGGAAGACCAATGTGCTGGGAAGCCTCAACGTCCTCCAGGCGGCCCGCCACGTCGGCGTGAACACCTTCGTCAACGTCTCGACGGACAAGGCGGCCAACCCGACCTGCGTGCTGGGCCACAGCAAGCGGGTGACCGAGCGCCTCACGGCCGACTTCGCCGACAAGGACGCGGGCACGTACGTCAGCGTCCGTTTCGGCAACGTCCTCGGCTCCCGCGGCTCGGTCATCACTGCCTTCACCACACAGATCGACCAGGGCGGACCGGTGACGGTGACCCACCCGGAGGTCGAGCGCTACTTCATGCTCATCCCCGAGGCGTGCCAGCTCGTCTTGCAGGCGGCCGCCATCGGGCGCGATGGTGAGGTCATGGTGCTGGACATGGGTGAGCCGATGAAGATCAAGGAGGTCGCCGAGACCCTGATCGACCTCTCCGGGAGGCAGGACATCGAGATCACCTACACCGGGCTACGCCCCGGCGAGAAGATGTCGGAGGAACTCTTCGCCCCGACCGAGGACAAGCACGGCACCGACCACCCGCTCGTCAACAGCGTCGGCGTGCCCCACATCGCCGCCGACGAGGTGGGCAGCGTGCTGCACGCCTCCCCAAAGGCAGCGGCAGACTGGATGGAGTCCGCGTCAGCGCCGACCACCCTGGCCAAGACCTCATGACCGACCGGATCCTCATGTCCCAGGCACAGGTCGGCCCGATCGAGGAGAAGTATGTCCTCGAGGCCCTGCACTCCGGCTGGGTCGCACCGCTCGGGCCACACGTGGACGCCTTCGAGCAGGAGGTCGCGGGTCGGGTCGGCGTCCGCCACGCGCTCGCCCTGAGTTCCGGGACCGCCGCCCTGCACCTGGCACTGCTCCACCTGGGTGCCAGACCAGGCACGAAGGTGGTCGTGCCCAGCATGACCTTCGGAGCCACGGCGAACGCCGTCGTCTACACGGGTGCGGACCCGGTCTTCGTGGACGCACGCACCGAGGACGGGAACGTCGACCCGGACCTGATGCTCGAGTCCGTGCGAACGTTGCAGGCCGAGGGCGAGCACGTCGTCGCCGCGATACCCGTGGACCTCTTCGGTCGGGCCGCGGACTACACCGTTCTCGAGCCCGGACTCGAGGAGCTCGGCGTTCCCCTGCTGGAGGACGCGGCCGAGGCACTCGGCGCATCGCTCGGCGACCGGCCAGCGGGCTCCTTCGGGCGGGCGGCAGCTCTCTCCTTCAACGGCAACAAGATCATGACCACCTCCGGCGGCGGGATGCTGCTCAGCGATGACGATGACCTCATCGCCCACGCGCGCAAGCTCTCCACCCAGTCGCGCGAACCTGTCCCTTGGTACGAGCACACCGAGATCGGGTACAACTACCGCCTCTCGAACATCCTCGCTGCCCTCGGCCGTGGCCAGCTCGAGCGCCTGGACGAGATGATCGCGCGCCGCCGGGAGATCCGCCAGCGCTATGCCACGGCATTTTCCGACCTGCCGGTGACCCTGCTGGGCAAGAGCGACCCCGAGCGCACCGACCACGACGACAACTGCTGGCTCACCACGCTCACCGCGGACCGCGGGCCCGACGCCAACGCCCTCGTCGAGGCCATGTCCGCCGAGCAGATCGAGGTCCGTCACCTCTGGAAGCCGATGCACCTGCAGCCGGTCTTCTCGGGGGCACGTGTCTTCGGCGGGGCCGTGTGCGAAGGCCTCTTTGCGCGGGGTGTCACGCTGCCCAGCGGCCCGGCACTCACCGACGAGCAGATCGAACGAGTGATCACCTGCATGACCGAGATCCTGACCGGGACGGAGTGAGATGAGCGAGTTCGGCGGCGCCACCGTCACCATCACTGGCGGCACCGGGTCCTTCGGCAAGACGATGGTGGGCCACCTGCTCGACGAGGGCGTTGGGCGCATCCACGTACTCAGCCGGGACGAGGCCAAGCAGGACGAGATGCGGCAGTCCCTCGCCGACAGCAGGGTGAAGTTCTTCCTCGGCGACATCCGGGACCGACATAGCGTCGACAATGCGATGGCCGGTACCGACTTCGTCTTCCATGCCGCGGCACTCAAGCAGGTGCCCAGCTGCGAGTTCTTCCCGGACCAGGCGGTCAAGACCAATGTCGTCGGCAGCCAGCACGTCATCGAGTCCGCGCACGAGCATGGTGTCCGCTCGGTGGTGTGCCTGAGCACCGACAAGGCCGTCTACCCGGTCAACGCGATGGGCATGAGCAAGGCCCTGATGGAGAAGACCGCACAGGCGTTCGCCCGCAACACCCCCGACTCCACCACGACGGTGTCCGTCACCCGGTACGGCAACGTCATGTACTCCCGGGGGTCGGTCATCCCGCTCTTCGTGAGCCAGATCCGCCAGGGCAAGCCGCTCACGGTGACCGAGCCGACCATGACCCGGTTCCTCATGTCTCTCGGGGAGTCCGTCGACCTGGTCAAGCATGCCTTCCTCCATGCCGAGCCCGGCGACCTCTTCGTCAAGAAGGCACCCGCGTGCACCGTGGACACCCTGGCCCGCGCCGTCGCAGCCCTGATGGGGATCGAGGAGCCGGAGGTCCACCGAATCGGCATGCGGCACGGAGAGAAGATGTACGAGACCCTGCTGACCCCCGCGGAGATGATCAAGGCCACCGACCAGGGTGACTACTTCCGCGTACCGCTTGATGCCCGTTCGCTCGACTACACCAAGTACGTGGAGGCCGGCGAGTCCGAGACCGTCACGGCCGAGGACTTCAACTCGGACAACACCGAGCAGATGACCATCGAAGAGACCAAGGCACTCATCGCGGCCCTCCCCGAGATGAGGGCCGTCATGGCGGGAGCCGCATGAGGATCATCCTCACCGGCGCCTCCGGCTTCCTCGGGTGGCACACCCGGCTGCGGCTGCACGCCTTGACCGATCACGAGGTCATCCCCGTGGGGCGGCCGGAGTGGCCCAATCTGACCGAAACAGTATCCGAGGCCGACGCGGTGATCCACATCGCCGGCGTCAACCGGGCCGACGACGACGAGGCCATCCGCAGCGGCAACGCTGCCCTCGCCGAGGGCCTGGCATCGGCCATCGCCGGACGCGGAGCCCCCCTTCGTGTCGTGTACGCCAACTCCGTCCAGACCGGCAACGGGACTCCCTACGGAAGCGGCAAGGAGGCAGCCGCGGACACGCTTCGCGCCGCCACCACCTCTGCCGGGGGCCGCTTCGTCGACGTGCTCCTGCCCAACCTCTTCGGCGAACACGGCCGCCCGAAGTACAACTCCTTCGTCGCCACCTTCGTCCACGCCACCGTCTCCGGTGAGGCCCCGTCGATCAACGACAACCGGGTCGGCCTGCTGCACGCGCAGGACGCGGCCCAGGCCCTCATCGACGGTCTGGTGAGCGACGAGGCCCGCCTCTCCCCCACGCCCGAGGAGCACGGGGTCCGGGAGGTCTGGGACCTGCTGCAGGAATTCCATGCGGAGTACGTGCCCAGCGGTCAGATACCCGATTTGTCCAGCAAGTTCCGGATCGACCTCTTCAACACCTACCGGGCCGCGCTCTTCCCCGAGCACTACCCGATCCAGCTGGTCCCGCACACCGACCCGCGGGGCTCCTTCGTCGAGACGATCCGCTGCCGTGGCGGCGAGGGCCAGACATCGTTCTCGACGACTGTGCCGGGCGTCACCCGCGGTGAGCACTACCATCTGTCGAAGATCGAGCGCTTCGCGGTGATCCGCGGCCGAGCTGTCATGGAGCTGCGCCGGATGTTCACCGACGAGGTCCTCACGTTCGAGGCCGACGGTGACCAGCCGGTCGCGATCGACATGCCCGTCGGTTGGGTGCACAACATCACGAACACCGGAGACGACATCCTTTTCACGCAGTTCTGGAGCCACGAGCTCTTCCGCCCCGAGGCACCGGACACCTTCCCGGAACCGGTCCGATCTGAAGGGCCGTCGGCATGAAGGTGATGACCGTCGTCGGCACCCGCCCTGAGCTGATCCGCCTCTCTCGGGTGCTGCACCGTCTTGACGACACCGCGGGGATCGAACACGTCCTGGTCCACACGGGTCAGAACTACGACTACGAGCTGAACCAGGTTTTCTTCGACGACTTGGGCATCCGTAAGCCCGATCACATGCTCGGCGTGGACACGAGCTCCCTCGGCGCGGTCCTCGGCGGAACGCTCGTGGCCGTCGAGGGCGTCATCCGGGACGAGGCACCGGATGCGCTCCTCGTGCTCGGGGACACGAACTCCTGCATCGCGGCCCTGATGGCCCGGCGGATGAAGGTGCCCGTCTACCACATGGAGGCCGGCAACCGCTGCTTCGACCTCAACGTCCCGGAGGAGACGAACCGGCGACTCGTCGACCATGTGGCCGACTTCAACCTCGTCTACACCGAGCACGCACGGCGGAACCTCCTGGCCGAAGGACTGCATCCGCGCCGGATCCTCAAGACCGGCTCCCCCATGCGTGAGGTCCTGGACGCGTACCGGTCAGAGATCGATGCCTCCACCGTCCTCGAGGCGAAGGGACTCACCGAAGGTGGGTACTTCCTCGTCAGTGCCCACCGGGAGGAGAACGTCGACTCCCCTGCGCGTCTCCAGATGCTGCTGGACTGCCTGATGGCCGTGCACGCTCAGTTCGGCCTGCCGGTCTTCGTCTCCACTCACCCGCGAACCCGCAAGCGGCTCGAGGCGCTGCCGGGGTGGAGCGAGCCCGAGGGCATCACCTTCAGCGAACCCCTCGGATTCCACGACTACAACAAGCTGCAGCTCTCGGCGGCCTGCTGCCTCAGCGACTCCGGCACCATCGCCGAGGAGTCCTCCATCCTCGGCTTCCCTGCAGTCACTCTCCGGGACTCCATCGAGCGGCCGGAAGCCCTGGACACCGGAGGGATCATGATGACGGGCCTCGACTCGACGGATGCCGTGGCTGCCGTCCAGCTGGCCATGAATTCTGGGTACACACGTGAAGGCATCAGCCACCTGACACCCGATGACTACCTCATCGACAACACGAGTGAGCGCACGGTGAAGTTCATTCTGTCCACGGTGCACCGCCACCACGAATGGGCGGGGATTCGTTGATGGCTGCTCGTCCCTTCCTGGTCATCGGCGCGATGAAGTCGGGCACGACGACTGTGGAATCGTTGCTGGCAAGCCATTCAGAAGTGACGATCGCGCTCGACAAGGAGACCACGGCGTTCAACGGCATGGACGGTGCCCATGCAGCTGCTCGTCAGATCCTCCGGGCGCAAACGGCTGTGGCGGGTGAGGTCTCGACCGGGTACATGCAGCACCCTTGGGTTACGAGCGACCCGAGCCAGGCCCGGCGACTTCTCGGGTCCGAGATGGTGGTCATCGCCGTGTTGCGTGATCCGCTGACCCGGGCCAGCAGCCATTGGCGCCACTGGGAGCAGCTCGGCCGCAATCGCGCATCATTGCCCGCCAGCCTCACCGACCCGAACTCCGCCCACGTAGCCTTCAGTCGCTACTACGAGCAGCTGTCCCGATGGGCGGAAGTGCTGACCGATGACCGGATCCTGGTCCTTCGACTCGAGGACTACGCGACCGATCCAGAACGGTGGCAGAGGTCGATCACCGACTTCCTGGGCATCGCCCCGCTCCCCAGCACGGAGATGGTGATCTCCAACTCGGCAGATTCCCGTATCGTCGCCAGGAGTGCTGGCCGGCTAGTGAGTCGATCAGGGCTGTACCGACGGGTCGTCCGCCCTCTCGTGCCTGACCCAATACGCCGACTCGGCGCCCGAAGCCTCGGGGGCAGAAGGGGAGGTGGGCTGAGTAGGGAGTCCCTGCAACCCGACCATGAGGAGATGTTCCGTTCGCTCATCGCCCGTGATGGAGAGCAGTTGCGTTCCCGTTGGCCACACGCGGCCTGGGACAACGAGAAAGGTTGATCGACATGGAGTTCTTGGATGCCAGCGCAGCCAAATCGCTCTCTCTCGAGGACGCCGATGTCTACTACTCGCCCTCGTACGGGCTTTCCGCGGAACTGATCGACGGCGGGACATGGGAGTGCGCCGTGTCCGGCGATGGACTTGTTTTTCCATACATTCGACGCGAGATTGACGATGACGGCTACGACATCGTGTCGCCCTACGGATACGGAGGGGTTCAGGCCCCTTCCCCGGAGGCCCTCGCGTCCTTCAGGCGCGAGTTCCGGACGGCGTCGTTGGATCGCGGCCTCGTCGCGGAGTTCCTCCGGGGCCATCCGCTGGACATGAACGACGCGATGTTGGACGCGTGGCGTCCCGACTCGGTCTCTCGGCACACCACGTTTGGTGTAATGGCCGACGGCGACCCCGAGGACTACTTCGAACAAGCCCAGGGCCGGCACCGGACAGCAGTCCGCAAGGCCGTCAAGAACGGGATCCGTGTGTCCGAGGTCGACCCGCACACGACCGTCCGGAGCGACTCCCCTTTCCGGAGAATCTATGCCGACACGATGGCCAGAGTCGGAGCGTCCTCACGACTCCATCTGGGCGATGACTACTTCCACCGTCTCACCAGCTTGGGACCGGACCGGCTCACCGTCCTCGAAGCCACGGCCGACAACTCCGAGACCGTCGCTGCGGCCATGTTCATGCGGTCCGGCTCCCGGGTCCACTACCACCTCTCAGGGGCGACCCTCTACGGGCAGAAGTACGGCGCCACCAATTTGTTGATTGACCATGTCGTCCGCACTCAGCTGCCCTCCCATGGATGGCTGCACCTTGGCGGAGGGGTGAGCGACGATGACGGTCTCTCTCGGTTCAAGCGTTCAATTGGCAACGTCACGCATTCGATGGCCATGTGCAGGACCATCATCAACTCCTCCCGCTATGAAGCACTGGTTGCTGCCGCCGGGTATCCAGATTCCTCGTTCTTCCCCGCCTACCGCGAGTCTTCGTAATGGAGTACCTGCAGAAGTCCGATTCGTTCGAAGTGTTCCTTGACCGCCTGAACGAGGTGTTGGCCCCCCACTTCCCGGCCATCCCAGCCAACCCTCCTCGACACGACTCGTGTCAGATCGTTGGTCTACCGCGATCCGGCACCACAGTCCTCTTTCAACTGCTGGCCCGAACAGGATCAGTCGGCTATCCCAGCAATGTCATGGCACCGTACTGGCGCGTTCCTGTCGTGGGTGCACGCTTGCAACGACAGCTGACCCTGGGCCAGCCAACGGTCAGCCTGCGGTCCGTGGCCGGACGGACAAGTGAACCGCTGGATCCACACGAGTTCGGGTACTTTTGGCGCAACGCCCTCGGGCATTCGGGCAACACCCTGCGACCCGATGGAGAAGGGTGGTCCTGGGAGCGCCTGCAGTCAGCCCTGGATGCCATGTGCGAAGCCTTCGACGCGCCAACCGTGCACAAGAATTTCCTTGCGCTCCACCACGCACCCGAGATGCGACGCCACCTGCACCGGAGCAAGTTTCTTGTGCTCGCTCGCGACCCCCGAGACGTGGCTGCCAGCCTCTGGATGGTGCGACGGGAGATCCATGTCCCGGACGAGGAAACCTTTGGGACTGATCCCGGTTGGCGAGGCACCACGAACCTTCTCGACCGAATCATCGAACAGGTGGAGGCTCTGGAGCAGGCCCGAAGAGAACTGGTGGAGCACGACTGCGGTGACACATTGGTCGTCGACTACCGCGAACTGTGCCGGTCCCCTCGCGACGTCATCCATCAGGTCCTCGAGTTCATCGGAGCTGACCCCAGCGATGAGGCATTGAGAAGAGTTCCCCCAACGCTGTCAGAGGGGCAAGGGAGGGCCGCCGCCCCCACTCCCGTCGTCGACAAGATCAACCATTCCCTGGTCGGAGGATCTTCATGACCCTGTCATTGGCGCTGGTGAGCCCCGGGCGCACGAGCAGCGGAGGTTCCGCCTTCTCCCGAAATCTTGCCGCGGAGCTGGAGGTCGTTCTTGGGCGCTCTGTCCCACAGGCGGCCGTCCCCCCGAGTGGGCGCGCTGAACTGCCACCCGAGATCCACGAGTGCGACGTCGTGGTCAATCTCGGGGCCAGGGTCATGCCCACAACAGGAATGAGCGTCTACTGGCCCCTGAACGTCGCACCTCTCGACAAGGGTCTCGATATCCTGCCGCACACGAGCCCGAAGAACCGAGCACGTCACTTGGTCCTACGGGCTCGACTCCGGCAGTCCGTAGGACGGGCCGATGCTTTGGTGTTTGGCTCCCACTATGCACGCTCCCTCTACATGGCCCAGTACCCCCGAGCGTCCCAGCTGCCCTATCGCGTCATCCGCGGTGGGACCCCATCCCTGACGATCGAGGCGAATCGTCCGGATCCGGGCAGTCCTCCATTGATCCTCGTGTGCTCACACCTGTACCCGTACAAGGGGATCCTGGAGTTCCTCGTGGCGTTCGCTGACGCTCTCCCCCATTTGCCACCAGGCACTCGTGTGCGAGTAGCGGGGGCCGACCGGGATCCGGTGTACGCGGCGGCAGTGCGAGAGCAAGTCGTAAAGAGCGACCTGGAGGACACAGTGACCATCGGGCCGGCCAACGCCGAGGAACTGACCGCCTTGTACTCCCGGGCGGATCTCTGCGTCTTCCCCTCGACCTGTGAGAACGCCGGATCGTTCTCCCTCTACGACGGACTCCACGCCGGGGCCGCCACCATCAGCTCGGACCGTTCCAGCATGCCCGAGGCCACCAATGGCGCGACGCGGTTGGTCAACCCCTTCGAGCGAAAGGCGTTCAGCGCCGCGATGGTGCAGGTACTTGCCGACAGTCAGCTCAAAGAGGAGCTGCGTTCACGAGCTCGCGCTTGGAGCGAGGCAGCGCCCACCTGGCGCTGGCGCGCCCAGGAACTCGTGGATTTCGTGTCTACGGTGTCCTCGTGAACCGGCTCCGGATGCCCCGTCAAGCAGCGCGACGCGCCGTTCTGATGGGACGCGCCGCGGCACATCGCGCGAGGGGCGACAGTGCGGGCCTCGCGCAGGCGACCACCGGTGGGCTGGCGATCCTCCTTCTCCACAACACCCTGGGCCGGGATGCCGACTCCCTCGTCTCCCATGTCGCGAAGCACCGTGAGCGCTTCACCGACTTCGATGCGGTCGAAACCCTTGGCATCGGACGTGGCCCGGCACAGATCGCTCTCACCTTCGATGACGGCTTCAGGAGCAACCTGCAGGTGGCCCGACGACTGCACTCCTTGGGACTCCAGGCGTGCTTCTACGTTCCGACGGACATCATCGGCAGTGACCAGCCAGAGGTCGACGCATTCTTCGGACGTCCACAGCAAGAAGGCGTCATGACCTGGGACGACCTGGAAGAAGTCCGATCCCTGGGCCACGTCGTCGGGAGCCACTGTCGTCAGCACCGTCCTCTCATAGACCTCAGCGATGCTGAGGGTGAGGACCAGATCAAGCGATCACTCGAGGAGCTGCGCCGTCGGCTCGGCCAGTCCGAGCACTTCGCGTGGCCATTCGGGTCACTACGACACGCAGACGCTGCCAAAGTCGTCCAATGGTGCACCGAGGCCGACGCGCGAGCAGCAAGTGGCGTCCGGGGTTTCAACACCCGGGAGAGATTGGATTCTGAGGGATATTTGCGACGCGATGCAATCGATATTCGATGGATCGGCGTGGACATCGCCGCGTTCTTGGGGCGCGACGCGGCGAGATCACGATGAGTCTTTCGTCAGCACCGATGCGCTGTCCTTGAGGACGGTGACGCTCGGTGCGATCATGTAGTTGTCGTCCAGCGTTACTTTCGACCCACGCAGAGAAATGGCATTCACTTGGGTACCGTGACCAGTATCCCGTAGCCTGTTCCTCTGGAGCACTATCCCGTCGCCTCCAACGACGAGAATTCCCGCCCGATTCCAGGCCTTCCCGTCACCCAAGCGGTCTCGGCCATTACCCTCGCAGACATTGTTTCTCACGACGATATCGCTGACGCTCGCGCTGGACCGTGAACCCACGCATATGCCAACGCTGTCGTTTCGTCGGCACACATTCCCTTCAATGACCCCATCGCGGCTCTGTTGTGACACAGTAATACCCGCGTCCCCACCATCAGTGACCCAGTTTCCCTGCACTAGAAACTCATGACACCGATGCAGAGAGATGAGGTCAGCTGATCCTGGCGTGACGTGGTCGTTGTAGGAGGTACCCAAGCCCCAGACTCGATTGTTCGTCACTTTCACTCCCGGGATCAAGCGTTCATCATTTCCGTTGACCTGGATTGCCTGCCGAACCCTGCCCCGAGATGAAGGAGGCTGGATCCGGCAGCCGTCAACAACGATGGATTCTGGCGCGCTCCGCTCTTGACCAACCACCCAAACGGCACGATCACGCCAGTTTTCGAATTCACACCCCTCGATCCGTACTCCCCGCACGTCCCCGCGCATACTGATTCCGTTGGACGTACCGTTCACTCGCGAGTTGCGCACATGAACATCTCTCGTCCCCGCATCAAGGGCAATTCCTGTCCCCCCTCCCTCCACGGTCAGACCGGACAGGGTCACCCCACGAGCACGAGTTCCCACAGCAACGATTGTCCCGACACGGGAGTCTCCGGCCCGCACGGCAATCCCGTTGATCGTCGTTCGCGCGCCTTCAATTGTGAGCATCCGCGCCATGTCCGCAGCCGCAGTCACAGCCCCCGATCCCTTGAGGCAGACGCCTCCACGGATTGTCACTGGTCGCGTCAGGCGAAGCTCAGTGTCGCCCGATATCTTGATGGCGAAACCCTCACGCTCCGCGGCGGCCACCGAGCGGGAGAGGGTCTCCGAACCGTCCGCCAGTACATCGCCAAAGGTACGGATGTCGCGGTCAGCGTCGCCGCCATCCGTGCACGCTGCAGCAGCCAACACAGTTCCGCCGACGAACAACGCCCTGCGGCTGAAGCACGGCACAGTCACGCCAAGCGCCCTGGCCCCGTCCCCGCGCATCCGGACCTGCGAGGGACATCGGGCGAGTTCATCTTGAGATCTTGTCGACCCACGACCTGTCCTTCTCGTACCCCAGTTCCACAAGGAGGTCGCCGGCGTAGGCGTCAAATGCCCGCGCCAGCTCGGGGGAGAAGTGCTCGCGCCACCCGCCCGACGTGCCTGACCGCCGAAAAGACTGCGGCGCGCTTTGACCGGGCTCCCGTCCTGTCCGCGCAGAGAAGTCGTGCACCTCGACTGAGGCCCTCAGGAGCCGTTCTCCCACAGGGTGCCCCAAGGACTCGAATGCCTCACCGAGAGTGCGCACAGGCTGAGCAAGCAGATCCTCGTAGCTCACCACGGCAACATTACTGTGTCCACGCCACTGACGAACATGCTCTGCCCACGACACATGCGCCGCTGTTGGCCGCTCGGTCTCCATCTCGAACAGGCGCATCATCTGTTCCGAGCGGTCTCCCGCTTCCGCGATGCTCCGCACGTCGTGCCCGCGAAGTTTACGCATCGCCATGCCCAATGGGTTCTGGAGCGGCCTGCCAGAACTAACGAGGTAGTAGTACAGAGATACCAAGACGTCGCGTCCGTCGCGATGAACGTAAATTGTCTTTGGGAATCGAGCGTCGTAATCCCAGTGCCCATGGATCACGCTGCTCATGCGGATGGGCATCTCGTAATTCTGTGGGTATGGGATTTCCAGGGCGGATGACATGAGTCGACACAGCCAAACGGTCCCCGACTTGGGGTAGCCGCACCCCAACCACATCCCCAAGTCGCTACCACTGCGTAACAGTGTCTTATGGGTTGCCGCGGCCGAGACCCGACGTCGCACTTCTCCCATCAGTGAGGCGGGGGCAGCCATACGCTTCCTTTCTCATGCATGGAGTACGCTCGTATCCAACACCCTGACAACGAATAAATGATCATTTAAGCGCTGTCCGGTCGTCCAAGGAGAGCTCTTGGCGCTTGAGCATACCTGCCCAGACGAGGGTGCCAACTGTGGACCCAAGCGCGAATCCCCAAGCCGCACCTTCAGCATGGCCGAGCATGGCGCCTCCAACAGCAGCACCCAGTGTCAGGCCTGCTATAACCAACCGCGAGAACAAGCTGCGCTTCGTCGCCCCCAAGGCACGGAATCCCACAGCCAGGCCTCCAGAGGCAGATGAGAAGGCCCTGCCGAGCCCCATCGGAATGATCAGAGGAATCGCAGCCGATGCGGTCGCGCCGAGCAGCAACGGCGCCAGCCATCCCCGCAGCCCCCAGATCATTACCGTCACCACAACACTTGCCGCCAGCAGCAGGAGAGCGAATCCGACAGACGCTCTCACCACGCGAGATCTACCCTGGGTCCTCATCCGAACAATACTCGGAAGGGCAACCATTCGAAGCCCGCCCACCAGTGTCGTCACGGGGCCAAAGATCGCCTGTGCTCCACGATAAGCACCAGCGCCTTCAACGCCAACGACGAGCGCCACCAGATACACGATGCTGTACCCGGAACCTGCGACGGCCATGAATTCAGCGGCGTAGTACGCCGAATACCCTTTCGTATCTCCGAACCACTTGCGAGCTCCTCGAATCGCGGGCGACACGCGGAGCTGCCAGATCCCTACGCCAACTGCCACGGCTGCGCCCACGCCCCAACACGCTGCCAGGCCTCCGATCGTTGGCTCCCCCCACCAGATCAGGGGCAACAGAACACCGAACTGGGCAGTGACCCAAACCAAGTCGTTGGCGAAAGCGGCACGTACGCGCCCCTCGGTGACCAGAATGTAGCGTTGCGTATCTTGCGCCAGGACACCGATCGAGGCCACCGCAAACACGACCCCGCCAGCGACCCCGACGCCAATGCCGACCCCACCGCCAATGATGGCCGCGACAAGACCGATGGCGACGGACGCCCCCAGACATTGGCCTTGGCGGGACAAGCGTGTCGCGAGGTCGGCATTGGTCATCAGGACGGTGTACGCCTCGGACGTCAGCGCCCGTGATGCACCGATCAGCATCGTCATCGCCGTGAACATCAGCGCGTAGACACCGAAATCTCGCGCGCCGAGCACGTTCGCGGCGACGAAAGTCATCCCAGCATTGCTGGACGCAGAGAGTATCTGGTCGAGAACCCCCCAGGCCGCCGTGCGTCCGGCCCATCGTGGCCTAGCCACGCGAGTCGACCCAGCACGCCTGGCGACTGTCCTTCCCTCGGGCTCCATTCCCGGGGGTTCCTGGGAGTAGGCCCCTGCGCAGCTTGAACTCCTACGCATTCGCGCTGCTCGTCGGCGGCGCCGTCATACCTGCCCGTCGTCGTACGACCTCCTCGTCACGCGCCTTCTTGGCCGCAGATCGCGCCAGACGACGATCGAGCAGGATCAGAGGCAGAAGGAGGAGCAAGGCCTGTCCTGCCGCGGAGAACGCCTGGCCAAGCGCCACCCCCATGATGGCCTTCCCGAACGGCAACAGGACCAGTGCGTGCGCAAGCACCAAGACGACGCGTTGCGGGTCCCACCCGTCCGCCATTCGGCTGAGGCGCCCAAGACCAAGTCCAGCCAAACCAGACAAGAATACCGCCGGCACGGCACCGAAGTTCCATACCAACTCGCCTACGAGGCCCGGGGGGACCCCCGTCTGGCTCAGCCCGTAGAGCGTTTCACCAATGATTGGCCCCGGTGAAACAACCGGCTTGTCTGGCCAAACCGCCCTAGGAATCGGCGCAAACACATAGTTCGCAATCGTGGCGCCGTGCTGAAGAGGAAGCGCTTCGGGAACGGCATCCGAGATCAAGAGAGTCTTGCTCAGGTCGAAGGCATTCCGATTGAGTAGACCACTGTCGATCCCCACACTGAGTGACACCTCACTGGCAGAGTCAGCCCCGGGCTCAGCGGCCCGCGCTTGCGAAAGGAGACCGATTCCGAGAATTACCGCCACTGCAAGGCCGATGACCAACCCAACGGGCAGTCGCCCCTTAACGATGCGAACGACCAGCAACACGCTGAACGACACATAGAGTAGGTCTGCCCGGGTGGTCGTCACCCAGTTGATGGCGAAGGCATTGATGACAAGAATCCCCAGCACGACCCACGTCGTCGGCGTCCAGGCTCGCCGAGCGGACAGTCGATAACACAGGAACAGCAGTAGCCCCACCGTTCCTGCCCCCGCCAAGAACTGCGCAAGTCCATAGGATGCATAATCGGCTCCGCCTGTGTACGTAGTCCTACGGTCCGAGATACTTGCGGAGAGGCCGCCAACAGCCCGCGAGTACAGGACTGTTCCCACTGCGCCAGCCGCGGCGTAACCGCAAATCAGGAGGGGAAATGGCGCCCCTCCTCGACCAGTGGCCAACAGACCGGCCCCGCCCGTCTTGGCTCCCTCTTTGCGTGAAACCTTTGGGGACTTTCCCGCCGTTATCATGAATCCCGCGGTGAGGAGAAGTACGCACGCGACGGTCACCATCGCCTCGGGAACCAGGTCGGAGAAACGCACCCCCCGAGTAAAAAGGGAGGTTATTGTGGAGCGATCCGGATATCCGACTGCGATGACCACTCCACGAATGCCCGCCCCAATCGTCACCACGAAGGCGAGCACTCCCCATATCGAGAGGGCCGGCACCATCCTCAGAATTATGGGCACATGAACGATGATCGTACACAGCACACCGTAGAACGCGTATCCCCAAACATCCTCTTGGGCATACATCACCAAGGAGAGCATCAACATCAGACAATCAATGGCGACAAGCGCAGTGCGCATGCCGACAAAATTCTGCCCCTTGGCAGGCAAGTCGCCCACGACGCGACTCATGACGTCACGCGGGACTAACCGTTGATCATGCCGGCACCGACGGTGACTCCGGTGGCTTCGTCGATGAGGATGAACGATCCGGTGGTGCGGTTCTGCTCGTAGGAGTCGGCCAGCAGAGGCTTGGCGACGCGCAGCTGCACACGGCCGATCTCATTGAGCTTGAGATCCTCGGCCTCCAGGTCACGGTGGAGGCTGTTGATGTCCATCCGGTACTGGATGTCCTTGACCACCGTGCGCGCAGTCTGCGTCGTGTGCTTGATGGCCAGCTTCTGACGCGGACGCATCGGTGTCGGCGACATCCAGCAGACCATCGCGTCCACGTCCTGAACCGGCTCCGGCTGGTTCTTGACGCGGGCGATCATGTCGCCCCGGCTGACGTCCAGGTCATCGGCCAGCCGCAGGGTGACCGACATGGGCGGGTACGCCTCGTCCAGTTCCTCGTGGCCCAGGTCGATGCCTGCGACCGTGGTGGTCATCCCACTGGGGAGCACCACGACGTCGTCGCCCGGCTTGATGACACCGCCGGCCACCTTGCCAGCGTAACCGCGGTAGTCGTGGAACTTGTCCGACTTCGGCCGGACCACGTACTGCACCGGGAAACGCACGTCCCGCAGGTCACGGTCCGAGGCGATGTGCACGTTCTCCAGGTGGTGCAGCAGGCTCGAGCCCTCGTACCAGGGCATGTTCTCGCTGCGGTTGACGACGTTGTCGCCCTCCAGCGCGGACAGCGGGATCACCTGCAGATCCGGGATCTCCAGCTTCCCGGCAAACGCGGTGAAGTCGTCGTAGATCTTCTGGAAGACCTCCTCGGAGTAGTCCACCAGGTCCATCTTGTTCACCGCCAGCACCAGGTGCGGCACCCGCAGCAGGGACAGCAGCACCGCATGCCGGCGTGACTGCTCGGTCAGACCGTTGCGGGCATCGACGAGCACCAGACCCAGGTCAGCAGTCGAGGCACCGGTGACCATGTTGCGCGTGTACTGCACGTGCCCCGGCGTGTCGGCGATGATGAACTTGCGCTTCGGCGTGGCGAAGTACCGGTAGGCAACATCGATCGTGATGCCCTGCTCGCGCTCCGAGCGAAGACCGTCGGTCAGCAGCGCCAGGTCGGTGTAGTCATACCCCTTCTCCTGGGACGTCTTCTCCACCGAGGACATCTGGTCCTCGAAGATGCTCTTGCTGTCCATCAGGAGACGCCCGATGAGGGTGGACTTGCCGTCATCGACCGACCCGGCCGTGGCAAATCGCAGAAGGTCCATCGTGTCGGTGTTTTCCATCAGAAGTATCCCTGCTTCTTGCGGTCCTCCATGGCGGCCTCGGAGAACTTGTCGTCCCCACGGGTGGCGCCACGCTCGGTGACACGCGACGCGGCCACCTCGTCAATGATCTTGTCCACGGTGTCGGCCTCAGACTCAAGGCACCCGGTCAGGGTCAGGTCACCGACGGTGCGGAAGCGCACGGTGCGCTCGGTGACGGTCTCCCCCTCGCGGCACGGGTTGTACTCGCTCTCGGTGAAGAGCATCCCGTCCCTCTCGAAGACCCGCCGCTGGTGGGCGAAGTAGATCGGCGGG
>NZ_BCSR01000030.1 GCF_001570965.1 Janibacter corallicola NBRC 107790 | reverse complement strand
CGATCGAGGAGCCGCTCTCGGTGAGGGCGACCGCGCGCCCGGCCTCGAGCCGTGCCACCGGCACCCGGAAGGGGGAGCAGCTGACGTAGTCCAGACCGGCGTTGTGGAAGAAGTGGATCGACTCGGGGTCGCCACCGTGCTCCCCGCAGATGCCGGCCTTGAGGTCGGGCTGGGTGGACCGGCCCTTCTCGACGCCGATGCGCACGAGCTCGCCGACGCCGAGTGCGTCGAGGGTCTCGAAGGGGGAGATCGTCAGCACGCCGTTCTCCAGGTACCGCGGGAAGAAGGCGGTCTCGACGTCATCGCGGGAGAAGCCCCACGTCGTCTGCGTCAGGTCGTTCGTGCCGAAGGAGAAGAACTCGGCGGTCTGCGCGATCCGGTTGGCCGTCAGGGCCGCACGCGGCAGCTCGATCATGCAGCCGATCGGCAGGTCCATGCTCTCGCCGTTGGCCTCGGCGACCTCGGCGATGATCCGCTCCGCCTGGTCGCGCACGATGACCAGCTCACGGTTGGAGCCGATGAGCGGGACCATGATCTCCGGCTGCGGGTCCTTGCCGTCCTTGCGCAGCCGGACCACGGCCTCGGCGATGGCCCGGATCTGCAGCTCGAAGAGCTCGGGGATCTTCAGCCCGAGACGCACGCCGCGCAGGCCGAGCATCGGGTTGGCCTCGTGCATCGAGCGCACGGCGTCACGCAGCTCGCGGGCGCGGTCGACCTCCGGTCCGCTCTCGCCGCGCTCCTCGGCCAGGGCGACCTTGACGGTGAGGTCGGTCAGGTCGGGGAGGAACTCGTGCAGCGGCGGGTCGATGAGCCGGATCGTCGTCGGCAGCCCGTCCATCGCGGTCAGCAGCGAGACGAAGTCCTGGGTCTGGGCGGGCAGCAGCTCGGCGAGGGCGGTCTCGCGCTCCTCGTCGGTCTCGGCGAGCACGACCCGCTCGATCTGCTGCCGCCGCTCACCGAGGAACTGGTGCTCGGTGCGGCACAGGCCGATGCCCTCGGCGCCGCGGTCGCGGGCGCGCTGGGCGTCCTCGCCGGTGTCGGCGTTGGCGCGCACCCGCAGCCGGCGGCGCGAGTCGGCGTGGGTGAGCAGGCGGTGCACGGCCTGGACGAGCTCCTTGGTCTCGCTGTCCTCGGCGGCGGCCTCGCCGGCCTCGATGCCCTCGGAGATGTAGGTCATGACGGGGGAGTCGACGACGTGCACGTCACCGAGGAAGACCTCTCCGGTCTTGCCGTCGATGGCGAGGGTGTCGCCCTGACGGACGACGTGCTCCCCGACGCGGATCTCCTTCGCGGTCACGTCGACCTTCAGGTCCTCCGCGCCGACGACCGCGCACTTGCCCATGCCCCGGGCGACGACGGCCGCGTGGGAGGTCTTGCCGCCCCGGGCGGTGAGGACGCCGGCCGCGGCGATCATGCCGGGCAGGTCGTCGGGTGAGGTCTCGCGGCGCACGAGGATGACAGAGGCGCCCTCGGCCTTGCGGGCCTCGGCGCTGGCGTTGTCGAAGACCACCTCGCCGACGGCGGCGCCGGGGGAGGCGCCCATGCCGACGGCCACGAGGGTCCGGTCGGCGTCCCGGTCGAACTGGGGGAAGAGCAGCTGGGTCAGCTGCTCACCGTTGACCCGCTCGAGGGCCTCGTCCATCGTGATGAGGTCCTCGTCGACGAGCTGGGTGGCGACGCGGAAGGCGGCACCCGCGGTGCGCTTGCCGACGCGGGTCTGCAGCATCCACAGCTTGCCGCGCTCGACGGTGAACTCGATGTCGCACAGGTCCCGGTAGTGGGTCTCGAGGCGGCGCATCGCGGTGCGCAGCTCCCGGTAGACGGTCTCGTCCCGGCCCTCGAGGTCGGCCAGGGCCAGGGTGTTGCGGATGCCGGCGACGACGTCCTCGCCCTGGGCGTTGGGCAGGTAGTCGCCGTAGACGCCGGAGTGGCCGGAGGAGGGGTCGCGGGTGAAGCAGACACCAGTGCCGGAGGTCTCGCCGAGGTTGCCGAAGACCATCGCCTGCACGTTGACGGCGGTGCCGAGGTCGTCGGGGATGCGCTCGCGACGACGGTAGAGCCGGGCACGCTCGGTGTTCCAGGACCGAAACACCGCCTCGATGGCCATGTCGACCTGCTTGCGCGGGGTCTGCGGGAAGGGGGAGCCGGTCTCCTTGAGCACGAGCTCCTTGAACTCGGCGACGACCTGCTTGAGGTCCTCGGCGTCCAGGCCCACCTCGGTCCTCGCGCCGGCGGCCTCCTCGGCCCGGTCCATGATCGCCGAGAAGAGCTCCCCGTCGATGTCGAGCACGGTCTTGCCGAACATCTGGATCAGCCGCCGGTAGGAGTCCCACGCGAAGCGCTCGTCGCTGGCGAAGCGCGCCAGGGCCTCGACGCTGTCGTCGTTGAGGCCGACGTTGAGCACCGTGTCCATCATCCCGGGCATGGAGAACTTGGCCCCGGAGCGCACCGAGAGCAGGAGCGGCTCCTCGTAGTCACCGAGCTGGCGCCCGATGAGGTCCTCGACGTCCCGCAGCCGCTGGGTGACCTCGACGCGCACCTCCGGCGGCACCTGTCCCTCGCTGAGGTAGGCGCGGCAGGCATCGGTGGTGATGGTGAACCCCGGCGGCACGGGCAGGCCCAGCTTCACCATCTCGGCGAGGTTGGCCCCCTTCCCGCCGAGGAGGTCCTTCTGGTCGCGATCGCCCTCGCTGAACATGTGGACGTACTGGATCACCGGGGTCCTCCTAGGTGCGGTAACGGTCGGCCCATCATGGCACCGAGGGCGGCCCGTGTCCGAAGCGGTTCCGCACCGTGATCAGGAGGTTCGGCCCGCCTCGAGCTCGCTCTTGAGGCGGTCGAGGGTGCGCCGGATGTTGGTGCGTTGGAACTGCTCGAAGGTGCGGCCGCCGGTGACGACCTTGTCGAAGACGGTCGCCACGAAGTCCGGCCACGGGCGGTCGTCGGTCCACGTCTCGGTGACGAGCGTGCCACCGGTGGCGGTTCCCCCGTCCCTCCGGGCGGCGTCCTCCGCCGGCTCGAAGCGGTAGTCCCAGGTCGCGATCCCGGCCCGGACCGTGGGGGTGCGCAGCCCGATGCGGTGCACGCGGAAGGCGAACCGTCGGCCCGGGTCGGCTGCCGTGACGACGCACCCGGTGACCCACTCGGCCCGGCCGCGCCGGTTGGCGCCGACGAAGGGCGTGCCGACCGCGACCTGACCGGGGTCCGACCCGTCGCGGATGGTGCCGCCGAGGTTCTCCGGACTCCACCGGCCCATCTGGGTGACGTCGCTGACGGCCGCGTAGGCCACCTGCGGGTCGACGTCGATGACGACGCTGCCGGAGACGGTCCTCCGTCGGCTCATCGGGCCACGGCAGAGGTCGGTGCGCCGACCGCCGTCAACGCGTCCCCGTCGAGCCGATAGGTCTCCCACTCGACCTGCGGCAGCGCGGCGAGTGACTCGTAGAAGGCGATGGCCGGCTCGTTCCAGCGCAGCACGGTCCACTCCAGCCGCCGGTACCCGCGCTCGGTGGCGATCTGCGCAAGGGTGACGAGCAGCGCCTTGCCGAGGCCGGACCCGCGGTGCTCCGGTTCGACGTAGAGGTCCTCGAGGTGGATCCCCTGCTGACCGGTCCAGGTGGAGAAGGTGAGGAACCACAGCGCCATACCGACGACGCGTCGTCCACCCGCCGGGGTCCCGTTGCCCTCGTCCGCCTCGACGACGTGGCAGAAGGCCGTCGGATCACCTCCTTCGAGGCTCGTCCCTCGCACCTCAGGACGACGCTCGGCGGGGAAGAGGGCCGCCGCGAAGTCGGCCTCGGTGGCCTCGACGGCGTCGGGCTCGCGTTCGTAGGCCGCGAGCTCGTGGACGAGCCGGAGGATCTCGGGGAGGTCTGCGGGCGTGGCAGGTCGGATGTCGGGGTGCACGGGCACCATTGTGCTCAGTCGAGGGTGCCGCGCAGTCGGTGCACCCGCAGGGAGAGGAGGAGCAGGACCAGTCCGCCCACGGCCAGCCCCGCCCCGACGAGCGAGGGCGCCCGCCATCCCCAGCCGGCCGTGAGGACCACCCCGCCGAGCCAGGCGCCGAGGGCATTGGCCAGGTTCAGCGCGGCGTGGTTGCCGGCCGCGCCGAGGGTGCGTGCCCGGCCGGCGACCTCCATGAGGCGCAGCTGGAGGGCCAGGACGAAGGCGGAGACGGCCACCGAGATCGCGAGCAGCACGACGCCCGCGGGGACTGCCCAGTCCGCGGCCCACGCGAAGAGCGCCAGCGCCAGCCCGCTCGCGATGGTCGCCCCGAAGAGGGTGCGCAGGACCGACATGTCGACGAGCCGGCCGGCGATCATCGTGCCGAGGACGCCCCCGATGCCGTAGATGAAGAGGTAGACCGGCACCGCGTCCGGCGGCAGGTCGGTCTGGTTGCGCAGGATCGGGCTGATGTAGGAGTACATCGCGAAGACCCCGCCGAAGCCGACCGCGCCGACGAGCAGGGTCAGCCACACCTGCTTCTCGCGGAAGGCGGCGACCTCGTGCCGCACGCTCGCGGTGGTGTCCCGAGGCTGGTGCGGCACCGCCAGATGGACCAGGACCGTGGTGAGCACCCCGATCGCGGCGACGAGGAAGTAGGCCCACCGCCAGCCGGCGAGCTGCCCCAGCCAGGTGGCGAGCGGTACGCCCGCGACGTTGGCGATCGGGATGCCGAGCATGATGTGGCCGACCGCCCGGCCACCCCGGCCCTGCTGCGCCATGTCGAAGGCGACGATCGAGGCGACGCCGAAGAAGGCGCCGTGCGGGATGCCGGCGGCGAAGCGGGCGAGCATCAGCGGCAGGTAGCTCCCGGACAGGCCGCTGGCGGCGTTCGCCACGGCGAAGACCGCCATGAGAGCGATGAGCAGCCCGCGGCGGGGCAGCTTCGAGCCGAGCACCGCGATGGTCGGTGCCCCGATGACCACCCCGAGCGCGTAGGCGGAGATGGTGTGACCGGCCGTGGGGATGGTCACGCCGATGCCCTCGGCGATCTCGGGGAGCAGCCCCATCGTGACGAACTCGGTGGTCCCGATTCCGACACCGCCGAGGACGAGTGCGCTGATGGCGGCGGCCAGACGTGGCCTCGAGGGCGAAGGGGGAGGCACGCACCTTATCCTCCCCCACGGTTGACCGATGTACCCAATGGCCGTATCTTGGACACGATTCTACGAAAGTAGAACACCTCTGTCTCCTCAGCTGCAACCCCCGGAAGGCACCCACCCATGGCCTCGTTCCTCTACCGTCTCGGACGCTGGTGCGCCACGCACGCCTGGAGCGTGCTGGCGCTCTGGCTCGTCGTCCTCGTCGGTGTGGGGACGGGTACCGCGACGCTGGGGGAGCCACTCAGCAACGAGATCAGCATCCCGGGCAGTGACTTCGAGAAGGTGCTGGACCGCTTGGGGGACGAGGTGCCCGAGGCCTCGGGGGGCTTTGGCACCGTCATCCTGCACACCGACAAGGAGAAGTTCACCCCGGAGCAGCGCAAGGCCATCCGGGAGGTCTTCGCGAAGTGGAAGAAGCAGGACCAGGTCAAGGGCGTCGTCAGCCCCTTCGAGAGCCAGCGCAGCCTGGATCGCGCGGACGAGAAGCTGGACAAGGCCTCCGGCCAGCTGAAGAGGGGCGACAAGAAGCTCCGGCGGGCCTCGGACAAGATCTCCAAGAGCCAGGGGGACCTCGAGACCGGCAAGGCGTGGGTCAGGCTCCTCGAGAAGGAGGACCCGGACAATCCGCGGCTGGCGAAGATCAAGGAGCAGGTGAGCCAGGGCAAGGAGAAGCTGCCCGAGGCCAAGAAGGAGTACCGCAAGGGCAAGCGGGAGCTCGCCGACAGCAGGCGCCAGTACGAGGCGGGCCGCGCCGTGCAGCGGGCCTCCGGCGACACCACGTTCATCTCCGACGGGTACGCCCTCGCGCAGGTCCAGTTCGACCGCAACACCCAGTCGGTCGACCCCGAGGTCAAGGAGTCCATCCCGAAGATCGGTGAGCAGCTGGAGGACGCGGGGGTCACCGCCGAGTACAGCGTCGACATCACGCAGGAGAACACGCTCGTCGGCCCCGGCGAGGTCATCGGCCTGATCGTCGCGGCGATCGTCCTGCTCATCGCCCTCGGGACCATCGTCGCCGCGGGCCTGCCGATCGCCGGCGCGCTGCTCGGCGTCGGAGTGGGCCTCGGTGGGGCGATGACCCTGACGCACTTCTTCACGATGCACTCGATGACGCCGGCCCTGGCCCTCATGCTCGGCCTGGCGGTCGGCATCGACTACGCGCTCTTCATCGTCAACCGGCACCGCAACGAGCTGCTCGCCGGGCGCTCGCTGCACGAGTCGGTCGCGCTCGCCGTCGGGACGGCGGGCAGCGCGGTCGTCGTCGCCGGCACGACCGTCGCGATCTCGCTCATCGCGCTCGTCGTGGCGCCCGTGCCGCTGCTGGGCCAGATGGGTCTGGTCGCGGCGGGCACCGTGGCCGTCGCAGTTCTCGTGGCCCTCACCCTCACGCCGGCGCTGCTGCACTTCGTCGGCAACCGCGCACTCTCCCGCCGTGCCTGGCGCCGGGCCGGCTTCACCGAGCCCGGTGTCCTGCGCGAGGGCGATCACCCGGACGAGGACTCCGACGTCCACGGCGGCGGCTACGTCGACGCCGTCACCCGGCACCCGAAGCTCGTGGCGCTCGGCTGCGTGCTCCTCTGCGCGGTCATCGCGGTGCCGGCGCTCTCCCTTCGCCTCGGGCTGCCGGACGGCTCCAGCGAGCCGGCGGGCACGACCGCGCACACGGCCTACGTCCAGGCGGCGGAGCACTTCGGTGCCGGGACCAACGGTCCGATCATCGCCGTGGCGGAGCTGGACCAGCCGGCGTCCAAGGACGGTGCGGTGCTGCGCAAGCAGGCCGACGTCGCCCAGCGCCTCCATGCGGTCGAGGGGGTCGAGGCCGTGATCCCCTTCGGCGTGTCCAAGGACAAGGAGACCCTCGCCTTCCAGGTGGTGCCGAAGGGAGGCCCGGCCGACGCCGAGACCGTGGAGACCGTCCGGGCGCTGAGCGCCTCGACGGCAGCCATCGGCTCGGAGACCAAGTCCGACATCGGCATCACGGGTCAGACGGTGGCCAACATCGAGGTCTCCGAGGAGCTCTCGGCGACCCTCCCGCTCTACCTGGCCATCGTCATCGGGCTCTCGCTCGTGCTGCTGATGATCGTCTTCCGCAGCCTCCTCGTGCCGGTCGTGGCCACGGCGGGCTTCCTGCTGTCCGTCGCCGCGTCCTTCGGCGCGACCGTCGCGGTCTACCAGTGGGGCTGGCTCTCCTCGGTCTTCGGTGTGGACACCCCCGGGCCCGTCCTGAGCTTCATGCCGATCATGCTCATCGGCGTCCTCTTCGGCCTGGCGATGGACTACCAGATGTTCCTCGTCTCCGGGATGCGTGAGGCCCACGCCCACGGCGCCGCCGCGCGAGAGGCGGTGCGCACCGGCTTCACCCACGGTGCCAAGGTCGTCCTCGCCGCCGCGCTGATCATGACCGCGGTCTTCGCCGGGTTCATCTTCGCGGACCTGACGATGATCCGCTCGATCGGCTTCGGCATGGCCGTCGGTGTGGCGGTGGACGCCCTCGTCATCCGGATGACCCTGACGCCGGCGCTGATGCACCTCCTCGGCGAGGCCGCCTGGTGGATGCCGCGGTGGCTGGACCGGATCCTGCCGAACCTGGACGTCGAGGGGACCAAGCTGACCGAGCGGCGGGCGGCCGCCGTGGACGAGGAGCGGGCCGAGGCTCCGGCCGAGGGTGATGATCCGCACGGTACGGCGTCGTCGGCGTCCTCCGGGGCCTAGAGTCGCCGCCATGACGGACACCGCGAACGCACCGCTGCTCGAGACCGAGATCGACATCGCCGCCCCGCCCGAGGCGGTGTGGGCGGTCGTGACCGATCTGCGTGCACTCGGCGGGCTGAGCGACCAGGTGGTACGCACCCACATCCGGGGGAACGCCCCGGTGGGGAGAGGCACCCGCGCGGTCAACATCAACCGGCGCGGCCCGCTCGTGTGGCCCACCCGCTCGAAGGTCGTGCGCTTCGAGCCCTTCTCGGACTTCGCCTTCCGGATCAAGGACAACGGCGCGATCTGGTCCTACGAGCTGGCCCCGACCGAGACCGGGACCCGGGTGGTGCACCGCCGCGAGGCGCCGAACGGCACGAGCGATGTGTCGGTCTTCCTGCAGCGCCGGGTCCTCGGCGGGGTCGAGGACTTCGACAAGGAGATGGCCCGCGGCATGGACGTGACGCTGGGCCGACTGAAGGCCGTCGTCGAGGGCCGCTGAGCACTTCGCGCGAGGGTTTGGGTATTTCTCCCCATGCCCTTGTGACGCACGGCTCATAGGTTCATGGATGTCGGCAGTTATCAGGGGGGTATCAGCCGATCGGCGTCCGTGATTGCAGGGGGTCACGGACCCGCGGAGGGCGGGACCAGGGGAGTGGTCCCGCCCTTCGTCATGTCCTCCCGGACTTAGGGTGGGGCCCATGACCCGCAACGTCACGACGACCATCGAGGGCGGGGTCGCCCACCTGCGGCTCGCCCGTCCCGAGAAGCTGAACGCCCTCACGCTCGAGATGCTCGACGATCTCGCCGAGGCGGCGCGGCGGCTGCGCTCGGAGCGCGGTCTGCGCAGCGTGATCCTCTCCGGTGAGGGCGACTCCTTCTGCGCCGGGCTGGACTTCGGGACGGCGATGAAGCGGCCGAGTCGCATCGTCTCCCACTTCGTGCCGCGACCGTGGCGCGGAACGAATGGCTTCCAGGAGGCCTGCTGGGGGCTGCGCCGGCTGCCGGTCCCGGTCATCGCCGCGGTCGACGGGCACTGCCTGGGAGGCGGCCTGCAGATCGCGCTCGCCGCCGATGTGCGGATCGCCCACCCCGAGTCGACCTGGTCCGTGCTGGAGGGGCGCTGGGGGATCATCCCGGACATGACCGGCGTGCACACCCTCTCCGAGCTCGTCGGGATCGACGTCGCGAAGAAGCTGACGATGACGGCCGCGAAGATCTCCGGGACCGAGGCGCAGCGACTCGGCCTGGTCACCGACGTGGCCGAGGACCCGCTGACCGCCGCCGCGTCGCTGTCCGAGGAGATCGCGCAGCGCTCGCCCGACGCCGTGGCCGCGGCCAAGCGCCTCTTCGACGGCACCTGGCGCCGTGGCCCGTGGCGGACCTTCGCCAGGGAGCGGGTCGAACAGGTGCCGCTGCTGTTCGGGGAGAACGCGCGTCGTGCCCGGGAGGCCAATGCGGCGAGGCGATCACCGGAGTACCGAGAGCGTTCGCGACGGCTGGTGCCGTGAGCGCGGCAGACGGGGAGGGCATCCTCCCGCTGGTCCCCGAGGACCTGCCGGAGGGCTGGACCTCCCGAGTGCCGGACGAGAGCGACGTCGACGAGCTCGTCGCGCTCGTCACCAAGGAGAAGCGGGCCGTGACCGGCTCCGGCGCGGTCGACCCCGACGTCATCGCCGGCGAGGCGGTCGGCGAGGGCTCGTGGACCCGCCGCGAGGTGGTCCTCGTCGATCCGCAGGGCCGCATCCGGATGTGGGCCCGGGCGCACGACCGCGCCGCGGGCCGCACGAACGTCGACATGGCCTCCGACCCGGAGCTGCCGGGGGACACCGAGGAGGCGCTCGCCTCCTCGGCCCTCGCCTGGGCGGAGGCGAACGCCCTTCGCATCTCCCGTGGCCGGGGGCTCGGTGGCACCCGACTGGACGTCTCGGTCCACGAGCTCGACGACCGGATGCGGACCATGCTCACCAGTGCCGGCTACCACCTGGCGCGCACCTGGCTGCAGATGGAGCGTGACACCCGGGAGGGCGACGCGGACCTGCTCGAGACCCGGGACGGCGTGCGCGTGCGGCAGGTCGCCCGCCGCGACGACGGCACCCCGATCGCCGCCGACCTGCAGACTGTGCACCGGATGATCGAGGAGTCCTTCGTCGATCACTTCAACTCCTACCGCGAGTCCTTCCCGGAGTTCCTCGCCCGGCTGCGGGAGGACCCGGGGCACCGGTGGAACCACTGGTGGATCGCCGAGATCACCGAGGACGAGCAGTGGGTCCCCGGGGGTGCCGTCGTCGCCGCCGTGCTGCCCCCGGACGACCAGGGACAGCAGGGCACCTACATCGACTACATCGGGGTCCACCGGCTGGCGCGCGGTCGGGGCGTGGCGAAGTCGCTGCTGCACGCGGTCGTCGCCGACACCGCCCGCCGCGGTCGGAACAGGGTCGCCCTCGAGGTCGACGCGGACAGCCCGACCGGTGCGGACGGGATCTACACCTCGATGGGGTGGGTCACCCGCTACCGCACCGAGTCCTGGCACCGCGACGTCCAGGCCGACGACACCACCGACCCGATCCCCCGGGCGAAGGGGGATGACCCCGCCTGACCGGGACGCTCAGTCCTCGAGGCGGGTCGTCTCGATCGTGAAGCCCTGCGCCCGCAGCCGTTCGGCGAGGAAGCCGTCCATCGCGACGGCGGGGGTCAGCACGCCCCCTTCGGCACTGAGGTCGTCGGTGGCCAGGCTCAGGGCGGACTGGCCGAGCATGATCGCGGTGCCGTTGTACCCGGGATCGGCCGTGGCGGCGACCGTCGTCGAGTAGCGGGCCCCGCTCGTCGTCTCGGCGAGGACCTCCATGCGGAAGCGGCCCTTCGCCCGGGCCTCGGCGCTGGGCCCGCTGCCCGGCTTCGGCAGCAGCCGGTCCAGGACCGCTCGGGTCGGTGCGGTGGACATCCCGCCGGCCACCGCGAGCAGCCCCGCGGTCGTGCTCGCCGCCCGGACCGCTGCCCTGCGGTCGGTGCCGTAGTCCGAGACCTCGGAGTACCGGAAACCGCGGCCGTAGGAGTGACCGAGCAGTGCATTCGTGCGGCGCACCACGCGGGTGTTGTAGGAGGCCATGAGGAAGGGGCCGAGCCAGTGCCCGTCCTCACCACGGCGCACCGGCAGTCGGGAGCCCCCGCGCGAGTCCTTGCTGACCGACTGCTCCTCGCGGGTGGGCTCCAGGCTGCGGTTCGGGCTCAGCCCGTAGGGGTCGTTGATGGCCCGCTTGTCCTCGAGCGAGCCCTTGGCCGCGACGGCCTGCTGGCGCATCGAGGCGATGGTGCCGCCGGAGAGGCCGCCCTTGAGCTGCCGCACGAAGAGCTGGGTGCGGGTCAGCTCGCCGGAGCCGTCCTCGTGGGCCCGGCGTGCGGTCTCGAAGACCCCCAGGTCGGAGGGGATGGAGTCGAAGCCGCAGGAGTGGACGATGCGCGCGCCGGTCCGCTGGGCGACCTCGTGGAAGGCGTCGGCGCTGTCCCGGACGAAGAGCACCTCGCCGGTGAGGTCGGCGTAGTGGGTCCCGGCGACGGCACAGGCCTTCACCAGCTCGCGTCCGTGGAGCGCGTAGGGGCCGACCGTCGTCACGACGACCCGGCTGCGCGTGGCCAGGTCGGCGCAGGCCGCGGGGTCCTCGACGTCGACGAGCAGCCGCGGCCACGATGCGGCCGCCCCACCGAGCTCGGCGGCGATCTGGTCCAGCTTCGCCCGGGAACGGCCGGCGACGGCGATGCGCAGGCTCTCGGGTGCGTGGTCACGCAGGTGCCCGGCGACGAGACGGCCGACGAAGCCGGTGCTGCCCACGAGCACGATGTCGATGTCGCGCTCGTCAGTTGAATGTGCCATGAGTCGACACTAACCCGTTGCCCCGCAATCCAAATGTCGCAGCGTGCGGGTCGACGGCGAGCAGGGTCTTTCGCTCAGCACGCTGCTTCGGTAGGAAGGGAGTACGCCGTGGTCGCAGAGCACCGCGGCCCGAGGCAAGGAGTGGCTCATGACGCAGATTCCGAACGATCCTCCGGACATCCCCGAGGAGAGCGCGATCGGCGGCGTGCCCACGGGCGCGGGTGACGGTGGCGCGGACGGTGGCGCCGATGGCGGTGCCGGTGACGGTGGCGCCGATGGCGGCGCTGGTGACGGTGGCGCCGATGGCGGCGCTGGTGACGGTGGTGCGGACGGCGGCGCTGGTGACGGTGGCGCCGATGGCGGCGCTGGTGACGGTGGTGCGGACGGCGGCGCCTGAATGACGCCGTCCTCCGAGGCCGGCGCCCCAGCCCGGGGCGCCGGCCTCGCCCACGTGACGGACCTGGACCTGGACCGTCTCGAGGAGATCTGGGGCAGGGCGCCCCGGCACGTGCCCGCCGGCCGGGTGCCTGCCCCCTTCGCCCACCGACTCACGACGGCCGACGTGGACGACCTGCTCTCGCGGCGCGGCCTGCGCACTCCCTTCCTGCGGGTGGCCCGCGACGGACGCACGCTCGACGGCTCGGAGTTCACCCTCGGTGGCGGAGTCGGGGCGGCGATCCGGGACCAGGTCGATGACACCGCCCTGCTGCGCCTCTTCGGCGAGGGGCACACCCTCGTCCTCCAGGGCCTGCACCGCACGCACCCCCCGGTGATCGACCTCGCGCAGGCGCTCGCCGCCGACCTCGGCCACCCGGTGCAGGCCAACGCCTACGTGACCCCGCCGAGCAGCCGCGGCTTCGCCGCCCACTACGACGTGCACGACGTCTTCGTCCTGCAGACGGCAGGGGAGAAGACCTGGCGGCTGCACCGCCCCGTCCACCCGTGGCCGTTGCGCGACCAGCCCTGGCAGGACCGGGCAGCCGAGGTGGCAGCGGCCGCCGCCGGACCCCCCGACCTCGAGGTCACCCTCCGCCCCGGCGACGCCCTCTACGTGCCCCGCGGATGGCTGCACGCCGCCACCGCGCTGGGCGGGGTCAGCACCCACCTGACCCTGGGCGTGCACGTGTGGAACCGGCACCACCTCGCCGAGGGTCTGCTCGACGTCGCCGGACGCGCCGTGGCCGGGCAGGAGGGGCTGCGGGCTCCTCTCCGTGCCGGGGTCGACGTCACCGAGCCCCGGGAGCTCGT
Organism: Janibacter corallicola NBRC 107790; assembly: GCF_001570965.1. GTDB lineage: Bacteria > Actinomycetota > Actinomycetes > Actinomycetales > Dermatophilaceae > Janibacter > Janibacter corallicola. Next base: position 24,240 of record NZ_BCSR01000030.1, on the reverse strand, counting down.
GGCCGACGTCGCAGCGGTGCGCGAGGCGCTCGTGGAAGCCCTCGCGGACGTCGACGCCGGCGCGATCGCGGAGTTCCTCGCCGGCCGCCAGCGGTCGGCCCAGCGCCCCGCTCCGGTGGCGCCGGTCGCCACGACGGGGGCGGCGGCGTCCCCGGCGGGCACCCTGCGGGTACGCGACCACCTCGCGGCGACGCTCGAGTCCGACGACTCCGGCACGACGCTGCGCAGCCGGGCGGGTCGCCTGCCGCTGGACGAAGGAGAGGCCCCGGCCGTGAGGGCGTGGTTGGCCGGCGGCGAGTCCGACGTCGCCGACCTGGGTGAGGACCTCGCCCGTCGGCTCCTGCTGGCAGGGGTCGGGGTGCCCGGCCCGACGACGAGGGCCTAGGGTCGATCCCGTGAGCACCAGTGCTGCCCCTCGCGGATTCCGGTGTTCGCTCGCGGCGCGTGACCGTGGCGACATCCCGGTGGGTACGGCTGTGCCGGCGCCGTACTGGCTGCTCGTCGGCCACCCGGGGCCATGGCCCCGCAAGCCCATCGACGCCGAGCCGCTCACGGAGGTGGCCGGGCCACTGTCCAAGCAGCTGGGACGCGTCGGCGCCCGGCTGCAGCTGGTCCGCCCGCACGGCCGGGTGGAGGAGGCCGTCCGCGAGGGGCGTACCCCGCTGCCGGTCTTCCTCGTCGACGTGCGCCGCGGCCTGGTCGGCCGCTCCACCTGGCACAGCCCGGAGGACCTCGTGGAGCTCGCGGGTCGCTTCGAGGACCTGCCGAACCCGAGCGAGGAGCCGCTCTTCCTCGTCTGCACCCACGGGCGCAAGGACGTCTGCTGCGCGATCAGCGGCCGAGTCGTCGCCGCGGTGCTCGACGACGTGCTGCCCGGGGCGGTGTGGGAGACCAGCCACCTCGGGGGAGACCGCTTCGCCGGCAACGTCGCGCTGCTGCCGGAGGGGTCGATGTACGGACGTGTGGACGGCGACACCGCCCCACGAGTCGTCCTCGACCACCTCGACGGACGCGTCGACTTGGATCGCTGGCGGGGCCGCTCGTCCTGGCACCCCGCGGCGCAGGTGGTCGTGCACCGCCTGCTCGGCGAGGACCCGCGGGTGCGGCTGGCCGACCTGCCCGATCCGCACGTGGAGGTCCTCGCGGACGACGTCTTCCGGGTGACCGTCCAGGCGCCGCAGGGCCCCTTCGTCCGGGTGGTGAGGCGCACGATGAGCGAGCCGCACGTCCTCTCCTGCACCGGCGGGCCGAAGGCGCAGGCGCTCTTCGCCATCGAGCGGGAGCAGGAAAACACTACAACCCCTTGATGTGACGAAGGTCATGATGTAGAACATCGTCATGGCCAGCGCACTCTTCGCCGAGCCGAGCATCACCGCACAGGAGCGGCCCGACGGCTCCCTGCTGCTGCGCTCGACGCGACCCCTCTCGGACTACCCGCCGACCGTCGTGCAGTCCTTCCGCGAGTGGGTCGACCGCGACCCGGAGCACGTCCTGATCGCGGAGCGGGACGGCGAGGACGGCTGGCGCGAGGTCACCTACGGGCAGGCCGACACCGCGATCCGCGCGATCGGGCAGGCGCTGCTGGACCTGGGGCTCGGCCCGGAGCGACCACTGCTCATGCTCTCCGGCAACGGCGTCGACCACTTCCTCATGGCGATGGGGGCGCTCGGTGTGGGCATCCCCATCGCCCCGACGAGCGTCGCCTACTCGCTGCTGTCCGAGGACCACGCGCGGATCCGGGAGATCGGCCGGCTACTCACGCCCGGCGCGGTCTTCGCCGAGGACGGCAGTGCCTTCTCCGCCGCCATCGACGCCCTCGGCGACCTGCCCCGCATCGTCGCCCGGGGCGAGGGGGACCACACCCTCGAGCAGCTGCGGGCCACGACGGCGACCGCCGCGGTGGAGGAGGCCTACGGAGCCGTCACCGCCGACTCGGTCGCCAAGATCCAGTTCACCTCCGGCTCCACCGGCTCCCCGAAGGGGGTCATCGTCACCCACGGCATGTGGTCGGCGAACCAGCAGATGATGCGTGAGGTCTGGCCCTTCCTGGAGCAGGAGCGCCCGGTGATCCTCGACTGGCTGCCCTGGAGCCACACCTTCGGCGGCAACCACAACGTCGGGATGGTCCTGGTCAACGGCGGCTCGCTCTACGTCGACGGTGGCCGGCCCGCCCCGGACCTCTTCGACGTGACCCTGCGCAACATCGCGAGCCGCCCGCCGACGATCTACTTCAACGTCCCGGCCGGTTTCGCCCAGCTCGTTCCCGCCCTCGAGGACGACCCCGACCTGGCGAAGGTCTTCTTTCTCCCGACTCCGGCTGGTCTTCAACGCGGCTGCTGCGCTGCCGTCGGCGCTGCGCACCCGGATGCGGGCGGTCGCGGAGCGGACGACCGGCCACCCGGTGCCGATCACCGGCTCGTGGGGCCTGACCGAGACGGCGCCGGCAGTGACGAATGCCCACTACGACTTCGAGGAGTCGGGCAACATCGGGGTGCCGCTGCCGGGCGCCGACGTGCTGCTCGTGCCCTCGGGCGACGCCTACGAGATCCGCGCCCGCGGGCCGATGGTCACCCCCGGGTACCTCCACCGCGAGGACCTGACGGAGGCCGCCTTCGACGACGAGGGCTTCTACCGCACCGGTGACGCGGTCACCCTCACCGACCCCGAGGACCCCGACCGCGGCCTGCTCTTCCGCGGCCGCATCGCGGAGGACTTCAAGCTGGCGACGGGGACCTTCGTGCGCGTCGGTGCGGTGCGCACCGCGCTGCTCTCCGCCTGCCCGATGCTCTCCGACGCCGTCATCACGGGCGAGAACGCCGACGAGGTCTGCGCGCTCGCCTGGCCCCACGCGGGCGAGGTCGCCCACCTGCTGGGGCGCGTGGCCACCGTGGACGGGGAGGTCGTGCACGACCCCGAGCTGGCCGAGCACGTGGCGCGGGCCCTGGCCGAGTACAACGCCACCGTCGGCTCGGCCGGCCGCGTCGTCCGCGTGCTCCTGCTTGCCCGCCCCGCCGGCCTCGACAGCGGGGAGATCACCGACAAGGGCTACGTCAACCAGCGCAAGGTGCGTCAGCTGCGCGCCGACCTCGTCGAGATCCTCCACGACGGGAGCGAGAGCCCCGCCGTCATCACCGCAAGGAGCGCCTCATGAAGCTGCCCGACGTCGCCGTCCCGGCGGGGATGGTGTGGAGCTCCCCCTTCGCCAAGTGGCAGGGCAGCCTCGGCGGGGTCTCCAGCCTCGACGTGGCCGCCGCGGTGACCAGCCGGGCCCTCGCCGACCGGGGCCTCGCCCCCGAGCGGCTCACCGGGCTGGTGCTCGGATGGTCGGTCCCGCAGCCGGAGATCTTCTACGGCACGCCGCTGCTCGCCGCGCGCATCGGCGCGGAGGGCCTGACCGGGCCGATGGTCAGCCAGGCCTGCGCGACCTCGGTCGCCGCGCTGCAGGCGGCGGCCACCACGACCGCGGACGGGGACGTGCGGCTCGTCGTCGCGACCGACCGCACGAGCAACGGGCCGACGCTCGTCTACCCGGACCCGAACGGCCAGGGCGGCGCCCCGACCAGCACCCACTGGGTCCTGGACAGCTTCTCCCGGGACCCGTGGGCCGGCTCCAGCATGATCGCCGCCGGCGACCTCGTCGGGCGCGAAGGGGGCTTCACCCGGCAGCAGGCCGACGAGCTGAAGGTGCTGCGCCACGAGCAGTACACGAGCGCGCTCGCCGAGGGCCGGGCCTTCCAGCGCCGCTACATGGTGCCGGTCGAGGTCGGCTCCGGCCGCCGCGCGGTCACCCTCGAGGCCGACGAGGGGATCCGGCCGGTCGACCCGGAGTCGATCGCCGGACTGCGCACCGTGGACCCGGAGGGCATCCACACCTTCGCCACCCAGACCCACCCCGCCGACGGCTGCGCAGGTGCCGTGGTGGCCACCACCGAGGCCGCCCGGGAGCTCTCCGGTGGCGAAGGGGTCGTCCGTCTCCTCGCGACCGGCACCGCCCGGGTGGGGCGGTCGCGGATGCCGGAGGCGCCGGTGCCCGCGGCGCGGGAGGCGCTGGCTGATGCCGGGCTGACGATGGAGGACGTCGACCTCGTCACGACGCACAACCCCTTCGCCGTCAACGACCTGTACTTCTCCCGGGAGACCGGCTACCCGCTGGAGCGGATGAACGTGCGTGGGTCCTCGTTGGTCTTCGGTCACCCGCAGGGCCCGACCGGGCTGCGCTCGATCGCCGAGCTCGTCGAGGAGCTGCGGCTGCGCGGCGGCGGTACCGGGCTCTTCACCGGCTGTGCCGCAGGGGACTCCGGCATGGCCCTCGTCGTGCGCGTGGAGGACTGAGCGCCCCGGTCGCGGCCCGGGCTGCGGCCGGTGCCGGTGCACGCCCTGTTCGGGGCTATCCTCTGGCCTCATGACGACGCAGCAGAGCACCACCGCAGCAGACGAGCACTTGGCCGAGTGGGCCGAGCGCCAGGCCAAGGCCGAGGCCATGATCCCCCTCGTGGGGCGCCTGTATCGGGAGAACGGTGTGGTCACCTCGATCCACGGCCGCTCCCTCCTGGGCCAGTCCTCGACCGACATCCTCAAGGCACACCGCTTCACCCGCCGCGTCGACGTCGAGCTCGACGTCAGCGACACCCTCCCGGTGCTCGAGGCGCTCGCCCGCCTCGACCTGGGCCCCGCCTCCATCGACATCGCCCGGCTGCACCGTCGTCGCCTCGAGGTCGGTGGCGACGTCTCGCTCGAGGACTTCCTGCGCAGCGAGCTCGGTGACGTCGTCGGCGGCTCCGGCGACGGCGAGCAGTCCTGCACCGACGTCGTCCTCTACGGTTTCGGCCGGATCGGGCGCCTGCTCGCGCGCATCCTCATCGAGCACGCCGGCACCGGGCACGGGCTGCGGCTGCGCGCGGTCGTCGTGCGCAGGGGCGCCGACAACGACCTCATCAAGCGGGCCAGCCTGCTGCGGCGCGACTCCGTCCACGGCTCCTTCGACGGGACCATCACCGTCGACGAGCGCAACAACACCATCCTCGCCAACGGCACCCTCATCCAGGTCATCTACTCCGACGACCCGGCGAGCGTCGACTACACCCAGTACGGCATCGAGCACGCGATCGTCGTGGACAACACCGGCCGTTGGCGCGACCGCGAGGGCCTCTCCCAGCACCTGAAGTGCCCCGGCGTCGACCGCGTGCTGCTCACCGCCCCGGGCAAGGGTGGGGTGCCGAACATCGTCAGCGGCATCAACGACGACATGATCGGCGACGCGCAGGACATCGTCTCCGCCGCGTCGTGCACGACGAACGCGATCGTCCCGGCGCTGAAGGCGGTGGGCGACGAGTACGGCATCGTCGGCGGGCACATCGAGACGGTGCACGCCTTCACCAACGACCAGAACCTCACCGACAACTTCCACAAGGGTGAGCGTCGCGGCCGTTCCGCCGCGCTGAACATGGTCCTCACCGAGACCGGCGCCGCCAAGGCCGTCGCCAAGGCGCTGCCGGAGCTCGAGGGCAAGCTCACCGGGAACGCGATCCGCGTCCCCACGCCGAACGTCTCCATGGCGATCCTCAACCTCACCCTGGACACGCCCGCCGAGCGCGACTCCCTCAACGACTTCCTGCGCCAGACCTCGCTGTACGGCGACATGCACAAGCAGCTGGACTTCGTCGACAGCCCGGAGGTCGTCTCCACCGACTTCGTCGGGAACCGTCACGCGGGCATCGTCGACGGCCGCGCCACCGTCACCACGGGCGACCGGTGCATCCTCTACGTCTGGTACGACAACGAGTTCGGCTACTCCTGCCAGGTCGTGCGCGTCCTCGAGGAGATGGCGAAGGTCCACCCGCCGTCCTTCCCGCAGGTCTGAGGAGGGCCCCAACCGCCCCTCGGCACGCCCCCTTCGTCACTCCGGCGAAGGGGGCGTGACCGTCTCCACCTGCACGTCACCACCACCGCCGCAGCTGCGCTCCTGCGTCGTGGCGTCGGTCTCCTCGGCGATGCGCTCAGCATTGACGATCGAGAGCGAGTCGTAGGTCGGCTGCCCGGAGATGACCGAGCGGAACTGGTAGCGGGTGAGGGTCTGCGGGCGGCAGTCCGTGCCGAAGGTCAGCACGTCGAAGGAGTTCGGCTGGTCCACGAGCTCTCCGTCGGCGCCGGCGACGAAGTGGCGCAACGTCCCTGCCCCGGTGAAGGTCCCGACCTGGATCCGGTTGCCCTCCAGGCCCGGCACGTGCTTGTGCCCGTTGATCCGTAGCTGGCCGGGAACCCCCTCCACGGCGGCCGGCTCGTGGGAGACCGTCAGGTCGGGCGGGGGCCGGTCGCCCCACGCCGCCAGCCACCGGTCCCGGGCCTCGTGCTGCTTGTCGGGGTCGTCCTTGTCCGGGTCCCGGAAGTACCGCGGGTCGTTGAAGCCGGCGATCCGCACGCCCCCGACCGTGACCTCCCGGTAGTCGCCGGGGGTCGGCTCGAGCAGGCGGACCCCCTTCGTGTCAGCGAGCCGGCGCAGCAGGTGGGTGTCCTCCGGCGACCCGGCGTCGTGGTTGCCGCGGACGAAGACGTACGGCACCCCGAGCGTGGCGATGGTGTCGTGCAGCCGGGACAGGCCCGCCTCGACCCGCCCCCACGTGATGAGGTCCCCGGAGTCGATGACGACGTCGATGTCCTGCTCGGCGATGATCGTCGACATGAGCGCGTACTCGTCGGCCGAGTGGATGTCCGAGACGAGCAGCACGCTCACCGCGCTCCCGCTCGGGATCTGCTCCGGGGCGTACTCCTGCTGCAGCGCCGTGGAGAGTGCGAGCAGGTTGCGCAGGTAGGGGGTGGCCTGGTCGGCGCGCGTGGAGATGTCGCCGAGCAGGTTGCGGTTGGCCACGGCCAGCTCGAGCAGGCCGGTGCTGCTGAGGGTCTCGAGCCGGTCCGGGTGGTAGGAGTGGCGCGCGCTCGCGCCGGCCGCGCCGACGACGAGGAGGGTGACGACGACGCCGCCGGCGGCGGTCTTCTTCGTCGGCAGCCCCCGGCGGTACAGGCCGATGCCGAGCAGCACCAGGCCGAGGCCGGCCACGCTGCCGCCGGCCATCCGCAGCGCGAGGCCGGTCGCCGCCTCGCGGATGACCCGGGCGCGCTCCTCGTCCCCGACGGCGAGCGAGGCGCGGGTGACGTCCCCGGACTCGACGAGCTCGGTGATCTCCTCCTTGACCCGGGGCTCGACCCGTATCCCGGGGGCGAGTCCGGAGAAGTGCGCCGAGGCGCTGCCCACGACGGTGTCGGACCCGATGCTGCTGCGCTGCGACCAGTGCGGTGAGAGGCTCACGTCGGCGGCGTAGTAGGTGGTCTCCACCGTCACCGGCCACAACGCGGCGCCGGTGAGCCCACCGCCCAGGGCGGCGACCGTGAAGAGCGCCGCCAGCCCGGCGTCCCGCACCCGCAGCCAACGCATGGCCACAGCGTAGGTGTGCCGGGGTGACCGGGGCCCGGACCCGCGTTGCTACCGGTGAGTAACCTTCGGTAATGTCCGGTGCATGGATGCTGATGCCCTCGTCGTGGGTCATGGTCTCGCCGGTCTCGTGGCCGCCGCCGAGCTCGCCGATGCCGGCCGCACGGTCGTGCTCGTGGACCAGGAGAGCGAGGCCAACCTCGGGGGGCAGGCGCACTGGTCCTTCGGCGGCCTGTTCTTCGTCGACTCACCCGAGCAGCGCCTCATGGGCATCAAGGACACGAGCGAGCTCGCGTACGCCGACTGGATGAACACCGCGGGCTTCGACCGGCCCGAGGACCACTGGCCCCGGGAGTGGGCGAAGGCCTACCTCGACTTCGCCGCCGGGGAGAAGCGGGCCTGGCTGCACGCGCAGGGCATGCGCTGGTTCCCCATCGTCGGGTGGGCCGAGCGCGGCGACGGCTCCGCGCACGGCCACGGCAACTCGGTGCCCCGCTTCCACATCACGTGGGGCACGGGGCCGGGGGTGGCCGCCCCCTTCGTCCGCCGGGTCGAGGAGGCCCGCGACCGTGGCCTGATCACCTACGCCCACCGGCACCGGGTCGACGAGGTCCTGGTCGAAGGGGGCACGGTCGTCGGCGTCCGCGGTGCCCGGCTGGCGCCGGACGACGCCGACCGGGGTGTGGCCACCAACCGTGACGTCGTCGGGGACTTCGAGCTGCGGGCGCCCGTCGTCCTCGTCGCCTCCGGGGGGATCGGTGCCAACCACGACCTCGTCCGGCAGAACTGGCCGGAGCGTCTCGGCACCCCGCCGGAGCGCATGCTCACCGGGGTCCCGGCCCACGTCGACGGCCGGATGATCGCGATCACCGAGGCCGCCGGCGGCCGGGTCATCAACCGCGACCGGATGTGGCACTACGTCGAGGGCATCCGCAACTGGGACTCGATCTGGGCCGGCCACGGCATCCGGATCCTGCCCGGCCCGAGCTCGCTGTGGCTCGACGCGACGGGCGATCGCCTGCCCGCCCCCTACTTCCCCGGGTACGACACCCTCGGGACCCTCGCCCACCTGCGGAGCACCGGCCACGACCACAGCTGGTTCATCACCAACCGGTCGGTGGCGGGCAAGGAGTTCGCGCTCTCGGGGTCGGAGCAGAACGCCGACCTGACCGGCAAGGACTTCGGCCAGGTGGTCCGGAAGCGCTCGCTGTCGGCGGTGACCCCGTCGATGCAGGCCTTCCTGGACAAGGGCGCCGACTTCGTCATGGCCGAGACGGTCGAGGAACTCGTCGCGAAGATGAACGGGCTGCTCGAGGAGGGCGAGCCGCAGCTGGACGTCACCCACGTGCGCCGGCAGCTCGACGAGCGGGACGCCCAGACCGAGAACCCCTACTCCAAGGACGCCCAGCTCGCGGCGATGACGGTCGCCCAGCGCTACCGCGGGGACAAGATCTCCAAGCGGGCCTATGCCACGCACCGGTTGCAGGAGAAGAAGAAGGGCCCGCTCGTCGGGGTCAAGCTGCACGTCCTCTCCCGCAAGACCCTCGGCGGCTTCGAGACCGACCTGTCCGCGCGCGTGCTGGGCCAGGACGGGCAGCCGGTGCCGGGGCTGTACGCGGCCGGGGAGGCCGCCGGCTTCGGCGGCGGCGGCGTGCACGGCTACCGGTCGCTGGAGGGAACCTTCCTCGGCGGGTGCATCTTCTCCGGGCGGGTGGCCGGACGGGCGATGGGCGCCGAGCTCGGGGACTGACCCCCCGGTCCCTGAGGTGTGGAGGCCGCCCGCGGCCGGAGCCTCGAAGGGTGCCTCAGAGGTACTGGCCGGTGCCCTCGGGTGGACCGCCGTCGGAGTGCTTCGCCGGGCCGGCGCTCTGCGGCAGCGTGCGCATCTCGTGCAGCTGGGACTGCGCGCTGACCTGCTGGGCGACCAGCGCGGTCTGGATCCCGTGGAAGAGCCCCTCGAGCCAGCCGACGAGCTGGGCCTGGGCGATGCGCAGCTCGGCATCGCTGGGGTCGCTCTCCCCGAAGGGCAGTGCGATCCGGTCCAGCTCCGCGACGAGCTCGGGGGAGAGGCCGTCCTTCAGCTCGGCGATCGAGCGCTCGTGGATCTCGGCCAGGCGCGTGCGCCCCGCGTCGTCCAGCGGGGCGCTGCGCACCTCCTCGAGCAGCTGACGGATCATCGTGCCGATGCGCATGACCTTCGCCGGCTGGTCGACCATCGGGCCCTGGGGCGCGGGAGCGTCCGCTGAGGACCGGGCAGGGGGGTTCGGATGGGATGAGGTCATAAGCCCCATGGTGGCCCATCCGGCCCTTATGGTGTGACCCACGTCATTCCATCGAAGGGGGGGAGTGCGACCGCATGTGGTCTGCCCTGCGCCACCGGCGCGGCCAGGTACTGGTCCTCCTCCTCGTCTCCGCACTCGTGGCGACGTGTGCCGCCTTCGCGCCGATCTTCGCGCGCAGCGTCGACCAGGCGGTGCTGCGCACCCACGTCGAGCAGGCCGACCCCAACGAGGTCGCGACCGGCCTGACGTACACGCGGGATCCCGGCCGCAAGGACAAGCAGATGCCGCGGGACATCGAGGCCAAGGTGCCGGCGGCCCTCACGGCGATCTCGAAGGACCCGATCGGCGACGTGTCGACGGCCACGCAGATCCCACCCGTCCCCGGCAAGCAGCCCTCGCCGCTCGTCGTGCGCGCCCCCGACGATGTGTGCGGGCACGTGACGATCACCAAGGGGTCCTGCCCGGACGCCCCCGGTGAGATCCTCGTCTCCCGCGCGGACGTCCGGGCGTGGGGGTGGGAGCAGGGCCGCACCTTCGCCATCGGCCAGGAGCGGCCCTCCCCCTTCGCCCCGCAGCCACCGGACGTGGAGCTGACGGTCGTCGGGGTCTACCAGGTCACCAAGGCCGCCCCCGGCTACTGGTTGGAGAACCGCCCCGACGGGAAGTCCGGTGTTCCGCAGCCGGGCCTGGACAGCGTGCCCGGCATCGACGACTTCCTCACCACCCCGGCGACCTTCGAGAAGTACTTCCCCGGCGCGGTCGTCTCGGTGCAGCTGCCGCTCGACCCGAGCAGGGCCACCCTCGACTCGCTGCCCCGGGCGGCCGCCGCCAGCGACCGGATGGCGAAGGACGACCCGGCAGTCTCGGTGAGCCAGTCGGTGGGCGAGCTCGTCGACGAGGTGTCCGTGGCGCGCTCGCAGACCGCGATCATCGTCCCCTTCGTCGCCCTCCAGCTGGGGCTGCTCGCGGTGGTCGTGCTCTTCCTCGTCGCGCAGGCCGCCGTCGAGCAGCGCCGCCACGACGTCGCCCTGGCCCGGCTGCGCGGACGCTCCCGCGCCGGGGCACGCCGGCTGCTGCTCTCCGAGCTCGCGGTCCCGGTGCTGCTCGGGGTTCCCGTCGGGCTGCTCGCGGCCATGGGGCTGGCGGTCGTGGTGCGCCGCCTCGTGCTGCCGCCGGACATCCCCTACGAGGTCCCCCTCGTGGTCCTGGTGTGGTTGCTGGCGGCCCTGCTCGTCTCGCTCGCCGCGGTGGCGGTCGCCGCGCGCCCGGTGCTGCGCGAACCGGTCTCGACGCTGCTGCGCGAGGTCCCCCCGGCACCGACCGGGGGCCCGCACATCGTTGAGGCGATCATCGTCGTCCTCGCCCTCGTGTCGGTCGGCGGGCTGGCGAGCGGGACGATCTCCGGGCCCGCGGCGCTCGCGGCCCCCACGCTGCTCGCCATCGCGGTCGGTCTCGTCGCCGCCCGCCTGCTGCCGCCGCTGGCCACCCGTCGAGCGGCGCGGGCGATGCGACGCGGCCGCATCGCGGCGGTCATCGCCGCCCACGGCATCGCGCGACACTCCTCGGCCCGCCGGGCCCTCGTCGTGACCACCGTGGCGACGGCGGTGGCGGTCTTCGGTGCCAATGCCGTCGTCGTCGCGGACGCCAACCGGCAGGATCGGGCGGACCTGGAGACCGGCGCACCGGCCGTGGTCACCGTCTCGGCGACCTCGACCACGGAGCTGATGAAGGTGGCACAGCGACTGCAGGAGAAGGGCGTCGAGACCAGCCCGGTGGTGACCATCAAGCCCTCCGACCCCGGCGCGGACAAGACGATCGCGGTCGACCCGCAGACCTTCGCCGGCGTGACCAACGACGACCTGACCGACGGCCTGGACCTGAAGGCACTCCGGCTGCCCGAGCAGGACCCGATCATGCTCAAGGGCAAGCACCTCACCGGTGAGGTCAGCTGGGATCTCACCCGGACCAGGGGCATCGAGGGTCGCCCCTCGCTCAAGGTCGACATCACCACCGCCAGTGGTGACGAGCTCACCCGGGACCTGCACGTGCTCGGGCCGAAGGACCACGGCAGCGACCGGATCCACGCCGACCTGCTCTGCCCGAGCACCTGCCGACTGGACGGGCTGCGGGTCGCCTCCACCGGATCCACCGGCTCGCGGATGACGGCCGACGTGAAGATCAAGGACCTCGGTGTCGACGGACGGGCTCTGCCCGTCGACGGCGAGGGCACGTGGCGTGAGCCGGGGGAGGGCGCCGGTGGGCCCGGGCTGACCGTGACCACGAAGGGAGACACCCTCGAGCTGAACGCCCGCTCCCGTAACGGTACCGACGTCACCGCCGTGGTCGCCGACGTGCCGAGACCGCTGCCCGCCCTCGTGAGCGGCACGAAGGGAGCCGCCGACCGGGACATCATCACCATCGCCGGGGGGCAGACGACGGTGCACCCGGAGCAGACCGTCGCCGCGCTGCCGGCGGTGACCGACCAGGGCGTGCTCGTCTCGCTGCCCGCGCTCTCCCGCCTCAGCCGGGCCATCGATCCCGAGCGCGGCCGGGCCCAGCTGTGGCTGGCCGACGCCTCGCCCTCCTCGGTGGACCGGGCCCGCGACGTCGCCGTCGAGGAGGGTCTCGGTGTGCGCTCGGTCGAGACGACGAGCAGTGCCAAGCAGGCCTACGACCGGTCGGCCTCGGCGTGGGGGCTGCAGCTGGCACTGCTGGCCGGCGTGCTCGCCGTCCTGCTGGGCGCCCTCGTCCTGCTCGTCCTCGCGGTGACCGGGTGGCGGGCCGTCGTCGCCGACGTCGCCGCCCTTCGCGTCAGTGGGGTGGCACGGGCGGACGCGGCGAGGGCCGCGCGCACCGAGAACCTCCTCACCGTCGCCGTCGGGATCGTCCTCGGGGTGGTCTGCGCGGTCATCGGGGCGGCGGTCGCGATGCCGTCGGTGCCGCTCTTCACCGAGCCCGCCGCGGTACCCGTGCCCGACTTCTCCACGGCTTGGTGGGCCGTCGGCCTCGCCGCCCTCGTCACGGCGGTCCTGCTGCTCGCGATCGCGCTGCTGCTCGCCCGGTGGGTGCTGGGCCGGGTGCGCCTGGCCGCAGCGAGAGGGGAGTCGATGTGACCGGCGTGCCGGTGCGCACCCAGGGGCTGGTGCACATCTACCGGGCGGAGGGCCACGACGTCGCGGCGCTCTCCGGGGTCGACCTGACCGTCGCCGCAGGAGAGCGCATCGCCCTGCTCGGCCCGAGCGGTGCGGGCAAGTCGACACTGCTCTCGCTCTTCGGCGGGCTGCTGCAGCCGAGCGCCGGGCGGATCCACGTCGGCGAGCACGAGCTCTCGGCGATGAGCGAGGCCGAGATCGACGGCTTCCGGGCGGGCGAGGTAGGCATCGTGCTGCAGGGAGCGGCGCGCAACCACATGCCCTGGCTCAGCGCCCACGGCAATGTCGACTTCGCCCAGCGGGCCGCCCGCCGGGGCGGACGGGAGGTCCCGGACGCCGACGAGGTGCTCGACCTCGTCGGGCTCGCCGAGGTCGCCCACGAGCCGCTCGGGCACCTGGCCCCCGGCCAGCTGCAGCTCGCGGCGCTCGCGGTCGCGCTGGCCAGCGGTCCGGGCCTGCTCCTCGGTGACGAGCCGACGAGCCAGCTGGACCACGAGGCCCGCGACCGGGTCCTGGCCACCCTCGCGCACGTCGGGGACACCCTCGGGACGACGATCATCGTCGTCACGCACGACCCGGAGGTCGCCGCCGCCTTCCCCCGCACCGTGACGATCCGGGACGGACGCGTCGGGGGCGAGGGACGCAGCGGTGAGGAGTACGCCGTCGTCGCCGCCGACGGCTCGCTGCCGCTGCCGCCGCCGGCGATGGAGGCCTTCCCTCCCGGCACCCTGGTGCGCGTCCACGAGGACGAGGGCGGCCAGTGGCGGCTGACCGCCGAGGAGGGAGCGGGATGAGCCGACGTCATGGCGGTGGGGGCCGTCGGGGGCGGAGCGCGCCGCTGCAGCAGGCGCCGTCGGGGCCGCTCGTCGCGTCCGGGCTGGGCGTGACCTACGACGACGTGGTCGCGCTGAGCGACATCGCGTGCACCGCGCAGCCCGGTGAGGTCACCGCTGTCACCGGCCACTCCGGGGCCGGCAAGACCAGCCTGCTCTGGGCGGTCGGCGGGTTGCTCGCCCACGGGCAACGCACCGGGACCGTCACCGTGGGCGGGCACGCGATCGACTCCGAGGCGGACGCCCGCGCGGTGGGCTCGGTGCTCATCCCGCAGGGCAGTGCCCTCGCGGCGATCCTCTCCGCCGAGGACAACGTCGCCGTGCCGCTCGTCGCGGCGGGGGCCTCCGGGGACGAGGCACTCGCCCGCAGCCACAGCGCGCTGACCTCGGTCGGCCTCGAGGACCACACCAGCCACCTCGCCGAGGAGCTCTCCGGCGGGCAGCGCCAGCGCGTCGCCGTCGCGCGCGGGCTCGCGCTCGCCGAGCAGCACCTGGAGCGCGGTGGCGCCGCGGTGCTGCTCGCGGACGAGCCCACGTCCGAGTTGGACCACGACACCCGCGAGCGGGTCGTCGCGCTGCTGCACGCCATGGCCCGCAGGGGCGCGGTGGTGCTGATGAGCACCCACGACCCCGAGGTCGCCGAGACCGCCGACGCCGGCGTGCACCTGGACGACGGGAGTTTGGGGTGAGGGGCCTCGTTTCGAGGCTCGGGCCCGGGGGCCCTCGCACCTCAACGAGCAGGGTCAGGGCGTGAGCAGGATCTTGCCGACGTGGTCGCTGGCCTCCATCTCGCGGTGGGCGTCCGCCGCACGCGCCATCGGGTGGCTGCCCTGGATGATCGGGCGGACGGTCCCGTCCTCGAAGAGTGGCCAGACGTGCTCGCGCACGGCGGCGACGATCGAGGCCTTCTCCTCCGGAGGACGGGAGCGCAGCCCGGTCGCGATCACCGCGGCCCGCTTGCCGAGCATCTTGCCCAGGTCGAGCTCACCCTTGCGGCCGCCGAGCAGGCCGATGACGACCAGCCGCCCGGAGGTGGCCAGCAGGTCGACGTTGGCCGCGAGGTACTTCGCGCCGACGACGTCGAGGATGACGTTCGCGCCGTGCCCGTCGGTCTCCTGGCGGACCTTCTCGACGAAGTCCTCGTTCTTGTAGTCCACGAGGATCCCGGCGCCGAGCTCGGCGCAGCGGTCGAGCTTGGCCCGGGAGCCGGCGGTCACGGCGACCTTCGCGCCCATCGCGACGGCGAGCTGGATCGCCATGGTGCCGATGCCGGAGGAGCCGCCGTGCACGAGGAAGGTCTCCTCGGGCTGCAGCCCGGCCGTCATGAAGACGTTGGACCACACGGTGCAGACGACCTCGGGCAGGCCGGCGGCATCGGTGAGGGAGACCCCCGTCGGCACCGGCAGCAGCTGGGCGGCGGGCACGAGGACCTGCTCGGCGTAGCCGCCGCCGTCGACGAGGCCGCAGACCTCGTCACCGACGGACCAGTCCTCGACGCCCTCGCCGACCTCGCTGATCGTCCCGGAGACCTCGAGACCCGGCAGCGGGGAGGCCCCCTTCGGCGGTGGGTAGAAGCCCCTGCGCTGCATGATGTCGGCGCGGTTGACGCCGATCGCCGCGGTCTGCACGACGACCTGCCCCGGGCCGGCGGAGGGGGCCTCGACCTCGGTCAGGGTGAGGACGTCGGCCTCGCCGGGCTCGCTGATCGAGACGGCGCGCATCACTTGGCGGGCTTCGGGGGCAGGCCGCCCTTGCCGGAGTCGTCCATGCCGACGGGAAGGTGCCCGGCGGAGCGCTGGTAGAACTGCGCCGCCTTGCGGGTGGCCATCGTGCGGGCCAGGCCCACGGCGACGCCCGCGACGGTGGCGTAGAGGACGGCCTCGACGATGGGGCTGTCGGGGTTGTTCGGGTCGATGTCGAGGTCCTTGCCGGCCTTCTCCCAGATCGCGGCGATGACCTTCTTGGCGGCGATGCCCGCGACGACGGCGGAGCCGGTGCCGAGGACCTTCCAGACAAAGTTGCCCACGTGCTTTTCCCTTCGTCGAGCGCGACGGCACGGCATCGGCCGGCCGCCTCGGATACCTACCCAACAGTGTCACACGCAGCCCCGGGGCTGTCCCCGTGGCGGGGCAGGGGGATATGGTGGACGGGCACGACAGGGGAGCGCCGACGAGCGCTGAGAGTGCGGCCCACCGCAGACCCTCGTACCTGATCCGGTCAGCACCGGCGTAGGGAGTCGAGTTCTCAGGACCCGCCGTCGTCCGCGGGCACGGGTCCGCGGACGGTGGCGCGTCCTCCCTGTGAACACCACACAGGAGATCGCAATGACCACCACACAGACCCGCAAGCCCCGCTCGCGGACCGTCCTGGCGACCCGCCCGCTCACCGGCTGGCGCACCGTCGACCTGCTGACCGTCGCCTTCCTCGGGGTCGCCTTCGGCGTGGCCTACTGGGGCTACGGCCTGCTCTACAACGGGCCGATCTCCGCGCTCGGCTTCCTCTTCCAGCCGATGTTCGGGCTCTTCGTCGGCTTCTGGTTCCTCGCCGGCGTCGTCGGTGGTCTCGTCATCCGCCGCCCCGGGGCCGCCGTGGCCTGCGAGCTCATCGCCGCGATGGTCTCGGCGCTCTTCGGCACCCAGTGGGGCCTCACGACGGTCGTCTCCGGGCTCGCGCAGGGCCTCGGCGCCGAGTTGGCCTTCGCGGTCTTCGCCTACAAGGCCTTCGGCCCGGTCGTGGCCGTCCTCGCCGGCATGCTCTCCGCGCCCCTGGAGTGGGTCTACGAGATCGTCAGCTACTTCCCCGACTGGTCCTGGACGTGGAAGCTCGCCTACCTCCCGCTCATGGTCGTCTCCGGGGCGATCGTGGCCGGCCTCTTCGGTTGGGTGCTCACCGGGGCACTGGCACGCGCGGGCGCGCTCGGTCCCTTCCCGCCCGGGCAGGAGCTGCTCGAGCAGCGGGCCGTGTGAGCCCCGTGGGTGCGGTGGGGCAGGCCCCCTTCGTCCGGGGCCACGTCGACGCCGACGAAGGGGGAGGCGGTCGGCTCTCCGTCCGCGGCCTGACGTGGCGCCCTGCCGGGCGCCGGGAACCGGTGCTGCGCGACCTCGACCTCGAGGTGCCCGCCGGGCAGCGGGTGCTGCTCGTCGGTCCGAGCGGCTCCGGCAAGTCGACCCTGCTGCGGGCCCTGGCCGGGCTCCTGCTGACGGTCGACTCCGGGGACCTCTCCGGCGCCGTCGAGCTCGACGGGCGCGCGCCGGGGGAGCGGCCCGGCGCCGTGGGGCTCGTCCTCCAGGAGCCGGGGTCCGGCACGGTCGCGGCCACGGTCGGGCGTGACGTCGCCTTCGGGCTGGAGAACGTCGGCGTGCCACGGGAGGAGATGCCCCCGCGGGTCGCGGCCGCGCTCGCCGCGGTCGGCCTCGGGGAGCTGCCGCTGGACACGCCCACCCACACCCTCTCCGGCGGGCAGACCCAGCGCCTGGCACTCGCCGGTGCGCTCGCGCTGCGCCCCTCGCTGCTGTTGCTCGACGAGCCGACCGCGATGCTCGACGGGCCGACGGCGGCGGAGGTGCGGGAGGCGGTGCTCACCGGCGGCCGGGGCCTGACCACCGTGCTCGTCGAGCACCGGATCACGCCGTGGGTCGATCACGTGGACCGGGTCATCGTGCTCGACCGGGAGGGACGGGTGCGCCTCGACGGCCGGCCCCGGGAGGTGCTCGCGGGGCACGGCGAGGAGCTGGCCGCCGACGGGGTGTGGGTGCCGGGACTGCCCGCACCCGAGCCGCTGGCCATCGACCTGCCCGAGCTCGGTGTGGACTCCGGGACGCTGCTCACCGCCGAGCCGTTGCGGGTGGAACGCACCCGGCACCGCCTCGACGGGAGCAGCGAGAGCGCCACCGTCCTGGCGACCGAGCAGCCGCTGGTGGTCACGCCGGGGGAGACCACCGCGCTCGTCGGGCCGAGCGGCGGGGGCAAGAGCAGCTGGCTGGCGACGCTCGCGGGGCTGTTGACGCCGACCTCGGGTCGGGTCACCGGGCCCGACGGCCGTGCGGTCGAGACGTTGCCCGCGGAGGAGGTCGCGCGACTGGTCGGCTGGGTGCCGCAGTGGAGCTCCAGCTCGCTGCTCGCACGGACCGTGCTCGACGAGGTGCTGCTCGCCGGCCGCAACCTCGGCGGAGGAAGCTCGCGGACCGCTGCCCGTCACCTCCTCGACACCCTCGGCCTGGCCCACCTCGAAAGCGCCGACCCGCAGACGCTCTCCGGTGGCGAGCAGCGGCGCCTGGCCGTCGCCGCGGCCCTGGCCCACGGCCCTTCCGTGGTGCTCGCCGACGAGCCGACCGTCGGCCAGGACCGGGGGACCTGGGCTGCGGTCGCGGGACTGCTCGCGGCCCACCGGGCCCGGGGCGGGGCCGTGGTCGTCGCGACGCACGACCCCGACCTCGTCGCGCTGACCGACGCGGTGCGGGAGGTGCCGGCCCCCGCGGGAGCCGGCGAGTCCGACTCTCCCCGGGCGCGGGCGGTGCTCTCCGCATGCGGGCCGCTCTCGCTCTTCGCCGCCGCCGGCCTGCCGATGATCGCCGCGGTGCTCTCCCCGGGGTGGCAGGTCTCCTCGCTGGTCCTCGCCCTCGCAGCCATCGGCGCGGTCCTCGGCCTGGCGAACGTCCCGGGGTCCGGGCCCGGCTGGACCGACGCCGGGCGGTGGCGCGGGCTGGCGCTGCGGCTGCTGCCCGCGCTCGTCGGGGGCCTGAGCGTCGGCTGGTCCACGTGGCTGCTCGGCTCCCACGACATCGGGACGGCCGTCTCCGCTGCGCTGCGGATGCTGAACATCGTGGTCCCGTCGGCCATCGTCCTGGCCTTCATCGACCCGGACGACCTCGCCGACCACCTCGGTCAGCGGCTGCACCTGCCGCCGCGTCCGGTGGTCGCGCTCGGTGCCGCGCTGCAGCGCATCCAGTCCTTCGGGGCGGCCTGGCGCGAGGTCGGCTGGGCTCGACGGTTGCGGGGTTTCGGGATGAGCTGGCGCCGACCGCGGACCGTGGTCGCGCACCTGTGGCAGTCCACCTTCGGGATGCTGCTGCGCTCCCTCGGGTCGGCCGCCACCCTCGCGGTCGCGATGGACGCCCGGGGGTTCGCGGTCGCCGGTCGGCGCTCCTGGGCCGCACCCGCACCGTGGCGGTGGCCGGACACCGTGATCGTCCTGGTCGCGCTCCTCCCGCTCGGCCTCGTCGCTCTCGCACACCTGGTGTGATCGAGAGCCGCAGGTCCGGGGTGTGGCCGGGGAGGCCAGTGACAGGCACGATGGGGACATGGCACGTCTGCTCGTCGTCCACCACAGTCCCACCCGCTCGACCCGGGCGCTGCTCGACGCGGCGCTCGAGGGCGCGCGGCACCCCGACATCGAGGGGGTCGAGGTCCAGGTCGTCCCCGCGCTGGAGGCGACCGCCGATGACGTCCTCGCCGCGGACGGGTACCTGCTCGGGACCCCGGCGAACTTCGGGTACATGTCGGGGGCGCTGAAGCACTTCTTCGACTCGACCTTCCTGCAGGTCGGTGGCGCGCTGGACGATTCCGGCGGTGCCGGTGACGGCCCCGGCGCCGGCCCGACCGCCAAGCGCCCCTTCGGCCTGTGGGTGCACGGACGCTACGACCTCACCGGAGCGGTGCGCGCGGTCACCTCGATCGTGCAGGCGCTGGACTGGCGGCAGGCCTACGACATCGTCGAGGTCCTCGGGGACGTCGACGACGCGGCGAAGGAGCGGGCCACCGAGCTCGGCGGCACCCTGGCGGCCCTGCTCAGCAGCTGACCACCACCCACCCCGCCGCGGGTCGAGGTGGAACCGCCCGCCTATCCGCGCGCCAGGACCTCGACCCGTTCGCCGGCGCGGGCGACCTCGCCCTCGAGCTCCTCCACCCGGGCGGTCGCGTCCGCCAGCGCCTGCTCTGCCTCGGACCGGGCCAACCGCGCTGCGCTCAGCTCGCGCTCGGTCTCGCGGAGCCGGTCCCGCGCCTCCTCGAGCTCCGCGGCGCGGCGGGCGGCGGCCTCGTCGAGCTCCTCCTCCGGCTCCTCGCCGGCCGGTACCGGTGGCACGAGGCGAAGGGGCGTGGCCACCGCGTCATCGAGCTCCACCTCCCCGAAGCCCGCGTAGCGCAGGGCCCGCAGCAGCTGCCCGGAGGCCAGTGCCCGGCCGCTCGCCTCGTCGGCGAGGGCGGCGACCGCGGTGTCGGCGACCTGGTCCCGGGCGGCGGGCCCGAACCGTCGGCCCCGCTCCTCGGCCAGCCCGCGGACGGTCGCGACCAGCGCCTCGATGCGCTCGTGGCGCTCCGGTCGGGCCTCGGCCAGGGCGGTGCCGTCCCCCTTCGCCTGGGCGGTGCGCATCCGCTCGCCGAGGTCGCGCAGGTCGGCGATGACCGCGGGCTCGGTCCGGGCCACGAGGTTGAGCAGCCACGCGACGGTCGTCGGCTTGCGCAGGGCACGGATGTCCTCGGCGAGGCGCGGGTCGGCGGCCTTCTTCGCCGCGGTGGCCAGCCGGGTGCGGGTGGTGACGAAGTCGGCCGGGGGCGCGGCGTAGAGCGTCTCGGCCGCCTCGGAGAGGTCCATCCCCCGATCCTGTCAGTCAGCGATGTGCCTCGGCGATCCGCACGAGGCGGGCGTGGTGCTCGCGCCACCTCCCCTCGTGCCACTCCGGCAGGTTGTCGCCGACGCCGCGGTACCCGGTCAGCCCGTCGACCTGCTCCCGGAGGATGTCGGCGTGGCCCGCGTGCCGGGCCTCCTCCTGCAGCATGTGGCCGAGGACCTGCCCGAGCGTGACGACATTGCCATCGCGCCACCACGGCACGGAACCCTCCGCGTCGATCGGCAGCGCCCCGATCGTCTCGTCGGCGTGGGCGAAGCAGCCTCGGACCCACTCGAGCACCTCGGACATGGACTCGTCCTCGGTCGCGAAGAGGTCGGTGTCGTCCTCGGGGTCCACGCCCGGCGTGTCCCACGGGAAGGGCAGGTGCGGCGCCGGGCGCCCGAAGGTCACCCCGAAGTAGCCCAGCTCGCAGCAGGCGACGTGCTTGAGCAGTCCGAGCAGGTTCGTGCCGGTCGGCGTGCGGGGGAGGCGCGCGTCGTACTCGGACAGGCCCTGCACATTGGTGCGGATCGCCTGCCGCTGGGTGCGCAGCTGCTCGTGCAGCTGGGTCTTGAGGTCGGTGCTCATCCGTCGGGCTCCTTCGTCCGTCATCCTTCGTCCTTCGAGGCTACGGCCGCGGACGGCCTCCGCGCCTCAGGAAGCGAAGGATCGCGGAGGGCCTGCGCACCTTCGGGAGCGGAGAATGGACCCAGCGCGTTGTCAGCCGCGCTCGTTAACGTGACCGCATGTCATCCGCGACGACCGCCCTCCGACTGGCAGGGCTGACCCTGTTGCTCGTGGCGGCCTCCGGCCTCGCCTGCGGGCTGCAGCTGCTGCGCGCGCACCACACCGGCGAGGCCTCCTTCGGGTTCCTGTGGTGGAACCTCTTCCTCGCGTGGATCCCCTACCTCGTCTCGCTGCTCCTCGTGACCATGCACGCCGCGCGGGCGCGGTGGTGGGTGCTGGCCCCCTTCGGCGTGGTGTGGCTGCTCTTCCTGCCCAACGCGCCGTACATCCTCACCGACCTCATCCACGTCGGGGCGATCGGTGGGGTGCCGCTGTGGTTCGACCTGGTGATGATCAGTGCCTTCGCGGTGACGGGGCTCGCGCTCGGCCTCGCCTCGCTGCTGCTCGTGCACCAGATCGTCGCGGCGCGCCTCGGGTCCTTCGCCGGCTGGGTCATGGCGATCGCCTCGCTCGGGCTCTCCTCGATCGGGATCTACCTCGGGCGCTTCCCGCGTTTCAACTCCTGGGACGTGCTGACCGACCACGAGGGCCTGCTCGCCACCGTCCTCGGGCGCCTCGCGGACCCGCTCGGCAACGAGTTCCTGCTCGCCTTCGCAGGGGCGATGACGGCCACGCTCACCCTCGCCTACCTTGCGACGTGGTACGTCGGTCGGGGCGTGGTCAGAGCCGCCTGAGAGAGGTGGCACAGTACGGGGGGTGACGACTCCCGCCGCGACCTCGGCCCGGCGGCCACCGGTCCCCACCGAGATCTGGGTCCTCGTCGCCGCGGCCTTCGTCATCGCGGTCGGCTACGGGCTGATCTCGCCGGTGCTGCCGCAGTTCGCGCGCAGCTTCGACGTGAGCATCGCCGCGGCGAGCGTCATCGTCTCGGCCTTCGCCTTCTTCCGGCTCGTCTTCGCCCCCGGCGGCGGCTTCCTGGTCACCCGGCTGGGGGAGCGACCGGTCTACCTCACCGGGTTGATCATCGTCGCGGTCTCGACCGGCGCCTCGGCCTTCGCGCAGAACTACTGGCAGCTGCTCGTCTTCCGCGGCCTCGGCGGCATCGGCTCGACGATGTTCACCGTCTCCGCCATGGCGCTGCTCGTGCGCCTCGCCCCGCCCCGGATCCGGGGGCACGTCTCCTCGCTCTACGGGAGCGCCTTCCTCATCGGTGGTGTCATCGGCCCCGTCATCGGCGGTGCGCTCGGTGAGTTCGGGATGCGGGTCCCCTTCGTCGTCTACGGGGTGGCGCTGCTCATCGCCGCCTCCGTGGTCGCCGTCTTCCTCAAGGGGGCCTCGCTGCGCTCCCCGGAGGAGGGCGACGTGCTGCCGCCGATGCTGGTCGCGGAGGCCTTCAAGGACAGTGCCTACCGGGCGGCGATGGTCTCGGCCTTCTCGAACGGCTGGACCAACTTCGGGGCGCGGGTCGCGGTGCTGCCGCTCTTCGCCGTCGCCGTGGTCGACGAGACGTGGGCGGCGGGTGTCGTGCTGGCGGCCGGCGCGCTCGCCACCGCACTCACCCTGCAGGTCTCCGGTCGGGGTGCCGACCGGCTCGGGCGGCGACCGCTCGTGCTCGCCGGGCTCGGGCTCAGCGCGATCGGCATGGGCACGATGGGGCTCGCCGGCAACCTCGCCGTGATCATCGCGCTGACCTGCGTGCTCGGGGTCGGGGCGGCGATGCTCAACCCGGCGCAGCAGGCGAGCGTCGCCGACGTGGTCGGCAACGACCGGTCGGGCGGCAAGGTGCTCGCGGGCTTCCAGATGTGCCAGGACGCGGGTGCGATCGGGGGGCCGGTGCTCGTCGGCTGGGTGGCGGACGCCGCCGGGTGGGAGTTGGCCTTCGCGGTGTGCGGTGCCGTCTCCGCGCTCGCGACGATCCCGTGGCTGCTGGCCCGCGAGACCGTGGGCACCCACCACCGGGTCTGAGCCGGCTGCGTCCGGTTCCCGCGAGGGGAATCAAACCTGGACCGCGACAGTTCCCCGGGCATGCAGATCGACATCTGGTCCGACATCGCGTGCCCGTGGTGCTTCATCGGCAAGCGCCGTCTGGAGAGCGCCCTGGAGGACTTCGAGCACCGCGACGAGGTCGAGGTCACGTGGCACAGCTACCAGCTCGACCCGTCGCTCCCGGAGCACTACGACGGGACCGAGACCGAGTACCTCGCCTCCCGCAAGGGCATGCCGGAGGAGCAGGTGCGGCAGATGTTCGGGCACGTCGCCGAGCAGGCCGCCGGTGAGGGTCTGGCCTACGACTTCGACGCGCTCGTCGTGGCCAACTCGGCCCGGGCCCACGAGCTGCTGCACCTGGCCAAGGAGCGCGGCGTGGCCGGTGCGGTCAAGGAAGCACTGCTCTCGGGGCACTTCGAGCACGGGGCCGACATCGGCGACGTCGACACCCTGGTGCGGGTCGGTGTCGACGCCGGCCTGGACGAGGCGGAGATCCGCGCCGCCCTCGAGGACGGCCGCTACCGCCCATCGGTCGAGGCCGACGTCTCCGCGGCACGCCACATCGGGGTGACGGGAGTCCCCTTCGTCGTGGTCGACATGAAGTACGCCGTCTCCGGCGCCCAGCCCCCGGAGGTCTTCCGCGAGGTGCTCCAGAAGGCCTGGGCCGAGCAGACCCCCGCGATCCAGGTCGTCGGCGACGGATCGGGCGGCGACGCCTGCGGCCCCGACGGCTGCGCGGTCTGATCCCCTCCTCGTATCGGGAGGGGCGGGCTGCCCGGCCCTGAGGGCATTCCGTCCCCGAGCGCCCGGGCGTAGCGTCGGGGCATGACACCTGCAGACCTCTTCATCGACGCCTTCGACCGGGTGCGGGACGGCGCCTACGCCGTGCTGGACGGGCTGACCGAGGAGCAGCTGGCCCACCGCATCGCGCCCGACGCCAACTCCATCGCGTGGCTGGTCTGGCACGCCTACCGCGTCCAGGACGACCACATCGCCGACGCCGCCGGGCTGCAGCAGGTCTGGGCCGCGCGGGGCTTCATCGAGCACTTCGACCTCGACCTGGACGAGGACGACACCGGCTTCGGGCACACCTCCGCCCAGGTGGCCAAGGTGCGCGCACCGGCGGACCTGCTCGCCCGCTACGTCGAGGAGGTCCACGCCCAGACCGTCTCGTGGGTCGGTGGCCTGACGTCCGGCACCGACCTGGACTGGGTCGTCGACACCTCCTGGGACCCGCCGGTCACCCTCGGAGTGCGGCTCGTCAGT
>NZ_BCSR01000029.1 GCF_001570965.1 Janibacter corallicola NBRC 107790 | reverse complement strand
TGCCAGCGGGTGGGGTCGTCCTCGAGCGAAGCACGGTCCCAGTGGCCTCGGTCGGCAGCGGCCTCGTAGGTGGTGTGCAGGAACTGCAGTAGTGCAGCGTCGGGGTCCTTGGCGTCGGCCACGGCCTCGTACGGCAGCAGGAACTGGCCGTTCTCGGTGCTGTAGTAAGCCCCCTCCGGCCCGACCGGGTAGCCGGAGAATCCGTCGGGCTCGGGGTAGGCGTAGGCGTAGAAGGCGCCCTCGTCTCCTCCGCCGGGCCAGAAGCCGCAGCTGCTCAGCTCGCGGGAGTACCCCTCTACCATCACCCAGTCACCGCAGTTGGGTGCCCCGCCGGGGTGCTTGGGCGCCGGGCGTCCGGAGAAGCGGGTGCAGGCCAAGTCGAATGAGCCCCAGAAGAAGTGCACTGGACTGACCTTGCCGACGAAGTGGGATCGGAACTCACCCATCACCCGGTCGGCCTGGATCAGCTGCCTCCAGAAGAGCTGCGCGGCCTCCGGGTCGTAGGACTCGTGCGTCGTGTCCTCCGCGAAGGGAATCGAGGGCTCCACCTCGTTCGGCCGGGCCTGGATGGTGGCCTCGATCCCCAACGCGGCCAGCGCTTCCATCGTCTGGTTGTAGAAGTCGGCCACGGGCTTCGGCTCCAGGGCGACGAGGTCTTCTCCACCTGCGATGCTGCGGATGCGTAGCACGTGGTTGACGAAGTCGAACTCCATGTCGAAGACACCGGAGCGGTGCGGGATGGCGGACGTCGTCAGTCCGCGCGGGCTGACGTAAAGGGTGACGTGCCACCAGTGGTTGAGCAGCGGCGCATGCTCGAGCCGGATCTTGCCGACGACCTGGGTCCACATGTGCAGGGTGTCGCGGGTGTCGCTCCAGTCGGCTACGGCGAGCCGCGGCCATGGAACCGGATGTGTCTGGATGCTCGTCATCACATCTCCCTTGGTCGTCGAGATCTATCGGTGCTCGGGGCTGGGCTGGTCCGGGGCGCAGCCGGCATCCCACAGGCTGCGTTGGTTGCCGTAGGCGGGGAGGCCGCCCGCCTGCCGCAGCATCGTTGCCGTGTGCATGAGGTTGTAGGTCATGAAGGTGGTGTTGCGGTTGGTGAAGTTGTTCTCCGGCCCTCCGGAACCGGGGTCGAGATAGGAGGGGCCGGGGCCGACGGTCCCGATCCAGCCGGCGTCGGACTGCGGCGGGATGATGAAGCCAAGGTGCTGCAGGCTGTAGAGGAGGCTTCATCGCGCAGTGCTTCAACCCGTCCTCGTTGCCGGTGATCAGGCAACCACCGACGCGTCCGTAGTAGGCGTACTGGCCTTGGTCGTTGAGCTCACTGGAGCAGGAGTAGAGGCGTTCGACCACTCGCTTCATCTCCGAGCTGTTGTCCCCGAGCCAGATGGGTCCGGCCAGGACGAGGATGTCCGCGGCGAGGATCTGGCGGTAGATCTGTGGCCACTCGTCGACGTCGTGACCGTGCTCGGTCATGTCCGGCCACACGCCGGTGGCGATGTCGCGGTCGATCGCCCTGACCTCGTGGACGTACACGCCATGATCGCGCATGATGTCGCAGCTGATCTGGACTAGCCCGTCGGTGTTGCTGGGCTCGGGGGATGGCTTCAGCGTGGCATTGATGAAGAGCGCACGCATTCCTTGGAACTGGGACACGGTGTCCTCCTTGCGATCGCGATACCACGCCGACCGCCTTGTCAGCCTTGCACCCCGGGTCGACCCGTGACATCAGCCTGCAGCCGTGTGGGCGATGGCCACGATCGACACCGGCAGAGTGCATTGCCAGGAGGTCGGTGATGCTTACGGTCGGGCATCTTTGGTGCGGATGTCATGCAGCCGGGGGAAGTACCACTGCAGGATGCTGCGGAGGTTCGGTGCGTTGGCTCGGCCCCAGTCGCGTTGCAGCTCGGCGACCAAGGAGATTGCGGTGATGGGCTGGGCGCCCACGTGGGTCATGCGTTGCATGGCTCGCTCGTGCGCGTCGCGGCTGATCCCGCCGATGGCATCGGACACGGGATAGATGTCGTAGCCCTCGCGAAGCATGTCCAGGGTGGGGAAGGCGACGCAGACCTCGGTCCAGAGCCCGGTCATGATGATCTTCTTGCGGCCGGTGGCCTCGACGGCGGATCGGAAGTCGGGGTCCTCCCAGGAGTTGAGGCTGGTGCGGTCGATCTCGTCGGTCTCCGGCAGCGCGTTCCGGAGCTCGTCGACCGTGCCGCTGTTGGCGCCCATCTCGACGCCGACGGTGGTCAGGACGACCGGGAGCTCGTAGGCCGCAGCCGCACGGGCGACGGCTGTAACGTTGAGCATCAGCTCCTCATGCTCGATCGAGCTCACGGTGTTGACCTGCTCGGGCTGATAGTCGATCAGGACCAGCGCCGAGTTGTCAGGGCTCAAGAGATGGTCGTTCGGGCGGATCGGCGTCTCACCGGCCATGGTGGTTCCTCCTGTGATTCGTTGTCCTAGATGTCATCCGTTGCTGTGGGTCCCCGTCATCAGACCGGCGAGGTCCTCTGGCTCGAGGAACGAGGGGGGCGGTGGTGGGCCCCAGTTGAACAGTCCTCGTGCTCCCTCGAGCACCTCCGGCTCCCACACCCCGTCCTCGGGGATGCAGTCCATGTCCGAGAAGTACTCCGAGAAGTTGCCTGCGGGGTCTTTCAGGTACCAGAAGAAATTGGACCCGGCATGGTGCCGGCCCAGACCCCAGACGTGTCGCTCAGGGTTCCCCTGGAGCATGGCTTGGGCGCCGCGCCCGACATCGTCGATGTCATCGACCTGCCAGCTCGTGTGGTGCAGGTAGTTCACGGGTGCCGCCATCGCCAGGAAGTTGTGGTGGTCCGTGGAGCAGCGCATGAACGCGCCCTTGTCGCCGATGTAGTCCGACACCCGGAAGCCGAGACCATCGATGAAGAAGCGCATCGTGGCAGAGAGGTCGACCGTGCCGACGACGACGTGACCCAGACGCCGCGGTCGGACCGGCGCGGTGCGAGTCACCCCCGGGGCCCGCCCGCTGCGTTCCTGCCGGCCGGGGCCGTTGTACGGCGTCGCCGGCGTCGGTTCCTGCTCCAGCCGGGGCAGGACACGCGCCCGGACGGTGAATCCGGCGACGGGCTCTCTCGACAGGAGCGTGTCACCGTCGAGGTCGACGGGGGCCCCCAGCTCGCGGAGGGCCGCTGCCATCCTCGCGAGGTCGTCCTCGTCGTCTGCGGCGAGCCCGAGCTCCCTGAGCTGTCTGCGAGGTGCCGGCACGATCTTCAGCTGTTCGCCCCCGTCACGGGTGCTGAACTTTCCGTCGGCGCCGGGCCCCAGCCCGAAGTCCGTGTAGTAGGCGCTGGTGCTCGCGACGTCCGGCACGCCCATGGTCAGGTGGCTGACACGGTGCAGAGGCATGTCCTCACCGCCTTCCCGAGACGAAGGTCTGTCGCAGCTCGCCGACGCCCTCGACCGTGCTCACGAGGGTCTGCCCGGCGGTCAGGAAGCGCTTCGGCTCCCTGCCCAGCCCGACTCCTGCCGGGGTTCCGGAGAAGATCAGGTCTCCGGGATAGAGCGTGATCACCCGTGAGAGGTCCGCGATGAGGCGTGGCACCGGGGCAATGAGGTTGCGGGTGCGCCCGTCCTGGAGGATCTCGCCGTCGATCTCGCAGCGCAGTCCGATGTCGTCGCGGTCGGCGAACTCATCGGCGGTGACCAGCCACGGCCCTGTCGGGGAGAAGCCCGGGAAGGACTTGCCCAGACCGAACTGCGGTGCCGGGCCCCGCAGCTGGGTGACCCGTTCGGAGAGGTCCTGACCAGCGGTGACACCGGCGACGTGGTCCCACGCATCAGCTGACGCAACCTGTGTGGCCTCCCTCCCGATGACGACGACGAGTTCGACCTCCCAGTCCGTGTTCCCCCCTTCGGGCAGGGTCACCTCGGTCACCGGACCGGTGAGGCTGCTGACGAACTTCGGGAAGATGGGCGGGAGATCGCCGGGCGCTTCGAACCCGGACTCGACGGCGTGGTCGTCGTAGTTCAGACCGACCCCGAGGACCTGACGCGGTGCCGGAGAGGGCGGGCCCAGGGTCGTGATATCGAAGGGTTCGCCCGGCGGCACAGTGGCGGTGGCCGCCCACTGACGGAACTCGTCCCAGTGGTCGTAGATCATGGGCACATCGGGGCCGAAGCGACCATCACTGGCGCGGTGGACGTCGACGGCGTGGTCTTCCGTGGTGATGAGGACGGCGCGGCCGTCACGATTGGCGAGCTTCATCAGGCGTCTCCTTGAGGGCGGTGTCCAGGTCGCGGGCGAGCACCGAGCGAAGGGCGTGCTCGAGGTCGTTGGCGGGCTCGTCCGTCAGTGCGTCAACGCGCCAGGCCACGTGGTGGTCGGGTCGGACGAGCAGGGCGCCGGTCTCACCGATCTCGCGCCGTCGTGCCCAGTCCCCGAGCACGTCCCGGTACTCCTCAAGCGGGCCGATGACGTGGGCTGCCAGGGGTATCCCCAGGGTTCTCGCCAGGCCGGTTGCCGCGTCGACCCAGGGCTGGCCGCCGGGGCCGGTGAGGACGGTGAAAGCGTCGTGGCCGGTCAGGTCGAGGGTCGAGACCAGTGACCTCTCGCGCTCCACCCACGCGTGCGGCAACCTGGCACCTGGGTGCGTCGTCGGGTGGTGGTACAGCTCCGGGTCACGTGTCGGAGCCGGCCAGAGTGTGCCGTCATCGACCGTGGCAGAGGAGGCGTAGCGCTGATCGAGCTCCACCCCGTGGGCGTTGAACTGATAGTTCTGCAGCTCCACGGCGTCGGCGAGCTGTTTCCGGCGGAGTCCCCCCTCGCTGCCGGGGGCGTTCAGCCCGTCGAGCGCCCGTTGTCCCTCCGCGGCGCTCTGGCCGGGTTCGAACCCGAGCGCCTGGGATATGGGCAGCATGTCGCTCACGCTCTTCATCGCCCGGTCGACGACCTGACGCCCGACTTGGCGCCGCTCGTCGTGGTACGTCGACAGCAGCTCCTCGCCCGCCAGGTCGCGAAGGACCAGCGCCAGCTTCCAGGCCAGGTTGAAGGAGTCCTGGATGGAGGTGTTCGTCCCGAGACCGTTGGCCGGAGGATGTCGGTGGGCAGCATCACCGGCGAGGAAGGCACGACCGATGCGGTACTGCTTCGCGACGACGCTGTTGATCTGCCACAGACTCGTGGACTTGATCGTGATGTCCACGTCCGGGTCCCCGAGAGTCAGCCGTGCGCGGGCGGTGACCGCCTCGACGGACAGGTCGGGCTCTCCCTCGGCCGGGTCGTACATGAAGAGCAGGACCCACTCGGTCCACGGTTTGACGCATATCCAGGTACCGGAGCCCACCCAGTAGTCGTTGCCGGGCTGACACATCCAATACAGGGTGCCGGGTCGGTACGCCGTGTACTGCGTCAGGTCTGCTTCGAGCCAGACATTCGCAGCAGCGCCCAGCCCCATCTCGCCCTCGAAGGGGAAGTCCAACTGCTCGGCCACCGTGGAACGCCCTCCATCGGCACCGACGAGATACCGGGTACGGATCGTCTGCTCGGCACCGCTGTCACGGTTTCGGACGGTCGCGGTGACCCCTTCGGCATCCTGCTCGACGGCCACGACCTCGGTGGAGAAGCGCAGGTCGGCGCCCTTCGCCTCCGCTCCTCTGCGGAGCACGGGCTCGAGGAGGTGCTGGGGGATGTTGCACATGCTGCTGGGGCTGGCCTGCTCGTAGTCCATCCGCCGCTCAGGGCCACGGCCCCACGTCATCAGCCGGGCGATCTCCGGGCCGGCGAAGCTCGTGGCCCACACGTTGTTGCCCATGAGCTCATTGGGCGTTGCCGCCGCACGGACCGCTTCCTCGATGTCGAGGTCGCGGAAGACCTCCATCGTGCGTTGATTGGTGATGTGCGCCCGGGGGGAGTGGGCCGTGCTCGGGTACTTGGTCACGGTGATGGCGTTGATGCCGGATCTCGCGAGCAGGCAAGCCATCGTCAGGCCCGCAGGTCCGGCGCCGACCACGAGGACCTCCGTCTCGATGTCGTGGCGTCTCATGAGCCCCCCCGCCGTGCGTGTGCGGGGCGTCGATCGGTGGTCTCGTCCAGCCCGACCGTGGTGCAACCGCCGGGGCCCGTCACGATGCTCGTCATCGGTCCTCCTCATCGAGTGTCCGGATACGGCGACCGCCGTCTCATCAGGCTCCCGCATAAGAATCGAAAGATCAATGAATATTCGAAAATTAGGGAGATCTGCATCTTCGATATGGTCCGGGCATGACTGAGCAGCGCCCCCGGGCGAGCACCGAGACGGTCTATGCGCTGATGCGCGGTGACGTCTTGGCTGGCGTGTACCCACCGGGGTCCCGGCTGAAATTCATGCCGCTGTGCGAGCGGTACGGCGCCAGCGTGAGCGTCATCCGAGAGGCGCTCTCGCGGCTGTGCGAGCAGGGTCTGGTGGAGTCGGAGCCACGGATCGGGTTCCGCGTGCGCGCCGTCTCGGTCGCGGACCTACGCGATCTCACGGCTACACGCATCGACGTCGAGGTCATGGCCCTGCGCCAGGCGATCGAGCGGGGTGGCGTGGATTGGGAGTCTGCGATCGTGGCTGCTCACCACAGGCTCGAGCGCACTCCGCTGCTGACAGTTGACGAGCCGCTACGGGTCTCGGACGACTGGGAGGAGGCGCACTCCCAATTCCATTCGACCCTGCTAGACGGATGCGCCAGCGAGTGGATGCTCGGGATCACCCGGACTCTGCGTGATGCTGCCGAGTTCTATCGCCGCTGGTCCCAGCTGCACGAACCCAGTCGTGATGTCGCCGCCGAGCACCGTGCGATCGTCGATGCGACCATCGCACGAGATGCCGACACCGCAGCCGCACAGCTGCGCAAGCACTACCAATGCACGGCAGACATAGTGGAGCGCGCCCTCACTCCCCTAACGAGCGAACGCTCCAAGACCCATCGCGCCGCACCTTGAATCGGCCCGCTCTGCACCTGGGATAAACAAACCACATGTCACCTTTCCGTGCAGCGGCCCCCTCGTGAGATGACGTGCCCGACCACCCGGCTCGGGTTGAAGCACGACTAGTCAGTCCCGGACGTCATCGCCGATGGCCCGGAGCGTGGTGCGGATCGAAGGGGAGAAACCGCCCCCTTCGATCCGCACCGCATGGAAGTGTGAACGCATGACCCCTGCCGCGTGCACATCACCGGCGCCAGCGGCGCGGGAATCATGCCCCTCGGCCGGGCGCGCGCGACCGAGTGGTCCGTCCCGCACGAAGCGAGCGTCTCCCCCCCGCGAGGTCCTGCGCTACGGCGAGTCGATCGCCCCCGGCGGGGAGCGGGAGGCCGCTTACCACGACTTCATGGACTGGGCCAGCGGCTACGAGGGTCCCGACTTCGACGGCCGCAACCGCGCCCAGCACGAGCGAGGGCTCACCTTCTTGGCCTGTCCGGTCCTGCGGCTCGACAGGGCGCGCCCCGTGACCGAGCCCGTCGCCGAGTTCACGCGGTGCGGTCCTCGTGAGGCGCCGGTCGTCACTCGGAGCGGCCAGATCAGGCCTGCTTCTTGAAGGCGGTCCAGCTTGTCTCGTTCGGCGCCGACCAGGCCGTCGGCGGTTCGGCGAACTCGGGGCGTTTCTCCGCGATGTAGGTGCGGATCTGCTCGGGGACGGCGTCGTAGCCGGTCTTGACGCCTCGGGTGTGGAAGATCAGCCCGCCGGGACGCGGCCCCATCCGCATCCATGGCAGCCACGGGAACACCCGCGACCACGACAGCTGGCACGGGACGCTCGTCAGGGCGGCGTCGGCCAGGTCGGACGCGGCGGCGAAGAACTGGAAGAGCTCCAGTGCCCAGTAGGTGTCGTCCGCGGAGTTGTCCGGGTATGCGGCGACCGGCAGCGGAGAGGGGTAGGCCAGCCGGATGTCCAGGTTAAAGCACACCGCCGCGCCGAGGTCGGTCATCGGCACCCGGAAGGGCCCCCATGGCATCTGCTCGAGCCACTCCTGGTTGACCGGGTCGTTCCAGACGTGGCACACGTCGACCCGCTCGCCGGTGATGGGGTTGTCCCAGTGCTCGAGGAACTCCCGGGAGCGAGGGTCGAGGTAGAACGCCGCCTCCCGAGAGAGCAGCCGCAGGCCGCCGTCGACCTCGACGTCGTGGGACGACAGCGCCGGTGGGACGAAGATCGCCGACAAGCGGTGCGAGGGTCTGGATGTCGCCGGAGGATCTGATGTCCCTTGGGGCGGGAGGCCTGGCGTGCTTCGGACCCCGCAGTTGTCGTGCCATGGGCGCGCTGTCACGGTAGAAGGGCCGACGGAGGTGGCCCTCGCACACGGCCTCAGCGGTAACGGGCAATGGGTCCGCGTTCGCAGCGAGCAGGGCGCGAAGCTGATCCTGGCCGAGCGGGAGCTGAACCGGCGGCGACGTCTGCGGTCCGAGGAGCGCGGTCACGACCTGAGACGACAGGTCCGTGCGGGGGTCCGCGAAATGGGCGCCGGGTCCGCGGAACAGAGGACGGAGGATCCTCCACCGGGGTGTGATGTCCTCGAGGATATGGGCCGCTACGGATGAATCCCCATCTCGGTCGCGGCATCCAGCGTGGCTCGCAGGAACGCGTTCTCGGGTGGTCGCTCGACCGTTGAGCTGCGCCGGACCAGGAGCAGCCTTCGCAGCGGGGGATTGCGGATCTGGAGGACCCGGGCGTGCTCCGGAAGGGGTGTCAGGCCGAGGTCGGCGATGAGCGTGGCGCCGAGACCCGCGGCGGCCATGGACAGTGCCGTGGCCTGACTGTCGATCTCGTGACGCACATGAGGTTCGAAGCCTGCTCGCCGACACGTGGCCAGGAAGGCGCGCCCGAAGTCCGTTCCGGCGCCCGAGGCGATCCATTCCCAGTCGGCGAGCTCGGACAGGTCGATGGGGTCGTCCGACTCGTGCTGGTCATCGGCGACCACGACATACAGGCGTTCGACGGCGGCGACTGTGGATCGCAGTCCCAGTTCCAGGCCGACCGGGGTCTCCGGGTAGTCCAGGACGAACGTCATGTCGAAGTCGCCGTCATGGACTGCTTCCAAGGCGACCTCGGGGCTCACCTCGCGGGTGCTCACGTCGATGCCCGGTTCCTGCTCGCCGAGGATTCGTAGGGTTATCGGCAGGAGCGAGGCGGCAAAGGTGGCCACGACCCCCACTGTCAAGGACGCGGTCAATGAGGTCTGTGCACGCTCCACATCTGCACGGGCCCGTTCCTCAGCGGCCAGCATCTGACCCGCGTGCAGGGCCAGCATCCGTCCGTTGGGCGTCAGACGGAGCCGGCGTCCGACCTGCTCGAACAACGGGATCCCCACGTCGCGTTCCAAGGCCGTCAGTTGTTGGGAGACCGCTGAGGGGGTGTAGTGCAGCGCCTCGGCTGCACGCGTGATCGTGCCTCGGGAGGCGAACTCATGAAGCGCACGCATCCGTCGTAGCGACAGGTTCATGTAGAAGAACTAAAACGTTTCGGTGCAGACACTGTCAATAGACGTGAGTGTCGCCGTGTCGGAGACTGCTACGTGACGGAACCCACCAACCGGATGGGATTTGTCTGTGGACAACGACACCACCAGCCGGGAGGCATTCGGTGATGGCGCGGACGTACGAGCCCCCTGAGGTCATCGGTATGCACGCAGCTGCGGCGCCCAGATGGTTGGACTCGCAGGCTGCGGAAACCCTCCGAGCGTTGGAGGGGCCACCTTTCGACGTGGAGGAGCACGCTGCGCGGTTGAGCAGGGTGCGCGCACGCATGCATGCCGCGGAACTGGACGCACTGATGGTCTTCCGTCCCTCCAGCATCGAGTACCTGTGCGGGTTCCACACCGCTGAGACAGCGGCCCAACCACTGCTGATCACCGAGTCGGAAACCGTCCTGTACGTCCCTGACCTGGAGGTGGGGCGGGCGCTGGCCAGCTCGTGCGTGGACCAGATCCGCTTCTGCGGATACTCCGACGCGTTGACCAGTCTCGAGCGCTTCATCGCACATGCGGCATCCAGCCTCACCTCCGGTGCCCGGGTGGGCGTGGAGATGAGCGAGCCGACACCCCCGAGGGCCGTTGCGCTCTGGACCGCCCAGGATGTCGTCGTCGTGGACTCCGACCACATGGTCGAACGCGAGAGGCTGGTCCTCTCGCCCGCGGAGCTGCGGTGCGTCCAGCGGGCGGCCGAGGTGACGGCGGCCGGGGTGAGCGCTGCCACCACCGCCGCGGCGGCCGCGGGCGCGAACGACGCATCCGTCGGGGCAGCAATTGCAGCTGCGCTTCATCGAGCATCCGACTCGATCTCGGCCTGGGGTCCCGTCGTCGTCACCGGACCGCGCTCGGGCATCCCGCACTCCAGCTGGGAGGGCAGCACGCTGGCCCCAGGGCCGACATTCCTGGAGTTCTCAGGAACCTGTCGCCGGTACCACGCTCCCGTGATGAGGACACTCGTTCGCGGCGACCCCGCGGCCACCGACGCGAGGCTCGCCGACCTCGCCAGAGCCATGGTGGCGGCCGTGCTCGAGACCGCGCGTGCAGGAGTGCCCGCATCACAGGTTGCCGCGGCGGCGGCGAACGCGCTCGGACCACTTCCAGCGGACGTGATGTTCCACGGGATGTTCGGCTACCCGATCGGCTTGGCCCACAAGCCGCACTGGATGGACGGGGCGCCCTTCTTCCTGACCGAGGACAACCACGAGCCGCTCCAGGCCAACATGGTCTTCCACATCCCGGCCTCCTTCCGCGCTTTCGGCCGGCAGGGAGTCGGCCTCAGCCAGACGTTCGTCGTGGAGGAGGAGCAGACCCGTGTACTCACGCACGGACCAGCCGATCTGATCCACCTGGCCACCTGACCAGGCCGGGGCGGCAGTCGTCCCGGCCACGTCCCCCTTCGAACCCTGCGACCACGGCGCACGCCCAGCACGAGACATCACCCACTGCAACGAGGCAGGTGCACACCGAATGGCACACGAGAGGCCCCCTGAGGAAGAGCACGGTCCCCGCGACGGGCTCCTCGGGGTCATCGAACGCACGCTGCTCGGGCTCTCGATCATCGTGATGAGCGTGCTCGTCGTGGGGAACGTGATCTCGCGCAACCTTTTCGGCGTCAGCTGGGCGTTCACCGAGGAGATCGGCAGCCTGCTGCTCATCGTCGTCACCTTCGGTGGGCTGGGCTACGCCGCCCACCAGCGGCGACACATCGCGATGTCCGCTCTGTACGACCTGCTGGCTGACAGGGGCCGGGACACACTCGGTTGGCTCGTCTCGGTGGTCTCGGCCGCCACCATGCTGGTCATGGCCTACCTCGGTGCCCGATACGCCATCCAGATATACGCCAGTGGCGACTCCTCGAATGTGCTGGGCATCCCGATGTTCCTGCCGTTGAGCGTCATCCCGGTCGGCTTTCTGCTCGCCGCGATGCGGTTCGTCGCCGACCTGTGGCCACTACCAGGTCATGGGAGACCCTCCGAAGCGGACGTCGAGACGTCCTGGGAGGGCTGACCGATGGAATGGGTCATACTCGCCATCACCCTGGCCATGCTGCTGCTCGGCTTCCCGATGATGGTCGTGATGCTGGTCGCCGCGCTGGCCCTGTGGATGACCTACCTGCCAACCACTGAGCCCAGCATCGTCATCCAGCAGCTCGTCAGCAGCGTGGAGCCCTACGTGCTCATGGCGATCCCGCTGTTCATCTTCGCCGCCGACATCATGTCCGCCGGCCGCACCTCGAAGTACCTGCTCGACCTGGTCCAGAAGACCATCGGGCGCATGCGTGGCGGCACCGGCATAGCCACGGCAGCAGCCGCGACCGGTTTCGGCGCCGTCTCGGGTTCCTCACAGGCGACCGTCGCCGCGATCGGCCCACCGATGCGCACCGAAGCGCTGCGGGTCGGGTACAGCGACTCGCACATTCTCGCGCTGCTGGTCAACGCGAGTTCTCTCGCGCTGTTGATCCCGCCGAGCACCGTGATGATCTACTACGGGACCTTGACCAGCACATCGGTGGGCAACCTCTTCCTGGCCGGGATCATCCCCGGGATATTGATCTTCGTCCTCTTCGCGGGGTACGAGCACGTCGTGGCACGGGTGAAGGGGATCCCGACCTCGGACACGTCGACGGCTCGGGAGAAGTTGGCGGCACTTCGCCGGGCGGCGCTCACCCTGGGCCTGCCGGTCCTCATCCTGGGCAGCATCTACATCGGCATCGCCACCCCGACGGAGGCCGCCGCCCTGTCGGTGGTCTACGCCGCCATCGTGGAGTTGGGGGTGTACCGCTCCATCCGGTTTCGTGACCTGGCAGAGATGGCCGCATCCACGGCGACCATCACCAGTGTGATCTTCATCCTGCTGGCTGCGGGAGGGGCCATTTCGTGGGTCATCTCCTACGCACAGATCCCTCAGTCCCTGGCCGGTGTCGTCCTGGCCGGTGACCCCTCGCAGGTGGTCGTGCTGCTGATCATGTCCGCCTTCTTCATCGTCGCGTGCATGTTCGTCGACGCCCTCGTGGCCATCGCGATCCTCACCCCGATCTTCTTCCCCATCGCCCTCGAGGTGGGGGCGGACCCCGTGTACGTCGGCATCATCATCACCCTGCAGGCAGCCATCGGCGTGGTCACCCCGCCCTTCGGGGTCAACATCTTCACCGCCAGCGCCATCTTCAGGGTTCCGTACCTGACCGTGGCCAAGGGCGTCGCGCCCTACATCGCGATCCTGCTGGCAGCGAACGTGCTGATCATCCTCGTGCCCGACATCGTCCTCGCCTACGAGTACGTGCTCCCCTCCCCGTGACGTTCAGGAGACCACGATGCAGAAGCACCTGACGGTTCCCGCGTCCCTGGCGATCCTCCTGGGCCTCCTCGGTGGCTGCGCCGGTGACGCCCAGGACGCCGCGGAGAGCGAGCCGGTCACGCTCAGGCTGGTCCACGAGGAGGGGGCGGGCGACGTGCAGGGGCAGTACGCAGAGAGGTTCGAGAAGTTGGTCGAGCGTCGCACCGACCACCGAGTTGACGTGGTGACCTATTCGGCGGGGCAGCTCGGCACGAACGATGACTCCTTGAAGATGGTCGAGGACAACGCCGTCCAGGCGGCGATCTCGACACCGAGCATCACTGCCCCCGTCGTCGAGGAGAACCAGGCGCTGTCCATCCCGTTCGTCTTCTCCGACGACATGCAGGTCAATCGCAAGGTCCTCGACTCCAGCAAGGCGCTCAACCAGGACCTCGCCGGGATCTACTCCGACCGGGGTGTGGAGGTCCTCGGCTACTGGACCGAGGGATTCATGGCGTGGACGTCGAACCGACCGATAGCAGAGCCCGAAGGGATGAAGGGGCTGCGGATTCGCACCATGACGTCACCGATGCTCCTGACCACGTATGAGGCGTTGGGTGCGAACCCGATGCCGATGGACGCCGGTGAGATCTACACGGCCCTGCAGACGAACATGATCGATGCCACCGTGAATCCGCTGTTCTTCATCTACAGCGGAAACACCCACGAGGTACAGGACTACCTCACCCTCGGCAGACACCACATCTACGTGACCTCCACGATCATCAACGCCGACTTCCTGCACGGACTGCCCGCTCGGGACCGGAAGGTCATCGAGTCCACAGTGGATGATCTTGATGACTGGGTCTTCGACGTGCAGGAGCAGATGAATGAGGACGCACTCACGAAGATGAAGGCCTCGGACATCTCCGTGGTCGAGCTCACCGACTCCCAGCGCGAGGTCTACCGCAAGATGTCGATGAAGGCGCGGGAGGAGTATCTGCACTCCGCCGACCCGCGTGGCGCCGACATCCTGCGCACCCTGGTCCGCGAGATCAAGCAGGCCGAAGGGGGTCGAGGTTGACTCGGGCGGCGGGCCCGGGCCACGTGGCCGTCGTGGGTGCAGGAATGGCCGGCTTGGCGACCGCATGGTTCCTCCAGGAGCGAGGAGTGCGCACGACGGTGCTGGACCGTGCCGGGGTGGCCGCTGGTGCGTCGTGGGGGAACGCCGGCATGCTCAACCCGACCCTGACGGTTCCACTGGCAGAGCCAGGAACGCTACGGGCCGGCCTGCAGGGGGTGCTGGACCCGTCGTCGTCGATCACGGTCCCTCCGCAGGCCGACATGCGGCTCTGGCGGTTCCTGCTGCAGTTCGCCCGACACTCCCGCAGGAGCAGGTGGCGGCGGTCCATGCAGATCTTCAACGAACTCAACCGACGCAGCCTGGACGCCTACGCCCATCTCACCGAGTCCGGGGTCACGGCACCCGTCAAGCACCGCCCGTTGATCTCCGCGGCCACCTCACCTGCTGGTCTGGCTCCGCTGGTCCGCGAGATCGAGGAGGTCGTCGCGGTCGGCGGCAGCGCCCGGTACGAACAGATCGGGTCCGATGAGCTCCACGCCATGGAGCCCGCCCTCAGCGACCGCGTCGAGGCCGGACTGCTGCTGCACGACCAGGGCTACATCGACCCGCCCGACTACATCGCCGCCCTCGCCGACGCTGTCCGTGCTCGGGGCGCCCGCATCGTCGAGGACTTCGACGTCTCCCGGGTCCGCGACGGGGGCGAGGCTGGCGTCGTCCTGCTTTCTCCCGCGGGGCACGAGTTGCACGCCGACGCCGCAGTGATCGCCACCGGAGCGTGGCTCAACACGCTGGCGCGGCCATACGGAGTGCGGCAGGTCGTCCAGGCCGGCCGGGGATACAGCTTCACCGTGCGCCCCGACCCCATACCGCGACACCCGGTTCACCTCCCGTCCCAGCACCTGGCGTGCAACCCCCTGCACGATCGCTTCCGCATCACCGGAACGATGGAGCTGCGCGATCCCGACTCGCCCGCCGAGCCGCGCCGCATCGAAGCGATGGTCGCGGCCGCCCGGCCCATGTTCGCCACCGTGGACTGGGAAGCCAGGCGCGAGGAGTGGGTCGGGTCACGACCGTGCACCCCGGACGGGCTACCACTCGTCGGGCCGACCACATCCCCTCGGGTGCATATCACCGGAGGGCACGGGATGTGGGGGATGGTCCTGGGCCCGGTCACGGGGCGGCTCTCGGCGGACCTCATCACCGGAGTACCCGTACCGGCGTGGGCTTCTGCGCTGAACCCGCTGCGCTGACACGCGCCGGCGGGGCAGGGCCGGCCCACGTGGCAAGCCAGTGTCCTGAGCGCACCGATCATCCTCGTCCGCAAGATCGGGGAGACTGACCGCCGTACCCGAACGAGTGACGGAGGTTGGAGCGTGAGCGGTTTCTCCGCGTCGGCCGTGATCGCGGTGGCCGGCGGACTGGTCGTGATCGTCTTCGGCTTCGCGCCGTACCTGGGCTGGTCCTACCGCCGGCGTGGGCGGTTCGGTCCCGGGCACGCACTGCTGGTGGCGGGCACGGCGGTGTACGTGCTGGCGCTGTGGACGTACACGATCCTCCCGCTGCCGGACCCGGCTGTGGTCTGCGCGGATCCGGCCGCCGCGCAGCTGCGCCCTTTCCAGTTCCTCGCCGACCTGGCCCGTGAGCGTCGCACCGGTGGCAGCGGCACCACGGTCGTGCTGCAGGTCGCCTTCAACGTGCTGCTCTTCGTGCCGCTCGGCATGGTGCTGCGCCACCTCTTCCGTCGCGGCGTGGTCAGCACCGTGCTCATCGGGCTCGGTGTCTCGGGTCTGATCGAGCTCACCCAGCTGACCGGCACCTGGGGCCTCTACCCGTGCGCCTACCGGCTGATGGACGTCGACGACCTGATCGCCAACACCACGGGTGCGGCGCTGGGCATCCTCCTTGCGCCCGCCCTGCGCCGGGTGCCGGGTCAGGACGTCGCCGACATCCGCGAGCCCCAGCCGGTGACCGCGTGGCGACGAGTGCTCGGCATGGTCGCGGACGTCCTGCTCGTGACCCTCGGTGGGGCACTGCTGTGGCT
Source organism: Janibacter corallicola NBRC 107790 (assembly GCF_001570965.1). Classification (GTDB taxonomy): domain Bacteria; phylum Actinomycetota; class Actinomycetes; order Actinomycetales; family Dermatophilaceae; genus Janibacter; species Janibacter corallicola. Next base: position 23,197 of record NZ_BCSR01000029.1, on the reverse strand, counting down.
GCCGACCGGGTCGGTGCTGCTGTCGACCGGCGCGATGACCAGGACCGAGGTCGCCGACGCTGACCTCCTCCGCGGCGGACTGCGACTCGCTGTCGCCGTCGCCCTGCTCGTCGTGGTGCCCCTGGCCGGCCGTGGTGCGACCATCGGCCAGCAGCTGGTCATGCTCCGCCCGCAGGGCGAAGGCGGGGAACCCCCTTCGCCCGCGCAGCGTCTGGTGCGCTCGGTGACCGGCGCCGGCGGCTACGTGCTGCTCGACGTGCTCGGCTCCGTCACCGGGTCCTCGCTCCTCGACGGGGCCGCGGTGGCGCTCGGCGTGGCCAGTCTCGTCGTCGCAGCGCTGGGCGACCACCGTGGGCTCTCCGGCACCGTGGCGCGCATCAGGGTCGTCGATTCCCGGGTCCCCCGGGCCGCACTCACCGACGCCGAGCGCTGGGCGGCCATGCCCGAGGTGCGTCGGCTCGGGTTCGCCGTCGCCGCCGGTGCCGCGGTGCTCCACCTGCTCGTCGTGGCGCTGCTGGACGTCATGCAGACCAGCGTCCTGGCTGCGGGTGCCGTGCTCGTCGTGCTCCTCGTGGGGGCGGTCGCCCAGGTCGCCTTCCTCATGCTCAACGGTCTCGCGATGACGCGTCGCGAGGGTCGCACCCTCGGCAACATGCTGACGCTGCTGCTCGGGCTCGCCGTCATCGCCCTGACGGTGCTGACCGTGGCGACGATCGTCCTCGGCCCACCGAGCGTCGCCGTCCTCGTCGGCGCCGTGTGGGTGCTCCTGGCCTACTTCGGGCTGCTCTTCTGGTCCTTCGTCCTCTTCGGACTGCTCTACGCCCGACGTGACCCCGCGCCCGGCGCCGATGCCGTCATCGTGCTCGGCTCGGGCATCTTCGGCAGCCGGGTCCCACCGCTCCTGGCCGCCCGGCTGACGCGGGGACGTGAGGTGCTCGAGGCCGAGCTCGCCCGGGGCGGCGACGCCGTCCTCGTCTGCTCCGGTGGGCAGGGACCCGGGGAGGACGTGCCCGAGGCGGTCGCCATGGCCGACCACCTGCTGGCGGCCGGTGCCCGCCCCACGGTGCTGCGCCGCGAGACCGCCTCGACCAGCACCGACGAGAACGTGCTGCTGAGCCTGCGGCTGCTGCGTGCGGAGGGTCGGGGCGAGCGGGTCGTGGTCGCCACTAACGACTACCACGCCTTCCGCGCGGCGATCATCACCCGCGAGCAGGGCCTGGTGGCCCAGGTCGTCGGAGCACCGACGGCACGCTACTTCCTGCCGAGCGCGATCCTGCGCGAGTTCATCGGCGTCCTGGTGCGCCACCCGTGGCCACACCTCGCCGTGGTCACGCTCATCGCCGCTCTGGCCGGCCTCCTCGCACTCGGCGCCCGCTGACGGTCACGGCTCGCCAGTCACCCGACCGCCCGGCAGCCACCGGGTCACCGGAGGTGACTACTCCACGGGGCGGCGAGGGGTACCCGCAGGCAGGGTCGTCCACTGGCCCGGGTCGACGACGGCGAAACGCCGGCCCGTCACCTCGCCCGGCGTGATGCGGACGAACCGGTCCTTCCTACCGCCCTGCCAGGGGAAGAGCGGCAGGTCGACGGTGTCCATCAGGTCGTTGACCTCGGTGATGGTGCGCGCCCGCCCCTTGAGCACCACGCTCCACGCCCGGCCGGTCTCCGGGTCGTGGCCATCGGCCTCGAGAGCGACGGCGGTGCCGGACAGGGCGCCGGCGACCTTGCTCCCTTCGCCCGTCCGGAAGACGGCGGTACCGCGATCGACCGCGTAGTTGATGGGGAAGATGTCCGGGTGGTCCCCCACGATCACGGCCAGCCGACCGACCGTCGTCGTGCGCAGCAATGCCCAGCACGTGTCAGCAGAGAGCTGCTCGGTCTCGTCCGTCGCACCCATGGGTACCGCCCCCTCGATCAGATGCCTCGAGCGTATCCAACGGTGGGCACGGGCAACAGGGGTTCGTCGGGTGGTCGCCCTGGTCAGGCGAGGGTGAGGAAGAGCTTCTCCATCGCGGCCCGATCGTCCTCGTCGACCCCCTCCGGCGAGGAGAGGCACTCCTGCAGGCCCGAGGAGACGATGGCGAAGCCGGCCCGGTCGAGCGCCCGGCTGGCCGCCGCGAGCTGGGTCACGACGTCCTTGCAGTCGCGCTCCTCCTCGATGAGGCGGATGACACCGCCGATCTGCCCCTGCGCGCGACGCAGTCGGTTGATGACGGGACCCATGTCGTCCATGTCCAGGGTGACCATGTGCCTTCTCCTTCGTCGTCAGGGCACTTCGCCCATTCTCGGTCACGGTCCCTGTCGGGTGCGGCACCGTATTGACAGTATACCCCAGGGGGTATTAGTTTGATGGTCATGGAACCCACGATCATCACCATCGAGACCCCGTCCCTGGGCGATCGTTCCTACCTCGCCCACGACGGCGAGGTCGCCCTCGTCATCGACCCGCAGCGCGACATCGACCGGGTGCTCGCGGCGGCAGGCGAAGCTCTCGTGCGGATCACCGACGTCTTCGAGACCCATCTGCACAACGACTACCTCACCGGTGGGCTCGCCCTGGCCCGGCACCTGGATGCCCGGTACCACGTGAACGGCGAGGACGAGGTCTCCTTCGAGCGCCAGCCGATCCGCGACGGCGACGTCGTCGAGGTCTCCCCGAGGATGCGCGTGCGGGGCATCGCGACCCCGGGGCACACGTTCACCCACCTGTCCTACGCGCTCGAGTCGCTCACCGACTCCGGCGCCACCGCCACGGCGGTCTTCACCGGCGGCTCGCTGCTCTTCGGGGCGACCGGACGACCGGACCTGCTCGGCGAGGAGCACACGAGCGACCTCGTGCACCACCAGTTCTCCTCGATCCACCGGCTCGCCGACGAGCTGCCCGAGGCCGCCGAGGTGATGCCGACCCACGGTTTCGGGTCCTTCTGCTCGGCCGGATCGACCGGTGGCTCCACCGCGTCGACGATCGGGCAGGAGAAGCGCATCAACCCCGCCCTCACCCAGACCGAGGAGCAGTGGGTCGCGGACACCCTCGCCGGGCTGGACGCCTACCCCGCCTACTACGTGCACATGCAGCCGGCCAATGCAGCGGGGCCCGGACGGCCGGACCTGAGCCCGCCGGAGCGTGCCGACAAGCAGACCCTGGCCGGGCGCATCGCCGCCGGCGAATGGGTCGTCGACCTGCGCACCCGCACCGCCTTCGCCGCCGGGCACGTCACCGGCACCCTGAACTTCGGCCTCGACGGCCAGTTCTCCACCTATCTGGGGTGGCTCATCCCGTGGGACGCCGCGGTCACCCTCCTCGGTGAGAGTGCCGAGCAGGTCGATCAGGCCCAGCGGGAGATGGCGCGCATCGGCCTGGACCGGATCGCCGGGGCCGCCACGGGTGGTCCCCGCGACTGGACGGACACGCAGCCGGCGACCCTCGAGACCGCGACCTTCGCCGACCTGTCCCAGGTGCGCCACCACCGCCCGGTGCACGTCCTCGACGTACGCCTCTCGGGGGAGTACGGGGCAAGCCACGTCGAGGGCGCCCAGAACGTCCCTCTCGGCGGGCTGCTGGAGCGCCTCGACGAGATCCCACGGCGCGAGTTGTGGGTCCACTGCGGCAGCGGTTACCGAGCCTCGATCGCCGCTTCCGTCCTCGCATCGCGCGACCACGCGGTCGTCCTCGTCGACGACGCCTTCGACAACGCTGCTGCTGCCGGCCTGCCCATGGTCACCGCAGCCTGACCCCCTTCGTCCACACCGAGGAGATCCCGTGTGCCGTCAGACCACCTGCCGCCGGTGCGGCAGGACCACCTGGGCCGGATGCGGCCAGCACGTCGACGAGGTCATGAGGGGGGTGCCGAGCAGCGAGCGCTGCCCCGGCCACGCCACCCCGACGAAGGGGAGCACAGCCGTCCGCAACCCGCTCGCCCGCCTCTTCGGTCGCGGCTGACTCGCCGGGGCCCCGCTCCCGACGGCCCCGCCAGGAACCTTGCGTGCCCCCTGCTGTCCTCCCAGTCGGCCTGAACGTCGGCACTGCTCTGACCACCGGGCCGGTCACGTTGCGAGGCGCCGCCTCGCGGTCATGACGGCGAGCGGCACGAGGAAGACGATCGCCACGACGTTGAGCGTCGTGAAGCTCGAGACGGCCAGCAGCGGACCCGCGGCGAAGGCGGCCGTCGCGCCGAGGAGGTTGGCCAGCGCGTCGACCCCGCCCTGGGAGGAGGCACGGGTCTCGTCGGACACCACGGCGGAGAAGAGGGCGGACCCGCCGACGTTGACGAAGGACCACCCGAGACCGAGCAGGATCAGCGAGGCGACGATCCACGTCATGTCGTCCGGTACGAGGGCCCCGGCGAGCAGCGAGGCGAGGAAGACGCCGATGCCGGCGGCGATCGTCAGCCGGTGACCGCACCGGTCGGCGATGATGCCGACGACCGGCGAGAAGCCGTACATGCCGACGATGTGCAGGCTGATGGTGATGCCGACGATCGTCACCGACCCGCCCTGGTGGACGATGTGCACCGGCGTCATGGTCATGACCGAGACCATGATGATCTGCGCCGTCAGCACGGCGACGAGGGCGTAACGGGCCGGGCGGTTGGTGCGCAGCTCGGCGATGATCTGCTCGAACCGACCGGGACGTGCGCCGCCCGTCACCGTCGGTGTCCCCGCGATCCGGCCGAGGGTGATCAGTGGGTCGGGGCGCATGAAGGCAAAGGCGACGGTACCGGCGATCGCGAGGCAGACCGCCGTGATGAGGAAGGCGCCGGCGAAGACGGTCAGCCCCGTGGCCCGGCTGACGACCTCGCCGGGGACACCCAAGTTGGGGCCGAGCACGGAGCCGAGGGTCCCCACCCAGACGAGGAGCGCGAGCGAACGCGCCCGATGCCGGGGCTCGGCGAGGTCGGTGGCGGCGAAGCGGGCCTGGAGGCTGACGGCGCTGCCGACACCGATGAGCAGGAGGCCGATGAAGAGGGGGACCACCAGGCTCCACTGGGCGGCCGGTACCAGCAGTGCCCCACCCACGGCGGCGGTCCACCACCCCGTGGACAGCGCCACCCGTCGTCCCCGGCGGGCCGCCAGGGTTCCCAGCGGGAGGCCCACGAGCGCGGCGCCGAGCGTGCTGGCCGTGCGGGCCAGACCCGCCCACGCCTCGCTGTCGGTGACCGCGCCGGCGACGAGGACACCGATCGAGGGGGCCACGCCGACGCCGACGGTGCCGATGACCTGGGAGATCACGAGCACCGTCATCGTGCGGCGCTGCACCCGCGCGGCGTCGATCCGGAGTGGCTCGGCCCGGGTGGCGTCGGTGGGCAGAGCGTCGGTGCGCGGTTCGGTCACGGGCGTGGTCCTCGAGCGTGCCCGCTGTGGGGCGAAGGGGGCAGGGGAGTGGTCGTCGAGGCGACGTCGCCTCTCGAGCAGCAGGCTAGGACGCGTCGACGGGAAAGGTGGTCGGGAGCGACGCCGCGGTCAGTCCCAGGGGATCTCGATGGGCTTCCCGTTGCTGCCCCCGCAGCCCAGGACCGCCGAGGCGTCGCCGAAGACGTGGGTCAGGGTGACCCGGTCGCCGGCCGCGCAGGTGTCGCGCAGCTCGACCGGCCGTCCGGCGAGGCAGGACTTGCGGCGGATGGTCAGCAGGGGGGTCCCTTCGGCCACCTCGAGCCTGGCCGCGATCCCGGCGCTCGCCGGCACCGACCTCGTGTACTCGACGCCGGCGTCGAACTCGACGTCGCAGCGGGAGCGCAGGACCCCGTAGACCGAGGTCTCGGTGAGGTCCGCCTCGAGGAGTGGCCGCGCGATCGAGGCGATGATCCACAGCCGGTCCAGGGCGAAGGGGGTCCCGTCGGCCGTCCGTACCCGCGTCACCTGGACGAAGGGGGTGTCGAGGTCGAGGTCCAGCGCGGTGGCGACCTCCTTGCTGGTGACGAGCCGCTGCGCCAGGACGTGCGAGCTCTCCGTGCCGCCGCGGGCGGTGATGGCCTCCCGCAGGCTGTACATCGGTCCGAAGCCGGAGGTGCGGCTGGTGTTGATCACGTAGGACGGGCGCCCGCGGCCACCACCGACGATGCCCTGCTCGCGCAGGGGTGCCAGCGCCTGCCGGATGGTGCCGCGGCTGACCTCGTAGCGCTCGGAGAGGGCGAGCTCCCCCGGGAAGCCGTCGACGAACTCGCCGTCCTGCAGCCGGCGCAGGAGGTCGTCGCTGATCTGGCGCCACCGCGGCAGTGTTCGCACGGCCACCCCTCCTGTGAAATGTCTAGACATCAGAGTACCGTCGTCGTCATGACCGGCTCCACGCAACGCATCCTGACCATAGTCGCCGCCGTGGCGGTTGTCGTCCTCCTTGCAGCAGGGGTGATGTTCTCCCAGGACGGCGGAGACGAGGGCTCGGCCGACGCGGGGTCGTCCGCGCAGTCCTCCGGCGGTGGCGGGAAGTCCGCCGACGAGGGGGGCGCCTCCGAGGAGGAGATCGGGCTGGTGCGTCGGGACGCCGACGACGTCACGGCCATGGGTGACGTGGACGCCCCGGTCGTGCTCATCGAGTACTCCGACTACCGGTGCCCGTTCTGCGGGTCCTTCGCCCGCGACACCATGCCCGAGCTGAAGGAGGAGTACATCGACACCGGCAAGCTGCGCTTCGAGTGGCGTGACTTCCCGGTCTTCGGCGAGGAGTCGATGGAGGGGGCGCTGGCCGCCCGGGCCGCAGGTGAGCAGGGCAAGTACTGGGAGTACCACGACGCCGTGTACGAGGACGCCCCGGAGCGCGGTCACCTGAAGATCACGAAGAAGAAGATCATGGACTGGGCGAAGGAGGTCGGCGTCGAGGACATGAAGAAGTTCGAGAAGGACTTGGACGACCCGCGCCTGCGCAAGAAGGTCGAGGCCGATGCGCAGGAGGCGGCGACACAGGTGAAGGCGACCGGCACGCCCACCTTCGTCCTCGGTGACCAGCGGATGGTCGGGGCCCAGCCCACGAAGGCGTTCAAGGACCTCATCGACGAAGAGCTCGAGCAGGTGGAGGGCCAGTAGATGGACATCGGGTACACCGGGGCCTTCCTCGGCGGGATCCTCACCCTGCTCAGCCCGTGCTCGGTGATGCTGTTGCCGGCCTTCTTCGCCTACGCCTTCAGCTCTCCCGCCAAGCTCATCGGTCGGACCGTGATCTTCTACGCCGGGCTGAGTGTCACGCTCGTGCCGCTCGGGGTCTTCTCGGGGTCGCTCGGGTCGCTGCTGACCACGCACCGGATGACCCTCGTGACCGTCGCGGCCGCGGTGGTCATCCTGCTGGGTCTGTGGCAGCTGTCCGGGCTGCCCGTCCCCGGACTTTCCCGCACGAGCGGGGGCGGGGACGCCACCTCGGTCGGGTCGGTCTTCGCCCTCGGGGCGGTCTATGCGGTCGCCGGTGTCTGCGCCGGCCCGATCCTCGGGTCGGTGCTCATGGTGGCGGCCCTCGGTGGCAACGCGGTCTACGGCGGGATCGTCCTCGCGCTCTACGCGCTGGGCATGACCGTGCCCCTCTTCGTGCTGGCCGCCGTGTGGAAGCGGATCGGCACCCGGGGCCGGGTGCTCGTCGCCCCGAAGGAGGTGCGCGTCGGCCCGTGGCGCAACACCTGGACGATGGTCGTCTCGGGCCTGCTGTCGATCGCGATCGGCGTGCTGCTGATCCTCACCGAGGGCACCGCCTCCCTCGGCGGGTTCTTCACGATCGGCACCCAGCAGGCGGCCGAGTCCTCGCTCGCGACGTGGAGCGAGAGTATCCCCGACGGCTGGTTCGTCGTCGCCGTCGTGGTCGTCGTCGGCGGGGCATTCGCGTGGCGGTCGCTGCGCGGACGTTCCGAACATGCACGTGGGGACTCCACCGCCTCGCAGGAGCCCACTGCTGCGGGCCGGGATCGCTGAGATGGACCAGCTGCGCACCTGGCCGGCACGGCGGTGGTGGTTCGCCGTCGGCATCGCCCTGCTCACGGTGGTGGTGACCGCCGTCCCCACGGCGATGATCCCGACCCCGCTGTTCTCCAGAGACGTCCCCACGACCGTCTGGGCGTGGCCGGCGCTCGTCGTCTCCTCGGTCCTCGCCGGCCTGGTCGCCGCAACCTACGTGGCCCGCCGGGACCCTGACGACGGGGGTGGGCGCGGGTCGCGTCTCGGTGCCCTGGGAGCCTCCACGACCTTCTTCGCCGTCGGTTGTCCGGTGTGCAACAAGATCGTCCTGCTCGCGCTCGGTTACTCCGGCGCCCTGCAGTACTTCGCGCCGGTCCAGCCCTTCCTCGCGGCCACCGCGATCCTCGTGCTGGCGTGGGCCCTGGCCACTCGCGTCCGACGGGAGCGCCACTGCACGATCTGACCACCCTGGGGCCGGAGTTCGTGCCGACCCTGCGCGCACTGCGCGAGGTCGTACCGGCCCTCATCGGTCGAATCTCGCCGACTGAGCGCCGGTACGACCGGCGGGCCCTATCCGACGTCGAAGCGGTGTGGAATGGCGTCGCCACCTGCTCGGTACGGCGTGAAGCCCATGGCCGCGTAGTAGGCGAGCGCGGGTGTGTTGTCGGCGCCGATGGTCGCGTCGATGTGCTGGAGTCCGGCGGCCCGCGCCGCTGCCAGGGAGGTGGCGAAGAGTCGGCGACCGATGCCGCGTCGACCGACGTCGGGGTGGATGTGCGTGCCGATGATCCCCCATCCTTCGGCCACGTCGTACGGGTTTCCGGGCCACGCTCGCTTCAGCGACTGGAAGCCCACGACGTCACCTGCGTGCTCGGCGACGGTGCAGGCGACGCTGTGCTCGGGCTCCAGGTAACGTTCGCGCACGAGTGCCACGTCGACGGGGTTCACCCTGAGCCCGGCGCGGTGGATTGCGTTCTGCACCTCGGCCATGGCATCGGCGTCAGCAGGCCGGGCGGGTCGGATCTCGAGCATGGGTCCATCATCCTGCTCCGGAGCGGCGGTATGTGCGTGGACAGGTCGCGTCGTCCCCACCGTGGCGAGAAGACGTGGAGCAGGTTGCCGACGAGGACCACGGCTGCCATGGCGCCCCGCACCCTGACGACGTGGAGGTCAGCATCGACCACGCGTCGACGTCCTAGCCCGCATCCGCACCCGAGGTCCCGAGGAGGCAGAACTCATTGTCCTCGGGGTCGGTGAGCACGGTCCAGGTGACCTCGGGGCCTTGGCCGATGTCGACCCTGCGCGCACCCAGCCCGAGCAGCCGCGCGAGCTCGTCCTCGGTGCTCACCCCGTCCGCGCGCAGGTCGAGGTGCAGCCGGGACTTCCCTGACCTCGTCTCCGCCGTCGGGGCGATGTCGATGCCCGGTTGGCTCCCGTCGGCGGGGCCGATGCACCACACGGCGTCGTCCTCCACCTCGAGGACCACCCAGTCGAGGACCACCCAGTCGAGGACCGCACACCAGAAGTCGCTGAGCAGCTGGGGATCCTCCGCCTCGATGGCCACCTGGGCGATGCGACTCGACATGGGCGCAGCGTAGTGCTCCTCCGCACCCACCACCCCGGAGTCACGCGGCGGTCCCGTGCGCACCTTTCGTGGGCCGCCTCGGGCAGGATGTCCATCCGTGATCCCCGATCTGCTCGCCCCCGTGCTGATGCCTCGCGTGGACGCCGCGACCCGTGCCTTCTGGCGCGTCGCCGGCCGGCCCCTGGACACCGACGGCGAGCATGCCTGGTTGGAGGCGCCGACGAACGTGGGCTCGGCGGTCGCGGGCGCCTGGCTGGACGCGAGCGCGGCGGCCCTCGGCGGGCAGGTGCGCGAGGGCCCGGGCGAGGGTCTGCTGCCCGACCTCGCCTGCCTGGACGGCCCCGGCTTCGCGGCGGAGGACCTGCGTCCTCAGGTCCGCGACTTCTACGAGCACACCTCGGCGTGGCGGATGGAGGTGTGGACGCAGTGGAACCCGTTCTTCGCGCCCGGCGGGGAGCTCGTCTCGCGGCTCTTCGGCCGCCGGGTCCACCAGCTCTCCCTGCCGATGCGCCCCCTCGATGTCGCCCACGGCATGGACAGCCGCGTCGCGGCCATCCTCGACGCCGACGGGGAGCAGCAGGCGGCCGGTTGGATCCGCACGATCCGCTCGAGCGGGGAGTACGTCTTCTCCGGCTGCTACACCGCGTGCACCCTGCCCGGGGCCTCGCGGCCCAGCGTGCACGTCACCTTCCCGCTGGAGTCCGGCAACGTGCAGGTCTTCCTTCGTCCGAGGACCCTTCCGGGCTGCGGGCTCGAGCTGACGTCGCCCGCGGGCGCGTTCGGCGAGGACGGCGCCTACGTCACGGTGGACTCGGCGACCGGCGCGCACGGTGCGCGTGTGCCGGTGCACGAGACATTCCGTCTGGAGGTCGACGACGAGGGTGTCCTGCGCTGCGACCACGACCTGCGGATGTGGTCGGCCACCGCGGTGCGACTGCACTACAAGCTGCTCCCGGCCGGCTGACCCCACGGGCGCCGCACGGAGCGCCGTCATCGCGGCTCCGCGACGGAAAAAAAGACCGGACCTCGCCGGCGTGGGGACGCCGAGGCCCGGGTAGGTGCGTGGTGTCCACCACAAGGCCAGCGACAGGAGGCCACGATGAGCCAGTACTCCGACGAGGAGTTGGACGCCGCGCGCGAGGCCGCGCAGAAGGCCGTGGAGACGGCGACATCCTGGGACTACAGCGCCGGTGAGACGAAGATCGCCGACAAGTTGCGCGAGGGTCTGGATGCCGCCGGAGTGAGCGTCGACGCGGACGAGTTCACCCGGCTCGTCAGCGAGATCGACGCGATCACCGAGGACGAAGGGAGTGGCCCACCGACGGTGCGAGCGGCCACCCCCAGCTGAGTGACCAGCAGTGCGGTGACGAGCGAGGTCCGCAGCGCGATGTGCCATCGCCGAAGGGCGCAGCCCTCGGGTTATCGAGTGCACCGCACGAGCGTGGGGCCGGTGACTGATCCCCCGAGATCGGCGACCCGATGCCGGAGTTCCCGGTCTGCCGTCACGACGACGACACCGCCGTCGTCGGCGGCGAGCCGTTCGACGACGCGGACGATCTCGTCGTCGCCGCTGCCGGGGGCGTCCACCACGCGCACCGTGTCGTGAATCCATACGCCGCTGAGGAGACTGTTCGGGCGAGAACTGCCAGCTTTCGGCGCACACGCCGGCCGCTCGAACAGCTCCCGGATCATCGGTATGACAGGGGCGGTCTGTCAGGCCGAGCCCAGCGACCAGATCGTGTCTCCATGCGGAACGATGCGAGAAGGCCCCGTCGTCAGGTGAGGACCGGGTACGTCGGTGCGCCGCTCGCCTGACGTCCGACGTCCTACACGCGGGGACCCGACCCGCCACGAGTCGACGGGGTCCCCATGGGTCCGTGTCAGTTGTAGTAGATCTCGGAGTAGTACTGCGGGCGGAACCCGATGTACTGCTCACCCTTGCAGTAGTTTTGGACGCTGACCGTGTACCCCTTGTTGCGCAGGTGCTGCGCCATGTCATCGGTCGCCTGCTGGCAGGCCCCCAAGTGGTTGAACCACTCCGCATGGGTGTCGGCCTGGGCGCTGGGAGCCATGACGACCATTCCCGCGGTCAGGCCCAGCGCGGTCGCGCCGACGGTCAACGCCTTCTTCATCTTCTGCATGATGTCCCCTCTGCTTTGGTGATGAAGCCACGAGTCTGCCACGACTGCAACGGTTTTCGTCGCCTCGGGGTGTTCGCGAGCGTGCCGTGAGGTGCGGTTTGCCGACGTGACGTGGTCGAACGTGACATGCCGGCTGCGCGACATCGAGTTGCTCGCGGCCCTTGCGGTGACGGGTCATGGTGACTAGCGTCGTCATAGTGTGAACAGTACGTTCACTATATGAATGCACGAGAGGCCAACGATGTCCCCTTCCACAGCTACGGCGACGCCCGCGGCGAGCGCTGCTCCCCCGCAGTCCACCGTCAAGGTGATCCGGGCGGCCGTGCTCGGTACGATCGTCGAGTACTACGACTTCGGCATCTACGGCTACATGGCCGGAATGATCGCCACCCACTTCTTCGTGAAGAGCGACCCGACGACGGCTCTGCTGAGCACCTTCGCGGCCTTCGCGGTCGCCTTCTTCCTCCGCGTGCCCGGTGGAATCTTCTTCGGACACATCGGGGACAGGTACGGACGCAAGAAGTCACTGACCTACACGATCTTGCTCATGGCGCTCGCCACGGCCGGCATCGGGCTGTTGCCGACCTACGCAACGCTCGGGGCCTGGGCCACCGCGGTCCTCGTCCTGTGCCGGTGCCTGCAGGGATTCGCCGCCGGCGGCGAGCTCAGTGGCGCGAATGCCTTCGTCTCAGAGCACGCACCCCGTGAGCGTCGGGCCTTCCACACCTCGTTCGTCAACACCGGGACCTACCTCGGCTCCCTCGTCGCGTCGCTGGTGGCCCTTGGCCTGAGCACGACCTTCTCCGAGGAGACGATCTCCGTCTGGGCCTGGCGGGTCCCGTTCGTGATCAGCCTCGTCATCGGTCTCGTCGGCTTGTACATCCGCAGCCAGCTGCACGAGACGGAGCAGTTCGAGGACGTCCAGGAGGCCGACGACATCGAGCAGGCGCGCTACCCCGTCACCGATGTCGTCCGCTACGCATGGCGCGAGGTGCTCCTCATCATCGGTCTGGGCGCGATGATCGTGGGTGGCTATTACATCTGCTCCGTGTACGCGGCGAGTTACCTGCAGACGGCCGGCGGTCACTCCTCCACGGTGGCCTTCGCGTCCACGTGCATCGCGATGGTTGCCGCTGTCATCAGTCTTCCCGTCGCCGGCTGGATCGGCGACCGTTACGGTCGCAAGCCGGTCTTCTTCACGACGAGCGCAGTGGTGGCCATCATCGCGGTCCCGGCTTTCATGCTCATGCGCGACGGACCCGTGGTCGCAGCGGTAGCCGCCCAGGCCGTCCTCGCCTTCCTCATCGGCTGCAACAACGGTGTCTCCTTCGCGACCTATGCCGAGCTGTTCCGGGCGCGATACCGCTACAGCGGTATCGCGCTGGCCAACAACGTCACGAACATGACGCTGGGTGGCACGGCCCCCTTCATCGCGACCTTCCTCATCAAGGTGACCGACAACACCCTCACTCCAGCGGCCTTCCTCCTCTTCACCGCCCTGCTGTCCCTGCTCGCCACGTTCTTCCTCCCGGAGACGAAGGGGACGGAGCTGCAGCTGTGAGTACGAAGGACTTCGAAGGGCGCTCCGTCGTCGTCACCGGCGGTGCTGGGGGCCTGGGCCGCGCTGATTGCCTCGCCCTGGCCGGTCGTGGCGCCCATGTGTGGGTTGCAGACGTCGACGAGGCGGGTGCCGCTCGGGTGGCTGACGAGTGCACCGGTGCGGGTGGGGCCGCCCGCGCAGTCCGCCTCGACGTAGCAGATCCGGCGTCGTGGGCCGAGGTGGCCGACGAGGTCGAGGCCGAGGGAGCGCTCCACGGGCTGGTCAACAACGCGGGCGTGAGCCTGCGGCTGGGAATCCTCGACACCAGCGTCGAGGACTGGCAGCGGGTCATGGAGGTCAACCTCTCGAGCGTCTTCTACGGCATGAAGTTCCTCGCTCCGGCGCTCGTCGCCGCCGGCGGTGGGGCCTCGATCGTCAATGTCTCGTCGATCGCCGGCATGGTCGGCTACTTCTCCGCGACCTACGGAACGAGCAAATGGGGTGTTCGCGGGCTGTCCAAGGTCGGCGCCCTCGAGCTGGCCGGTCGGGGCGTGCGGGTCAACTCGGTCCACCCCGGCCTGACCGGGACCCCGCTCCTGCACCAGGCCGCCGACACGACCTTCGTCGACGCCAGCCTCCGGGCCGTGCCGGACGGACGACTCGCGGAGCCGGAGGAGATCGCCGGGGTGGTGTGCTTCCTGCTCTCGGACGTGGCCTCCTACGTCAACGGCGCGGAGCTGGTCGTCGACGGGGGCCTGACTTCGGGCGGGCTCTACCACCGGATCCTGACGGACCTCGAGGAGGCGCGATGACTCCCCTCGCCGAAGCCTGGGTCGAGGTCATGCACCTGTACGGCCGTCAGTCCCTGGCCATCGACGGTGGCGACGCCACCGGATGGGCGGCCACCTTCACCGACGATGGCGTCTTCGACTCGCCGACCTATCCCGAGCCGATCACCGGGGCCGCCGCGCTCACCGACTTCGCCGCCGGGCTGCACGAGGGCAGCCCACACCTGCACCACGTCGTCGCCAACCTCGCCGTCGACGAAGTCACCGAGGAGCACGTCACGGCCCGCGCCAACCTGCTCATCGTCACGACACACGACCTGGGCACCGGCTCCGCCCGGATCGATCGCATCACCACCATCCACGACCGCTTCGTTCGCCGACCCGACCTGCTCCTCGAGCACCGTCTCGTCGTCCGGGACGGCACCCCAGACCCCACATCACAAGGAGTACCCCATGACTGACCTCGCCTCGACCACCAACCCGGGTCGCGTCGACCTCTCCCCATTGCCCGCTCGCAACCCCGAGCTCGTCGGGCGCACCGCCGTCATCACAGGAGCCGGACGAGGAATGGGAGCGCTCTTCCTCGAGGAGCTCGCGCTCCGCGGGGTCGACGTCGTCGGCGGCGACCTCGACGGAACGGCGATGTCCGACCTGGCCGACAAGATCAATGCCAATCACTCCGGGACGGAGGGAGCCGGTCGCGTCATCGGCGTCGCCGCCGATGTCACGGACCCAGCGGCCCACGACCTGATGGCGGAGACGGCCCTTCGGGAGTTCGGCCGGCTCGACATGTGGGTCAACAACGCCGGAGTCTTCCCACAGGCGGACTTCACCGACATCACTCCCGAGCAGCTCGCTGCGACGTACGGCGTGAACGTCAACGGCGTGGCATATGGCGGCCAGACCGCTGCCCGGCACTTCCGGTCCGTCGGGGGAGGGGCCATCGTCAACATGGCCTCGGTGGCAGCGGTGCGGGCTCGCGTCACCCGAGCGACCTACAACTCCTCCAAGGCAGCGGTGAAGCACCTGACCACGTGCATGGCCGTCGAGCTCGGGCCGGACAACATCCGGGTCAACTCCATCGCCCCGGGCTTCATCGACACCGAGATGACCCGGTGGGTGCAGGAGGACCCCGCGGCCCTCGACAAGGCGCTGAGCACCGTGCCGTTGCGTCGTCTGGGAGCCCCGGTGGAGGTCTTCGCGGCCCTCTACTTCCTCCTCTCCGACAGTGCTCGCTACATCACCGGCGCGAACATCCCCGTCGACGGGGGGTCGCAGCATGTCTGAGCGCGATTACGACGTCATCGTCGTCGGGGCGGGTGGTGCCGGTCTCGCAGCCGCGGTCTCGGCCGCCCAGGCTGGCGGGCGGGTACTTCTCCTCGAGTCACAGGAGGAGGTGGGTGGCTCCACCCAGCTGTCCGCCGGCCTGCTCACGGCGGCCGGCACGACCGTTCAGTCGGCACTCGGTGTGGAGGACTCGCCCGAGCGGATGTTCCAGCACTACATGGATCTGAACCAGTGGCGTGTCCTCCCCGGCCCGGTGCGGATGTTCTGCGAGGAGTCGAGCGGCCTCATCGAGTGGGTCACCGACCTCGGGGTCGAGATCCCGGCCCAGATCTCACACAACGCTCACCAGCCGGGTCTGTGTCGAGCAGGCGTCGAGGACGTCTGGCGAGGGCACGTACCGAAGGACCAGGGCTACGGCCTCGTGCAGGCGCTCGACCGCGCGCGGGCGCGGCTCGGTGTCGACCTTGCGCTCGGCAGCCGCGTCGAGGACATCGTCGTGGACGAAGGGGCGATCGCCGGTGTCGTCGTCGAAGGCACCACGATCACCGCTCCCAGCGTCGTCATCGCCTCGGGCGGGCTGGCAGCCAATCCGCAGCTGGTCGAGCGCTACTTCCCGGAGACGAAGGTCGCCGGTGACGCCCTCTTCGTCGTCGCCGCCGAGGGATCCCGGGGGGACCACATCGGCCTGGCAGCGCGGCACGACCTCTCGCTCTTCGGTGACGGGTGGGGCCTGCTCCTCGTCACCGCCGAGTTCCAGCGGTACCACCACTGGCAGAGCGGCTTCCCGCCCCCTTCGCGCATCCACGTGGCCACCGACGGCCGCCGGTGCATGGACGAGGACGCGCCATACGCGGTGAGTCCGGGGATCCTCGGCGACCACGGAGGCTGGGTGTGGGCAGTCTTCGATGAGGAGGCGCGTGCCGGTCTCCCGGCGGGCTTCGCGGACTGGACTCCCGACAGGGTCGACGAGGAAGTCGAACGTGGCACGGTGCGTCGTGCGGCGACGCTCGAGGAGCTCGCTGACCTCATCGAGGTTCCGGCTGATGCGTTGACGACGAGTGTCGCCCGCTTCAACGAGCAGTTTCGTCTGGGGGTCGATGAGGACTTCCTGAGGCACGAGACCCTCCGTGGCAAGGGTGTCGACCCCCATCTCGCGCCCATCGCCACCGGCCCCTTCCACGCCGTCCGGATGCTGCCCGCCGAACTGGTCTGCACGCACACCGGGCTGCAGGTGGACGCCCGCACCCAGGTGGTGCGCACCGACGGTCGGGTCGTCGCCGGCCTCTACGCCGCGGGCGAGGCTGCCGGCGGGATCCTGGGCGAGCGGTACGTCGGCGGTGGCAACTCCGTCGCGCACGCTCTCGTCCTCGGCAGAGTCGCCGGCCGAGAGGGCGCCCGACGCGCAGCCCGCAGTACCCGGACCACGGAGGTCGTGCCCACATGAGCCGCATCGAGTCCCGATTCGAGATCCAGGACGTCCTGTTCAGGTATGCCCGAGCAGTGGATCGTCTGGACCATGCAGGGATCGCCGACTGCTACTTCGATGACGCGATAGACGTCCACGGTGGGTACACCGGTGACGCTGCCGGGCTCGTGGAAGACATCCGGCTGCGACATCGCACCATCGACTCCTCGCAGCACTTCATCAGCAATGTGCTGATCGAGTTCGAGGGGGAGCACCGTGCCCACGTCGAGTCCTACTGCCTGTGCTTCCTGCGGCAGGAGCGGGCTGAGGGCGCCGAGGCCCAAGACCTCGCGATCATCCGCTGCAGGTATGTCGACCGGTTCGAGCGGCGTGAGGGCCGGTGGGGCATTGCTGACCGTGTGGTGGTCTTCGACGAGTCCCGCTCCGTCCCCGTCGTCGACGTGCTCGACGACGAATGGGTTGCTTCCGCCCGTGACGGGACGGACCCCGTCTATCGCTGAGTGTGGCCGTCAGCGGTGGCCGCGGTGGCTGAAGAGCAGGGAACTCAGCTCTTCGGCCGCCCGGACCACTGCCGGGGCGACCGTCTCCGCGGCCCGGCGGTCCATGAGGGAGATGCCGAGGCACGCCTCGGGCATGGGGGGTGGGGTGGCCACGGGGGCAGAGACCCCGGCGACCCCGGGGATGATCTGCTCGAAAGAGATCGCGTAACCGAGTCTCCTGGCCTCTCGCACCTCCGCGGGATCGTTGTCGCGGGGCGGCCGTGACGACAGGATCGCGATCCCGCCGGACCCTCTGCCGATGGGGTGGCGATGGCCGGTGCGGAAGGCCAGATGGACCGGTGTGTTGCGTGGTTCCACGACGCCAATCGCCTGGACCTCCTCGTCGTCGACCGGCGACATGATGTGCACGGTTCCACCGGTGGAGTCCGCAAGTTCGGCCATGAGCGGATACGCGATCCGGTGCAGGTCGTGGTCGACGTGGGAGGCGAGCTGGACGAGGCCGTAGGACAGGTGGAATCTCTTGTTCTCGTCCCGGCGGACGAAGTCATGCGCGCGGAATGTCTCCATGAGCCGGTGGACGGCAGTGCGGTTCATCCCGAGATCGCGGCTCAAGGTCGCCAAGTTCGCGCCTTCGGGCTGCTCTGCCAAGTGCCACAGAACCCGAAGTCCGCGGTCGATCGTCTGGGCTCCCGTGGGCGGTGTGCGTTCAGCCATCCAAGCGTCCTGTCCTCGCGTGCGGTATATGAACATCCTAGGTTGGGGTGCAGTGCTCGCTCGGGCCGGACTGGCTCAATGGCGGGGGACTCCTGCCTGCTCCACTGCCCGTAACTGGCGCAGGGCGATGATGTGCAGCATGCGTCTGTGGTCACTTCATCCTGAACACCTGGATCGTCAGGGCCTCACGGGGTGCTGGCGGGAGGCCCTCCTCGCCCAGGCGGTGCTCGCAGGTCGCACCCGCGGGTACCGCAGCCACAGTCAGC
Organism: Janibacter corallicola NBRC 107790; assembly: GCF_001570965.1. Taxonomy (GTDB): domain Bacteria; phylum Actinomycetota; class Actinomycetes; order Actinomycetales; family Dermatophilaceae; genus Janibacter; species Janibacter corallicola. The sequence goes on along the minus strand of NZ_BCSR01000029.1, from coordinate 5,081 downwards.
TCGTGCGCTTCCGCGAACATTCGCAGCCATTGACGGCGATCGGCGCCTATCTGGACGTCTTGGCAGACGAAGCGACCCGACGCGGGTACCGATTCGACCGGTCCCGCATCGGCGACGGCCGTGATGTGCCAGAGGTGCGAGACGGTGTACTCGGCTCCGTGCCTGTGACCGAGGGCCAAGTCGCCTACGAGTGGGAGCACCTGCTGGCCAAGATCGCGGCCCGCTCCCCGGACTGGTCGGACCACCTTGCGGCGCTGGAGTCGCCAGGTGTCCATCCACTCTTCGAGGTGGTGCCGGGCGGAGTCGCGCAGTGGGAGCGGGTAGCGGGGTGAGCCGGGCCGCGGTCGTCACCCGCCCCGCCCGGACCCCGGACAAGGGTCCCGCACGCAGCACCATGCCCAAGTAGATTATCCGTAAGAATCTTCTGAATTCAGTCAATCTTCTCGCCAAGTGGCACGAAGGGCGTCACGCTTTGTGACGCGTCGCACATTCGCGACCAACGCCACACTCAAGGGGAGAATTCGTGAAGATCACACGCGCGTACGCCTGCACGGCTGTCACGGCACTGGCGGTGTCACTCAGCGGGGCGGCGACGACCTCGGCAACTGCTTCACCGGCCCCGGGGCAGAGCGCCCCGGCAGCCGGATCGACGGGACCGGATCAGGCAGCCCTGAAGCGGATCCTCGACAAGCTGCCCGATGACTGGCAGCAGCGCCGCCAGGACGCCATGGAGCGAGCCGGGATCGAGGAGTCCCCGTTCCAGCGGGCCGTCATGTCCCACCTGACCCAACGCTTGTCCAAGCGGCAGCTGAACACCCTGGGCATCGACCCCGGCGACTACGAGTGCGGCGAGACCCAGCTCGACGCCTACATCGACTCCACGCTCGAGGACGTGGACGAGACCACGCTGCTGCTCCTGTCCATGTACGGCGCACTGGACATCCCGGCGTACGACGCGATCCTGCACGGGACGCAGGGCGATGCCCAGCACCCGCTCCCGTCGGGGTCCGAACAGGCCCTGACGACGACCTTCAACGCGGCCAGCCGGTTCTGGGACGTGCGTCTGAACAACGTGCAGCTCATGGGCATGGACGGAGAAGTCCTCACTGACCTCAACCGGTCGGCGAGCACCATCGAGTGGATGTACGACCTCGGGCCGGCGGATGCCGTCCTGATGGCGGAGGAGATCAAGGAGCTCGTCGAGCAGGACCCGGCGCTGAAGGACGGAGCCCACCCGATCTTCACGATGAATGCCTTCGCCTTCAGCCCTGAGGGCGAGAGCGATCCCGACATCGCGAATCAGCCGCCGAAGATGATCTTCGGCAGCGGGATCATCGACGCGATGAAGGCGCTGGACCTGAACAAGGTGGGTACCAAGTCGATCCTCGGGCACGAGATGGCCCACCACGTGCAGTACCAGGACGACCTCTTCGACAGCCCGTTGACCGGCCCGGAGGCGACCCGCCGCACCGAGCTCATGGCCGACGCCTTCGGCACCTACTTCCTCGTGCACAAGAAGGGGATGGGCTTCAACCCGACCCAGACCCTCAAGACCGAGAAGGCCTTCTACAACGTCGGGGACTGTTCCTTCGACTCCGACGGGCACCACGGCACCCCGAACCAGCGCCAGGCGGCCTCCGCCTGGGGCGCGGCCACCGTCGCCTACGCGGACAACCCGATGCGGGCGCTGCCGTCGCTGACGCTGGCCGAGCGCTTCGACGACGCACTGCCGCTGATCGTCAAGCCCGACGCTCCCGAGACGGTCAACGAGTACCGCTCGCTGATCCAGAAGCAGGAGCTGGTGCGCTGACCCACCACAGCCCCCGCCGTCCGCCCGGGTGACGGTCCGTCACCCGGGCGGACGCGGCGGGAGCCCCGCGCCGAACGGTGACAGGATGGGTCGGATGGTGGACTTCCGTACCCTCCTGGAGGACGAGCGAAGGGAGACGCTGGCGCGCCTCGAGACCCTCACCGGCGACTTCGACGCCCTCATCGAGGCGAGCGAGGGCAGTAATGCCGACGACGAGCACGACCCGGAGGGCTCGACGATCGCCTTCGAGCGCTCGCAGCTCGACGCCCTCCTCAGACAGGGCCGGGCGAGCCTGACCGACATCGACGCCGCGCTCGAGCGCCTCGAGCAGGGCACCTACGGCATCTGCGAGCAGTGCGGCCGGCCGATCGGCGAGGGGCGGCTGGAGGCACGCCCGACGGCGACTCGCTGCATCGAGTGTGCGTCGAGGTGATCCGCTCGTGAGGGCAGCAGTCCTGGCGTCTCCCTCGGTGCGCACGGTGCTCGGGGCGAGTCTGCTCACCACGGTGGGCACCCTGCCGGTCTTCCTCCTCGCGACGCAGTCGGTGCCGCTCCGCCATGACCTGGGTTTCGGTGAGCGGCAGTTCGGGGTGGCGGTGGCGACCTTCTTCGCCGCGGCCTCGCTCGTCGCGGTCCTCGGCGGCGGCCTCGCCGACTGGCTCGGAGCCCGCACCTCGACGCTCGTGGCCGGGGCGCTCTCCGCGGTCGGAGCCCTCGGCGTCGCACTGCTCGTCCACGGGTGGGCCACCCTCGTCGCGTGCATGGTCCTCCTCGGCGCGGCGAACGCCGCCTGCCAGCTGACCGCGAACCTCGCGATGGCCCGCAGCATCCCGGCCCATCGCCGAGGCCTCGGGTTCGGCATCAAGCAGTCCGCGATCCCGGCCGCGATCGTCCTCGCCGGCCTGGCGGTGCCCACGATGACCGAGCGTCTCGGCTGGCGATCCACCTTCTGGGCGGTCGGCGCTGCCGCCGTCGTCGTGATCCTCGTGGGTCTGCGCTCGGCCTCGCCCGAACGCTCCTCACGACCGGCCCCCGCTGCGGGCCGCGACGCGCCCCCGGTGCCTGCCCTGCTCGTCGTCATGGTGGCCATCGCCCTGGCGAGCGCCGCCGCGAACTCCTTCGGTTCCTTCGTGGCCTCCTGGGGCTACGAGGTGGGCCTCACCCCGTCCTGGGCCGGTGGGCTGATGGCCACCGGCAGTGCCCTGAACATCCTTTCCCGCCTCTCCGCCGGGTACCTCGCCGACCGTCGCCACGGCAGGAACCTCCCCGTCGTCGCCGCCCAGATGTTCGTCGGCGGGGCCGCCCTGCTCGTCCTCTCGGTCCCAGGGGTCCCCGGATACGTCGTGGCCGGGCTGGTCGCCTTCGCCATCGGGTGGTCCTGGCCCGGGCTGCTGCTCTTCGCGGTCGTCCGGATCGGCCGGGACGCCCCCGCGGCGGCCTCGGGCTACGTCCAGGCGGGAGCCTTCGTCGGGGGCGCGACCGGCCCGCTGCTCTTCGGGATGGCCGTCGACGCCCTCGGGTACGAGACCTCCTGGCGGCTGGCCGCCGCGTCCTTCTTCCTCGCCGCGGGGCTGGTCCTGCTCTCGCGGTGGATGTTCCTCACCGATCTCGTCGACCGCCCGCCCCGGGTGCGGCTGGGCTACGGCGGTGGCCGCCGCCGGCCGCGCTGGACCACGGCTGTGCCCCCGGAGGGCGCCGAACCCCGCTGAGCGTCCGCGAGGACCGCTGCGCGCGGGCCCCCTTCGTGGCCATCGGGCGGGGCTCGGCGAAGGGGGTGGCCGCGGGCTGGGACCATGGGGGCGGGAACAGACCTCACACGAAGGGGCGAGGTGCGATGACCGGCGCGGTGCCCAGCCCTGACCTGCCGGCCGACGTGGCTCGAGCGGCCGCGGTGGGTGACGCCATGATCCGGGCCCCCAAGACGCTGCCGCCGACCGCCACGGTGGGGGAGGTCCGGCGCTTCTTCGAGGACGACCACGTGCACGCCGCGCTCGTCGTCGACGACGGACGGCTCCTGGCCGTCGTCGAGCGAGCCGACCTCGCCGAGTCGATCCCGCCGGAGCGATCGGCAGCCGGGATCGGTCGCCTCGAGGGGCGGACCGTGGCACCGGACGCGGCGTTGGTGCCGGTGTGGGACCGCATGCGCGACGAAGGGCGCCGCCGTCTCGCCGTCGTCGACGAGCGGGGAAGGTGCCTGGGGCTGCTCTGCCTCAAGCGCAGCGGACGGGGCTTCTGCTCCGACGACGACGTCGAGGACCGCCGGCGGGAGCGCGAGGGTCGCTGAGCGTCAGCGCACCAGTGAGGCCCTCGAGACGGGGAAGTCGAAGTAGGTGTCCGGGTAGGGCTCGTCGTCCAGGGTGAAGTGCCACCACTCGTACTCGTAGTTGCTGAAGCCCCGCGCGGCCATCGCGTCGCCGAGCAGCTGCCGGTTGGCCCGCTGCTCGGGGGTGCTGCGGTCGTCCGCGGTGTGCGAGCGGGTGTCGAAGCAGTCGTACCCGGTACCCATGTCGATCGAGTTGTCCGTGAAGCGCTCGGACTGCGGCCAGTAGCACGGCTGGAGACCGTCCGCGGGAGTCCACCGGTGCTGCTGTGCGGCAGGCAGCTCCACCAGGGTCAGGTCGATCGTGCTCGCCCGGCTGTGCCCGGACTTCTCTGCGATGTAGCCGTCCTCGAAGAGGGTGCTCTTGTCGACACGGGGGTAGAACTCACGCTTCATCCGCTGGTCCTCGAGGTCCTCCGCCCACCGGACGAAGCCATCCACTGCCCGCTGCGGCCGGTAGCAGTCGTAGACCTTGAGGGAGTACCCCTTCGCGAGCACGTCCTGCTGGACCTTCGCCAGCTGGGTCGCGGCCTCGCTGCTGAGCAGGCAGCGTGACTGCTGGTACCCGTCGACGCGCTCCCCGGTGAAGTTGTGCTTCGTCGAGTAGCGGATGTCGTGGAGCACCGTCGGCGCCACGTCGCGCAGGTCGACGATCCCGTCCGGTGCCTCCGGCCGGTCCGGTGGGGCAGCGGTCGCGGCACCCCCGGGAGCGGCGGTCACCGCGGTGAGGGCGAGGGCACCGAGGAGTGTGGCGGCCGAGCGGGCCAGGGCGTAAGTCGACATGTCGACCTCCGTGACGTCGGGGTGCGCGTCGACCCTAGCGACGTGCGGCGCTCCTCGCTCGCTGAGCGGGTCCCGGCGAAGGGGGTCATCCCACCCGCGTGGCCCCGTCACCGGGGCGGGCGATGAAGGATGTCGGCGGGTCGAAGCCCGCCTCCTCGTAGGCACCCG
>NZ_BCSR01000028.1 GCF_001570965.1 Janibacter corallicola NBRC 107790 | reverse complement strand
GCTCGCCGTCGGCCTCGACGCGCCACTGCGGCACGTGCAGCTCGACGGAGTTGAGGTTGACCAGGTAGGTCAGCTGGGCCAGGTCCTCGACGAGCGGATAGGTCACGTCCTCGACCTGCACCCGCGGCAGCCAGCTGGGTGCGCCGGAGGGCAGGTTCTTCTCGAAGAAGCTCCCTTCGCCCGTCCCGTGCGGCCACCGCACCCGGGTGACCGGTCGCTGCGCGAGGTGGGCGAGCACCGTCTCCCCGGCTCGGGCGTAGTAGGAGAGGACCTCCCCCTTCGTCGTCTCGGTGGCGGGGTACATGACCTTCTCCAGCGAGGTCAGCCGCAGTCGACGGCCGGCGACCTCCACGTGCGTGACGTCCGGCTCAGCCATCGCCGGTCTCCCACAGGTCGGCGGCGGTCAGGTCGGTGCGCAACCGTTGGAAGGAGGGTTGGCGCAGCCGGCCACCGCTGCTGCGGCCGAGGCTCGCGACGTCGATGACGACCTCCGGCTCCACCCACGTCGTGCCCACCGCATCCTCGCGCGGCACCTCCGTGGTGAAGGGGGAGCCCCCCACCTCCAGCGGACGCAGCCTGGTCAGCAGGTGCGCGCCCGCACGTCCGGCGAGGCCCGAGCCGACCCGGCCGACGAACTGCCAGTCCTTCTCGCCCGGCCGGCCGACGAGGACGGCGCCGAGCCGGTCACCGTCGACTTCGGGGCGCCAGCCGCAGACGACGACGGAGGTGGTGTCGCGGTGGGGCAGCTTGAGCCAGTCGGGGGAGCGGCGGCCCGGTGCGTAGGGGGAGGTGCGGCGTTTGGAGACGACGCCCTCGAGGCCCTGCTCGACGGTCGCGGCGAGGAGTCCTTCGCCGTCGTCGTGGGTCGCGGGGACCTGCCAGCGCGGGCCGTCGAGCTCGAGGCGCTCGAGCAGCTCCCGGCGCACGTGCCACGGCTGGCCGGTGAGGTCCTGCCCGAGCAGCCGCACGAGGTCGAAGACCATGAAGGTCACCGGTCGCGCCACCGCCGCCCGGGCCGCGGCTCGCCTCTCGCCCAGGTGCATCCGCTCGGCGAGGGCGCCGAAGCTCGGGCGTCCGCCCTCGAGTGCCACGACCTCGCCGTCGAGGAGCATGTCGTCGTAGAGGTCGGCGAGGGGCACCAGCTCGGGGAAGGTCGCGGTGACGTCCCGACCGGACCGGCTCGTCAGGGTGAGGCCGCCGCCCTTCGCGTCGGCGAGCAGGCGCATCCCGTCCCACTTGACCTCGTGAACCCACTCGTCGCCCGTGGGCACGGTCTCGGTGAGGGTGGCGAGCATCGGGCGCATGGGTCCATCCTGCCGCCCTTCGAGGTTCGCCCGCTGCGCGGACTCTCGCCTCAGGGAGCGGCAGCTGAGATCCGCGTAGGCTGGCGTACACGCACACCCGCGGGAGGACCACATGCGCGCGATCTGGAAGGGGGCCGTCTCCTTCGGCCTCGTCAACGTCCCCGTGCGCCTGTACTCGGCGACCGAGAACCACGACATCCGCTTCCGCCAGGTGCACGCCAGCGACGGGGGCCGGATCCGCTACAAGCGCTTCTGCAGTATCGACGGCGACGAGGTCTCCTACGACGACATCGCCAAGGGCTACGAGACCGAGGACGGCGAGATGGTCGTCCTCACCGACGAGGACATGGCGGGTCTGCCGGTGCGCTCCAGCAAGGAGATCAGCGTCGAGAAGTTCGTCCCCCAGGAGCAGATCGACCCGATGCTCCTGGACAAGAGCTACTACCTCGAGCCGGACACGTCCGCGCAGAAGCCCTACGTCCTGCTGCGCGAGGCGCTCGAGGCCGAGGGGCGGATGGCGGTGGTCACCGTCTCCATCCGCACCCGGATGACGCTGGCCGTGCTGCGGGTGCGCGAGGGCGTCATCGTCATGCAGACGATGCTCTGGCCCGACGAGATCCGTGCCACCGACTTCGCCCGCCTCGACGACGTCGGTGAGGCCACCGAGAAGGAGATGTCGATGGCCCGGATGCTCATCGACGAGCTGGCCGGGGACTGGGAGCCGGAGGAGTTCGAGGACGACTACGCGATCGCCGTCGAGGAGGTCGTGCGCGCCAAGGTCGAAGGGGGCGAGGTGACCGCCCCGGCCGAGACCGAGGAGGACTCCGGCGAGGTCGTCGACCTGCTGGCGGCCCTGTCCCGCTCGGTGGACAAGGCCAAGGCGGCCCGTGGCGAGGCCCCGGCCAAGGACTCGGGGGCCGCCAAGGGCGGGAAGAAGGCTGCCGCGAAGAAGTCGACCTCGTCGAAGCAGTCCTCGTCCAAGGGCGGGTCGAAGAAGTCGTCCGGGGGGACGTCGGGCACCAAGAAGTCGACGGCCAAGAAGTCGGACGCCAAGAAGTCGACCACGAAGAAGAAGGCGAGCTGAGTCCCCCTTCGCCATGCCCGAGGGACACACGCTGCACCGCATCGCGGCCGGTCTGCACGCCGCCTTCGCCGGCCGGGCCGTGGCCGTCTCCTCCCCGCAGGGCCGCTTCGCCTCCGGCGCCGGGCTGCTCGACGGCCTCGAGGTGGTGGAGGCGCGCGCACACGGCAAGCACCTCTTCGTCGAGTTCTCCGGTGAGCGGATCCTGCACGTCCACCTCGGACTGATCGGGACCTTCACCATCGACGCGGTCGCGTACGTGGGGGAGCGCCCGGTGACCGGTCAGGTGCGCTGCCGGATCGCCACCGAGGAGCACGTCGCGGACCTGCGCGGCCCGATGACCTGCGCCGTGATCACTCCCGACGAGGAGAAGGCGGTGCACGCCAAGCTCGGCCCGGACCCGTTGCGGGACACCGACGCCGAGGCCGCGTGGGAGCGAATCCACCGCTCCGGCAAGTCGATCGCCGCGCTGCTCATGGAGCAGCACGTGCTCGCCGGGGTCGGCAACGTGTACCGCTGCGAGGTGCTCTTCCGCCACCGGATCAACCCGATGACCCCGGGTCGTCGGCTGGGGCGGGCCTCGTGGGAGCTCGTCTGGGCCGACCTGCGCCGGCTGCTGCCGCTCGGGGTCGCGACGAGTCGGATCGTCACCGTCGCGGATGAGGTCGAGCAGGTCGAGTCCGCCCTGGCGAAGGGGGAGGACGTCCACCTCGCGGAGCGGACCTCCTACGTCTACAAGCGCAACGGTCAGGAGTGCCGGGTCTGTGGCTCCCGGGTGAGGGCCAAGGACGTGGCCGGCCGCACGCTCTACTGGTGCGGGAACTGCCAGCGACGCAGTTGACTCAGGCCCGGCGCGGGCGCTCCATCCGGAAGACCTCAGGCGCGCGCCCCCACTCGTCCCGCCCCAGGCGCGAGGCGGGTCGCAGCGCGTCCATGGTCGGGCGCCCGTCCTCGAGGGCGTCGCTGCGAACGGTGATCGCCTTCACCTCCCCGATGACGAGGTGGCTGTTGCCGAGCTTGAGGCTCGAGTGCAGCCGGCACTCGATCGACGTGGGGGAGTCGGCGACCCGGGGGACCGGAACCACCTCGCTCGGCTCGAGCCGCATGCCGACGTGCGCGGCCTCGTCCACCCCCGGCTCGAAGGGGGCGCTGCTCGCGTTGGCGCTCTCCGCCAGCTCCTCGGGCACGAGGTTCACGACGAAGTACTCGGTCGCGAGGACGTTGCGCAGGGTGTCCTTGCGTCCGACGGAGGTGAAGCTGATCATCGCGGGCTTCTGGCAGACGACGTTGAAGAAGGAGTGGGGAGCGAGGTTGCCGACGCCATCCGCGCCCGTGCTCGTGATCCACGCGATGGGTCGTGGTACGACGATGCTCGTCAGCAGGTCGTAGGCGTTCGTGCCGGGGTCCGTGGGGTCGAAGACCGTGCGCATGGAGGACAGCCTATGGCGACTGCGCGCATCCCACAGGAAGTTCCCAGTTTGCTCTAGGCTCCCTGCCACGTCGGCGGTGCTCGCCGCGGGAAGGGAGCGTCATGACGGTTCAGGAGCAGCGGGAGCAGGCCCCGCGTGAGGGATTCTTCAACGGGCCCTACGGCCGGATCGTGCTCCCGGGGGTGATCCTCCAGTCGGTGCTCATCGGCGGTGGCTACGCCACCGGCCGGGAGATCGTCCAGTTCGGCGCGAAGTACGGCTCGCTCGGCTGGATCTCGGGGCTGGCCACCTTCGTCGGGTTCGGGCTGATGGCCTTCCTGATGTTCGAGATCGCGCGCCGTTTCCAGGCCTTCGACTACCGCAGCCTGCTGCAGGTGCTCATCGGGCCGCTGTACTGGCTCTTCGACATCGTCTACATCCTGCTGGCGATCCTCATCATCGCCATCATGGCCGCCGCGACGGGGGAGATCCTCAGCGAGACCCTCGGCCTGAACTACTGGGTCGGGGTGGCGCTGATGGTGGTGCTCGTCGGCCTGCTCAACTACTACGGCGAGGGACTCATCGAGCGCTTCAAGAGCATCGGGACCGTCGCCCTCTACCTCGGCTACATCCTCTTCGCCACGCTCGTGATCTCCAAGAACTGGGACGCGATGGTGCACACCCTCTCCTCCGGCGACCACTCGCTGCACCCCGACGTCTCGATGTGGGCCGTCATCTGGTCGGGCCTGCTCTACGTGGGGTACAACCTCGCGGTGTACCCGGCGGCGCTCTTCACCGTCCAGCGGCAGACCCGGCTGCAGCACACGGCGGTCGCCGGACTGGTCGCGGGCCTCTTCATGACGATCCCGTGGTTCCTCACGTACTTCGCGCTCATGGGTCTCTACCCGCAGAAGGGCATCTTCGACGCCTCGGTCCCATGGCTGGAGATGCTCGGTCCCGAGGCGGCCTGGGTCATGGTCGTCTTCGGCATCGTCGTCGGGTGGACCCTCATCGAGACGGCCACGGGGATGATCTACGCCCTCGTCGCCCGCGTGGACCAGAACCTGCTGGACCTCGACCGTCGGCCGCTGAGCCGCCGGGCCAGCGGCGCCGTCGCGGTCGTCACCCTCCTGCTGGCGCTGATCCTCGCGCAGGTCGGGATCATCGACCTCGTGTCCAAGGGCTACACCGCGATGGGGTACGCGATGATCGCCGTCTTCGCCGTTCCGCTCCTCGTGCGCGGCACCTACCTCATCGTCACCCGGAAGGGGCAGAGCATCACGCAGGCGAGCGACCCGACGGTCCACGAGCGGGTGTGATCCGAGAGATGTCCTGACGAAGGGGGTCGGCCCCGGGCCGACCCCCTTCGCCGGTTGTCCACAGGGTCGCGGTCATCGACGAGCGGGGGTGACCGCGGGTCCGTAGGTTCCCCGCATGAGTCAGGACGACGCCACTCGCGACGCCACCTCTTCGTCCCCGTCGGTGGGGACGAGGCCACCCCGGGCGCCGGTGCTCTCCCACCACGCCGTCATCGGCGCCTCCGCGCTGACCACGGCTGCGCTGGTGGCCAGCGCTCTCGTGCTGACGCTGCGGACCGAGGACCTGGTGGTCTGGTGGGAACGTGGCGGGCGCTCGGGCGAGACCACGCTGCTGCTCGTCGGTGTGCTCGGCATCGTCGCGCTCCTCGGGGTCCTCGCCGCGTTCGTCGCGACCTCGGTGTGGTTGCTCGGCCTGCGTCAGGTCGCCGAGTGGGCCTCCCCGGGCACCCACCAGCGCCGCGCGGCCCACTGGGCGGTCCTCGGGTGGATCGTGCCGGTGGTCAACCTGTGGTTCCCCTTCCAGGTGGTGGCCGACGCCGCCCGCGGGGTGGGTGCGCGCCGACCGAATCCGCTGCCGTGGTGGATCGCCTGGCTGGTGCTCTCCACCATCACCGCCTTGGACCCCACGGGAGGGGAGCTGCTCACGGCCTCGGACCTGATGGCCTGGATCCGGGTGCAGCAGGTGGTCGCGGTCGTGGCGGTGGTCGCCTGGGCGCTGTGGTGGCGGGTGGTCCGCTCGGCGACCACCGGGGCCCGGCGGTCGGTGGCCGGGGATATCGTCGAAGCATGAGCATCGTGCGGATCAACGTCATCACCGTGCCCGACGGGGCCGGCGAGGAGCTCGAGCGGCGCTTCGCAGAGCGTCAGGGGGCGGTGGAGGAGGCCCCCGGCTTCGAGGGCTTCCAGCTGCTGCGCCCCACCGACGGGGGCGGGAGCTACTTCGTGGTCACGCGGTGGGCCGACGAGGCCTCCTTCGAGGCCTGGCGCGACGGCGAGGGGCGGCGGGCGCACAAGGCGGCCAACCCTCGCACGCCGGTCTCGACGGGCACCGAGCTGCTCGGCTTCGACGTGGTGCTCGACGTCCCTGCCTCCTGAGGGCCGCCCGCCGGTTGTGCTCTGAGCGAACACGGAAGAGGCGGGCGCGGTGGGGGAACAGGCCGAGGGGAAGGGGCGTTGTCTCACCCGAATCACCGATCCTGCGGCATCAGGGCGCGGGGCGGTTAGAGTCGTGGTTCTAGCAACACGAAGGGACAGATCCCATGTTCGAACGGTTCACCGACCGGGCCCGCCGGGTCGTGGTCCTCGCCCAGGAGGAGGCGCGCCTCCTCAACCACAACTACATCGGGACCGAGCACATCCTGCTCGGCCTCATCCATGAGGGTGAAGGCGTCGCGAGCAAGGCGCTGGAGTCCCTCGGTGTGTCCCTCGATGCCGTCCGGGAGCAGGTCCAGGACATCATCGGCCCCGGCCAGCAGGCGCCGTCGGGCCACATCCCGTTCACGCCGCGCGCGAAGAAGGTGCTGGAGCTCTCCCTTCGTGAGGCGCTGCAGCTGGGTCACAACTACATCGGGACCGAGCACATCCTGCTCGGCCTCATCCGTGAGGGCGAGGGTGTGGCCGCCCAGGTCCTCGTCAAGCTCGGCGCCGACCTGGGCCGGGTCCGCCAGACCGTCATCCAGCTCATCTCCGGCTACCAGGGTGGCAAGGAGGGGCAGGGTGCCGGCGTCGGTGCCGCCTCCGGCCCCGCCGAGGGGCAGCCGTCCGGCTCGCTCGTGCTCGACCAGTTCGGCCGGAACCTGACCCAGGCCGCCCGCGACGGCGACGTGGACCCGGTCATCGGGCGCAGCCAGGAGATCGAGCGGGTCATGCAGGTCCTCTCCCGGCGCACCAAGAACAACCCCGTCCTCATCGGTGAGCCCGGCGTGGGCAAGTCCGCCGTCGTCGAGGGCCTCGCCCAGGACATCGTCGACGAGAACGTGCCGGAGCCGCTGAAGGACAAGCAGCTCTACACCCTCGACCTCGGCTCGCTCGTCGCCGGCAGCCGCTACCGCGGTGACTTCGAGGAGCGCCTGAAGAAGGTGCTCAAGGAGATCAAGACCCGCGGCGACATCATCCTCTTCATCGACGAGATCCACACCCTCGTCGGTGCGGGAGCGGCCGAGGGTGCCATAGACGCCGCCAGCATCCTGAAGCCGATGCTCGCCCGCGGTGAGCTGCAGACCATCGGCGCGACCACGCTCGAGGAGTACCGCAAGCACATCGAGAAGGACTCGGCACTGGAGCGTCGCTTCCAGCCGATCCAGGTCGACGAGCCCTCGCTGGCCCACGCCATCGAGATGCTCAAGGGGCTGCGTGACCGCTACGAGGCCCACCACAAGGTGACGATCACCGACCCGGCGATCGTCGCCGCGGTGACGATGGCCGACCGGTACGTCAACGACCGCTTCCTGCCAGACAAGGCGATCGACCTCATCGACGAGGCGGGCGCCCGGCTGCGCATCCGCCGGATGACGGCTCCGCCGGAGCTGAAGGAGTTCGACGACAAGATCGCCCAGGTCCGCCTCGAGAAGGAGTCGGCCATCGACGGCCAGGACTTCGAGAAGGCCGCCGGTTTGCGCGACGACGAGAAGAACCTGCTCGCGGAGAAGGCCAAGCGCGAGGAGGAGTGGAAGTCCGGTGACATGGACGTCGTCGCGGAGGTCGACGAGGAGCTGATCGCCGAGGTGCTCGCCGCCTCGACCGGCATCCCCGTCTTCAAGCTCTCCGAGGAGGAGTCCTCGCGGCTGCTCAACATGGAGAACGAGCTGCACAAGCGCGTGGTCGGCAACGACGACGCGATCGGTGCACTCTCCGCCGCGATCCGTCGCACCCGTGCCGGACTGAAGGACCCGCACCGCCCCGGCGGCTCGTTCATCTTCGCCGGCCCGACCGGTGTCGGGAAGACCGAGCTGGCCAAGGCGCTCTCGGAGTTCCTCTTCGGCGACGAGGACAGCCTGATCACCCTCGACATGTCCGAGTACTCCGAGAAGCACACGGTCAGCCGCCTCTTCGGCAGCCCGCCCGGATACGTCGGCTACGACGAGGGCGGCCAGCTGACGGAGAAGGTGCGCCGCAAGCCCTTCTCGGTCGTGCTCTTCGACGAGGTCGAGAAGGCCCACCCGGAGATCTTCAACTCCCTGCTGCAGGTGCTCGAGGACGGTCGCCTGACCGACTCCCAGGGTCGGATGGTCGACTTCAAGAACACGATCATCATCATGACGACCAACCTCGGCACCCGGGACATCTCCAAGGGGACGATGGGCTTCGCGCCCGGCAACGACGACCGCACGGACTACGACCGGATGAAGGCCAAGGTCATCGACGAGCTGAAGAACCACTTCCGTCCGGAGTTCCTCAACCGCGTGGACGACACGATCGTCTTCCCGCAGCTGAGCCACGAGGAGCTGGTCCAGATCGTCGATCTCGAGGTCGCCAAGCTCGACGCGCGGCTGAAGGACAAGGACATGGGCATGGAGCTCACGTCCGCGGCCAAGGAGCTGCTCGCCAAGCGCGGCTACGACCCGGTCCTCGGTGCCCGCCCGCTGAAGCGGACGATCCAGCGCGAGATCGAGGACGTGCTCTCCGAGAAGATCCTCTTCGGTGAGCTCGTCTCCGGCCAGATCGTCGCGGTCGACGTCGAGGGCGAGGGCCGGAACGCGAAGTTCACCTTCGCCGGCGCCCACAAGGGCGAGGACATCAACGTCCCGCTCATCGAGACCTCGGGCGAGTAGTCCGGCACCTCCGCTCCCTGAGGGGCGAGGAGTTCTGCGACGAGCCTCGAAGGGAAGGGGGCCGACCACCAGCGAGTGGTCGGCCCCCTTCGTCATGGCCGGGGACTCGTGGTCAGGCCGGGGGAGCCCAGCGTGGGTTCCGCCCGATGAAGGAGAGGAACCGCTCCTGGACGCTCGCGTCCTGCGGGACCGGCTGCTGCTCGCCGAACTGCCCGGAGGAGCGGATCAGCTCCTCCTGGGCGGCCATACCCTCCAACGCTCCCGCGATGTAGTCCTCGTCGAGGCCGTCGTCCTGGCCGGTGGCGCGGGCGAGGTCCCAGGTGTGGAAGACGACGTCGGACGTGAAGTACTGGTCGAGCATCGCCGGCAGCGGCAGCTGTCCGATGTACTGGTGGGAGAAGACCACCTGCTCGCTCGCGGGGTCCTCCAGCAGCGCTCGGACCTGGGCATCCGTCGCGGTCCACGCGGCGACGGGATCCTCGTCGGCGGAGGGCACCGGGTCGAGCTCGACGGGGGAGCCAGCAGCCAGGAGGTCGGGGAGCCACGTGGTGAGGTGCCCGACGACGTCGCGCGCACGCCATTCCGGGACGGGCGTGGGCGCGTCCCAGTCACTCGTGCCGCGGACCCGGTCGGTGAACGTGGCCGCCGCCCGGATGTAGCGCTCGGTGATCGGCAGCTCGCCCAGCGAGGTCATGCGACCACCCCTTCGGCGAGCATCGAGTCCAGCGTCTCGTACCCCTCGTGGACACCGATGTCCATCCCGGAGGAGAGCATCATCTCGCGGGCCTCGAAGGAGTCCATGAGCGAGTGGCTGTGCAGCCGCGTCCACCCGCCGCCGAGATCCTCGAAGGTCATCGTCTCGAGGGAGACCCCGTCCGGGAAACCCTCGTACGTGAAGGTCTGCACGACCCGGTCGGGCCGGACCTCGTGGAAGCTGCCGAAGAAGTGGAACTCCTCCTCGCCACCGTCGAGGCGGCGCTCGCTCCCTTCGCGCACGAGGTTGGTGAAGCGGTAGCTGCCGCCGGTCCGGGCGTCCCAGTGGTCGATGCGGGTGGACAGCTCGTGGGGGCCGACCCATCGGGCGTAGAGGTCGGGATCGGTGTGCGCCCGGAAGACCTGCTCCGGGTCCGCTCGGAAGTCGCGGGTGATGCGGATGGCGGGGACCTGCGGGTCCGCCTCGATGGTCGCGGTCGTGAGGTGCTCGGTCATCGGTCTGCTCCAGACGTGGTGTGAGGCGAAGGGAGATCCGTCAGGACCCCTTCGAGTCGGGCCATGCGTGCCTCGGCCCGCTGCTGGTGCCGCTCGATCCAGCCGGTCATGGCTGCCAGCGCCTCGCTCTCGAGGTGGACCGGACGGCGTTGGGCCTCCCTGCGCCGGGTCACGAGCCCGGCACCCTCCAGGACCTTGAGGTGCTTGCTCACGGCCTGGAGGCTGATGTCGTAGGGGGCTGCGAGGTCGTTGACGGTGGCGTCACCGACCGTGAGGCGCGCGACGATGTCGCGGCGGACGGGGTCGGAGAGCGCGGCGAAGGACCGGGACAGGCGGTCCACGGAGTCGTCATCCACGGCATCTCCTTCATCAACCAAAAGGTTTAATACGATCGTGGACTGCTTCTCGCCTCGCGTCAAGGGGCGACATCGGCCACGGTGGGGGGATGGACACCTCACACGGGCAGGGCCCCCACCCGAGCCGGCGCCGGCTCCTCGGCGCCACGCTGACCGGGGCCGCGGCGACCGGCCTCGGGATCGCGACGGGGGCGCCCGCCCGGGCCGCGACGCGGACCGGCGGACTGACCTTCGACGACGGGTACGGCCTGACCGTTCGTGCGGCGCAACGCTGGGACTGGGAGCACCGCCTCGTCTACCTCCGCCTCGGTACCCGGGAGGTCACCGGCTGGGGAGGCGGCGGGCCGGGGGTCAACGTGCTGCTGCCGAGGAACTACGACACGGACGCCGACAAGCGTTATCCGGTCGTCTACCTCTTCCACGGCGGTGGTGACGAGGCGGACTTCCGGATGTGGCACACCATGACCGCCAAGGGCAGCGACCGCTCGATGCTCCTGGACGAGACCGCCGAGACGGAGGCGATCTACGTCATGCCGGACATCAGCAAGGGCTGCTGGGGTCTGGACGCCCGCCACGAGTTCATCTGGCTGCGTCGCAACTGGCAGACCTTCCACCTCGACCAGCTCGTGCCGTGGGTGGACGCCAACTTCCGCACTCTCGGCACCCCGGAGGGGCGTGCCGTCCTCGGCTACTCGATGGGCGGCTTCGCGGCGGTGCACCACGTGGCCAAGCGGCCCGAGCTCTTCGCGGCCGTCTCCTCCTACTCCGCACCGAGCGACGTCGGGCACCACTCGCTGCAGACGTACATGTACTGCAGTGTCGTCGTCGACGGGCTCAACCCCGGCGCCCTCCTCGGCCCACCGGTGAAGTGGGACGCGAGCATGGTGCCGGACGAGCGGATCCACAAGGTGCCGCCGATCATCGAGGGAGGCGACCCGGCGGTGTGGGACACCGAGAACCCCCGCGCCCACCTCGACTCCTACCTGGGCAAGCGGATCTCGCTCATCGCCGGCGACGACACCGAGGACGCCAACGAGGGCCCGGTGATCATCGACCAGCCGCAGTTCGCCAAGCTGCTGCGCGGGCGCGGGGTCGAGGACGTCACCCAGTACCAGGTCGAGGGTGACCACATCCACGCGGTGAAGACGGCCTTCCCGCAGGACCTGCCGAAGGTCCTGGACCACCTGACGAAGGCGGGCTGAGCCCCTTCGTCTCCGGGGCGGAGCGTAGGTTTGGCGGGGTGAGCGTCACCATTCGTCGGGCCCGGACCTCGGACGTACGGGCCGTACGGGATCTCGTCGCGCCGCTGGCCGAGCGACGGGTCCTCGTCAGCAAGGACATCGTCGCCTACTTCGAGGGGCTGCAGGAGTTCCGGGTCGCCGAGGAGGACGGGCAGGTCATCGGGTGCGGCGCCCTGCACGTCATGTGGGACGACCTCGCCGAGATCCGCACCCTCGCGGTCGCCGACGCGCACCTCGGCAAGGGCGTCGGTGGCGCGCTGCTCGAGTCACTCGTCGACGACGCCGTCGACCTCGGGGTGAGCCGCCTGTTCTGCCTGACCTTCGAGACCGACTTCTTCACCCGGCACGGCTTCGTCGAGATCGAGGGGCAGGCCGTCGACCCCGAGGTCTACATGGAGCTGCTGCGCTCCTACGACGAGGGTGTCGCGGAGTTCCTCGACCTGGAGCGGGTCAAGCCCAACACCCTGGGCAACACCCGGATGCTGCTGCACATCGACCCCGACCGCCTGCTCTGACCGCCCGACCAGCAGTGCCGACCGCCGGCCTCCGGACCGTCAGGCGGGCAGCGCGTAACCGCCCTCGACCGGCTCGATCAGCCCGTCCTCGAGCAGGCCCGCCAGGCAACGCTCGACCTTCGCCTCGTCATCCGGCCACACCAGCTCCACCGCGGTCCTCGGCACCGGGTCCGGGCTCTCCCGCAGCAGCTGGACGATCCGCCCGCGGACCTGCCGGTCCGTGCCGTGCCAGGCCTGCCCACGCCGCGGCGGCCCCTCCTGCTCCGGCCGGCCCGCCAGCTGCCACGCGCACAGCGACGCCACCGGGCACTCGCCGCACCGGGGGGATCGCGCGGTGCACACCAGGGCACCGAGCTCCATGACCGCGGCATTCCACGCGTTCGCCTCGTCCCGGTCCTCGGGCATCCACTCCGCCGCGAGCCGCGACTCCGCCACCGTCAGCGCCGGCGCCGCGTGCTGCTCACCGCTGACCGCCCGCGCCAGCACCCGCCGCACGTTGGTGTCGACGACCGGCAGCGGCTCGCCGAAGGCGAAGGAGGCGACTGCCGCCGCGGTGTATGCCCCGACACCGGGCAGCGCCAGCAGGTCCTCGTGGTCGCGCGGCACGTCACCTCCGTGGCGCTCGACCATCACGCCCGCCGACTCCCAGAGCCGCAGTGCCCGCCGCGGGTACCCGAGCCGGTCCCACATGCGCACCGCCTCACCGGGGGAGTCCGCCGCCAGGTCAGCGGGCGTCGGCCACCGCTCCAGCCACCGCTCCCAGACCGGCTGCACCCGGGCCACCGGGGTCTGCTGGGACATCACCTCGGAGAGGTAGATCCCCCATGCCGAGCACCCGGGGTGGCGCCACGGCAGGTCCCGACCGGCACGCTGGTACCAGTCGAGCACCGCCCGATGCAGCGCCCGCGCCATCTCAGACGTAGCGCTCCAGGATCGAGGACTCGGCGAGCCGGGAGAGTCCCTCGCGCACCGTGCGGGCGCGCAGCTCCCCGACGCCGTCGACGCTCATCAGCTCGTCGATCCCCGCGGCCAGCAGCGGCTGCAGCGACCCGAAGCGGTCCGCCAGCCGTTCGACGATCGCGCCGGGCAGTCGCGGGATCTTCGAGAGCAACCGCAGTCCGCGCGGGTGCACACTGCCGTCGAGGGACTCACCGACGATGCCGAAGCCCATCGTCTTGGCGACCTGCCCCAGGTCGAGCAGCTCGGTGGCGTCCAGCGCGCCGAGGTTGGCCAGGACGTCCTCGGCGGTGCACACGGCACCCTCGGCGTGCAGGTAGTCCAGGATCAGCGCGTGCATGTCCTCGTCCAGACCGACGGTCAGCTCCTCCAGCTGGAGGGTGAGCAGCCGGCCGTCGACACCGAGCTCGAGGATGTAGCCGGCGATCTCGGTGCGGATCCGGCTGACCATCTCCAGGCGCTGCAGGACGATCGCGACGTCGCGGACGGTGACCAGGTCCTCGACCTCGAGCGCGGAGAGGGTGCCGGTGACCTCGTCGAGCCGGGACTTGTAGCGCTCGAGGGTCTGCATCGCCTGGTTGGCCTGCGAGACGAGCTCGGTCGTCGTGCGCAGCACGTGCCGGTTCCCGTCGACGTAGAGGGCGATGATGTGCATCGACTGGCTCACCGAGACCACCGGGTGGCCCGTCTGCCGGGCGACCCGCTCCGCGGTGCGGTGCCGCGTGCCCGACTCCACGGTCTCGATCGACGGGTCCGGCACGAGCTGGACGGCCGCCTTGCGGATCCGGCCCACCGAGGAGTCGACGACGACCGCGCCGTCCATCTTGGCCAGCTCGCGCAGCCGGGTCGCCGAGAAGCCGACGTCCAGGTCGAAACCCCCCGTGCACAGCGAGGCGACGAGCCGGTCGTAGCCGAGGACGATCAGGGCGCCGGTGTTGCCGCGCAGGATCCGCTCGAGCCCGTCGCGCAGCTCGCTCCCCGGCGCGACCGCGGCGAGGGTCGACCGGAACAGCTCGGACGTGAAGGGTTCGGGCACGGCCTGAGTCTAAGCCTTGGTGCAGGGGGGTGCAGCCGGGCGGCGAAGGGGGCTACGGCCCCACGGGGTGGAGCCGGAACCGTTCTGCGGGAGTCTGGTTCACGTGGTGGATGGCCCCCTGGACGTCGACCACCTCGATGACCTCCATGCCCTCCGGCGGGGCGACGTCGGCCAGGGCGCCGCGGGGCACCAGGGCGGTCCGGAAGCCCAGTCGCGCCGCCTCCGACAGTCGGCGGGAGACACCGACCGCGGGTCGGACCTCACCGCTGAGACCCACCTCGCCGAGGGCGAGCAGGTCGTGGGGGACCGGCTTGTCCATGATCGCGCTCGCGATCGCGATCGCGATGGCCAGGTCGCTCGCGGGCTCGGTGATCCGCACCCCGCCCACGGTCGAGACGTAGGCGTCCGAGGTGCCGATCGGCGCGCCGGCTCGCTTGTCCAGCACCGCGATGATCATCGAGACCCGGCCGGAGTCCAGACCGACGTTGGCCCGCCGCGGGGTGGGGATGGCCGAGGGAGTGACCAGGGACTGCACCTCGACCACGAGCGGACGTCGCCCTTCGAGCGTGACGGTGGCGCAGGTGCCGGGGACGGTGACGTGCCGACTGGAGAGGAAGAGCCCGCTCGGGTCGCTCAACCCGACGATCCCGCGCTCGGAGAGGTCGAAGCAGCCCACCTCGTCGGTGGGGCCGTAGCGGTTCTTCACCGCGCGGACCAGCCGCAGCCGCGAGTGCCGGTCGCCGTCGAACTGCACGACGACGTCGACGAGGTGCTCCAGCACGCGGGGCCCGGCGATCGAGCCCTCCTTGGTGACGTGCCCGACGAGCAGCATCGCGAAGCCGCCCGCCTTCGCCCGCTGGATCAGCGCCCGGGCCACCTCGCGCACCTGCGCGGCATTGCCCGCCGCACCGTCGATCTCCGCGGAGGCGACGGTCTGCACCGAGTCGACGATGACGAGGTCGGGGCGTACCTGGTCGATTTGCCCGAGCACCGTGGCCAGGTCGGTCTCCGAGGCCAGGTAGAGGTCCTCGGCGACGGCGTCGATGCGCTCGGCCCGTCCGCGCACCTGCGCCGCGGACTCCTCGCCGCTGATGTAGAGCACCCGTCGCTGCTCACCGACCCGGGCGGCGACGTCCAGCAGCAGGGTGGACTTGCCGATCCCGGGCTCGCCCGCGACGAGCACCACCGACCCGGGCACGAGCCCGCCGCCCAGCACCCGGTCGAACTCCGGCACCTGCGTGCTGCGCGCGCTCGCCTCCTCGACGTCGACCTCGCGGATCGGGACCGCGGGCCGCTCCACCCGCGCCGCCGCCAGCGGGCGCGCCGCCTCGACGCCGGTCTCCTCGACCGTGCCCCAGGCCTGGCACTCACCGCACCGACCGACCCACTTGACCGTGCTCCAGCCGCACTCGCTGCAGCGGAAGCTCGCGCCGCCCTTCTTCGTCGCCATGGCAGCAACCTACGTGCCGGCCACGACAGCCAGCGCTCACAGGTCCTGGAGCATCTTCCCCGGGTTGAGGATCCCCAGCGGGTCCAGCGCCGCCTTGACCGCCCGGTGCACCTGCCGGTTGCCCTCGTCGAGCTCCCGGGCGAGCCAGCGCCGCTTCAGGTGCCCCACCCCGTGCTCACCGGTGATCGTCCCGCCGAGCTCCAGGCCGATCTCCATGATCCGGTCGAAGGCCAGCTCGGCCCGCGCGACGCTCCCCGGGTCGGAGGAGTCGAAGAAGACCGACGGGTGGGTGTTGCCGTCCCCCGCGTGCGCCGCGACCGCGATCGTCAGGCCGGACTCCTCGCGCACGTCCTCGAGCCGGTCGTAGAACTCCGGCAGCCGGGTGCGTGGCAGGCACACGTCGTCGAGCAGCTGCCCACCGCCGTGGCTCTGGGCCCACGTCTCGAAGGAGGGCTGGGCCATCCGCCGCATCTGCACGAGGTCGGCACTGTCCGCGGGGTCGTCCGAGACCGCGACGTCGAGCGCCCCGTGGGCCCGCGCGAACTCGCCGAGCGCCTCGACCTCCGCCTGCGCGGCCGCGAGGCTGCCGCCACCGTCGGACTGCACGAGCAGCATCGCCCCGGCGTCCGCCCCGACGTCGCCGTAGCCGACCTCGGCGAGGATCTGCAGCGTCGCGCGGTCCATCGACTCCACGAGCGAGGGCTGGGCCCCCGAGGCCATGAGGTCGGCGACGGTCGAGGCGGCGGCCCGGATGTCGGGGAACGTCGCCACCGCGGTCACCGCCTCCGGCAGCGCCGGCACGAGGCGCAGCGTGACCTCGACGACGACGCCGAGGGTGCCCTCCGAGCCGACGAGGAGGCCGCACAGGTCGAGGCCGGCGACTCCCTTCGCCGTCGTGGTCCCGAGGGTGGTGAGGGTGCCGTCGGCGAGCACGACGCGCAGCCGGCGCACGTAGTCGCGGGTGACGCCGTAGCGCACGCAGCACAGGCCGCCGGCGTTGGTGGCGACGTTGCCGCCGATCGAGGAGATCGCGACCGACCCCGGGTCCGGCGGGTAGGACAGGCCGTGCTCGGCGACCGCGCTCTTCAGGTCGGCGTTGATGATGCCCGGCTCGACGGTGACGGTGCGCTCGGCCGGGTCGATGGTGAGCACCCGGTCCATCCGTTCCACCGAGAGCAGCAGGCACCCGGGCACGGCGTTCGCGCCGCCGGAGAGGCCGGTCCGTGCGCCCTGGGGGACGACGGGCACCCGGTGGCGGGTGGCGAAGCGCATCGTCGCCTGCACGTCCTCGACGCTGCGGGCCCGCACGAGCCCGACGGCGCCGTCGGAGGGGCAGAAGAGCGCCTGGTCCGTGGAGTGGGCGCCGACGACGTCCGGGTCGGTGCTCAGCACCCCGTGGCCGAGCTCGGGTGCCAGCTCCGCCCGCACCAGGTCCGGCAGGTTCACCCCCGTGCCTCCAGGGTCGCCGGGTGGACGAGCAGCGGCAGCAGGCTCCGCCCCTCCGGCGAAGGGCGCCCGCCCCGCGTGCTCGACGTGGCGGCCGCCACGAGCTCCAGGTGCGCCTCGCAGCGACGGGCCAGCTCGGCGTAGCCCGCCTCGCCCATGAGCTCGATGAGCCCGGCGCGCTCGCTCAGGTAGACCGGCTCGGCACCCACGTGCGCGTCCGGGCTGCCGGAGCAGTACCAGTCGAGGTCGTGGCCGCCGGGGCCCCACCCGCGCCGGTCGTACTCGCCGATGCTCACCTCGAGGTACTCGGTGCCGTCGGGCAGCTCGACGTCGCGGTAGGTGCGGCGGATCGGCAGCTGCCAGCACACGTCCGGCTTGAGGGTGTGCGGCTCGACCTCCTCGAGCAGCGCGTGCTGGTGCAGCGCGCAGCCGGCGCCGGCGGGGAAGCCCGGCCGGTTGAAGAAGATGCAGGCGCCGTCGACGACCTTCGTCTTCAGCTCCCCGTCCTCCTTCTCCGTCCAGGCCGAGCGCCGGGTGCTGCCCGGGTGCAGCTGCCACTCGTCCTCGCCGAGCTCCTCGGCGACGCGCTGCACCCGCCGGATGTCGTCCTCGTCGGTGAAGTGCGCGCCGAGCACGCAGCAGCCGAAGTCAGGGTGCTCGGCATCGATCCCGTGGCAGCCCTGCCCGAAGATGCACGTCCACGAGGAGGTCAGCCAGGTCAGGTCGCAGCGGAAGCGCTGCCCCTCCTCGGCGGGGTCGTCGAACTCGACCCACGTGCGCGCCGTCGCCAGGTCGGTCTCGAGGCTCGTGCCAGCGGTCTGATCCACCACGGCGTCACCCTACGACCCGGTGGCCCGCGACGCACGGGCCCCGGCGGGCTACGGTTGCCGGGTGCGTCTGGGAGTCATCGACATCGGATCCAACACGATCCACCTGCTGATCGTCGACGCCCACCACGGAGCCGCCCCGATCCCTGCGACGTCGCACAAGCGACCCATGCGGCTCGCCGAGCACGTGGACCACGAAGGGCGCGTCTGCGAGTCCGGGACGGCGAGCCTCACGGCCTTCGTGCGGGAGTGCCTCGAGGTGGCCGAGGAACAGGGGGCGGAGGAGATCCTCGCCTTCGCGACGAGCGCGATCCGCGAGGCGGCCAACGGCGACGAGGTGCTGGACCGGGTGCGCGACGAGTCGGGCGTGGACCTGCAGGTGCTCGGCGGCGAGGACGAGGCGCGGCTGACCTTCCTCGCCGCCAGGCGGTGGGAGGGCTGGTCCGCCGGGCGGCTGCTCGTCCTCGACATCGGCGGCGGCTCCCTGGAGATCACCCTCGGCGACGACGAGGAGCCGGACGTGGCCCGCTCGCTGCTGCTCGGCGCCGGCCGGGTGACCCGCGAGCTGCTGCCCGGGGACCCGCCCACCGCCGAGGAGATCCGCACGGCCCGCAAGCGGGTGCGCGCGGTGCTCGCCCGCGACATCCGACCCTTCGCCCGGATGAAGGACCCGGACACCGTCCTCGGCACGAGCAAGACGATGCGCTCGCTGGCCCGCATCGCCGGCGCCGCCCCGAGCGGGCAGGGCCCCTACGTCACCCGCGTGCTGCGCCTCGCCGACGTCACCGGGATCATCGCCCGCGTCAGCCCGATGAGCGCGAAGGAGCGCACGTCGCTGCCGGGCGTCTCGGCCCACCGTGCCCACCAGCTGCTCGCCGGAGCGATCGTCGCCGAGGCCGCCATGGACCTGCTGGGCGTGCCCGAGCTGGAGATCTGCCCCTGGGCGATGCGCGAGGGCGTCCTGCTGCGGTACCTGGAGCAGCTGGCCTGAGGAGCCACGGGTCTAGGCTCGAGGCATGGCTGCTCCTCCCGCCCGCGTGCCCGTCGGCCTCTCCACGGCCTCGGTCTATCCCGAGGGCGCCGCGGCGGCCTTCGACATCGCCGCGGAGCTGGGCTACGACGGCGTCGAGGTCATGGTCTGGGCCGACCCCGTCTCGCAGAACGCACGCGCCCTTCGCGCCCTCTCGGAGCACCACGGCATCCCGATCCTGTCCGTCCACGCCCCGACGCTGCTGCTCACCCAGCGGGTGATGAGCCAGGACCCGTGGGGCAAGATCGAGGGCTCCATCGAGCTGGCCCACGCGGTGGGTGCCCCGACGGTCGTGCTGCACCCGCCCTTCCGGTGGCAGCGCGGGTACGCCGACGAGTTCGTCGCGGGGGTCGCGGAGCGGGAGCGCGCCGACGGCGAGATCGTGCTCGCGGTCGAGAACATGTTCCCCTGGGCCGTGCGCGGCCGGTCGATGCAGGCCTATCTGCCGCACTGGGACCCGGTGCCGCAGTCCTACGAGCACGTGACGATCGACCTCTCGCACACCGCGACCGCCCGCAGCGATGCGATGCAGATGGTCACCGACCTGGGCCCGCGGCTGGCGCACATCCACCTCGCCGACGGGTACCCCACGACGCTCAAGGACGACCACCTCGTGCCCGGCCGCGGTAGCCAGCCGTGCGCCCAGGTGCTGGAGCACGTGGCCGGCAGCGGTTTCGCCGGGTCGGTCGTGCTCGAGGTGGGCACGCGCCGGCATCCGCGTCGTCGCCGGCACGACCTGCGCGAATCGCTCGACTTCGCCCGCCGGCACCTGGGGCAGGTCCCGGCGGACGCGGCCGCGGACCACGCGGCGTCGTGAGCCCGCGAGGGCGCCGCCCCGGTGGCGCGAGCACCCGTGAGGAGATCCTCGAGGCGGCCCGGGCGGCCTTCGCGGCCAAGGGTTTCGACCGCACGTCGCTGCGCGGCATCGCCCGCGGTGCCGGGGTCGACCCGGCGCTCGTGCACCACTACTTCGACGGCAAGGAGGCCCTCTTCGAGGAGGTCGTCGGCGTGCCGCACGGGATCGACGAGCTCATCACGACCGCGGTGAGCGGTCCGCGCGAGCAGGCGGGCGAGCGGATCGTGGCGACCTTCCTCTCGGTGTGGGACTCCCCGCAGGGGCGGGAGCGCTTCCAGGCGCTCGTGCGCTCGGCCACCACCCACGCCGACGCGGCCCACTTGCTGCGGGACTTCGTCTCCCGCACCGTCCTGGCCCGCATCGCCGCCGCCCTGGCGGAGGAGGACGAAGGGGGCCGGCCCCCTTCGGACCTGGCGATCGCCGCCGCCGGTGCCCAGCTCGTGGGTCTGGCGATGCTGCGCTACGTCATCGAGCTGCCGGCGATGGCGCAGGCGGACCCGGCCGAGGTGGTCGCGACCGTGGCCCCGACCGTGCAGCGCCTCCTCGTGGGCTGACCGGCCGGGAAGGGGAGACGCCGACCGGGGGAGCGGTGTAGCATTCATCACATGATGAATTGCGCGGTGGAGATCACCGGACTGCGGGTCACCCGGGGTGGCCGGCTGGTCATCCCGGACCTGGACCTGCGGGTCCCCACCGGGCAGATCGTCGGGCTGCTCGGCCCCAGCGGCGGTGGCAAGTCGACCGTCATGCGCTCCGTGGTCGGCGTGCAGCAGGTCGAGGCCGGGGAGGTCACGGTGCTCGGCCGGCCCGCCGGCACCCCGCAGCTGCGCCGCCGCGTCGCCTACGTCACGCAGTCCCCGAGCATCTACGGCGACCTGACGGTGACGGAGAACGTCACCCACCTCGCCGCCCTCCTCGGGCTGCCCGACCCGAAGGGCGCGGCCGCCGCGGCCATCGAGCGCGTCGACCTCGCCAGCCACGCCGAGGCCCGCGCCGACGCCCTCTCCGGCGGCCAGCGGGGCCGGGCCTCGCTCGCCGGCGCCCTCGTCGGTGACCCGGAGCTGCTCGTGCTCGACGAGCCCACCGTCGGCCTCGACCCGGTGCTGCGGCGCGACCTCTGGGAGCTCTTCCGCAGCCTGGCCTCCGGCGGCGCCACCCTCCTCGTCTCCAGCCACGTCATGGACGAGGCCAGCCGGTGCGACCGGCTCCTGCTGCTGCGCGAGGGCCGGGTGCTCGCCGACGACACCCTCGAGGGGCTGCTCGCCACGACCGGGGCGACGGACGCCGAGGGTGCCTTCCTCTCCCTCGTCGACGGCGCGGAGGAGGCGGCGTGAACCCCCGCCTCACCCTCGTCACCGCCGGTCGGGTGCTGCGCCAGATCCGCCGCGACCGGCGCACGCTGGCGATGATGCTCGTCGTGCCCGTGGTCCTCATGGGGCTGCTCGCGTGGGTCTACGACGACAACCCGCTCTTCGACCGGGTGGGGCCGACCCTCGTGGCGATCTTCCCCTTCGTCGTGATGTTCCTCGCCACCAGTGTCGGGACGCTGCGCGAGCGCACGAGCGGCACCCTGGAGCGGCTGCTGACCACCCCGGTCGGCAAGGGCGACATCGTCCTCGGGTACGCCCTCGCCTTCGGTCTGCTCGCGGTCATCCAGGGGCTCGTCGTCGTCGGCTTCTCGGTGACCCTCTTCGGCCTGGACGTGGCCGGCCCGCTGACCTGGCTCATCGCGGTCGTCGTCGCGAGCGGCCTGATGGGGACCGCGCTGGGGCTGCTCGCCTCGGCCTTCGCCACGACGGAGTTCCAGGCGGTGCAGATGATGCCGGCCACCGTCCTGCCGCAGTTCCTCCTCTGCGGGCTGCTCGTCCCCAGGGACTCGCTGCCGCAGGTGCTGGAGTGGGTCTCCGACGTGCTGCCGCTGTCCTACCTCGTCGACGCGGCCCAGTCGGTCGCCACGGCGCAGGACCCCGCCGGCGACCTCGGCACGCCCGCGCTCGCGATCCTGCTGTGGCTCGTGGTCTCGCTCGGCCTGGGCAGCATCACCCTGCGCCGTCGCACCCCGTGAGGATGCCCCGGCCGCGGCTACAGTGACCGCGTGCAGCGACTCCTCGTCCTCGTCAACGCCTCGGCCGGCAGCGCCGACCGCACCACCCTCGAGACCGCGGTGGCCACACTGCGCTCGGGCGCCGACGTCGAGGTCCGCGAGACGGCGGACATCGACGACCTCGCCGCGGCCATCTCCGGCCGCGACGGGCGCGAGCTCGTCATCGCCGGTGGCGACGGCTCGCTCAACGCCTTCACGACCGCGCTCTGCCGCACCGGCGGCCTGGGCAGCGACCGCCCGGTCGTCGGCCTGGTACCGCTCGGGACGGGCAACGACTTCGCCCGCGGCGTGGGCCTGCCCGCCGACCCCCGGGAGGCAGCCCGGGTCGTCCTCGACGCTCCCGCGCGACCGGTCGACGTGCTCCTCGACGACTCCGCCAACCTCGTCGCCAATGCCGTGCACATCGGGGTCGGCGAGGAGGCGGGCCGGCTCGCCGTCCCGTGGAAGGAGCGGCTCGGCCGCATCGGCCTGGGCAGCCTCGGGTACCTCATCGGAGGCCTCGCGGCCGGCCTCGGCAAGCAGGGACGCCACCTGCGGGTCGTCGCCGACGGCGAGACGGTGAGCGAAGGGAGCCGCCGCCTCCTGCAGGTGGCCGTCACCATCGGCACCAGCGTCGGCGGGGGCGCCGAGATCGCCCCCGACGCGGAGGCGGGGGACGGCAGGGCCGACCTCGTGCTCTCCTGGGCGGTCCCGATGACCCAGCGGCTGCGCTACGCCGTCGGCGTCGCCTCGCGCCGCCACACCGAGCTGGACGACGTCCTCACCCGGAGGGTGCGTACCGTCACCGTCACGGGCATGAACCACGACTTCGCCGCGAACTCCGACGGGGAGGCGCTCGATCCGGCCCGGGAGCGCACCTGGCGGGTCGTGCCCGATGCCTACCGGCTGCACTCGCGGAAGGAGACGACATGAGCCGCCTCACCGACGCCCTGCGCGACCGCCTCGTCGACGCGGTCCTGGATCCCCGCCGCCGCGACCTGGTGGCGGGCACCCCCTTCGTCCGGGCCGCGCGGGAGGGGCTCGTGGCGGGGGAGGAGCTCGACGACGCGGTCGCGGAGGCGGTGCGGCTGCGGCGCACCCACCGGCTGGCCGCGCTGCACCCGCTCCTGCCGGACGCCACCGGGCCCGAGGACGTGGAGCACACTGTCGCGGAGGCGATCGACGCGGTGACGACCCTCGCCCCGCACACCGCCGGCGGCGACATCCACGCCGAGATCTACCTCGGTCCCGAACAGCTCGGGATCGGCTTCGACCAGCAGGGCGCGCGTGCCGCCCTCGAGCGGGTGTGCGAGGTCGGCGACGAGCACTCCGTCGACATCACGCTGCGGTCGGGGCCGGCCGAACTCGCCGACCGGGTGCTCGACCTCGCCTCCGCCGTCCACCACGACCACCCCCGGCTGACCGCCTCGCTCGTCGCCCGGCGCCACCGCAGCGAAGGGGACGCGGCCCGCCTCGTCGGCGACGGCGTCCGGGTGCGGCTGGTCAGGGGAGGCGCGGGCGACCCGCGCTCGGTCGCGTGGCAGGACCCGCACGAGGTGGACCTGGCCTTCGCGCGCTGCCTGGCGATCCTCTACGCGGCGGACCTGCCGACGGTCGTCGCGACGCACGACCCGCTGCTGCTGGACCTGGCCGACGGGCTCGCCGACCAGACCGGGCGCGGACCCCAGGGGCTGGAGTACCAGTTCTTCCACGGGATCCAGTCGGAGCTGCAGATGCGCACCGCCGACGCCGGCCACCGGGTGCGCATCCTCGTGCCCTACGGCCCGGAGTGGTTCCCCTACCTGCGCGACCTGGCCCACCGGGCCACCGGCACCCGGATCGTGCTGGACGCGCTGCGCGGAGCCTGAGTCGGCCCCCGATACGCTGGCGACTCCACAGACGCGCAGGAGGTAGGCGTGAGCACGACGGCCATCCACGGGATCGGATCGATGGGCGGCGCGATCCTCGACGCACTGGTCGCCGAGGCCGCGGGCGCGGCCGGTGGCGGTGAGGTCCTCGCGGTGGTCCGCCGGGCCGAGCAGGCCGAGCAGCTGCGGGACCGGCTGCAGGGCACCCGGGCCTCGGTCGCCACCACCGAGGAGGCCGCCGCTGCCGCGGACCTGCACCTCGTCGCCGTCAAGCCCTACTCCGTCGCGGACGTGCTCGAGGCGATCGCGCCCTCGCTCCGACCGGGCGCCGTGGTCGTCTCGCTCGCGCTGGGCGTGACCAATGCCGACCTCGCGGCGCACCTGCCCGAGGGGACCGCGGTCGTGCGGGCCATGCCGAACACCCCTGCGCGCGTCGGGCAGGGCATGGTCGTGCTCAGCCCCGGCGAGACCGTCACCGACGAGCAGCTCGGCCTCGTGCGGGCCGCGCTCGCCGCGACCGGGCGCACCCTCGTGCTGCCGGAGTCCCAGCAGGACGCCGCCGCCGCGCTGTCCGGGTCCGCGCCGGCGTACTTCTACCTCTTCGTCGAGGCGATGGTCGACGCCGGCGTCGCACGCGGGCTGACCCGCGCCGACGCCCGCGAGCTGGCCACCCAGGCGGCGCTCGGCGCCGGCACCATGCTCCGGGAGACCGGTGAGGAGGCCGCCGTGCTCCGGGCCCAGGTGACCTCTCCCGGGGGCTCGACCGCCGCCGCCCTGGCCCGGCTCGAGGCCCACGGCCTGCGTCATGCCGTGGCGGATGCGATCACGACCTGCGCGGACCGGTCGGCCGGGCGGTGACCGTGCGCTGGTCGGTGCGGCGGCTCACCCGGGCGGACTGGGCGTGCTACCGGGCCGTCCGGCTGGCCATGCTGCTCGATGCCCCGTCCGCCTACGGCAGCTCCTTCGCCCGCGAGGTGGACTTCACCGAGGAGACCTGGCGCGAGCGGCTCGGGCAGACGGTGCTGCTCGCGGAGCGGGAGGACGGGCTGCCCCTCGGGGCCGCGACGCTGCTCGAGCCCGACCCCGAGCCCGGGGCCGACCCCGAGGCGCCGGAGGTCGTGGCGATGTGGGTCGCCGGCCACGCCCGGGGCGCGGGTGTGGCTGATGCGCTGCTCGAGGAGGCGGTGCGTCACGCGGCCGACCGGGGCCACGTCGAGGTCCGCCTCCACGTCATGGCCGACAACCCTCGCGCGGCGGCCTTCTACCGGCGAAAGGGCTTTCGATTCGACGGCAGCTGCGGCAATGTTGAGCGGTGTGAGCGGATGAGCAGGACGATCGACGGTAATGGCCGTCAGGTGACGATTCGGTGACCCCGACAGGTGTGGGGGCCTCGAGGATGAGAGAGTGATGCCATGAGTGAGATCACCGTGCGCGAGCTGGGCGAGGACGACTGGGCGACCTTCAGGTCCCTGCGCCTGGAGGCGCTCAAGGAGGCCCCGGACGCCTTCGTGGCCGACCACTCGGACGAGTCCGAGAAGCCCGAGGACTTCTGGCGGGCCCGGATGCGCCGCTCCGCTCGGCTCGTGGCCGAGGTCGACGACCAGCAGGTCGGCGTCGTGAGCATCGGTGATGCCAACGAGCAGGAGGAGGCCACCGGCGGCCAGCTCTTCGGCCTGTGGGTCCGCCCCGAGTGGCGCGGCCACGGCGCCGCTGCGGCCCTCGTGCGCGAGGGGGCCCGGATCGCCGCCGGTCACGGGCGCACCCAGCTCTACTACTGGGTGGGTTCGGACAACGGGCGCGCGGTCGCCTTCGCCTCCAGCTTCGGCTTCCGCCCCACCGATGACCGGCGTGCGATGCGCACCGGTGGTGACGAGCAGGAGATCGCCCTCGTCCTCGCCCTCGGCGAGGACCGCGCCTGAGCCCCTGCCCGGCCCACCGCGGTCGGGCCCGCCCCCTTCGGTCCCGGGAGTGTCAGGGTCGGGCGGCCATCCGCTCGATGAGGGTCGTCGGCCCGGAGACGATGATGAGGTCGCCGCTGCGGACCTTCGTGTCCGGCTTGGCGTAGGTGAAGTCCTGCCCGGGTGACTTCACGCCGACGACGGTCACGCCGTACTTGGCGCGCAGCTCGGACTGCTCGAGGGTGAAGCCGACCGCCTCCTGCGGCGGGGTCATCTTGACGATGGCGAAGCCGTCGTCGAACTCGATGTAGTCCATCAGTCGGCTGCCGATGAGGTGGGCCAGCCGCTTGCCGGACTCGATCTCGGGGGAGAGGACGTGGTGCACGCCGATCCGGTTGAGGATGCGCGCGTGCTCGGGGCTGACCGCCTTCGCCCAGACCTTGTCCGCCTCGCCGTCGATGAGGTTGACCGCCGCGAGCACGGAGGCCTCGATCGAGGACCCGACGCAGAGCACGCAGGCGGAGAAGGTGTGGGGCTTCAGCTCCTCGATCGTCGTCACGAGCGTGGCGTCGCCCTGGACGATCCGACCGACGCGACCCAGGTAGCCCTCGGCCAGGTGCGGATCGAGCTCCAGGGCCGTGACCCGGTTGCCGAGCCGGTGCAGCTCGGTGGCCACCGCCCCCCCGAAACGGCCGAGGCCGACGACCAGGACATCTTCGTTGTGCAGGCGCATGCGCGGCACGGGCGTCCTCCTGTTGGTTGCGTGCTCCGGGCACGACACTAGCCGGGGTACGGTGCTCCGCATGAGCACGCAGGCGTGCGCCGTGTGGGGCGAGGACTTCACCCGCTACGACTTCGGCGTGGGACATCCGATGTCACCCGTACGACTCGACCTGACTGCCCGTCTCTGCCGGGAGCTGGGGGTCTTCGACGAGGTGGAGCTGGTCGACGTGGACGTGGCCGACGACGACCAGTTGGCGACCGTCCACGACCGTGACTACATCGAGGCGGTGCGGGCTGCCTCCGCGGACCCCGCGGCGGCCGACGGCCGGTGGGGGATCGGGACCGAGGACGTGCCCGCCTTCGCCGACATGCACGACTCCAGCGCCCGGGTCGTCGCGGGCAGCGTGGAGTGCGCCCGCCGGGTGTGGACCGGGGCCAAGGAGCACGCGGTGAACTTCACCGGCGGTCTGCACCACGCGATGCGCGACCGGGCCGCGGGCTTCTGCGTCTACAACGACGCGGCCGCCGCGATCCGGTGGCTGCTGGACAACGGGGCGAAGCGCGTCGCCTACGTCGACGTCGACGTCCACCACGGCGACGGCGTCGAGGCCGCCTTCTACGACGACCCCCGGGTGCTGACGGTCTCCGTGCACGAGAGCGGTCGCACGCTCTTCCCCGGCACCGGCTGGCCCGGTGACCACGGCGGGACCGGCGCGCAGGGCAGCGCGGTCAACGTCGCGCTCCCGCCGGGCGTGACCGACGGGCCGTGGCTGCGGGCGATCACCTCGGTCGCGGTGCCCCTCGTGCGGGCCTTCGAGCCGGAGGTGCTCGTGACCCAGCACGGCTGCGACACCCACCGCGACGACCCGCTGGCGCACATGGCGCTCTCGGTGGACGCGCAGCGCCAGGCCGCGGTCAACCTGCACCGGCTCGCCCACGAGACCACGGACGGGCGGTGGCTCGCCCTCGGTGGCGGTGGCTACGCGGTCGCCTCGGTCGTCCCGCGCACGTGGACCCACCTGACCGCGATCGCCGCCCACCACCCGGTGCCGGCGCTGACCGAGACGCCGCCGGACTGGCGCGAGCGTGTCCGCCGGCTCTCCGGCCAGGAGCCACCGGAGCGGATGGGGGACCTGCCCGAGGAGGACCTGCCGATCTGGGTGCAGCCGTGGGCGATGGGGTACAACCCGCACAGCAGCGTCGACCGGGCGATCATGGCCGCGCGCGAGGCCGTCTTCCCGTTCCACGGTCTCGATGTGTGGTTCGACTGATTTTTTCGACCCTTCCCGAGATTGTCGGGGATCTGTCGGCGTGTCGGGTGGACGGGAGGTATCGATTTCTTCTCCCAGACTTCCCACTCGTCACATGTGCACCTATGGTTGCCTGAGCAGGGCACGTTCAGGTCTGCCGGCACGGGGTCGGTGGTGCGTCTCTGCAGGGATCGAGGTGAACATGTCGAACGATCGACTGGGTGAGGTGCGGTTCCTCACCGTGGCGGAGGTCGCGTCGATCATGCGTGTCTCGAAGATGACGGTGTACCGGATGGTGCACAACGGCGACCTGCCGGCCGTCCGGGTCGGGCGCAGTTTCCGGGTCTCCGAGGAGGCGGTGCACAAGTACCTCGACAGCTCCTACGTGGACACCGCCTGAGTCGGGCTCCCCGACGGACCCGTTAGACTCTGACGCCGGTTGCGCATCCGGTGGGTCGGCGCCCCTGAGGGCCGGCGCCGCGGCAACCACCGCGATCCACACTCGAGCGAAGGAAGATGCATGGGTTCTGTCATCAAGAAGCGCCGCAAGCGGATGGCCAAGAAGAAGCACCGCAAGCTGCTGCGCAAGACGCGCCACCAGCGTCGCAACAAGAAGTGACCTCGCGAAGGGGGACACGACCGGCCCGGTCGTGTCCCCCTTCGTCGTCGGCTCCCGTCGAGGCTCCGCCCTGGCGGGTCTGGTCACCTCAGGGACCCGGGGGCGCGCGTGATGACCGTCTCGTGGTCGCAACCGCACCTGAAGCGCCCGTTCGTGGTGGACTGCGGTCGGTAGGCTTCGGCCCGGAGCCACGACCAGAACCCAGGAGGTGTCCGCGGTGCCCGAGACCGTGCTCGTCGTGGGCGTGTCCCGTCACCTGGGCGGGGCATTCGCGCGACGCCTGAGCCGCGATGAGTCGGTCGGGCGCATCATCGGTGTCGACGTCGTGCCGCCGCGGCACGGGATCGGTCGCGCGGAGTTCATGCGCGCCGACATCCGCAGCCCGCTCATCGCGCGGATCCTCACCGGACAGCAGGTCGACACCGTCGTGCACGCGGGGGTCATCGCCACCCCGCGCGCCGGAGGGGGCCGAACTGCGCAGAAGGACGTCAACGTCATCGGAACGATGCAGCTGCTCGCCGCCTGCCAGCGGGCCGAGTCGGTGCGCAAGCTCGTCGTGAAGTCCACCTCCGGGGTCTACGGCTCGAGCCCGCGCGACCCGGCGATGTTCACCGAGGACATGTCGGCGAAGAAGATGCCGGCGTCCGGGTGGGCCCGGGACAGCGTCGAGGTCGAGGGCTACGTCCGGGGCCTCTCGCGCCGCCGCCCCGACATGGCGATCACGACGCTGCGCTTCGCCAACGTCATCGGCCCGCGGGTCCGCACGGCGCTCACCGACCACTTCAGCCTCCCGGTGATCCCCATCCCGCTGGGCTACGACGCCCGGCTGCAGTTCGTGCACGAGGAGGACTTCGCCGCCGCCATGGTCAGGGCCGTCCACGGGCCCGGCCTCGGCCCGGTCAACGTCGCCGGCGACGGGATCATCACCGTCAGCCAGGCGGCCAACCTCGCCGGCCGGCCCTACGTCCTCGTGCCCCGCATGACCACCGAGCCGCTGGCGAACCTCGCCAAGCGCTTCGGCCTCATCGACATCGGTTCCGACCAGCTGGGCATGCTGACCTTCGGCCGCGGTCTGGACACCACCCGGATGCGTGAGGACCTGGGCTTCGAGCCGACGTACTCCACCCGCGCGGCCTACGAGGACTTCGCCCGATCCAGCCGGCACCGGATCATGGACCGCCTGCCCTTCGCGCGTCCCGGGTGGTCGGCGGTGCAGGCGGCCGAGGCGGCCATGCGTGCGGTCGTACCCAACCCCGAGAGCGAGAAGTGATGGCCGAGAGCAGCAGCCGGTCCGGGTCCCGCGCTCCCGCGAAGGGCGCCACGAGCAAGACCACGGCGAAGAGGACCACGCCCACGAAGAGCGCCGCGACGAAGGCCGGCAGCGGGGCCACCTCGAAGAAGACCACCACCCCGAAGAAGGCCACCGCGGCGAAGAAGGCCACGAGTGCCGGCGGCGCCGCGTCGCGCTCCCGCCGGGCGTCCGGCAGCTCGGTGGCGGCCGCGGCCGAGCGTGCCGGTGGCGAGCGTGCCCGCCGCCGCAGCACCCCGCTGCTGACCGACGCCTCCGCCGGGGCCGCTGCCGGCACCCGGACCGCCCGCTCGAAGGGGGGCCGCGGCCCGGCCCTGCGGGTCGTGCCCGACGTCGACGGCGCGCCCCCCACGAAGGCCGCACCGGCGAAGAAGTCCACCAGGAAGCCGCCCCCCAGGAAGTCCACGTCGAAGCAGCCGCCGACGCAGCCGGCCGCGGCGAGCGAGGCGTCGACGAAGGCCGCGACGCCGACCGCCGGCCAGGCGATCGTCCCCGGGCTCGCCGAGATGCTCTCGGTGCTGCTCTCCGCGGGGCAGCTGGCCTCCCGGACCCTCGGTCAGGCCGCCGGCGCGGCCGCGGGCGACGAGTGGGAGGAGCGTTTCGCCGAGGCGTTGCAGTTCCTCCAGCGCCGGGTCACCGGTGAGTACGTCGTCGACAACTTCGGCTTCGACAAGGACTTCACCACCCACACCGTCTTCCCGGTGCTGCGGCTGCTCAAGGAGAAGTGGTTCCGGATCGAGGTCCGGGGGATCGAGAACATCCCCGACGAGGGCGGCGCGCTCGTCGTCTCCAACCACTCGGGCACGGTCGCCATCGACTCCGTGATGACCCAGCTGGCACTGCACGACGCGCACCCGAAGGGGCGCTTCCTGCGGATGCTGGGCGCCGACCTGGTCTTCCAGCTCCCGGTCGTCGGCGACATCGCCCGCAAGACCGGCAGCACCCTCGCGGCCAACGCGGACGCCAACCGGCTGTTGCGCGAGGGCGAGCTCGTCGGGGTCTGGCCCGAGGGCTTCAAGGGCGTCGGCAAGCCCTTCCGGGAGCGGTACAAGCTGCAGCGCTTCGGGCGCGGCGGCTTCGTCTCGACCGCGATCCGCGCCGAGGTGCCGATCATCCCGTGCTCGGTCGTCGGCGCCGAGGAGGTCTACCCGATGATCGGCAACATGAAGACCCTCGCGCGGCTCGTCGGGGCGCCCTACGCGCCGATCACCCCCTTCTTCCCGCTCCTCGGCCCGCTCGGGCTGGTCCCGCTGCCGAGCAAGTGGATCATCGAGTTCGGCCCGCCGATCGACACCGCCTCCCTCGGCCCGGCGGCTGCCGAGGACCCGATGCTGCTCTTCGAGTTCACCGACCAGGTGCGCGAGACGATCCAGCAGACGCTGTACTCGATCCTCGTCACGCGCCGCTCCGTCTTCTTCTAGGAGGTCGCCGTGCAGGTCCCGCTCCCCAGCGCCCGGGTCGTGATGATCGGCAAACCCGGCTGCCACCTGTGTGACGTCGCCCGCGAGACGATCCGGGCGGTCGTCGCCGAGACGGGGGACGACTTCGCCGAGGTGCACCTGGCCGACGACCCGGCCTACGCCCGGTACACCGAGGAGATCCCGGTCACCTTCGTCGACGGCGCGCAGCACGACTACTGGCGGGTGGACGAAGGGCGCTTGCGCGCCGCGCTGCGCCCGCGCGCCTGAGCAGGCACCGGGGACGACCCCGGCAGTGGCCGTCCCACGAGCTGGCGCGACTTTGTGCATTTGTTCACGAGCGCGTAATCTCGGGGAAGTTCGGTCCGGGCCAAGTGCACCGGGTCGGGAGAGGAGCCGGAGCCAGCCGTGTCTGTGGAGCACGTCAAGCGGGACATCCCCGATGCGACGGTCGCGCGGCTCCCCGGATACCTGCGGGCCCTGGGGGAGTTCTCCAGCAAGGACATCCGCTCGGTCAGCTCCGAGGAGCTGGCCACGGCCGCCGGTGTCAGCTCCGCGAAGCTGCGCAAGGACCTCAGCCACCTCGGGTCCTACGGTGTGCGCGGGGTCGGCTACGACGTCACCCACCTCGCCTACCAGATCTCCCGCGCCCTCGGACTGACCCACGACTGGCCGGTGGTCATCGTGGGAATGGGCAACCTGGGACGCGCGTTGGCCTCCTATGGCGGGTTCGCCACGAAGGGCTTCAAGGTCGTGGCGCTGCTCGACCGGGACCCGCGCGTGGTCGGTGGCCGCGCGGACAACCTGATCATCCAGCCGATGACGGCCCTGGAGGCCCTCGTCACCCCCGGCGAGGCCTGCATCGGGGTCATCGCCACCCCGGCGGACTCCGCCCAGGAGGTCGCCGACCGACTCGTCGATGCGGGAGTGAGCTCGATCCTGAACTTCGCGGCTGCACACGTGCAGGTGCCCGAGCACGTCCTCACCCGCAAGGTGGACCTGTCCACCGAGCTGCAGATCCTCGCCTTCCACGAGCAACAGCGTGCGGGCACGCTTCCCGACGAGCTCCTCGAGGGGGCCTGACCATGAGCATCCTGTCCTTCGGCATCAACCACCGGCGCGCACCGATGTCCGTGCTGGAGCGCGCGGCGCTGGACGACGAGCGCCTCGAGGAGCTCGAGCGCACCGCCGACGCGAGCCCGGACATCGCCGAGCACGTGGTCGTCTCGACGTGCAACCGCACCGAGATCTACGCCGAGGTCAGCGCCTTCCACGGTGCCGTCGCCGACCTGACCGACGCGCTCACGTCCGCGACGGGCATCACCCGCGAGGACCTGAAGAACCACCTCGACCTGAACTTCGGCGAGGCGGCGGTCGCGCACGTCTTCAACGTCGCCGCCGGCCTGGACTCGATGGCGGTGGGGGAGTCCCAGATCCTCGGTCAGCTGCGCGCCTCCCTCGCCCGCGCCCAGGCGGGCGGCCACGTCGGGTCCCATCTCAACGCGCTGATCCAGCAGGCGCTGCGCACCGGCAAGCGCGTCCACAGCGAGACCGCCATCGACGAGGTCTCCCGCTCCCTCGTCGGCGCCGGGCTGGACGCCGCGCAGACCCACCTGGAGGGGATCTCCGGCGCGCACGTCCTCGTCATCGGTGCCGGATCGATGAGCGCGCTCGCGGCCACCACCGCGGCGCGCCGCGGCGTCGGACGACTCACCGTCGTCAACCGCACCCATGAGCGCGGGCTCGCCCTGGCCGAGCGGCTGGGCGGGAGCGCCCGGCACCGCGACGAGCTGGCCAGCGCGCTCGCCGAGGCCGATGTCGTCATCTCCTGCACCGGAGCCGTGACGCGGGTCGTCGGCCTGGCCGAGGCCGCCGACGCCCAGGTGGACCGGGGCGGCCGCCCACAGGTGTACCTCGACCTGGCGCTGCCGCACGACATCGCCCACGAGGTCGCAGGCCTCACCGGCGTCGCCCGTCTCGGGCTGGACGACCTGGGCGAGACGCTCGGCAGCGACGGCGAGCCGCCCGAGGTCGATGCCGCCCGCGGCATCGTCGCCGAGGCCGTGACCAAGCACCTGGGGGAGCGGGCCGCGAGCAGCGCCGCCCCCACCGTGCGCGCCCTGCGCCGAGCAGCCCAGCAGGTCCTCGAGAGCGAGCTGGAGCGGCTGCACCAGCGCACCCCCGACATGTCCGATGCCCACCGCCACGAGGTGGACCGGGCGGTTCACCGGGTCGTGGACAAGTTGCTCCACCAGCCCACCGTCCGGGCCAAGGAGCTGGCCGTCGACGGCCGCCTCGGCGAGTACGAGGACGCCCTGCGCCAGCTCTTCGACCTGCACTCCGAAGGAGGTGCCCTGTGACCACCCTTCGTCTGGGGACCCGCCGCTCG
This sequence comes from Janibacter corallicola NBRC 107790, assembly GCF_001570965.1. GTDB lineage: Bacteria > Actinomycetota > Actinomycetes > Actinomycetales > Dermatophilaceae > Janibacter > Janibacter corallicola. Next base: position 7,752 of record NZ_BCSR01000028.1, on the reverse strand, counting down.
GTCCTCGCCCGCACCCAGTCCGGTCACGTGGCCGACGCGCTGCGCGCGGCCGGCCACGAGGTCGAGCTGGTCGACATCGTCACCGAGGGCGACACCAACCGCGCCTCGCTCGCCAGTCTCGGCGGCACCGGGGTCTTCGCCACCGCCCTGCGCGATGCCCTCCTCGCCGGCGAGATCGACCTGGCCGTGCACTCGCTGAAGGACCTGCCGACCGCGCCCGCGCCGGGCCTCGTCGTCGCCGCCATCCCCGAGCGGGCCGACTCGCGCGATGCGCTGTGCGCCCGCGACGGGCTCACCCTCGGTGAGCTCGGTGCCGACGCCGTCGTCGGCACGGGGTCCCCGCGACGCCGCTCCCAGCTCGGCGCGCTCGGGCTCGGCCTGACCTTCCGTGACATCCGCGGCAACCTCGGCACCCGCCTGGACATGGTCGGGCCGGGGGAGGACCAGCTCGACGCCGTGGTCCTGGCCGCCGCCGGACTCACCCGGGCCGGCCTGCAGGAGCGGGTCACCGAATACCTCGACCCGATCCAGCTGCTCCCCGCCCCCGGGCAGGGAGCGCTGGCCGTCGAGTGCTGCGAGGGGAACGAGCGCGTGCTCGCCGCCCTTCGCGCCCTGGACCACGAGGACACCCGCTCGGCCGTCACCGCCGAGCGGGGGGTCCTCGCGGAGCTCGAGGCGGGATGCCACGCCCCAGTCGGGGCGCTCGCCGAGGTCGTCGAGGACGTCGACGGGCCGCAGCTCTCCCTTCGCGCGGTCGTCGCCGCCGAGGACGGCTCCGGTGCCCTGCGACGCTCCGTCACCGGCCCCATCGATGCGGCCGAGGAGCTGGGCCATCGCCTGGCCCGACTCCTCCTCGACGACGGTGCAGCCGAGCTCGCCGATCTACCCAACGCCCACCCCACGACCGCTTCGGAGCAAGCCCTGTGACCCCCAAGCGCCCGACCGCACCCACGTCCGCTGCCGCCCGCCGGCCGGCCCATGTCGCCTTCGTCGGCGCCGGCCCGGGCGACGCCGCCCTGCTGACCGTCGCCGCCGTCGAGCTCCTCGGCTCGGCCGATGCCGTCATCACCGACCAGAGCACCGACCCGGCCATCGTCACGGCGACGGCCCGCGAGGGCGCCGAGATCGTCGACGCCGGCCACGGCGAGCACGGGCAGCGCCTCACCCACGCCTCCAGGGCCAAGCTGGTCGTCAAGACCGCGAAGGCCCACAAGGGCGGCCTCGTCGTGCGTCTCATGGACGGCGACCCCGCGACCTTCAACGGGCTCGCGGAGGAGGCCAAGGCCCTGACCAAGGCGAACATCGAGTTCGACGTCGTGCCCGGCGTCTCCGCCGTGAGCGCCGTGCCGAGCTACGCCGGCGTGCCGCTCACCGCGCAGGGCACCAGCGCGCTGCACGTGGTCCACGTCTCGGGCGAGAAGCGTCCGGACGTCTCGGCCGCGACCTCCACCGACACCACGCTCGTCCTGCTCGGCCAGCCCGAGGACCTCGCCCGGACCATCGGCGAGCTGCTCGACGCCGGCGCCTCGCCCGAGACCGCCGTCTCGATCACCAGCTCGGGCACGACGACCAAGCAGGTCACCGCGGAGAAGACCCTCGGTGAGGCGGCCGAGCACGTCGCGGGCGCCGAGAGCCCGCTCGTCGTGGTCGTCGGCAAGACGGTCTCCCTTCGCTCGAGCATGTCCTGGTTCGAGACCAAGCCGCTCTACGGCTGGAACGTGCTCGTCCCGCGGACGAAGGACCAGGCCGGCCCGATGACCAAGGCGCTGCTCGGCCACGGCGCCACGAGCGAGGTCGTCCCCACGATCAGCGTCGAGCCGCCGCGCACGCCGCAGGCGGTCGACCGGGCGGTGCGCGGGCTGGTCACCGGTCGCTACCAGTGGATCGGCTTCACCTCCGTCAACGCCGTCAAGGCGGTCCGGGAGAAGTTCGAGGAGTTCGGGCTGGACGCCCGAGCCTTCTCCGGGCTGAAGATCGCGGCCGTCGGCGGGGTCACCGCCGATGCGCTGCGCGCCTGGGGCCTCGAGCCCGACCTCGTCCCCGACGGCGAGATGTCCGCCCGCGGACTGCTCGAGGCCTGGCCGCCCTATGACGACGTGCTCGACCCGATCGACCGGGTCTTCCTGCCCCGCGCGGACATCGCGACCGACACCCTCGTGGCCGGCCTGCAGGAGATGGGCTGGCAGGTCGACGACGTCACGGCGTACCGGACCGTGCGCGCCACGCCGCCCCCGGCACCGGTGCGCGACGCGATCAAGCAGGGCGCCTTCGACGCGGTCGTCTTCACCTCCTCCTCGACGGTGCGCAACCTCGTCGGCATCGCCGGCAAGCCGCACCCGACGACGGTCATCGCCTGCATCGGTCCCGCGACGGTCAAGACCGCCGAGGAGGCGGGGCTGCACGTCGACGTCATGGCACCGGAGGCCACCGGCGCCAGCCTCGTCGAGGCCCTCGCCGACCACGGCCGCGAGCTCGCGGCCACGGCACTGGAAGCCGGTGAGCAACCGCAGCGACCCAGCGCCCGCCGCAAGAAGGGCAAGACCGCGACCCGTCGTCGCAAGGCGAAGGGGTGAGCCCGGTGGGAGGGGCGGGCACGCCCCCTTCGACGGTGCCCGTGGTGCGCCCGCGGCGGCTGCGCTCCAGCCGGCCGGTGCGGCGGCTGGTGGCGCAGACGAGGCTGCACCCGGCCGACCTCGTGCTGCCGGTCTTCGTCCGCGAGGGCATCACCGAGCCGGTGGACATCTCCAGCCTGCCCGGGGTGCGCCAGCACACCATCGACTCGCTCGTGGCGACCGCCCGCGAGTGCGTGGCGGCGGGGATCGGCGGGATCATGCTCTTCGGGGTGCCGCTGACCAAGGACGCCCGAGGCTCCGGCGCGGACGACCCGGAGGGCATCCTCAACGTCGCCACCCGCGCCGTCGTCGACGCCGTCGGTGAGGACCTCGTCGTCATGACCGACCTGTGCCTGGACGAATTCACCGACCACGGGCACTGCGGGGTGCTCGGCACCGACCCCGAGGGGCGCACCGTCGTCGACAACGACGCGACCCTGGATCGCTACGCCTCGATGGCCCTGGCCCAGGCCGTCGCCGGCTCCCACGTGCTGGGCCTCTCCGGGATGATGGACGGGCAGGTCGCCCACGTGCGCGCCGCCCTCGACGCCGCAGGCCACACCGACACCCTCGTGCTCGCCTACACCGCGAAGTACACCTCCGCCCTCTACGGCCCCTTCCGCGAGGCGGTGCAGTCCTCGCTCACGGGCGACCGCGCGACCTACCAGCAGGACCCGGCCAACGGCACCGAGTCGCTCCGCGAGCTCGAGCTGGACCTCGCCGAGGGCGCGGACATCGTCATGGTCAAGCCGGCCCAGCCGCACCTGGACGTCCTCGCCACCGTGGCCGAGACCTCCACCGTCCCCGTGGCCGCCTACCAGATCTCCGGCGAGTACGCCCAGATCGTCGCCTCGGCCGACCGGGGCTGGATCGACCGGGACGCCGCCGTGCTCGAGTCGCTGCTGCACATCAAGCGAGCCGGCGCCCAGTTCGTCCTGACTTACTTCGCCCTCGAGACCGCGGAGCGACTGTGAGCGGCGAGGAGTGGCTGGACGAGCAGCAGCAGGACCACTGGCGGGCCTACCTGCGCGGCTCCCGCTTGCTCGAGCGAGCCCTCGTCGAGGACCTCGCCCCGAGCAATGTGCAGCTGACCGAGTACGAGCTGCTCTCCATGCTCTCCGAGGCGCCGGGGCAGCGGATGCGCATGTCCCGGCTCGCCGACCTGATCATCCAGTCCCGCTCCCGGGTCACCCACACCGCGACCCGGCTGGAGAAGCGGGGCTGGGTCGAGCGCTGCCGCTCCGGCGACGACGGCCGCGGGGTCGAGATCTCGCTGACCGACGCCGGCCGCCACGAGCTGGACCGACTCGCCCGCATCCACGTCGCCTCCGTGCGTCGCCACCTCGTCGATGCCCTCACCCCGGAGCAGTTCGCCGCGCTGGGGGAGGCCATGGCCGTGCTCCGGGACCGGATCTACCCCGACCACCACGAGATCGGCAGGGAGATTCGGGCCACCGACGACGCGTGAGCCAGACTGGGAGCATGACGCTCTCGACCCCCCGCTCGCAGGCCCTCTTCGACCGAGCCCTCGCGGTGACCCCCGGTGGGGTGAACTCCCCGGTGCGCGCCTTCGGCGGTGTCGGCGGCACCCCGCGCGTCATCGACCACGCGAGCGGCGCCTGGCTGACCGACGTCGACGGCAACCGCTACGTCGACCTGATCAGCTCCTGGGGCCCGATGATCCTCGGGCACGCCCACCCCGACGTGCTCGCGGCCGTGACCGGTGCCGCGCAGCAGGGCTTCTCCTTCGGCACCGCCAGCGAGAACGAGGTCGCTCTCGCCGAGGAGATCGTCCGCCGCGTCGAGCCCCTCGAGCAGGTGCGCCTCGTCTCCTCCGGCACCGAGGCGACGATGTCCGCCCTTCGCCTGGCCCGCGGCGTGACCGGCCGCTCGGTCGTCGTGAAGTTCGCCGGCTGCTACCACGGCCACGTCGACGCACTGCTGGCGCAGGCCGGCTCGGGCGTCGCGACCTTCGCCCTGCCCGACTCCTCCGGCGTGCCCGCCTCCGCCGCCGGCGAGACCCTCGTGCTGCCCTACAACGACGTCGCTGCCCTCGAGGCCGCCTTCGCGGAGCGGGGCGGGGAGATCGCGGCCGTCATCACCGAGGCCTCTCCCGGCAACATGGGCGTCGTCCCGCCGGAGCCCGGCTTCACCTCCGCCCTGCGTCGGATCACCCGGCAGCACGGCGCGCTCCTCATCAGTGACGAGGTGATGACCGGCTTCCGCGCCAGCCGTTCCGGGTGGTACGGCCTGGAGACCGGCGCGAAGGGGGACGCCCCCGGCGGCTACCCCGACGGCCCGCCGGACCTCTTCACCTTCGGCAAGGTCATGGGCGGCGGCTTCCCTGCCGCGGCTTTCGGCGGCAGCGCCGAGATCATGGCCCACCTCGCCCCGGAGGGCCCCGTCTACCAGGCGGGCACTCTCTCCGGGAACCCCGTCGCCACCGCCGCGGGTCTGGCGACCCTGCGCGGCTGCACCGAGGACCTCTACCCCCGGCTCGAGCAGGCCGCCACGACGATCGCCGAGGCCGCCTCCGCGGCCCTCACCGAGGCGAGCGTCCCCCACACGATCCAGTGGGCCGGGTCGATGTTCTCGGTCTTCTTCCGCGAGGGGCCGGTGCGCGACTTCGCCGACGCCGGCACCCAGGACACCGCCGCCCACGCACGTTTCTTCCACTCGATGCTCGAGCAGGGTGTGCACCTGCCCCCGAGCGCCTTCGAGGTCTGGTTCGTCTCCGACGCCCTCGACCAGGACGCGATCGGCACCGTCCTGGACGCCCTCCCCGCCGCCGCCCGCGCCGCCGCGGCCTGACGACCCGGGGTGACGGTTGATGGGGTGGTCCCGGCCCGAATAAAGCCGAGGTCCGACGCGACAACCTGACGCACGTCACCGACGAAGGGACGTCGGCCCAGGCCGGGGCGCCCCGTCAGCCGGCGCCGCTCACCTCGTCCGGCGACGGCACGGGGGCTCGGAGCAGCCGCCCCGGGCGGCGTCGACCGTCACCGAGGGCGGGCGACGTAGAGCGCGTACTCGAGTCGGTGCCCGTCGCGCTCGACCTCGAGGGGGATCTCCTCGGTCGGGGCCAGGTCGGTGAGGGTGGTCAGGAGTGCGGGTTCGCGCTGGGCGGCCCAGATGGCGAAGGCGCCGCCGGGGGAGACGTGGCCCAGGGCGGCCGCGAGGGAGTCGCGGGAGTAGAGGGCCCGGTTCTCCTCGTGGACGAGGAAGCCGGGGCCGTTGTCGACGTCGAGCAGGACCAGGTCCCAGGAGCGGTCGCCCTCCCGGCCGAGGAGCTCGGCGACGTCGCCGGCCCGCACGGTGGCGCGGGGGTGGCGGGCGACCAGGCCCATCGTCGGGGCGAGGGCGAGGCGCGCCCACTGGACGAGGTCCTCCTCCAGCTCGACGACGTCGACGTGGCCGACGCGCTTGTCCTTGAGGACCTCCAGGGTGGTGTAGCCGAGGCCGAGGCCGCCCACGAGGACCGAGCCGGGGGAGTCCACGACGGCCAGCGCCCGCCGGGCCAGGGCCGTCTCGGTCGTGGTGTCCACGGAGTCCATCGCGAAGACGCCCGCCACGACCAGCTCGTGGACGATCTCGCCGGCCTCGTCGGTCCGCTCGCGCAGGGCGACCTCACCCCGGGGGGTCTCGGCGCTCACGAGAGTCGTGGGTGGCTGCTCCATGCGCCCGGGTCTCCTTCCCAATTCTGCTACGTGTATGTTGTCTATTACGCCACGGTAATCGGGCCCAGCTCACAGGGCTTGACCGGGGGTCGGTCCGTCGCGCCTCCTCACGAGGGGGTAGTTTTGCCCCGTGGCTACTACGACCCTCCCCGCGAAGAAGAAGGGGGTGGCGTCGACCTCCATCGGGCTGAAGATCCTGATGGCGGTGACCGGCGTCATCTTCCTCCTGTATCTGCTGCTGCACATGTACGGCAACCTGATGGCCCTCGGCGGCAAGGAGACCTTCGACACCTACGCCCATCACCTGCGCACCATCGGTGAGCCGATGCTGCCCTACGGCGGGATGCTCTGGATCGTGCGGATCGTGCTGATCGCCTCGATCATCGGGCACGTGTACGCGGCCGTCACCCTGTGGGCCCGGGCCGGAGCCGCCCGCCCGCAGCGCTACTCGGTGAAGAAGAACATCGGCTCCACGCTGGCCTCGCGCACGATGCGCTGGGGCGGCGTGGCCATCTTCCTGTTCGTGATCTGGCACCTCATCCACTTCACCTTCGTCAAGCCGGCCATCAACAGCTCGGTGAGCTCGGGTGAGGTCGAGGCGTCCCCCTTCGTCATGGTCCAGTCGAGCTTCGAGCTCTGGTGGATGGTCCTCATCTATGCGGCCGCGATGATCGCGGTGGGGATGCACCTCTACCACGGCGTCTTCAGCGCCGCCCAGACCATGGGACTGACCAGCAGCGCCGTCGCGCGCAGCCGCGCCCGGGCCCTCGGCGCGGTCGTCGGGGTGGTCATCGTGGTGGGCTTCCTCATCCCGCCGTTCGCGATCCTCTTCAACCTCGTCTGACCAGGAGCACCACGACATGAATGACACGCTCAGGGACTACTACTCCGAGGGCGACCCGATCGCGGACACCAAGGCACCCGAGGGTCCGGTGGCCGAGATGTGGACGAAGCGCCAGTTCAGCGCGGGTCTGGTCCAGCCGACCAACCGTCGCAAGCTCTCGGTCATCGTCGTCGGCACCGGTCTGGCCGGTGGCGCGGCCGCGGCCACGCTCGGCGAGGCCGGCTACCACGTGAAGTCCTTCTGCTACCAGGACTCCCCGCGCCGCGCGCACTCGATCGCCGCGCAGGGCGGTATCAACGCCGCGAAGAACTACAAGGAGGACGGGGACTCGACCTACCGCCTCTTCTACGACACCGAGAAGGGCGGGGACTACCGCTCCCGCGAGACCAACACCTACCGCCTCGCCGAGGTCAGCGCGAACATCATCGACCAGTGCGTGGCCCAGGGTGTCCCCTTCGCCCGGGAGTACGGCGGTCTGCTGGACAACCGCTCCTTCGGTGGCGTCCAGGTCTCGCGCACCTTCTACGCCCGCGGCCAGACCGGTCAGCAGCTGCTCATCGGCGCCTACCAGGCGCTGGAGCGGCAGGTCGCCGCCGGGACCGTCGATCCCTACACCCGC
>NZ_BCSR01000027.1 GCF_001570965.1 Janibacter corallicola NBRC 107790 | reverse complement strand
CCGAGCCGCGACCGGCTGGGCAAGCAGCTGCTCGAGCTCGACTTCGCCCCGACCGAGGATCCCGCCAGCGCCGAGGAGGCCGTGCGCCCATGAGCGAGACCCCCATCACCTACGCCGGCGCCGGCGTCGACGTCGAGGCCGGTGACCGGGCCGTCGAGCTGATGAAGGCCTCCGTGGCCCGCGCGACCCGCGCCGAGGCGCTCGGCGGTCTCGGCGGTTTCGCCGGGATGTTCGACGCCACCGCCCTGAAGGACATGGACCGCCCGGTGCTCGCGACCTCCACCGACGGGGTCGGGACGAAGGTGGCCATTGCCCAGGCGATGGACCGCCACGACACGATCGGGCAGGACCTCGTGGGCATGGTCGTCGACGACATCGTCGTGTGCGGGGCCGAGCCGCTCTTCATGACCGACTACATCGCGACCGGTCGGGTCGTGCCCGAGCGCATCGCCGCGATCGTCTCCGGCATCGCGCGGGGCTGCGAGCTCGCCGGCGTCGCGCTGATCGGCGGCGAGACCGCCGAGCACCCCGGCCTGCTCGACCCGGACGAGTACGACGTCGCCGGGGCCGCGACCGGCGTCGTCGAGCGCGACGCCGTCATCGGCCCCGACCGGGTCCGCGCGGGTGACGTCGTCCTCGCGCTCGCCTCCTCCGGGCTGCACTCCAACGGCTACTCGCTCGTGCGCCGGGTCATCGCCGCCGCCGGGTGGGAGCTGGACCGGGACGTGCCGGAGCTGGGCCGCACGCTCGGCGAGGAGCTGCTCGAGCCCACCCGGATCTACACGAGGCCCCTGCTGGACCTCGTCCGCAGCGAGGACGTCGACGTGCACGCCCTCAGCCACGTCACGGGCGGCGGGCTCGCCGCGAACCTCGCCCGGGTGCTGCCCGCCGGCACCCTGGCACGGGTGGATCGGTCCACCTGGACCCCGCCGCCGGTCTTCTCCCTCATCGGCCGGCTCGGCAGCGTGCCGCGCGAGGACATCGAGCGCACCCTGAACATGGGCGTCGGCTTCGTCGCCGCGATCCCGCAGGAGCACGCCGACGCGGCGATCGCCCGCTCCCGCGCCGCCGGGATCGAGGCCTGGGTGCTCGGCGACGTCACCGACGCCGCGGAGAGCGCCGACGCGGGCTCCGACGTGGTCCAGGGGGCGAAGGGGGTCGACGGCGGCGCCGTCCGGGTGTTCGGGGAGCACCCCTGAGCGCCCCGGTGCGGGTCCTGGTCGCCGACGCCGACGAGGACCACCGGCAGGGCCTCCTCGGGGTGCTCCGGACCGAGCCCGGCCTGGAGCTGACGCCGCCCGCCGCGACCTGCGCCGAGGTGGTTGCCACACCGGGTGTCGACGTCGTGCTGCTTGTCGGGTGCCTGGACGCGCCGGACGTCCCGAGCGCGCTCTCCCGGTGCCCCGACGGCCCGGCACGCGTGGCCATGATCGCCGAGGGCACGGACACCACGGACCTGCTGAACGCCGGGGCACAGGGGTGCCTCGTCGTCTCCAGCACTCCGCTGCAGATCGTCGCCGCCCTGCAGGCGGCAGCAGCCGGGGAGCGGGCCGATGCCTCGGGCGGCCAGGTCACCGGACCGCTCGTGCAACGGGTCCGGCACGAGGTCTCGGAGCTGACCGACCGCGAGGTCGACGTGCTCCGGCTCGTGGCCGCCGGGTTGGGCAACCGGCAGATCGCCGAACGGCTCTACCTGAGCCGCTCCAGCGTGAAATCCCACCTGGCGCACACGTATGGCCGACTAGGGGTCAACCATCGTGGCGCGGCGGCGGCGGAGGCCCGCCGCAGGGGACTGATCTGAGAGTCGAGGAGACCAGGTCAGCGCGTGGTGTCCTCCGGGGAAGCCCACTCGTCGTAGTCGTCCTCGCCCGCGTCGTCGTGCTCGTCGCGACGCGCGCGAGTCTTCCCGTGAAGTTCCGCCTCCAGCGCCGCAAGGTCGGTCTCCGGCGAGTAGTACTTCAGCTCGCGGGCAACCTTCGTCTGCTTCGCCTTTGCTCGGCCGCGCCCCATGGCGTGACCCCCTCATTACGCTAGTGCGGGTCGGCATCAACTCTCCCACGACCCCCGATGGAGGACGTGGACGACTTGTGCGGACCCGGATCTGTGTGGTTTCTCGTGGTTCCAACCGTACATGGTCTGCGGTTGTTCCGCCCCATCCGGGTCTCAGGCGTGGACGGCCCCGAGCTCCTCACCGAGCGAACCGCGCAGCTTGGGCGGCAGCGTCTCGAGGGTTCCGCACAGGGCGACCTCCCCGGGGGAGAGCCGCTCCAGGGCCGCCCGGGGGACGTCGGAGAGGCGGCCGGAGTTCGCGAGCAGCAGCGGCGTTCCGGTGTGCCCCGAGACGACGACGGCCGAGAGCAGCTCGACGGTGGCTGGACCGGCGAGGATCACCCGACCCCCGGCCTCCGTGCCCTCCCACAGGCTCGCGGCCATGGCCATCGGGCCGTGGTCGGTGGAGAAGGCGATCTCGGCCCCCGTGGCCTCGCGCAGCCGGTCGACGGTGGCCTCGGGCCACTCCTCCTCGTACCCGATGAGCACGAGCCGGTCCGGCCGGAGGTCGGCGAGGGCGGAGAGGTGCTTCTCCCGCAGCCGGTTCGGGTTGCCGGCCGTGACCGCGCGGCCGGTCACCGCCGCCACGAGCGAGATCATGGTGGTGCGTGCCGGGTTGTCGCTGCGGGTGAGGTAGACCCTCGAGGTGTCCTCCGGGGGGAAGGCCCGCAGCAGCTCGCCGGCGGTGCGGCCGGTGTCGTCGTCACCGAGGCGCTCCATCGTCCCCGGCACGACCCGCTCGATGCGGGCGAAGGTGTCGGAGGAGACCGAACCCTCGCCACCGACGACGACGACGCGCTCGGGGGCGAGACGGGCCAGCTCGTCACTGGTCGCGCCGGGAAGGCCGCCGGGGCGCACCCACAGCAGCGGCCAGCCGAGCCGGGCCGCGATCGGGGCGACCATCCGGCCGACCGCCTGGGACTTCACGCTCACCACGAAGCATCCCGGGACGCCCGCGGGCCAGGTCGCCCGACTGATCTCCCGGACGACCTGGAAGCTCGTCTTGCCTGACCAGCGCACCGTGCCGGGCACCTCGGGGTCCTCCTCCGGCTGCTGCTCCTCCTTGGTGCCATGCGGCAGGGTGGCCTCGTAGGCGGAGAGGACCTGCTCGGTGGGGCCGTCCATGATGAGCTGGCCGTGATCCATCCACAGCACCCGGTCGCAGATCTGGCGGATGCTGGAGTTGGAGTGGGAGACGAGGAAGACCGTGCCCGCCTCCTCGCGGATCTGCGCGATGCGCGCGGTGCTCTTCTCGCGGAAGGCGGCGTCCCCGGTCGCGAGGGCCTCGTCGATCATCAGCACGTCGGGCGCGGCGGCCGTGGAGATCGCGAACCGCAGCCGGGCGCCCATCCCCGAGGAGTAGGTGCTCATCGGCAGGTGGATGGCCTCCCCGATGCCGGAGAACTCGACGATGTCGTCGAACTTCTCGTCGATCTCGGCCGTGGTCAGGCCGAGGGCCTGGCCACCGACGTAGACGTTGCGGGCGCCGCTCAGCTTGTTGATGAGGACGGCGTTGACGCCGAGCAGCGAGGGCTCGCCGGCGACCCACACCTTCCCGTGGGTCGGCGGGATGAGACCGCTGACGGCGCGCAGCAGCGTGGACTTGCCCGAGCCGTTGTGGCCGATGATGCCGATGGACTCCCCGTGCCTGGCGACGAAGCTGACGTCCTTGACCGCCTTGATCTCGCGGGTGCGCTCACCGGGGTCCGGGCGCAGCAGCTGGCGGAGGGGGCGGCGCTCGCCCTGGCTGCTCGGGGCGCCGCGCCGCTCGCCGCCGAGCACCTGGTAGGTGACGCTCAGGTGGCTGACGACGACGGTCGGGGCGGCGTCCTGCTCGGGCTCAGCCACGGCCGTACCTGGTCTCTGCGCGCCAGAAGATGACCAGTCCCACGGCTGCGACGACGATCGCCCAGACGGCCATGGCCAGCCAGTCGGTGAGGACCACGCTCTCGCTGCCCATGAGGGACTGCCGCCCTGTGGTGAGCATCAGGGCGAAGGGCTGCATCGTCAGGACTTCCTGGACCACCGGGGGCATGGCCTGCGCGTAGTGCACGACGGGGAAGAAGACGCCCGAGACGTAGCGCAGCAGCCGCACGACGACGGGGATGAGGTTGGCCATGTCCTGCGAGGCGTTGACCAGCCGGGCGGCGATGAAGGCGAAGCCGACGAGCGCCACCCCCTGCATGATCACGGCGACGGGGAAGAGCAGCCACTCCCAGTTCGGCCGCTCGCCGGTGATGAACATCAGCACGAAGAGCAGCCCGAATGCGGGGATCGAGGCGAGGAACTCGGTGAGCGTCACCGACATCGGCAGGATCGCGCGGGGGAAGTGCAGCGTGCGCACGAGGCCGAGCCGTCCCGTGATGGCCTTCGCGCCCCTCGTCACCGTCGCCGAGGTGAAGGCGAACATCACCACGCCGATGCCGAGGAAGCCGACGAAGTTCTCGATCCCCCCGCGAGTGCCGAGCAGCAGCCCGAAGATCATGTAGTAGCTCGCGATGAGCAGCGCCGGGTTGAGCACCGCCCAGACCTGCCCGAGGTGGTTGTCCTCGTTCTTCGCGTGGGACTCCGCGGAGGAGAGGGTCCACAGGAAGGAGCGGCGGTCCCAGATGTCGCGCAGGTACCGGCGCAGCGGGGGCCGTTCGCTGAGCGCTCGTAGGCCGTGGCCGGTGGCCAGCTCACGGGCCTCCCGGGTACTCAGCGCAGGCATGCGGCTGATCATACCGACCAGTTCATAGACTGCCGTGCAGGTCGATCCGGGAGGCAGATGCGCATGAGTGGGACGAGACGGGTGCTCTCGGTGCTGCGGCGGGCCCGACGGATCCCGCGGGCGCAGTGGGTGGCCCACTGGCGCGGCCGGCCGGTCGAGGCCGACACCGTGCTCTACGAGTCGACCTTCGGCGCGGGTCTCGTGGACAGCCCCTACGCGATCTTCCGGCACTTGGTAGCAGCCCCCGACATGGGCCACCTGAGGCACGTCTGGGTGGTCGCGGATCCCGAGCGACGCCGGCGTGCCCGCGAGCACGTGCGGTCCCTGGGCCTGGCCGAAGGGAGCGTGCGCATCGTCGGACGCCGCACCCCCGGGTACTTCCGCCACCTCGCGACGGCCGGGTACCTCGTGACCAACTCGACCTTCCCCGCGGAGCTCGGCAAGCGTCCCGGCCAGACCTACGTCAACACCTGGCACGGGACCCCGCTGAAGTCGATGGGCTACGACACACCCGACGGGGCGCTCGGCGCGGCCAACGTCATCCGCAACTTCCTCGCGGCCGACCACCTGGTCTCCTCCGGCCCCTACATGACGGACACGATGTACCGGGGGGCCTACCGGCTGGAGGGGCTCGCGCCGGGCAGCGTGCTCGAGGTGGGCCAGCCGCGCACCGACGTCCAGGTCACGGCCGGTGAGGGGGAGCGAGCACGGATCCGCGCTCGCCTCCGGGCCGAGGGGGTCGCGATCGGGGCGGGCCAGCGGGTCGTGCTCGTGGCGCCGACCTGGCGGGGCGAGGCCTTCGCCGACCCGAGCCTGGACGCGGGCGCGCTGGAGGACCTCGTCCGTGAGCTGCGGGCCTCCATCGGCGAGGACCGGCAGGTCCTCGTGAAGGCACACCCGGTGGTCCACGAGCAGGCGGAGGCGCTCCCTTCGCTCGAGGGGGCGCTCGTGCCGCCCGACGTGCCGGCCAACGAGGTCCTGGCCGTCACCGACCACCTGGTGACCGACTACTCGAGCATCCTCTTCGACGCGCTCGCCGACCCCCGCGTCCCGATCACCTTCCACGTGCCGGACCGGGAGGCCTACGAGGCGCTGCGCCCGCTCTACCTGCCGGCCGAGGAACTGCCGGGACGGGTCTGCACGACGCCGCAGGAGGTCGCCGCCGAGGTGGCCGAAGGGGGTTCCCGCCCCGAGGCCCGTCGGGAGTGGGCGGCGCGGTACGCCCCCTTCGACGACGGTGGTGCCACCGAGCGGGTGGTGGACCGTGTGTGGCGGGGCCGGCCGCCGACCACCGGACGTGAGGTCCCGCTGGCCGGGCGGAGTCGCCAGGGACGGGTCCCGCGGCTGCTCATCCACGGCGGGTCGCTGCAGCGCAACGGCGTGACGTCCTCGCTCATCGCGCTGCTCGGGCGCCTCGACCTCGACGCGGTCGACGTCTCCATCGCCTGGGGGCCCGCACGCAAGGCCGCTCCCCGCGCCTTCGCCGAGGCGATCGACCCACGCGTGCGGCTGCTGCCCCGGGTGGGCGGGATGAACGGGCCCAAGCGCGTCGTGTGGTCCCGACGGCTGCTCCAGCGGTTCGGGGCCGAACACCCGGTCGTGCCGGTGGGTGCACTCGTGCGCCTCCTGCAGGAGGAGTGGGTGCGCTGCTTCGGGACGGCGCAGTTCGACCACGTCATCGACTTCGGCGGGTACTCGCCCTACTGGGCGCTGCTCTTCTCGCGCGGGGTCGCCCCCGGGCCGGTGCGTACCCACTCGATCTGGCTGCACAACGACCTCGCCGCCGAGGTGAGCAGCACCAACGAGCACGGACGGACCCGGGCCCACCACCTCGAGCAGGTCTTCGGTCTCTACGACCGCTACGACCGGCTCGTCTCCGTCTCGGAGTCCCTCTCCCGGGTGAACGAGCGCTCCCTGGGTCGGTTCGCCGGCGACGCGCGCTTCGTCAGCGTGCGCAACGTCGTCGACGCGGGCCGGGTGCGCACGCTGGCCGACGCCGACCTCGTCGACCTCGGCCTGCCCGAGGGCGCGGTCGCCGCGCTGCGGGACGAGGGCACGGTCACCGTCGTCACCGCCGGGCGGCTCACCCACGAGAAGAACCAGGCACGGCTCGTTCGGGCCGCCGCCGCGGTCCGGGAGGCCGGCCACGACGTCGCCGTGGTCGTCATGGGTGACGGGCCGCTCGAGGGGGAGCTGCGCGGGCTCGTGGCCGAGCTCGGGCTGGAGGGCTCGGTCCACCTCACCGGGCACGTGGCCAACCCCTTCCCCGTGGTGGCCGCGGCGGACTACTTCGCGCTGACGAGTGAGCACGAGGGGCTGCCGATGGTGATCCTCGAGGCCCTCGCGCTGGCCACCCCCGTGCTGACCACCGCCTTCTCCTCCGTCGAGGGGGTGGTGCCCCCGGGCTGCGGGGTCGTCGTTCCCCGTGACGACGACGCGGTCGCCCGTGCGATGATGGAGCTCGTCTCCGAGCGGCCCGAGTTCGCCACCTTCGACGTCGATGGCTGGAACGCCGCCGCACTCGAGGAGTTCGCCGCTGCGATCGACCTCGGTGCCGGGCCCCGGAGACCGTCCGGACCGCGACCCCCAGGAGACACGTGAGCGAGCAGAGCCCGCGTCCCGCCCGACCCTCGCTGGAGGAGCTGCGCGCGGTCGTGCAGCCCCCTTCGGTCGTGGGGCGACGCAACTCCGAGCACTGGGCCGGGACGTTGTACCTGCGGGCGCTGTCCCTGCACTTCACCCGGGCCGTCATCCCGACCGGCATCTCCGCCAACGGCGTGACCTGGTTGATGGTCCTCGTCGGGATCATCGGTGCCGCCGTGCTGATGATCCCGTCCTGGTGGGCGGTGCTCGCCTGCGCGCTCATCATGCAGTTCCAGATCCTCATCGACTGCTCGGACGGCGAGGTCGCGCGGTGGCGGGGGACCTCCTCGCCGATGGGCGTCTACCTCGATCGGGTCGCCCACTACGTCACCGAGGCCGCGCTGCCCATCGCACTCGGCGTCCACGTCGACGGCGGTCCCACCTCGATCGGTGGCTGGACGACGATCGGCGCGCTCGTCGGCTGCCTCGTGCTGCTGAAGAAGTCCTTCGGCGACCTCGTCCTCGTCTCCCGGCTCTACTTCGGCCTGCCCAAGGCGGACGAGAGCGCCGAGACGGCGGCCTCCCGCTCGGCCGGGCTCCGCTCCGCCCGCAGCCTGTTGCGCTTCTTCCCCTTCTTCCGTGCCTTCGTCGCCATCGAGTTCTCGCTCATCACCCTGGCCGCGGCCACGCTGGGGCTCGTCCTCGCCGCGCTCGGCGTGGTCGAGGAGGGCACCGTCCTCGCGGGGTGGCTGCTGGTGTCGCTGCCGCTGGCCCTCGCGACCGCGGGCGGATTCCTGCTGATGATCGTCACCTCGAACCGCTTCGACGCCTGAGGACACACCCGCCTCGGCCCCGGTCGGGGCCACCGGTGCGCTGCTAGCCTGACGATGTTCGTCGAGCGGGGCCTGGGCGCGCCTTCCCCCATCTCGCGGGTGAACAGTGACCTCGGAGGGGTTCAGTGAGCCACAACATCATCGTCGTCGGCCGCCAGAAGACCGGCACCACCGGCGTGTACAGCCTGATCAAGTCGGCCCTGGCACCGATGGCGCAGGAGTACCTCTTCTCCTTCGAGCCGAACCGGTTCGACCCGCTGGAGCAGGCCCTGCGGACCTCGCCGCAGCTGAGCGTCATGACGAAGATCATGTACAAGAACATGGCCAACTTCCCGGTCGCCGCCTTCGACCGGCGGGTGATGACCGTGCGTGACCCGCGGGACGCCCTCATCAGCACGCTGCTCTTCAAGCCGCTCATCAAGAGCGTGGTCTCCACGGTCGAGATGTCCGAGCACGAGCGCTTCCTCAAGGCGTTGCGGCGCAAGGAGCGCGACCCGGGCAGCATCAGCGTCAAGCGGCTCATGAGGCTGGGCAACCAGGTCGGGTACAAGAAGTGGCGCCCGGGCACCGAGGAGCTGCTCGAGATGACCGACTTCGCCAGGGCCAACGAGTTCTTCCTCGTGTACTACGAGGACTTCGTCGACGACCGCGTGGACACCCTCGCCCAGTACCTCGGGCTGCCGCTGAACGCGCAGCAGTCCGCCACCCCGGCCTGGCTCTCCCACATCTCCCGCTCCAAGGGGCACGGCGCGTGGCGGGACTGGATGACCCCCGAGGACGTGGAGTTCTACCGGCCCCTCCTCAAGGAGGCCATGGACGCCATGGGCTACGAGGACGACTGGGAGCTGAACCCCGAGCCGTCGATCGACCCGGCGACCTCCTCCCGCTACGTCGCGGACGCGATCGCCAAGCGGCGCACGGAGCTCGCGGCGGGACGGCAGCCCGACACGGGGCACTCGGCGGCGACGCTCGCGACCCTCCACTCCCGGGCCACCGACGGTGGCGCGAACGACGCGCTGCAGCTCGCGCAGGCGCTGGACCAGCCGGAGGCCGGCATGATGCGGTGGCCGCGCTCCGCGCTGCACTGGGCACGGGAGGCCGAGATGCAGGGCGTACAGGCCGCCACCGACGTCCGGGCACGCCTGGAGCGCGAGCTGGCCGACACGCCCCCACCGCGTGCGTGACCGGATCCCCCTCGGGGTGCGCCGGCGCGTCCTCGGTGTGCTGCCGAAGGGGGCGTGGCCGAGGATCCGCGCGGTCCTCGACGGAGAGACACCGGCCCAGGAGGCCCTGCGGGAGGCCCGGCGCCGCCGGCACGAGCAGCGGCACGCATCCGGCCCCGGCCTGGTCTCGGTCGAGCACGACGGCCACCTCGTCGTGGCGCGGGAGGTCGACTCCTTCGCCGGGGAGACGGTGCGCCGGGAGAACCTCGCCCTGACCGCGGAGCTGCTCGAGCGGGCGGGCATCGAGTGGGTGCTCCTCGACGACCCGCCGGCCGGACGCAGCGTCGTCGTCGTGCCCGCGGCCTCCCGGGTGCGCTTCCGGGAGGCACTGCGGCACTGCGGGGCCGATCCGTCGCTGCACGTCGCCGACCCGGGCGGGGACCGCATCCGATCGGCAGCGGCCGGGGCGGACGCCGAGGGCCACGCCGTGGTCCTCTTCCGCCTCCTCGCCCACGGCAGGCGCGTCCTCGACGCGGGGGTCCTCGGCTGCGAGGTGCAGTTCTGGGGAGCCACCGCGGCCGGTCAGCGGGACTCCGGTGGCGACCTGCTCCCCGAGGGCACCCTGGTGGCGCCGGTGAGGAACCGGTGGGTCGACCACGTCCGCCCGCGCGAGTGGGCGGAGGCGAGACGGGGGAACGATGGCCACCCCCGGCTGCCCGGCACCGACGGGTCCCACGTGGAGGACGTCACCTTCCCGATCGACGTCGTCTACACGTGGGTGGATGGCGAGGACCCGGAGTGGCTGGCGCGCAAGGCGGCGGCCCGGGGCGGCGAGGTCGACGGGGCCCGCCACGCGACCGCCGCGAACGAGTCGCGCTACGAGGACCACGACGAGCTGCGCTACTCGCTGCGCTCGCTCCAGATGTACGCCTCGTGGGTGCGCCACGTCTACCTCGTCACGGACGCGCAGGTGCCGTCCTGGCTGGACCGGGACCACCCCGGCATCACGGTCGTGGACCATCGGGAGATCTTCACCGACACCGACGACCTGCCGACCTTCAACTCGCACGCGATCGAGGCGCAGCTGCAGAACATCGAGGGGCTCTCGGAGCAGTTCCTCTACCTCAACGACGACGTCCTCCTCGGGCGGCCGGTCCCTCCGGAGCTCTTCTTCACCCCGACCGGGCAGACGCGCTTCTTCCCGTCGACGGCGAAGCTCGGACTCGGCCCCGCCGAGGAGGACGAGGCGCCGGTCATGACCGCCGCGAAGAACAACCGCGACCTGCTCCGGAGCCGGTTCGGCCGGACCTTCACCGCGAAGATGAAGCACGTCCCGCACGCGCTGCGCCGCAGCATCCTGCAGGAGATGGCGGCGGCCTTCCCGCAGGCATACGAGCGGACGGCTGCCCAGCGCTTCCGCAGCCCGCAGGACCACGCGATGGTCTCCTCGCTCCACCACTGGTACGCCTACGTGACCGGCAGGGCCCAGCCCGGCGCCATCCGGTACTTCTACACCGACATCAACCACCCGGCCGCGCCGCGCCGGCTGCGCTCGTTGCGGGAGCGGCGGGACGTCGACGCGCTGTGCCTGAACGACCACGCCCGGGACGAGGCCGGCACCGCGGAGGGCCACCGGGCCCTGCGGGCGTACCTGGAGCAGGCCTACCCGGTACCGAGCTGCTACGAGCGCTGAGCGGCCTCAGGGGCCGTTCTCGAAGGGGGCCGGCTCGGGGAAGTACTCCGCCATCCAGTCGACGATGAAGTCCTGGTTCTCCGGGAGGGCCTCGGCGTTGTCGTTGATGCAGAAGCAGTCCCGGTTGCGTCGGTCCATCAGCCGCGACATCCGTTCGGGGATGCTCGGGTCGCTGAGATCGAAGTAGTCGTAGCGGATGGACCCGGGGGCCGCCATCCCCTTGAGGTATCCGTAGTAGTGGTGCAGCCACTGATTCGGCTCGTAGTCCTGCCTGGAGCGGAAGCGGCTGGTCACGTTCTGCTCGAAGACCTCGGGGAAGGTGGCCTCGAGGTCTGCGAAGATCTCCCGCCGTTGCGGCACCGGCGTGTGGAAGAAGTTGCGGGTCGCGGTGCGGCCGAAGTGCTCCTCGAGCAGCCGCGCGACGTTGCGCCGGGCGTTCTCGTGAGGCGGCCCCTCGCCGGGGGGCGCCAGCGGCAGGGTGGAGCGTGACATGAAGAACTTCGCGACGCCGTTGGGGTGGAAGAACTGCTGCGGGGAGACGGGCCGGCCGAAGAAGACGTCGTCGTTGATGTAGAGGTAGTGCTCGGAGAGCCCCTCGATGTGGTGCAGCCGGCTGCCGATGGAGTGGGAGTTGAAGGTCGGCAGCTGGTCGGGGTGCTCGAAGATCTCCCGATGGTCCACGACGGTGACGCCCGGGTGGTCGGTGTCCAGCCACCCGGGGACCTGCCGGTCGGTGACGAGGAAGATGTTGCGCGCCCACGGGGCGTAGCGGTGGGCCGAGCGAAGGGCGTAGCGCAACTCGCCGTAGTCCCGGAAGCGTTCCGCCGAGACACCCGATTCGACCGGGGCCTCGTCCACCGGTCGGCCCGCGCGGCGCAGTGCCTCGGCCCGCCGAGAGCGCCACTGCGGATCGCTGTCGTCGACCCACAGGTAGACCAGGTCGACATCGAGGTCGAAGTCGAAGACGTGCCTGGTGGCCAGGGGGGCGAAGGTGCGCAGCGAGGTCCCCGCCACAGTCAGCTGCGTGCTCTGCTGCAGCGTGGCGGAGATGTGCCGGGTGCGGGTGTTGCGTGTCGGTGACTCGAGGGCGCCGTCCTCGTCCCGCTCCCACCGTTGGAGGTGGATGCCCTGGCCCCGTCCGTAGATCTCGCCGTGCTCGTGGGCGGCCCGCACCTCGAAGAGGATGATGTGGGTCTGGGTCGCGAGGGCCGGCCGCACCCGCGGGTCCTGCAGGGGCGCCGACCACCACCGGACGTCGTCGCGGCGGTCCCGGGCCAGGAGGGCGACGTAGAGCTGCTCCGTGCCCTCCGGCCCGGCGCCCAGCACCTCGAGGAACCGGGTCCACTCCTGCGGCGCCATCCCGATGTTGACCGACCCGGAGCCGGACTCGGGGGCGGCGAAGTAGTCGACGTCGTGCCGGTCCAACAGCTCCGCGACGAGGCGCAGGTTCTCGCTCCGCGCCACGTCGGCCGTCATGCCGGGCCGGGTGCGGTAGAGCACGAGGCGCCCGTCCCGACGGCTGACGAAGGTGCCTGGCGCCAGCGTCGACCCGGGGAGGGAGTCCAGGAAACGCTTGCGCTCCAGCCGGTTGGCCACCTTGTACAGGTAGCGGGCCCGGCGGTGCCCGCTCAGGCGGTGGGCGATCGAGGGGCGCGGTGCGGCCGGGAGGGCAGGGCCCTCCTCGGGCGAGGGGCTGGGCATCGGACCCACGCTACTGGCTGACGGGTCGGCCGGGTCGGTCATCGCGGCTCGCTCCGGACGTCCGTCTCGAAGGGGGAGGCGAAGGGCAGCAGCATCGTCAGGACCCGGGCGACCCGGGCGTCCGCGGTCTCGCACTGCTCGGGGTCGATCCAGGTCTCGTTGAGGCAGTAGAAGTCCACATCGTCGCGCAGCAGCAGTCGGTTGATGCGCGCGTCGACGTCCGGGCTCCAGATGTCGATGAACTCGTAGCTGGTGTCCGTCGCCACCCCGCGCCCGGTCGCGGCCGCCCAGGAGGACTGCAGCTGCGCCGCGAGCGAGATGTCCGTGGCAGAGCGGAAGCGCGCCCGGCGGGTGCGGGCGACCAGCTCGGGCTCGGCCCGCTCGATCTCCTCGATCACTCCCCGGTGCTGGGGGTGCGGCGTGTGGCGCGGGCGCGTCATCGGGCGGCGCGCGAAGTGGCGCTCGATGACCCTCCGGCCGTTCTTGAAGGCGGACACGACCGGCAGGTCGACGTCCGAGGGGAGCTCGTCGTCGACCGGGATCCGGGAGGGGAAGTAGCGGATGTCCCCACCGGCGCCGAAGAAGTCCTCGGGCCGCAGCGGCCGCGCGAGGAAGACGTCGTCGTTGAAGTAGACGTAGTGCTCGCTCAGGCCGGGGATGCGGTGCAGGCAGGCCTCGATGGCGTGGGAGTTGAAGGTCGGCAAGTCATCCGGGTCGGGGAAGATCTCGTCGTGGCGCACGACGTTGATCTGCGGGTGGCTGGTGTCGAGCCAGTGCGGCACCTGACCACTGGTGACGACGTGGATGCGCCGCACCCAGTTGGCGTGGGCGACCAGCGAGCGAAGGGAGTAGCGCAGCTCCTCACGGCTGGTGAAGCGGGCGGGGGACCAGGCGCTGGCGTGCGATCCGGCCAGGGAGTCCCCGGCGCGCCGGGCGTCGAAGTCCGCCCGCCATGCCGGGTCGCTGGAGTCGACCCACGTGTAGACGACGTCGACGGGGAAGGTGACCTGCTCCAGCGGCGGCGACTGTCCGCGCCGGTCGGCCTGCGCGGCCGCGAGCTCCTGCGGGGTGAGGGTGCGGGTCCGGGGGTTGGTCCGGGGCGCGACCAGCGACCCCGCGGGCAGCATCCGGCCGTCCGGGGAGGCCCGGGAGGTGCGGATCCGCTCCCAGATCTCGATGTCGACGCCCAGGGCCATCGTCGGCAGCAGCCGGCCGGTCACGGACACCTGCGGAGAGAAGACGCGCAGCACGTCTCCGGAGCGGATGCCCGGCAGCCGGGGCAGGGCGCGGGCGGGGCCGGCCCCGCGGGAGGTGATCCGGGCGAGGTGGAGACGGCGCTCGGTGCCGAGCACGGAGAGGGTCGCGCGCAGGGCCTCGATGTCGCTCGAGGCGACCACCACCCGGTGGGGCTCCTCCCGCACGGCATCCAGCTGCACGTGGGCGATCCCCGCGTCCCGCAGCGCCTCGGTCACGCGGTCGCGGCACTGGTCCCGCAGCGCCCACGCGTCGAAACGGTCGACGATCCGGGCCTCGAGGACGGACCGGCCGCGACGCACCCGCACGGCCTCTCCGGGCGTCAGCCCGGCGACGGGGACGGGGCGGGTGCCGTCACGGACGGACCGCGCGAGGAGCCGGACGTCGGAGGTCAGGTGCTCGAGCAACGTGCGGTCCTTGAACGTCTTCGCAAAGGGTGTGGCACCGTCACTCTAGGTGCCGACGCCTCGCCGTTGGGCCGCGACACGGGGGCCGACCCCGCTCAGAGCACCGGCGGGTGACCCATCCGGGTGAGCCGCAGGACGGTCCGCCACCGCATCGGGCGACGCCCGCCCGGGTCGGCCGCGAGGCCCTCGCGGAAGCCGCGGAACCACGCGCGCAGGTTCCCCGGCTGGCGCCAGGTGCGGGCGACCGTGATGAGGGTCCACGCGAGGACGTAGACCACCGCGAACGGCCAGGGCAGGTTGCGCCGGGCCACCCACACCCGGTTCCGGGCGTTGAGCCGCCAGAAGATGGCGTGCCGGGTGGCCTCGGTGGCGGGGTGGTGGATGACCACGGACGGGTCGTAGACCAGCTCCCAGCCGTGGTCGCGCAGTCGCCAGGCCAGCTCGAGTCCCTCGTGGCCGAAGAAGAAGGATCCGGGGAAGCCCCCGACCTCCTCGTAGGCCGCGCGCCGGATGACGACGACGCCCTCGCACACGGCGAAGGCCGGACCGCCGACACCGGGGTCGCCCACGCGCGCCCGCGGCACCCACCGGCGCAGCGTGACACCGTCGGTGTCGGTGACCCGGGCGTGGACGAGCGCGAGGTGGGGGTCCGAGTGCAGCCTCGCCACGGCGTGCGCCAGCGCGCCGCCGTCCCGCAACCACGCGTCGTTGTCGAGGAAGAAGACGAACTCCGAGTCCCCCTTCGCGAAGCCGATGTTGCGACCCTCCGCCGGGCCGACGTTCTCGGGGAGGTGGATGGTGCGCACGTCGTCGGGGAAGCCGGCGGGCTCCCACCCGTTGCCGACGAGGTAGAGGTGGACCTCCACGCCGCGCTGGGAACGGACGGACTCCAGGGCGTGCAGGGTCTCCTCGTGGCGGTCGCCCTGGCTGAGGACGACCACGTCGACGGACGGCTGGGCCATAGGGGGTCCTCTCGGTGGGTCGACCGGCCAGCCTACTGTGTCGCAGGCCGACTGCCGGGACGATGCCCCATAGACTCGAGCGGTTATCGCTCCGAGCTCCGCTCCAACGAGGTGCACCTGTCATGGGCAAGACCGTCATCACGTACGGCACGTTCGATCTCTTCCACATCGGACACCTGAACATCATCAAGCGGCTCAGCGCGCTCGGCGACCGGCTGATCGTCGCGGTCTCCACCGACGAGTTCAACGCGATCAAGGGCAAGAAGCCGATCGTGCCCTTCGAGCAGCGCCTGGAGATCGTCGACAGCATCAAGTACGTCGACCTGGCCATCCCCGAGGACCGGTGGAGCCAGAAGCGCGAGGACATCGAGACCTACGATGTGGACATCCTCGGCATGGGCGCGGACTGGGAGGGCAAGTTCGACGACCTCGCCGACAAGGTCGAGCTGGTCTACCTGCCCCGTACCGACGGCATCTCCACGACCGAGATGAAGCGGGTGCTCAGCGCCTTCGACACCCGGCACGTCGAGGAGCTGAAGCGCACGATCGACAACATCGGGCAGATCGTCAAGGAGCTCAGCTGAGCTGACGGCGCGGAGGACGACTCCGCGTTCACCGGGTGTCCACCCGGACTCAACCCCGGCCGACTACCTTCGCCGCCGTACGCGCCACCACGGCAAAGGAAAGGTCGGGCCGATGCCCAAGAGCCCCACCGACGAGCTCCTGCAGCAGATCGTCAAGCAGCTGCGCACGACACGGGAGATCCCCTCGACCGCGTTGGGCCTGCGACGTGCTGCCGTCCAGGACGCGGTCGACCACATCCGCGGCGACGAGCGGTTCGCCGACGCGCAGGTGCACCAGCACAACCCGCAGGCCCTGGGTCGCGCGCTCGCCGAGGCGCCCGCGGCGTCCGGACTCGTCGCCGAGTTCGGGGTGCACAGGGGCCAGAGCCTCTCCCGGATCGCCGACCACTTCTGCGACCAGACCGTCCACGGCTTCGACTCGTTCGAGGGCCTGCCGGAGGCCTGGAACGGGAGCGGGAAGGACGCCGGTGCCTTCGACATCGGCGGCCGGCCGCCCGAGCTGCCCCAGACGAACATCGAGTTCCACGTCGGCTGGTTCGACGAGACCGTTCCGGTCTTCGCGGCCGCGACGAACGAGGCGTTCCGCTTCGTCCACCTCGACGCCGACCTTTACGGCTCGACGAGGACCGTCTTCGACGAGCTGGGCGACCGGTTCCTCCCCGGCACCGTCGTGGTCTTCGACGAGTACTTCGGGTACCACGGGTGGCACCGCCACGAGCACCGCGCCTTCACCGAGTTCCTGGAGGGCCGGCCGGACCTGGACTTCGAGGCCGTCGCCATCGGGCACATGAACCTCGCGGTGCGCCTGCGGGAGTCCTGAGCACTGGGGCGAGGTCGCGGGCGACGGGGGGAACTGCGAGGAACCACCGGGTGGCCAGGGGCGGGGTCGAACCGCCGACCTTCCGATTTTCAGTCGGACGCTCGTACCAACTGAGCTACCTGGCCGAGCTGGTCCGTGACGGACCAGCGAGCGACCCTGACGGGACTCGAACCCGCGACCTCCGCCGTGACAGGGCGGCGCGCTAACCAACTGCGCTACAGGGCCTTGCAGTGCAAGGCGTGCTTGCGTATCCCCAACGGGATTCGAACCCGTGCTACCGCCGTGAAAGGGCGGGGTCCTAGGCCGCTAGACGATGGGGACCCGATGACGGACCCTCGCCACACAGCAGGCAGGGCCCGAATCCGTCGAGGACTTTCGAAAGCATACGAGACCGGCGCCGGAACGCCAAAACGGCGCGTTGGCCCACCCCGGATGCCCGCGAGTGTCCTTCCTGGACCGAGGGGGACGGGTCAGGAGCCCCTCGCCCAGGCCCGGAGCCGGTCGACCTCCCACGTCGTGACGATCCGCTCCTGCGGGACCCCGAGCCGTTCGGCGCGCTCGGCGCCGTAGGCCTTCATCTCCAGCTGCCCGGGGGCGTGGGCGTCGGAGTCGATCGCGAAGAGGCAGCCGGCCTCCAGGGCCAGCTCGACGAGGTCGTCGGGTGGGTCGCACCGCTCGGGGCGGGAGTTGATCTCCACGGCCACGTCGTGCTCGGCGCAGGCCTCGAAGACGGCGCGGGCGTCGAACTCGCTCTGCGGCCGGGTGCCCCGCGAGCCGGTGACGAGCCGTCCCGTGCAGTGCCCCAGGACGTTCACGTGCGGGTTCGCCACCGCGGTGAGCATGCGGCGGGTCATCGGCTCCCTGGGCATCCGCAGCTTGGAGTGCACCGAGGCGGTGACGAGGTCGAGCC
This sequence comes from Janibacter corallicola NBRC 107790, assembly GCF_001570965.1. GTDB lineage: Bacteria > Actinomycetota > Actinomycetes > Actinomycetales > Dermatophilaceae > Janibacter > Janibacter corallicola. The sequence goes on along the minus strand of NZ_BCSR01000027.1, from coordinate 23,630 downwards.
GGTCGAGCATCTCCTCGGACTGGTCCAGCGAGCCGTCGTCGAGGATGTCGACCTCGATGCCCGCGAGGACGGTGATGCTCTCCCCGAGCGAGTGGTCGATGCGCCGCAGCAGGTCGATCTGCCGGGCGAGGCGGGCGGCGCTCAGGCCGTTCGCGATCCGCAGGCGGGGGGAGTGGTCCGTGAGCACCATCCACTCGTGGCCGAGCTCGACCGCGGTGAGGACCATCTCCTCGATCGGGCCACCGCCGTCGGACCAGTCCGAGTGCAGGTGGCAGTCGCCGATGATCGCCTCGGTGAGGGTCTCGCCGCCGGTGACGAGCGGCCCGCCGTGCTCCTCCTGCTTGGCCGCGAGGTAGTCGGGCAGCTCGCCTGCCGCTGCCTGGGCGATGACGCCGGCGGTGGAGGGGCCGATGCCCGGCAGGTCGGTGAGGGTGCCCCCTTCGACGTGGGTCGCCAGCTCGCCTTCGGCCAACCCGCGGACGACGTCGACGGCGCCGCGGAAGGCCTCCACACGACGGCTGTGCTGGCGGGTGCGCTCCAGGAGGAAGCCCACGCGCCGCAGCGCGTCGACCGGGTCGACCGGTGCCTCCAGCGGCTGCAGGGACCTCATCGCGTCACCAGGAGGTGTGCAACGGTCGGCCCTCGGCGAAGCCGGCGGTGGACTGCAGGCCGACGAGGGCCCGCTCGTGGAACTCCTCGAGCGTGCTCGCCCCCGCGTAGGTGCAGCTGCTGCGCAGCCCCGCGATGATCTCGTCGATGACGTCCTCGACGCCCGGCCCGGAGGGGTCGACGTACATCCGGGAGTTGGAGATCCCTTCCTCGAAGAGGCCCTTGCGGGCACGGTCGAAGGGGGAGTCGGTCGCCGTGCGGTTCTGCACCGCCCGCGCGGAGGCCATGCCGAAGGACTCCTTGTAGCTGCGGCCGTCGGAGTCGGTCACCAGGTCGCCGGGGGACTCCAGGGTCCCGGCGAACCAGGAGCCGATCATCACGTTGCTCGCACCGGCGGCGAGGGCGAGGGCGACGTCGCGGGGGTGGCGCACACCGCCGTCGGCCCAGACGTGCTTGCCCAGCTCGCGGGCGGCGGCCGCGCACTCCAGCACGGCGGAGAACTGGGGGCGCCCGACGGCGGTCATCATCCGGGTCGTGCACATCGCGCCCGGGCCCACACCGACCTTGACGATGTCGGCGCCGGCCTCGATGATCTCGCGGGTCCCCTCGGCGGAGACGATGTTGCCCGCGACGACCGGGACGTGCGGGTCGAGGGCCCGCACTGCGGCCAGAGCGTCGAGCATCTTGCGCTGGTGGCCGTGGGCCGTGTCGACGACGAGCACGTCCGCGCCGGCCTCCAGCAGGGCCGCTGCCTTGCCGCCGACGTCGCCGTTGATGCCCACGGCGGCGCCGATCCGTAGCTGCCCCCGGGCGTCGACGGCGGGGGTGTACATGCTGGCGCGCACCGCCCCCTTCCGCGTCTGGATGCCCACGAGGCGACCGCCGGAGTCGACGACGGGAGCCACCCGGCGGCGGGCGGCGTGCAGCGCGTCGAAGGCCGCTCGCGGGTCGGCGTCGGCCGAGAGGGTCATCGGGTCGGGGGACATGACGTCGCGCACCTGGGTGAAGCGGTCCACTCCCTGCAGGTCCCGGCCGGTGACCACGCCGACCGGCCGGCCGTCCTCGACGACGATGCCGGCGCCGTGGGCGCGCTTGTTGATCAGGGCGAGGGCCTCGCCGGAGGTGGTGGTCGGCTCGAGCACGATCGGGGTGTCGTGGACCAGGTCGCGCTCCTTGATGAAGGAGATCACGTCGGCGACGACCTCGACCGGGATGTCCTGGGGGATGACCGTCAGGCCGCCCCGGCGGGCCGTCGTCTCGGCCATGCGGCGGCCCGCGATCGCCGTCATGTTGGCCACGACGAGCGGGATCGTCGTGCCCGTCCCGTCGCTCGTGGCGAGGTCGACGCCGTGGCGGCTCGCGACCTCGCTGCGGCGCGGCACCATGAAGACGTCGTCGTAGGTCAGGTCGAACTGTGGCATCAGGCCGTTGAGGAACTTCACGCCGGCGAGTCTAGGCCGCCGGCATGAGAGAGGATCTGGCCGTGAGCTTCCTGCAGGAGTCCCCGGCCGATGCCCGACGACGAGCGGGGCTGCGGCGCATGCGCGCCCTCGCGACGGGACTGCTGGTCCTCGCGGCGCTGGTCTTCCTCGCCACCCTCCGGCTGGACCACGGTGGGGTGTGGGGGTTCGTCAACACCGCGGCCGAGGCCGCGATGGTCGGCGCGCTCGCGGACTGGTTCGCGGTGACCGCGCTCTTCCGCCACCCGCTGGGCGTCCCCGTCCCGCACACGGCGCTGGTGAAGCGGCGCAAGGACGAGCTGGGGCGCAGCCTGCAGGAGTTCGTCTCGGAGAACTTCCTCACCGAGGAGATCGCCCGTGAGCGGCTCGCTGCCGCCCACGTGGCGGAGCGACTCGGTCGTTGGCTCGGGCAGCCGCGGAGCCGGGACCGGGTGCTGACCGAGGTCTCCCGGGGCGGCTCGCTCGCCCTGGAGCAGGTGGCCGATGACGACGTGCACGACTTCCTCTCCGAGCTGCTCCTGCCGCGCCTCGCGCGGGAGCCGGCCAGTCCGATCCTCGGGTCCCTCCTCGAGGGGGTCATCGAGGGCGGCAGCCACACCGGGCTGGTCGACCTCGGGATCGAGGAGGCCCACCGGTGGCTCTCGGACAACCCGGGCAGCTTCGCCCTCGTGCTGGGGGAGAAGGCGCCCTGGTGGAGCCCGGAGTGGCTCGACCAGCGCGTCATCGACTGGACCTACCAGCAGGCCCTCGGGTGGCTCGCCGAGATGCGGGCCGACCCCCGCCACCCGGCGAGGCGGGCGCTGGACGACCTGCTCGCCCGGCTGGCCGCCGACCTGCAGCACGACCCCGAGGTCATGTCCGCGGCCGAGACGCTCAAGGAGCGGTTGCTGGCCCACCCGCAGGTGCCGACGAGCACGGTCGCGGTGTGGCGCTCGCTGCGCGTCTCGTTGCTCGCGGCGATGGCCGACCGGGACTCCTACTTCTGGTCGCGAGGTGATCAGCTGCTCGGCAACCTCGGCGAGCACCTCGCCACGGACCCGGTGTGGCAGCAGCGGTTGGAGGGTTACCTCGGTGAGGTCGTCGCCTTCTTCGTCAACACCTACGGCGACGAGCTCGCGGAGGTCATCTCGGTGACCGTGGAGCGCTGGGACGCGGACGAGGCGAGCCGGCGGATCGAGCTCTTCGTCGGGCGCGACCTGCAGTTCATCCGGATCAACGGCACCGTCGTCGGTGCCCTCGCCGGCCTGGCGATCCACACGGTGGCGGTGCTCGTCGCCTGATGGCGCCGTGCCCGCCCGACGGCCCGGTCAGCGGCTGCCGAGCAGCACGGGGCGGCGCGGTGACTCCGGCGCGCTCGCCGTGGCCTCGGCCGGGTGCAGGTCGCCCGTCGGCCGGGGGCGGGTGCCCAGGCGCATGGCCGGCTTCTCCACGAGCCGCCAGGAGAGCAGCGCCAGCGGGGCGGTGCAGGCGATCGACAGCACGACGAAGGCGGCCTGCGGGACGAACGCGCCGACACCGGCGAGGGCGAGCAGCTGCTGGACCGGCCAGCCGTAGATGTACATCCCGTAGGAGATGTCCTCCGTGGCGGCGAACCGGGTGCGCCACGTGGACCCGACGTAGAGCAGCAGGTACGTCAGCGGGATGACCGTCAGCTGGTGCATGGCCTCCTCGCCGCCGACGAGGCAGCCGGCGACGACCCACACCCCGGCGAGCAGCCCGAGCGGGTGCGAGACCGGCAGCCGGTCCTTCAGCGAGTAGGCCATCGCGCCGGCGGCGAAGAAGGCGAAGAGGCGCACGATCTGCTCCACCTTGTTCGCGAGGCCGGTGAGGTCACCGAACCAGCAGTAGAGCAGCGGCAGCACGAGCACCGCGACCAGCATCGTGCGCGAGAGGTGGCGGCGCACCCACGGCAGCCCGATGACGAGGCCGAAGACGAGGTAGGCGAGGAACTCGTAGGGCAGCGACCACAGCGAGCCGTTCCACTCCGACGGTGCCGGGGCGCCCTGCAGGGTCGAGGCCACCGTCGGGCTGAAGACGTAGAGCAGGACGTTGTCGACGACGAAGGAGACCGCCCCGGCCGGGTGCCAGCGCCCCTCGCCGAAGAGTGCACCGAGCGGCGCGAAGAGGAAGGCGACGACTCCGAGGCACACCCAGAATCCGGGCAGGATGCGCCGCGCCCGACGGTCCAGGTAGCGGCCGAAGCCGTTGCGCAGCCGCGAGCCGGCGATGAGGAAGCCGGAGAGGGCGAAGAACCCGTTGACCGCGAGCGGGCCGATCCGCTCCCACGCCTCGTGCTCATACCCCCCGAGCGGGGAGTGGGAGGCGATGACCATCGCTGCCAGGATGAGCCGGACAGCATTGAGTGAGTTGTCCCGGCTGGACAACGCGGAGCCGATCGAGGGGAGTCGCATACCCCTCCGAGGATAACGGAAAGGTAACGGCCCGTCAGCGCAGTGGGTCGAAGGGGGTCAGCTCGGGGACCGGCCGGCCCGTCACCATGGCCTCCGCGAGGAGCTGTCCGGTGGCCGGCCCGAGGGTGATGCCCCACATCCCGTGCCCACCGGCGACGTGCACCCGCGGGGAGCTCGTGGCGCCGATCGTCGGCAGCCCGTCGGGGGTGCAGGGCCGGGAGCCGACCCACTCGTCCTCGCGGTGATCCAGGTCGACGCCGCGCAGGAAGGGGCGGGCGGCCTCGACGACGGCCTCGACCCGCCGCTGGTCCAGCGGGGCCTCGGGCGGGCGGAACTCCATCATCCCGGCCACCCGGAGGCGGCCGTCGCCGAGCGGGGTGCAGGCCACCCGCTCGTTCGGCAGGTACACCGGACCGCTCGGCTCGTGGTCGATCGGGGAGCTGAAGCTGTAGCCGCGACCGGCCTGGACCGGCGTGCGCACCCCGAGCCCCCGCACGAGGGAGCTGATCCAGGTGCCGTTTGCGACGACGACCTGCTCGTGGACCTCCGGCGCCCCCTCCGCGACGTCCAGGCGGACCCCCTTCGTCTCGGGGGTGAGACCGGTGACGGTGACGCCGGTGCGGATCGTGGCGCCGCGCGCCCGCACCGAATCGGCGAGGGAGGCGACGTAGCGGGGCGGGTGGATGTAGCGCTGGTCGAAGAGGCGGATGCCGGCCCCCACGATCTCGGAGAAGGTCGGCTCGAGTGCGCGGACCTCCTCGCCGGTGAGCTCCTCGAAGTGCATCTCCTGGCCGGCCTCGGCGATGTGGCGCAGCTCGGTGAGCATGAAGTCGGTCTCGGCCTTCGAGCGGTAGCCGGCGAGGAAGGAGTGCGCCTCGTGGGTCGGCTCGGCGACGCCGCCCTCGTGCAGCGCGTCGAAGGCCGCCAGGGCCCGGGCGTTGATCGGCGCCAGGGCGCGCATCGAGCGGTTCCACCGCCGCATCGTGGAGTTGCGGGTGAAGGTCGCGAGGAAGCGCAGCAGCCGCAGGTCGGTCGTCACCGGGACGTAGACCGGGGAGGCGGGCGAGACCACGGCCTTGATCCCGTAGGAGAGGACGGCCGGATCCGGAAGGGGGGTGGACAGGCCGGGGGTGAGCCAGCCGGCGTTGCCCCAGGAGGAGCCGGCGGCGACCCCCTCGCGGTCGACGACCTCGACCTGCACGCCGTGCTCCTGGAGGAACCAGGCGGTGGACAGACCGACCATGCCGGCGCCGATGACGGTGACCTTCTGGGGTGGGTGGGTGGCGACCATGACGTCCTCTCGAAACCGCGGCCCCGGGGTCCCCGGGGCCTCCCTCCCACTGTGCCGCACCTCACAGGGCCGCGGCAAAGCGGGTCCCCCGGTGGCGCAGCCCCTGCCGTGCCGACCACGGGCCGACCACCCACCGGGTCTCTCCGCTAACCTGCACTGGCGCCGGGCCTCTAGCTCAAGTGGTAGAGCTGCGGACTTTTAATCCGTAGGTTGTGGGTTCGAGTCCCACGGGGCCCACCCATGAGTTTCGTCGCCGAACGGGTCGAGGTGTCTGGGCGTGCTGGGATTGCACCGGGAGGGGCCAGCGACCCGTGACCGGCGACGGGGGTGCCCCGCGGCTCAGACGACCGGCGGGCGGCCCAGGCGGGTCATCCGGGCGATGGTCCGCCACCGCATCGGTCGGCGGGCGGGGCGGGTGGCCCAGGCCTCGCGGTAGCCGGCGAGGACGTCCCGCAGCGAGTGGCGCCGCAACGCGCACACGCCCGTCCACAGCACCAGGTGCGCCACCAGGAGTGGCAGCGGGAGCGAGCGCCAGGCCATCCAGGCCCGGTTGCGGGCGAGGAACCACGTGAACCGGGCGTGCCGGGAGGCCGGGGTGCGGGGGTGGAAGGCGGCGAGGTCGGCGGAGTACCAGACGCCCCAGCCGCGGTCCTGCAGCCGCCAGGCCAGGTCCGACTCCTCCATGGAGTAGAAGAAGCGCGGGTCGAAGCCCCCGATCTCGTTGAAGGCACTCGCGCGCACCGCGCAGGCGGCCCCGATGAAGTGGGTCACCGGTCCCGAGCGGTCGGCTGAGCCCTGCCCGAGGCGGGGGACGTGGCGCCGCTGGGTCGCCCCGGACTCGTCGACGATGCGGATCGCCATCGCGCCGAGGCCGGGGTCCTCGTCGAAGCGGCGCAGCACCGAGGCGAGGTGGTCCTGCCCGAGCAGCTCGGCGTCGTCGTCGAGGAAGACGACGACATCGGCCCGCGCAGCAGCGGCGCCGATGTTGCGGCCGGCGGGGATCCCGACGTTCTCCGGCAGCTCGATCAGGTGGTCCGGGGTGGTCGTCCCGGGAGCGGGCGCACCGTTGACGACGAGCACGAGATGGGCGTCCACGCCGCGCTGGGAGCGCACCGAGGCCAGCGCGTCGTGCAGCTCCGGGCGGTCGGACTGGGTGAGGACCACGACGCCCACGCGGGGGTGCTTCGGGGGCACCGGCGCCGGGGACGGGGGCGACGAGGTCGCGGTCACGGGTACGGACGGGATGAGCGGTCGCGTGCGCGGTGCGGCACGGTCCAGAGTCGGGCTGCTCACGGGGACACCTCGATACCTGTGGGGATGAGTGCGGCACAGCGGGCTGCTTCGCGCGCCTGCCGTCGGGCTGCGGTCCAGTCGCCGGACCGGGCCAGGCCGAACGAAGAGCGTCCGGCGAAGTAGACGGAGTGGGCCAGGGCCCGGCGCACCGTCGAAGGGCGGCGGGCGGGGTCGACGTGCGCGCTGACGGCGCCGATGGCGGTGACGCGCTCGCGGACGTTGGCGCCGGAGCGCACGAGCGTCGAGGTGTGCGAACCGTCGTGCTTGCGGTAGCGGGCGAGCACCTCGTCGACGAAGACCACCGGACCGTGCGCGGCGAGGCGGGTCCACATCTCCCAGTCCGCGGCGTGCGGCAGGTCGGTGCGGTACCCGCCCACCTCCTCGTAGGCGCGGCGGCGGACGACGATGCCCGGGGCCCGGACCCGGTTGGAGACCGCGAAGGCGTCGAGGGCGTCGGTCCAGACCTGGGTGCCCTCCCGGTAGGAGCGCGTCGTGTACAGCGGGGTGCCCGCCTCGTCGATGTCCTGGGCCCGGCACACCGCCGCGACGGCTCCCGGTGCGGCGAGCGCCTGCTCCATGAAGGCGTAGAAGCCGGGCAGCGTCTCGTCGTCGCCGTGCAGCAGGTGCACCAGCTCGCCCCGGGCGATCTCGAGGCAGCGGTTGAAGGTCGCGACCGCGCCGAGGTTCCGTGGGTTGCGCTCGATGCGGACCCGTCCGCGCCCGAGCTCGGCGACGACCTCCTCGGGGTGGTCCCGCGAGGCGTCGTCGACGACGACGATCTCGGCGTCCTCGCGGTCGCCGAGCTGCGCCACGACCTGGGGCAGAGCCCGCGCGAGGTGGTCGGCGCAGTCGTGGACCGGGATGAGGACGGACCAGCGCGGTCGGTCCGTGGACCCCACCGTGGCGATGGTCGGGATCGTGGCCATGACCCTCACACTCGGGGCCGATTGCCAACTCCGGGTGAACCGGGCACGTGCATCAGATGTCGGTTCGTGGACCCCTTCGTGGAAGGCGCGGTCGGGGCCTCCGGCCCGTCCTACGGTGGCCGCGTGCCAACACGAATGAGCCTGTCAATGACCCCGTCCACCGCCGTCGGCAGGGGCCGGCGCGAGCAGACCGAGGAGGTGTCGCGATGAGGTTCGGCATCGCAGGAGCCGGCTTCTCCGGGGCGGTCATCGCCCGTGAGCTGGCCGAGGCCGGGCACGAGGTCCACGTCTTCGACACCCGGGACCACGTCGCGGGGAACTGCCACACCGAGCGGGACCCGGAGACGGGGGTGATGATCCACCGGTACGGGCCGCACATCTTCCACACCGGCAACGAGCGGGTGTGGAGCTACATCAACCGGTTCGGCCGGATGATGCCCTACAACCACCGGGTCCGGACGACCGTCGGCGGGCGCACCTATCTGCTCCCGGTGAACCTGCTGACGATCAACCAGCTCTTCGGGACCGCCCTGCGGCCGGACGAGGCGCGCGCCTTCATCGACGAGCAGGCCGACCACACGATCGAGGAGCCGGCCAACTTCGAGGAGCAGGCGCTGAAGTTCATGGGCCGCAAGCTCTACGACGCCTTCTTCCACGGCTACACTCGCAAGCAGTGGGGTCTGCCCCCGACGCAGATCCCGGCCTCGGTGCTCAAGCGGCTGCCGCTGCGCTTCAGCTACGAGGACTCCTACTTCAACCACCCGTACCAGGCGATCCCGAAGGACGGCTACACCGCGATCGTCGAGGGCATCCTCGACCACCCCGGGATCGAGGTCCGGCTCGGGACTCCCTTCCCGCTGGGGGAGCGCTCGCGGTTCGACCACTCGATCTGGACCGGCCAGCTGGACGCGTGGTTCGGCCACGAGTTCGGTCACCTGCGCTACCGGACCCTGGACTTCGAGGAGATCCGGGCGAAGGGGGACTACCTCGGGTGCCCCGTGATGAACTTCGGCGACATCGACGTGCCGTACACCCGGATCGCGGAGCACAAGCACTTCGCTCCCTGGGAGGAGCACGAGGGCACCGTCTGCTTCCGGGAGTACAGCCGGCTCGCGGAGGAGGGCGACATCCCCTACTACCCGATCCGGATGACCACCGACAAGACGCTGCTGACCCGGTACCTCGACGCCGCGCGGGAGGAGCCCGACGTGACCTTCGTCGGTCGCCTCGGCACCTACCGGTACCTCGACATGGACGTGACGATCGCGGAGGCGCTAACCGCGGCCGACGGGATCCTCGAGGCGATCGACCGCTCCGAGCCGATCGCGCCCTTCTTCGTCGACGCCTAGCGAGGCGCGGGCGTCGGGTACCCCGGAGCCCGCGTCCAGTCGGCCCTCGATCTCGGTGAGGCGCGCCTCCATCCGCTGCAGCCGCCGCTCGATGACGGTCAGGCCGAAGAGGACGTCCCGGCCGCTGGAGTCCGGAGCCTTGCTGCGGGCACGGGTGAGGTATCCCGGCAGCCGGCTGTCCTGCACGGTGTTGCGCAGGTAGCGGCCGGTGAGCACCGCGGTGTGGCGCACCCCGGAGTGGCGCAGGTGGAAGGCCGCGGTCACGAAGGGGTTGTCCGTGCCCGGTCGGGTGGTCAACGTCCGCACGAAGGTGGCGAACTCCCCCTTCGCCACGGCGGTGGTGAGGCGCTGGGTGCTCGCACCCTTGTTGTTCTCCGCCAGCGCCCGCCGGATCGTCTCGAGGGGGTAGCGGGTGAGGATCGGGGTGAGCACGTCGAAGAGCTGGCGGTGGCGCTCCGGGGGAGTGCGCCGGGAGATCCACTCCATCTGGGATATGACCCACCCCAGCAGCGGGACCGTGTAGAGGTCGAGCAGGCCCTGCGCGGCGAGCCAGTCGTGGATCGTGTCGTGGTGGCTGAAGATGTGGAAGAGCCGCTCGTCCGCGGTGGCCATCGTCTGGCCGCTGCGGGCCACCCGGTGGTAGCAGAGGACCTCGGGCACGAGCGCGATCGAGCGCGCGGAGACGATGGCGAACCAGTGGAAGGGGTTGTCCTCGAAGAAGCCGTCGCCCACGGGGAAGCGGATGGAGCGGGACTCCAGCAGCTCCCGCCGGTAGAGCTTGCGCCACGGGACGGCGATGAAGCGCAGGAAGGTGTGGCTCGTCGGGACGTCGAGCTCGTAGCAGGGGTCGGTGAGCGGCGCCCACCGGTGGGCGTCCGCCGGGTCGCGGCGCTCGCCGGTGCCGTCGACCTCCTCCTGGTAGTCGCACATCGCCAGGTCGGCGTCGTGGGTGCGGGCCGCGGCGTGCAGCCGCTCGAACATCGTCGGCTCGATGTGGTCGTCGCCGTCGACGAAGCCCACCCACGGGGCGCTCGCGCGGTCCAGGCCCACGTTGGCGGGCGTGGCGACGCCTCCCGGGCTGTTCTCGCCGAGGAGGACGGGGACGAAGCGGGCGTCGCCCTCGCAGAAGCGCCTGATCAGCTCCGGCGTCGAGTCCGAGGAGCCGTCGTCGACGACGATGACCTCGATGTCGGTGAGGGTCTGGGCCGCCACGCTCGCGAGGCACTGCTCGATGTAGTCCTCGATGTTGTACGTGGTGACGATGATGCTGAGCTCGGCCATGGCGAACTCCCTTCTCTCAGGCCTGTGCGCGGCGGACGAGGCGGCTGGCGAGCCCGGCGTCCTGCCGGAAGCGGATCCGGTGGAAGTCGCCCAGGTCGATGCGCAGCATGTGGTCCTGCACCCGCAGGTTGAACTCGTCGCGGACCTCCGGCGTGATCCGGCCGGAGGCCCACCCGGTGACCCGGGTGACGAGGTCCCAGTACTGCCGGGCGAAGCGCCGCCGCTTGGCGGGTCGTGCCTCGAGCTCGGTGTAGGTCTCGTCGAGGGCGTCGATGAGGCTCAGCCGGGCCCGGCTCTCGCGGTTGGTCAGGTTGCGCCCGCCCTCGCCCACGACGTGGGTGGTGAGGGGCTGGTCGATGAGCAGGACGGTCTCGGCGTCGACGAGGGTCAGCCAGTGCCCGAGGATGTCGTTGTGCACCTGCGTGGCGCCGTAGCGCAGCCCGGTGCGCCGGTAGTGCTCGGTGCGGGCGACCTTGTTCCACGGGTAGTTCGTGAAGCCGAGCAGCCCGGGGACCTCGTCCAGCCGGGCGAGCCGCCGGGGCGAGGTCGCGTACTTGGTCCACACCGCGATGTCGTAGGAGTTCATCTCCTCGGACTCCGAGTCCGGGCGCCGGTACCGGTAGGGGAGCATCGCCACGCTCGCCCCGCTCGCGTCGAGCGCGTCCAGGGTGGTGGTGAGGGTCTCGGTGTGGATCTGGTCGTCGGCGTCGAAGAAGAGGACGTAACGGCCGGTGGCGCGGGCGAAGCCGTGGTTGCGGGCGATGCCCGCGCCGTGGTTGTGCGGGAGCGGCACGAGGACCACGCGGGGGTCGTCGACGGCCCGGACGCGGGCGAGCGAGTCATCGCTGGAGGCGTCGTCGACGACGATCACCTCGATGGTCGCGGAGTCGATGCCGAGGAAGGTCTCGATCACCCCGACGACGGTCGCGCTGGCGTTGTGCATCGGGATGACGACGGACAGGTCGGGTGGGGTCATTCGGGTGGGGTTCTTCCTGCCTGTCGGGAGGGCGGTGGGTGTCTGACGCGGCCTCAGCGTAGGCATGGATCCGGGCCCCCCGGGAGTCGTTTCGGCCCCTGCCGGGACGGTGTTCACAGGGGGTTCACGAGGCGTTCGCGCCGCGGTCGGCCAGCCGTCGGCGGGCGGCACGTGCCCCGCGCAGTGCCGTGCGCCCCCCGGGGAGGGCGCGGACCCGCTCCTTGATCGTCTCGGTCCGGGTCCTGCGGGCCGGGGTGGCCCCCTTCGTGCCCTCGCGGCCGGTGCCGACGAGGACCGAGGCCACGACGGCCTCCACCGCGCCGTCGATGGGGATGCTCTCCGGGACCGGCAGCTCGCCGGGGACGGCGGAGGTGACCGGCGCGTGCAGCGCGGCGAGGTCGCCGACGACCCGCGCCCCACTCGTGGCGATCTGCTCGGCGATCTCGCGCCCGTGGATGGTGGCCTGCTCGGCGGCCCACTGCGGCAGCACGATCCGTCCCGCGGAGGGGGCCGGCTCGGTCGCCAGGAGGCGAGCGACGGAGCGGCGACGGTAGTCCAGCGCGTACTCCCGGAAGGGCACCCGGTTGCGCCGGAAGGCGTGGTTCTGGCGCCGGAAGAACTCCGCCTCCGCCGGCGAGAGGGACCGGTTCGCGGTGCCGCCGTCGGTGCCGGCTGCGGTGAGCGTGCCGGCCGGCAGGTCGAGCAGCTGCTCCAGCGAGCTGGGGACGCGGGCCGGGTCCGCCTTGTCGGCGATGACGACCGTGACCCGCTCCGGTCCCAGCGCCCGCTCCCAGCGCCGCACCATCCCCGCCTGGTCGCTCTGCCGGTCCCACTGGGTGTTCTGCCGGGCCCCGGGCGGGGTGGCCAGCGCCTCCCGCAGCCATTCCCCGAAGGGGGGCGCAGCCTGGCCGTTCTTGACGATCTCCTGCCAGTAGGAGCCGAGCAGGCCCGAGAGGGGGCGCAACGTGATGACGACGTGGAGGCGCTCGCCGAGGGCCTCGGCGAAGCGCCCGACGGTCTCCTCGTCCGCCTCGCAGGCCCATTCGTGGCTGAGCAGGACCCGGCGGTCCTGCTCGGCGTGGACCCGGGACATGAGCTCGTGCCACGTCGCCGGGTCCGGCAGCTCCCCTTCGCGCCGGAGCCCCATGAAGGCCGCGACCGGGGTGAAGTGGTTCACCGCCGGGCCGGGGTAGCGCACGCCGTGCTCGCGCAGTTCGCTGCGGCGTCGGTGCGCCGCCCGCTGCACGGCGGTCGTGCCCGACTTCATCGCGCCGACGTGGAACAGCACGGACCGCGGTGGGATCGGGGTCAGGGGGGTGGTCTCGGTCATGCGGGGAGGCTAACGACGAGGCGGCCCTCCGCCGGTGCTCGCGGGAGGTCGGAGGCGATGAGTTCACGCGGAGTTCAGGGTGCGTTCGCGGGGTCGCCGGTCGGGCCCGGATACCTTCGGAACCGCTGCCCCGGACGCGACCAGGAGAGGGACCGGAAATGCCGCTGCCGAACTTCCTCGTCGTCGGCTCCCAGAAGAGCGGGACGAGCTGGCTGCACCACGGTCTCGGGCGCTCGCGGCACGTGTTCGCCTCCGAGGTCAAGGAGCTGAACTTCTTCAACCAGCCGGACTTCGACGCCCCCGCGAAGGTGACCGCGTTGCGCGAGCACTTCCCCGCCCAGGACCCCGGCGTCCGCTACTACCTCGAGAGCACCCCGCACTACTTCCGGGCGCGGCCGACCACGGCGGAGAACATCCGCTCACTCCTCGGCTCGCCGGCGATGGTGGCGGTCTTCCGGAACCCCGTGCAGCGCTACGAGTCCGCCTACATCCACCACATGATGAAGGGCCGCTTCCCGTACACGGCCACGATCGATCAGCTCACCGACGAGTACTCGGTGCTCTCCCTCGGCCGGTACGCGGAGGCGCTGGAGACCTGGTGGAGCATCCACCCGCAGCTGAAGCCGATGCTCTACGACGACCTCGTCGCCGACCCGCTGGGCTTCGTCGGCGAGGTCATGGACCATCTCGGCGTCGAGTGCGACCTCACGGCCGAGGACCTCGACTTCCGGGTCAACGACAAGACGCGCAAGCACGCGAAGCTGACTCCCGAGTGGGACGAGCTGCCTCGACTCGACCCCGGTCTGCGACGCCACCTGCACGAGGAGTACGCCGAGGGGATCGGCCGGCTGGAGGGGCTGCTGGGGCGCGACCTCACCGCCTGGCAGGACGGCTGACCCGATCCCCAAGTGCTAAGGTCACGGGCAGAGTCAGACGCACGCCCGTGCAAGGGAATCCGGTGCAAGTCCGGAACTGTCGCGCAGCGGTGAGGGTGACTGACGGAGTGGTGACCACTGGGTCCGGATGACCTGGGAAGGAACTCCGCCGGGACGACCCCGAGTCCGAAGACCTGCTGGCTCGTTCGCCGAATGGGCCCCGCGGTCTGGGCCCCGATGGTCTGGGAGTTCCCGTGTCTCGTGCACCCGACGGGTCCGCCGTCACCGAAGCCCTCACCCTGCTGACCACGCCGCCGACGGGCGCGCCGATCGAGCTGCACCCCGACGTGGTGGCCGGCCCCGGGCTCGCGGGGTGGTACCCGATGGAGCGCCTCACCAGCCCCGACGTCGTCACGCGCGTCGTCGACGCGTACAGCGCCTCGCTCGGGACCCGCCACCGCGCGGCCGGAGCCGCCTGCGGCCTGCAGAGTTGTGCCGGCCGGGTCGCGGTGGCCACGATCGGGCTGTGGGTCCAGACCGGGGCCGTGCCCGACCCGCACGTCGGTACCTGGCACCTCCGGCTGGACGGCGAAGGGAGGACCGCGGCCGTCGCGCCGCCGGTCACCGGCACCGTGCCGGTCGGGGAGGCGTCCGACGTCGCCCGACTGCTCGTGGAGAAGCACCTGGCGGACGTGGTCACGGCCTTCCGCGAGGTCGGTCGGATCACCGCGCGGCTGGCGCTCGGCTGCATCGCCGCCTCCTGCGCCTCCGTCCTGGCCGGGCTGCACCGCAGGGCCCCGGAGGCCCACCAGGAGGAGCTGGCCCGGGTCACCCGGGAGCTGCTCGCGGCCCCGGTGTGGTCCGTCGCGGGCCGCCGTCTCGTCACGACGAGCCCGATCCGGGTGCCTGCCGGCCCCGCCCTCGTCACCGAGCGGCACACCTGCTGCCTCATGCGCCTCGGCGACGGGCGGCAGCCCTGCGGCAGCTGCCCCGACATCACCCCCGAGGAGCGGCGCCGCAGGACCACGCACCACGCCACCTTCGCCCCGCGGGGCGAGGACCTCCCGGTGGCGGTGTCCCGTGTCGCATGACCGCCCGGGCGGCCGTCGCCTCCCGGCCGCCCCGCTGCTGATCGGCCTCGTCGCGGCCACCGCGGTCAGCGCCGTCGTCTCGCTCTCGCTCGGGTCGGAGCCGCTGCGCGTCTCCGGTGTCGTCGACGTGCTGCAGGCCCGCCTGCTGGGCTCGGGCCGCGCCGACCCCACCTACGACACGATCGTGTGGGAGCTGCGGGCGCCCCGCGTGGTCATGGCCGTCGTCGTCGGCGCGGGCCTGGCCATGGCCGGTGCGTGCATGCAGACGCTCGTGCGCAATCCGCTGGCCGACCCCTACCTCCTCGGCGTCTCCGCGGGGGCGGGCGTCGGGGCCACCGCCGTCATCGTCCTCGGTCTGCTCGGCGGTCTCGGGGTGTGGGCCCTCTCCCTCGGGGCCCTCGGCGGCGCGCTCCTCGCGACCGCCCTCGTCTTCGGGATCTCGATGGCCCAGGGCGGGTTGGACCCCCTTCGCCTCATCCTCACCGGCGTCGTCATGTCGGCGGCCTTCTCCTCGGTCTCGAGCTTCCTCGTCTTCTTCAGCGCCGACCCGAAGGCGACCCAGTCGGTCCTCTTCTGGCTCCTCGGCAGCCTCTCCGGCTCCGTGTGGGCACAGACCCTGCCGTCGGTCATCGTCGTGTGCCTGTCGGTCGTGCTGCTCATGGGCCTGCACTCCTGGCTGGACGCCCTGGCCTCGGGGGCGGACGTCGCTGCCGGGCTGGGGGTGCCCGTGCGCGCCCTGCGGACCGGGCTGTTCGTCCTCGTGTCGGTCCTCGTCGGGGTCCTCGTGGCCGTCTCCGGGGGCATCGGATTCGTCGGGCTCGTCGTCCCGCACGTGGCCCGGATCCTCGTCGGCGCACGGCACCGGGTGGTGCTGCCGGTGGCCGCCCTCGGCGGCTCCCTCTTCCTCGTCTGGGTCGACGTCGCCGCCCGGGTGCTCGTGCGTCCGCAGGAGATCCCGCTGAGCGTCGTCACCGGGGTCGTCGGTGCGCCCATCTTCCTCCTGCTGCTCGGCAGGCGGCACTACACCTACTCGGGAGCGCAGTCATGACACCACACCTGCAGTGCCGCGGGCTCGCCTGCGAGATCAGCGGGCGCACCATCGTCTCCGAGGTGGACCTGGACGTGCCCCGCGGCTCGATGGTGGCCCTCGTGGGCCCGAACGGCAGCGGCAAGTCCACCCTCATCCGCTCGCTCGTCGGGCTGCGCCCGGCGGCCGCGGGCCACGTGTACGTCGGCGGCACCGACCTGGGCGAGATCTCCTCGCGGCAGCGCGCGAAGCTGCTCGCCCACGTCGGACAGGAGGAGGGCCCCACGGAGGACCTGCTCGTCGGCGAGATGGTCGCGCTGGGACGGGTCCCGCACCGGCCGCCGTGGAGCGTCGACGCCTCCCGCGAGCGACCGGTCGTCATGGAGGCCCTCGAGATGGTCGGCATGACCGGCTTCGTCGACCGCCCCTGCCAGCACCTCTCCGGGGGCGAGCGCCGCCGGGTCATGCTCGCCCGCGGCATCGCCCAGGGCACCGAGCTGCTCGTCCTCGACGAGCCGACCAACCACCTCGACGTCCACCACCAGATCCAGCTCATGGAGACCATCCGCGGGCTGGGCCGGACCGTCCTCGCGGCCGTGCACGACCTGCCGCTGGCAGCGGCGCACTTCGACCGGGTCGCGGTCCTGCACGAAGGGGGCCTGTTCGCCGTCGGTGAGCCCGCCGAGGTCCTGACCCCCGAGGTGCTGGAGACCGCCTTCGGTGTGCGGGCCACGCACCTGAGGGACCCCGACACCGGGCGGGTCCATCTCGTCCTCGGCGCCGGAGCGCCGGCCCCGGCAGAAAGGTTCGCCTCATGACCAGCATCCACGCTCACTCCCGCGGGGCGCTGCGCGCCGCCGCCGGGCTCGGGATCGTCGGCCTCCTCGCGGGCTGCGGCGTGTCCGCGCAGACCGGCTCCTCGGCGACGCAGGAGGAGGTGACGGTGACCAACTGCGGTCAGGAGGTGAGCCTCCCTTCGCCCGCGGAGCGGATGTACATCACCGGCGACGGCAACATGCTCGCGATGGTCCTCGCGCTCGGCGCACAGGACCAGATCGCCGGGGTCACCGGCCTCGACGACGGCAAGGCGGCGCTCGCCACGATGTACGGCCGCGACGTCGTCGACGCCCTGCCGGTGGCGTCCAAGGACTACCCGACGATGGAGAACGCGATCGCCCACGAACCGGACCTCGTCTTCTCGGGCTGGAACTACGGGTTCACCGAGGAGAAGAACTTCACCCCGGACGCGCTCGCCGAGCACGACATCGACTCCTACCTCCTCTCCGAGAGCTGCCGGCAGTCCGACGGGCAGCGGGGCACCATGCCGCCGTGGGAGGCCCTCTACACCGACATGGAGAACCTCGGGCAGATCACCGGCCACGAGAAGAAGGCCGATGAGGTCGTCGACGACATCAAGGAGCGGCTGAAGGCGCTCGAGGACGCCCCGCAGCCGAAGAAGGAACCGACCGTCTTCCTCTTCGACTCCGGGACCAAGGACATCTTCACCTCCGGCTCCTTCGGCGGCCCGCAGGCGATCATCGAGGCCGCCGGGGCCAGGAACGCCACCGCGGACGTGAAGGACACGTGGACCGAGGTCTCCTGGGAGCGCCTCGTGGCCTCGAAGCCGGACTTCTTCGCCTTCGTGGACTACCCCGGCCAGAGCTACCGGCAGAAGATCAGGGTGCTCCAGACGAACCCGGCGACCAAGGACCTTCCGGCGGTGAAGCAGGAGCGCTTCATCAACCTGCCGATCTCCGCGTGGACGAGCAGCCCGCTGAACATCGACGCCGCCGAGCAGCTGCGGGCCGCGCTGGAGCAGCACCACCTCGTGCCCGCGAGCGACATCGAGCCCGAGCACGACCTGCGACCCGGTCACTAGGCTGGGGCCCGCGCCGTCCGCCGGGGCGGCGCAGGAGGTGATGACGTGGCCGGTGAGGACCGCAGACCCAGGCGACCCCTCTACCTGGAACCCGACGCGATGGAGTCCCACAGCGCCTCCCAGCCGGACCCCGCCGAGACCGCGGCGGCGGCCCACCAGGCCGCTCTGACGGTGGTCACCGCCGGCCGGGAGGACGCGGACGGGGCGACCCGGGAGCGTCTGCTGCGCCTCGTCGACGAGCTCGGCCTGGACACCCTCGCCCAGCTCTGGGCCGACCGGCCCGCACGCAGCCTGCCCGGCGCCCTCTGGCGGCTCTACGTGCTCCGCGAGTGGGCCCAGCGCCAGGCCGGCGAGGCGGCCCGCGAGTACGCGAGGGGCATGTCCGTCGCCCATGTGGACCACGTCATCGCCGGCATCGCCGAGCCCCCGGGCGTGGCGGAGGTCCGTGAGCTCGCCGACCGGATCCTGCGGGGTGTCTTCGACGGCGACCTCGCGGTGGCGCTGGAGCGGGCGGCGGCCTTCTGCCGGGTCGTGGCCACCGGGCGGGCGCACGAGGACGAAGGGGACCTGCCGTCGGCCTCGGCGATGGTCACCACCGCCGAGGACCTGGAGGCCTGCGCCCGGCTCTGGCGCAGCGGCCGGCTGGACTGAAGGAGGTCCTCAGGCCTTGACGCAGACCACCGGCGCGGTGGCCTCGAGGATGATCTGCTGCGCCGCCGAGCCGAGGATCAGCTTGGCGACGGCGGAGCGGTTGCGCACCCCGATGGCGATGACCGAGATGTCCTCGCCCTGCGCGTGGTCCAGCAGGTCACCGACGGGGTCCTCGCTGTGCTCGGGCGGACGGACCACCCGCTCGGACACCTCACCCAGGTCGGAGGAGGGCTCGTGCGCGCCGTCCTCGAGGGCGAAGTAGGTCAGGTCCTCGCCCCGCCGACGGGCCTCCTCGATGGCGTACCGGTAGGCGGCCCGGCCGGCCGCGGTCTCGGTGCCGGCCACGAGGACGGTCATGGGGGACTCCCCTTTCTCGGTGTCGGATCCCCGGCAGCCTACCCGTGGCCCGGGGAACAACTTCCGGCCCCACGTGGTTACGCTTGATCGGTGCGCCGGGCCGCGGCAGCCCCGGGTCCCAATAAATAGCCGCTACGAGCGGCCACGCGCCGTGAGGCGCTCCCGGCCCGGCGCACGACACACCCCGGCAGATGAACGGCCGATGACGCCCCGAGGACGATTCGGTTCTAGGCTGGCCCCCGGTAAGACTCCACCTTCCCCCGAGAACCGGAGACAACACCTGTGGCCTTCTTCAGACCGTCCGGCAAGGACGACGCCTTCTTCACGCTGCTGGCCGACAGCGCGCGGCAGTCGGTCGCCGCGGCCGAGGTGCTCACCGAGCTGCTGGCCGCGCCCCCGCAGGATCGTCCCGCGATCGCCCAGCGGCTGCGCGACGTCGAGCACGAGGGCGACGAGGCGACCCACGCGATCATCCGCAAGGTCAACACCAGCTTCGTCACCCCCTTCGAGCACGAGGACATCCTCGAGCTGGCTGCCGCTCTCGACGACTGCATCGACTACATCGACTCGGTCGGGCAGGCGGTGGTCCTCTACCGCATGGACGGGCTGATGCCGGAGGTGACGACGCAGATGGAGGTCATCACCCGGATGGCGGAGCTGACCGCCGCCGCCATGCCGCGCCTGGCGACCATGAAGGAGCTGCGCGAGTACTGGGTGGAGATCAACCGCCTCGAGAACGAGGGGGACAGCATCTACCGCGGGATGCTGCGGGACCTCTTCGGTGGTGCGGTCACCGACCCCATCGAGGTGATCAAGCACAAGGACATCATCGAGCGGCTCGAAGAGGCCACCGATGCCTTCGAGAGTGTGGCGCACCGCATCGAGGGCATCGCGATCAAGGAGTCCTGACCGACCGTGGACTGGCTCGCAGTCGCCCTCGTCACCACCCTGGCGATGGGCTTCAACTACACGAACGGCTTCCACGACGCCGCCAACGCCATCGCCACATCGGTCTCGACGCGGGCACTGACCCCGCGGGTGGCCCTGGGCATGGCAGCCGTGGCCAACCTCTTCGGTGCCTTCTTCGGCACCCGGGTGGCCGAGACCGTCGGCAGCGGGATCATCGCCGCGCCCCAAGGGCACACCGGCCTGCTGCTGTGCGCAGCGGCGCTGCTCGGTGCGATCGGCTGGAACATGCTCACCTGGTGGCTGGGACTGCCCTCCTCCTCGTCGCACGCCCTCATCGGCGGTCTCGGCGGGGCGGCGCTCGCGATCGGCGCGACCGTGCACTGGATGGGGATCGTCGAGAAGGTCATCATCCCGATGGTGCTCTCGCCGATCGTCGGCATCATCGTCGGCTTCCTCGTGATGCGCCTGATCCTCCGGCTCTTCCGGGAGGCGAACCCGGGCCGCACCAAGCGGGGCTTCCGCTGGGCGCAGACGGCCTCCGCGGCCGCGATGGCCTTCGGTCACGGCATGCAGGACGCCGCGAAGACCGCGGGTGTCGTCGTCCTGGCGCTCACGGTCGCCGGCTACCACGGTGAGGGCGACCAGGGCATCCCGCTGTGGGTCCTCGTCCTGTCCGCCGTCGTCATCTCGATGGGGACCTACTCCGGTGGCTGGCGCATCATGCGGACCCTGGGTCGGGGGATCATCCACCTCGACCCGCCGCAGGGCTTCGCCGCCGAGGTCACCGCGGCCTCGATCCTCTACGTGGCGACCATCCTCAAGGCACCGATCTCGACGACCCACGCGATCACCTCGGCGATCATGGGTGTCGGCTCGACCCGCTCGCTGAAGGCGGTGCGCTGGGGCGTGGCGAAGAACATCGTCGGCGCGTGGATCTTCACCTTCCCCGGGGCGGGGATCGCCGCGGCGATCTTCCTCTGGGTGCTCCGCCCGATCGTCGGTCTCTGAGGCAGGGCCCTCAGCCGAAGCGACCGGAGATGTAGTCCTCGGTCGCCTGCTGCGCGGGGCTGCTGAAGATCTTCTGGGTGTCGTCGAACTCGATGAGGCGGCCCGGCTTGCCGGTCCCCTCGATGTTGAAGAAGCCGGTCCGGTCCGAGCAGCGCGCCGCCTGCTGCATGTTGTGGGTGACGATGACGATCGTGTACTGCTCCTTCAGCTCGGCGATGAGGTCCTCCACCGCGAGCGTGGAGATCGGGTCCAGCGCCGAGCACGGCTCGTCCATGAGGACGACCTCGGGCTTGACCGCGATCGTGCGTGCGATGCACAGCCGCTGCTGCTGACCACCGGAGAGCCCGGAGCCGGGCCGGTCGAGGCGGTCCTTCACCTCGTTCCAGAGGTTCGCGCCACGCAGGCTGGACTCGACGAGGTCGTCGGCGTCGGCCTTCTTGATCTTCTTGTTGTTCAGCTTCACGCCGGCCAGGACGTTCTCCCGCACGCTCATCGTCGGGAAGGGGTTCGGCCGCTGGAAGACCATCCCGACCTTGCGGCGCACGCCGACCGGGTCGACGCCCCGGGCGTACATGTTCGACCCGTCGAGGCTCACCTCACCCTCGACGCGGGCGCCGGGGATGACCTCGTGCATGCGGTTCAGCGCTCGGAGGAAGGTGGACTTGCCGCAGCCCGAGGGACCGATGAGGGCCGTGACGGTACGCGGCTCGATGGTCACGTCCACGCCCTCGACGGCGAGGAAGTCGCCGTAGTAGATGTTCAGGTTCTTCACGTCGATGCGTTTGGACACCGTGGTTCCTTGTCTGTTGCAGGGGCCGGTCAGCGACCGGTGGAGGGGGAGAAGATCTTGGAGATGAGCCGCGCCAGGAGATTGAGCAGCATGACGATGATCATCAGGACCAGCGCGGCGGTGTAGGCCATGTCCAGCGAGGCCGCCCGATCCAGACCGGGGCTGGCGTACTGCTGGTAGGAGAAGAGCGGCAGCGCGGCCATCGACCCCTCGAAGGGGTTGAGGTTGGTGCCGCGGGCGGCACCCATGGTGATGAGCAGCGGCGCCGTCTCGCCCATGACGCGGGCGATGGCCAGGGTGACGCCGGTGGCGAGGCCGGCGATCGAGGTGGGGATGACGACCTTGACGATCGTCAGCCACTTCGGCACGCCGAGGGCGTAGCTGGCCTCGCGCAGCTCGTTCGGCACGAGCCGGAGCATCTCCTCGGAGGAGCGCACGACCGTGGGGATCATGAGCACCGAGAGTGCGACCGCGCCGACGATGCCGGACTGGTAGGCCGGGCCGAGGAACAGCGTGAACAGCCCGATCGCGAAGAGGCCGGCGACGATCGAGGGGATGCCGGTCATGACGTCGACGAAGAAGGTCAGGGCCCGAGCGGTGCGACTCTTCCCGCCGTACTCCACGAGGTAGATGGCCGCGAAGACGCCGATCGGGATCGAGATGATCGAGGCCAGTCCCGTGACGATGATCGTGCCGAGGATCGCGTGGTAGGCACCCCCGACATCACCGCTGCCGACGCCCTGCATCGAGTAGGTGAAGAAGGCCGGGTCCAGGCGCCTGGTGCCCCGCTCGATGATCGTCACGGTCACCGAGACGAGCGGCACCATGGCGAGCAGGAAGAAGGTGGTGACCACGCCGGTGACCAGGCGGTCGGTGGCGTGGCGGCTCCCTTCGACCACCCGCGAGGCGAGGTAGATCGCGAGGCAGTACGTGATGGCCGCGATGACGAGCCACCCCAGCAGGCTCCACGAGAAGAGGGCGAGCTGGATCGCGAGGGCGAGGACGCCGGACCCGATGAGGATCCCGGTGCGCGCCGTGCGGTTCAGCTCACCGGTGCGCTGCACGGCGGGGCCCGGGCTCGGTGGCGTCGGGGTGCCGTTCGACTCGGCGGTGGTCATGGTCAGTGTCTGGCCCATCAGTTGGCTCCGGAGAACTCCGACCGGCGCGAGATCATCCACCGGGCGAACATGTTGACGGCGAGGGTGACGGCGAAGAGCGCCAGCCCGGAGACGAAGAGCGTGCTGCGCTCCACGCCGAAGGACTCGGGGAAGTTCAGTGCGATGTCACCGGCGATGGTCCCGGAGGCTGCGGAGGTGAGCAGCTCCCAGGAGTAGCGCGCGCTGGGGGAGAGGATGATGGCCACGGCCATCGTCTCGCCGAGCGCCCGACCGAGGCCGAGCATGGCGCCGGAGACGACGCCGGAGCGGCCGAAGGGGATCACGGCCTGCCGGATCATCTCCCACCGGGTGGCGCCGAGGGCCAGGCTGGCCTCCTCGTGCAGCGACGGGGTCTGCAGGAAGACCTCGCGGTTCACGGCCGTCATGATCGGCAGGATCATGATCGCCAGCACGATGCCGATGAGCAGCATCGTGCGCCCGGTCGCGCTCGGGGTGCCGCCGAAGAGCGGGATCCAGCCGAGGTAGTGGTTGATGGTGTCGAAGACCGGGACGGCCCGGGTGGCGATCGTCAGCCCCCACAGACCGAAGATGATCGAGGGCACCGCGGCCAGCAGGTCGATGAGGTAGCCCAGGCCCTGCGCGAGGCGGCGGGGTGCGTAGTGGCTGATGAAGAGGGCGATGCCGATGCTCAGCGGCAGGGCGATGACCAGGGCGATGATCGAGCTCAGCAGGGTGCCGAAGATCAGCGGCCCGACGTAGTGGATCAGGCCCTGTCCTGCGCGGACCTCGGAGGGGTCCGCCTCCAGGGCCGGCTTCGCCTGCAGCAGCAGGAAGCCGGCGACGGCCGCGAGGGTCACCAGGATGAGGATCCCGGAGCCGACCGAGAGGCCGGAGAAGACCCGGTCTCCGGGCCGCTTCACGGCCTTCTGCCCGGTGGGGGCGGGGGTACTGCTCACGTCGATGTCTCCGAAGGGGGTGGGGGGTGGGACGGGGCGGCGG
>NZ_BCSR01000026.1 GCF_001570965.1 Janibacter corallicola NBRC 107790 | reverse complement strand
CGGGGGTGCCGGTCTCCCAGGACGGGGCGGCGTTCTGCTCCGCGGGGGTGGTGTCGGCCTTGGCCGCAGGGGAGTCCGACTCCCACGACGGCGCGGCGTTCTTCTCCGCAGCCGAGGTGTCGTCATCCGAGGAAGCGGCTGCCGCGGCAGCGCCGGCACCCACGGCGGCAGCGCCGCCGACAGCGGCGCCGGTCTCCCAGGAGGGGGCGGAGTTCTGGTCCGCGACGGTCGCGGCCTCGCTCGGGGCGGCGGGGGCGTCCCCCTTCGCCTCCTTGCTCTCGGCGGGCGCCGGCGCAGCGGACGTGGCCTCCGGCTGGGCGGGCGCTTCCTTCTCAGCGGCGGGCTTCTCGGTCTTGGCCGCCGCGGCCTCCTTGACCGAGGCCAGCAGCATCTGGGCGACGTCGACGACCTCGATGTCCTCGGAGGCGCCCTCCGACTGCTTGGCCGTCAGCCCGTCGGTCATCATCACGCGGCAGAAGGGGCAGCCGATGGCGATCCGGTCCGCCCCGGTCGCGATGGCCTCCTCCGTGCGGTTGAGGTTGATGCGGGAGCCGAGCTTCTCCTCCATCCACATCCGGGCACCGCCGGCGCCGCAGCAGAAGGACTTCTCCTTGGAGCGCTCCATCTCCTTCAGCTCGACGCCGGGGAGGGCGCTGATCAGCTCGCGCGGCGGGGCGTACACGTTGTTGTGCCGGCCCAGGTAGCACGGGTCGTGGTAGGTCACCGACGGGCCGGTGGAGGCGACGTCCTTGGACGTGGACTTGCGGGTACCGGTCGGGCGGTTGACCGGGGTGATCCGCTTTTCGCGCACGAGACGGTTCAGCAGCTGGGTGTGGTGCACGACCTCGTACTTGCCGCCGAGCTGCGGGTACTCGTTCTTGATCGTGTTGAAGCAGTGCGCGCAGGTGACGACGATCTTCGTCGCGCCGACCTCGTTGAGAGTCTCCACGTTCTGCTCGGCGAGCATCTGGTAGAGCACCTCGTTGCCGGCGCGGCGGGCCGAGTCACCGGTGCAGGTCTCGCCGTTGCCGAGGACCGCGAAGTCGACGTCGGCATGGTTGAGCAGCTCCGCGACCGCGCGGGTGGTCTTCTTCGCCCGGTCCTCGTAGGCACCGGCGCAGCCGACCCAGAAGAGGTAGTCGACGTCGTCGGCGGACTCGACGTCCTGGCCGAGGACCTTGACCTGGAAGGGCAGGTCCTTGGCCCACTCGAGGCGGGCCTTGGCGCCCATGCCCCACGGGTTGCCCTTGGACTCCATGTTCTTGAAGAGGCCGCCCAGCTCACTCGGGAAGGCGGACTCGATGAGGGTCTGGTACCGCCGCATGTCAACGATGTGGTCGACGTGCTCGATGTCGACCGGGCACTGCTCGACGCAGGCGCCGCAGGTGGTGCAGGACCACAGGACGTCCTCATCGATGACCGCGTCCGGGCCGTGGGGGTTGTAGGCCTCCAGCGGGTTCTCCTGGGAGTACCCGGTTTGGCCGATGAGGGACATCTCCCCCCAGTTGATGACGTCCGGCTCGGCCACGGCGACACCGCCGTCCGCGCCGGGCTGGCCGGCCAGGGCGACCGGGCCGCCCGCGGTCTGCGAGCGGGCGCCTCCGGCGGAGATGACGCCGGACTCGCCCTCCGCGGCGGCGATGAACGGCGCCTTGGAGTGCGCGTGATCGCGCAGCGCCATGATGAGCATCTTCGGCGAGAGCGGCTTGTCCGTGTTCCACGCCGGGCACTGGCTCTGGCAGCGCCCGCACTCGGTGCAGGTGGAGAAGTCCAGCAGGCCCTTCCACGTGAAGTCCTCGACCTTGCCCACGCCGAGGGTGGAGTCCTCGTCCATCTCCTCCATGACCTCCATGGAGAAGGGCTTGCCGTCGACCTCCATCGGCTGCAGCTCGGCGAGCGAGGTCCGTCCGTCGGCGTGACGCTTGAACCAGATGTTGAAGAACGCGAGGAAGCGGTGCCAGGCCACACCCATCGTCGGGGTGAGCGAGATCGTGATCATCCACGCGTAGGAGATGAGCAGCTTGATGAGCGCGACGACGATGATGCCGGCCTCGAGGGCCTCCACGGACATGCCGGAGAAGAGCTCCCCGATCCAGCCGGTCAGCGGGAAGTGCGCCATCGTGGCGTGCTCGGCCTCGCCCGTCTGCCGCATGAGCGAGTACTCCATGCCGCGCAGCAGCGCGATGCACAGTCCGACGCCGAGGATCGTGTACTCGACGTAGTAGGCCTGCCAGAACGTCGACCCGAAGAAGCGCGAGCGGCGTCCGTCCTCACCGGCGGCCGAGCGCGGGTGGTTCTTCAGCCGGATCCCCATGAGCACGAGGATCGAGATGATGCCCGTCATCGCGAAGAGCTCGGTGATCCACTCGTAGGGGTAGAAGTGCCCGATGAGCGGCAGCGCGAAGCGCGGGTCGAAGAGCTGGACCGTCGCCTGCAGCAGCGTCAGCAAGAGGATCCCGAAGGAGATCATCGTGATCCAGTGCGCGACCGCCACCACGGGAAGCCGCGCCATCCGGCCGTGGCCGAGGAACTCACGCAGCAGGGTGGCGGTCCGGGCGCCCCCTTCGGAGGTCCGCCTGCCGTACTCGGGCCGGCCGAGTTTGAAGACGGTGAGGAAATGGTTGACGGCGCGGGCGAGCAGGCCCCATCCGACGATGGTGATCCCGACCCCGAGGATGATCGCGACGATCTGGAGGGCAGACATGGCGGGCAGTCTAGTGAGCCGTTGCGCCACAAGGGGTCCCGAGGTGATGCGTCCCTCGTCACCCACGCCGTGCTCACCGGTCGGGATACTGTTGCACAATCAAATAACGGGGTGTTGGAATATCCATAACACCTCATTCGCTGTCCTTGGCGACATGAGAGCCGCCGTCGGGCGGCGCCGCCCATCGACGGAAGGACCTGCGTTGCCCATCTACGAAGACGCCACCAAGCTGGCCGGCCGCACCCCCCTCGTGCGGATCAACCGCATCATCGACTCCGAGGCGACCGTCGCCGCCAAGCTGGAGTTCTACAACCCGGCCAACTCGGTCAAGGACCGCATCGGTGCCGCGATCGTCGACGCAGCGGAGAAGTCCGGCGCGCTCCAGCCCGGCGGGACCATCGTCGAGGCCACCTCGGGCAACACCGGCATCGCGCTCGCGATGGTCGGCGCGGCACGCGGCTACGACGTCGTCCTGGCCATGCCGGAGACCGCCTCCAAGGAGCGCCGGGCACTGCTGCGCGCCTTCGGTGCCGAGCTCGTCCTCACCGAGGGGCCGAAGGGGATGCAGGGCGCCGTCGACAGGGCCGAGGAGATCGCTCGTGAGCGCGGCGCTGTCCAGGCCAAGCAGTTCGCCAACCCCGCCAACGCGGACATCCACGAGGCGACCACCGGCCCCGAGATCTGGCAGGACACCGACGGCGAGGTCGACATCGTCGTCTCCGGCATCGGGACCGGTGGCACCATCACCGGTGCCGGCCGCCACCTTCGCTCCCAGAAGTCCGACGTCAGGCTCGTCGCCGTCGAGCCCGCCGAGTCCCCGGTCCTCTCCGGCGGCGAGGCCGGGCCACACAAGATCCAGGGCCTCGGCGCCAACTTCGTCCCAGAGGTGCTCGACACCGAGATCTACGACGAGGTCGTCACCATCGACGCGCCCACGTCCTTCGAGTGGGCCCGCAGGGCCGCCACCGACGAGGGCCTGCTGGTCGGCATCTCCTCCGGTGCCGCCCTGGCCGCCGCGGACCAGGTCGCCCGTCGCCCGGAGAACGCCGGCAAGACGATCGTCGTGATCCTGCCCGACTTCGGTGAGCGCTACCTGTCCACCCCGCTCTTCGAGGGCCTGACGGACTGACGATGAGCGAGAGCCACCTGCCGATCCGGGCCACCATCCGCGAGGACGTGCGGGCCGCGATGGATCGCGACCCCGCGGCGACCTCGCGCTGGGTCGTGCTCTTCACGTCCGCCGGGCTGCACGCGATCTGGCTGCATCGGATCGCGCACCGTTGGTGGCAGGACCCCTTGCGCCGGTGGCCCGCCCGGGTGCTGGCCTACCTCTCCCGAGCGGTGACCGGCGTCGAGATCCATCCGGCGGCCCACATCGGACGCCGCTTCTTCATCGACCACGGCATGGGCGTCGTCATCGGCGAGACCTCGGTCATCGGCGACGACGTGATGCTCTACCACGGCGTCACCCTCGGCGGGACCTCCGGCAAGCGCATCAAGCGGCACCCGACCCTCGGCGACAACGTCATGGTCGGGGCAGGCGCGAAGATCCTCGGCGACGTGCACGTGGGCAACAACGTCCGCGTGGGGGCGAACTCGGTGGTTGTCAAGGACGTCCCCACGGGCGCCGTCGCCACCGGGGTCCCGGCCGTCGCGCGTTACCCGCAGCTCGGCAACGGGAGCGTCCCCGTCGAGGAGGCCATGTACGCCGACCCGGCGTTGCTCATCTAGCGCCGTCCGGGCCGACCGCGTGACCCTCCGGGCCGCATGGCCTACCGTGGTCTCGCCGTCGCCCCGCGACGGCTGGGAGGGCTCGCATAGTGGCCTAGTGCGGCGGTCTTGAAAACCGCTAGGCGGGTAACCGTCTCGTGGGTTCGAATCCCACGCCCTCCGCCGATGTCCCGTGGCTGCGGCTGGTCAGGGACCGCGTCGTGCCGCAGGTGGCTCGACCACTTCTTCCCGGGGAATTCACGGCAACCGGTGGCGGGTGTCAGGCCGGGGGAGTTCAATGGGTGGATGACGCGCTGCAGCATCATCCCGCCGCACATCATCACCGCGCTCTCCCGCTCCGGTGGCGAGCATCTCGTTGCTGCGGCCGGGCAGACGAAGGACCTGGACGCGGGTCTGTGGGAGCGATGGGAGCGACGGGCGTCCCCGGCTGGTCGTCGTCCTGCCGCGGGGCGGGCCGCCACGGGCGACCCGGCGCCGGACCGGACCATCCACGACGCGCAGGGCGGCCGGGAGCTGCCCGGCGTCCTCGTGCGTGCCGAGGGTGACCCCGCTGGCGACGACGTCGCCGTCACGGAGGCCTACGACGGCCTCGGGCAGACCTGGCAGCTGTGGTGGCAGGCGTACGGGCGCAACTCCCTCGACGGCGCCGGCCTGCCGCTCGTCGCGAGCGTGCACTACGGCAAGGACTACGACAACGCCTTCTGGGACGGCGAGCAGATGGTCTTCGGCGACGGGGACGGGGAGATCTTCAACCGCTTCACCGCGAGTCTGGACGTCATCGGCCACGAGCTCGCCCACGGGGTCACGCAGTACACCTCGCAGCTGGTCTACCAAGGGCAGTCCGGAGCGCTCAACGAGCACTGCTCGGACGTCTTCGGGGTTCTCGTGAAGCAGCGCCACCTCGGGCAGGACGCCGGCGAGGCGGACTGGCTCATCGGTGCCGAGCTGCTCGCCGACGGCGTGCAGGGCAAGGCGTTGCGGTCGATGAAGGCCCCCGGCACCGCCTACGACGATCCTCGGATGGGCAAGGACCCACAGCCCGCGACGATGCAGGACTACGTCGAGACCGAGGAGGACAACGGTGGGGTGCACCTGAATTCGGGCATCCCCAACAAGGCCTTCTACCTCGCCGCGACTGCCATCGGGGGCCCGGCGTGGACGTCCGCCGGGCAGATCTGGTTCGACGTCATCACCGGGGAGATCGACCCCGAGTGCGACTTCTCCGCCTTCGCCCGACTGACGAGCGCCGCGGCAGTGGCACGTTTCGGTGACGGCTCGGTGGAGGCGGACGCAGTGGCCGAGGCCTGGTCGCAGGTCGGCCTGCCCCCGGACGAAGGGGGTGCCCCGTCACCCTCCGCCGGTGGCGGGCGGCGATCCGGGGGTGAGGAGCCGGAGGTCGTGCGGCTCTCCCGCTCCGGTGGGGTGGCCGGAATGACGAGGTCCCGCGAGGTGCGGCTGGCCCAGCTGGAGGAGTCGGACGCGCGGGGCGTGCGCGACCTGCTGGCCGATCCCGGTCTCGAGCAGTGGGCCAAGGAGGAGGCCCACCCGGACGCCTTCTGCTACGGGGTCGGCTGTGAGCGCCCGGCGGTGGCGGTCCAGCTGCCGGAGCAGGCGCTCCCGGGGTGGGCGAGGGAACTGCTGGAGCGGTTGCTGCGGGAGTGACCGATCGGATCGGGACCGGTGCGGCCCGGGCGCCTGTCCGGCCCCTGTCCACGGTGGTGCCCGGGCCCACAATTGCTGATAGCGTCGGGGACGAGTTGCAGTACCGGACTTCTCGCATGATGCGAATGGGCCCTTCCTCAGGTCGGGCTCGTCAGTGTTACCAGGGGCGTGTACCCCTGCAGAGGGGCGAATTGCAGCCGATCGATCCCGCGCCCGCGGGGTCGGATGTGTTCAACAGGAAAGAAGATTCACCCCATGGCACAGGGCACCGTTAAGTGGTTCAACGCTGAGAAGGGCTTTGGTTTCATCGCCCAGGACGGCGGCGGCCCCGACGTGTTTGTTCACTACTCCGCGATCGACACCTCCGGCTACCGGACCCTCGACGAGGCGCAGCGCGTCGAGTTCGAGGTCACCCAGGGCCCGAAGGGCCCGCAGGCCGACGGCGTTCGCCCCGTCTGATCAGCGGTCGACATGGCGCGGTGACAACCGCCGCGACAACCGCGAAGGGCCCCCACCGAAATGGTGGGGGCCCTTCGTCGTCCCCGACCGGGGCGGAGGCGACTTGGATGGTCGGGAGGTCGCCGGTTACGCTGTCCGATGTTGTCTGGAGGCGTCGCCTAGAGGCCTATGGCGCCGCACTGCTAATGCGGTTCGGGTTCACCCCCCGTCGAGGGTTCAAATCCCTCCGCCTCCGCGCAACGGGAGCCCCCGAGCCGCTCGGCCCGGGGGCTCCCGCCATTCCCCGAGGGGGACGGCCCCTTCACCCCGCAGCGGGCCCCCTTCGCTGCCGGCGGAGTCGTCCTGGCCGGTCCGATTTCGTGGTGGGCGGCCGGACCGGGTACAGTCTCTGCTTGTCGCCGTCACGGCGGCGGGCGCCTGTAGCTCAACGGATAGAGCATCTGACTACGGATCAGAAGGTTTGGGGTTCGAATCCCTACAGGCGCGCTCTGTGCCCAGACAGCACCGAGAACGGCCCGGCAGCAACTGAGCTGCCGGGCCGTTCTCGTGTGTCCGCTCGGGAGAGCACGACGAAGGGGGTGACCCCGGGATCAACCCGGGGCCACCCCCTTCGTTGAGGTGCGGTGTCGGTCAGGCCTCGTCCTGCAGGTCCTTGGCGACGCGGCGGTGGGCCTCCCAGATCTCCTCCGGGAGCCGGTCGAACTGGTTCAGGTGCTCCTCGCGGAAGCCCATCTCCTGCTGCCAGCGCGGCACGTCGATCGAGAGGATCCGCTCGAGGTCCTCCTTCGGCAGGTCCAGACCCTCCAGGTCCAGCTCCTCCTCGGTCGGCAGGATGCCGACGGCCGTCTTGCGGCCGGTGACCTCGCCGTCCTTCAGGCGCATCAGCCACAGCAGCGGGCGGAGGTTCTCGCGGAAGCCCGGCCACACGTAGTGCCCGTCCTCCGGGTCCTTCTGGAACCAGTTGACGTGGGCGAAGAGCGGCTTGTCCTTCACCTGGGCCAGCAGGTCGAGGTAGTGGCGCGCGTAGTCGCCCTCGCCGTAGGCCATGAAGGGCCGGTTCGACATCGGGTCGTAGCGCAGCTGGCCCTCGACGCCCTCGGCGGCGAAGGTCGCCTCCGCGCCCAGGGTCAGGCCGTCGTAGACGCCCTCGGCCACGTCGTGGATCGCGCGGATCAGCGGCTCACGATCGCGGGTGCGCCCACCGAAGATGATCGCGTCGATCGGCACGCCGGCGGCCTCGTCGAAGTCCTCGGCCGCGTTCGGGACATTGCCCAGCGTCGTGGTGAAGCGGCTGTTGGGGTGCGCCCAAGGGGAGTCGTCACCCGGCTCCCGGTCCGCGATCGGGTTGCCCTTCCAGTCCAGCCACCCGTCGAGGTCGGCCGGCGGCTCGGGCGTACGGCCCTCCCACCAGACCTCCTCGGTCTTCGGGTTGTAGGCGACGTTGGTGAAGATGACCTTGGTGCCCGGGTCGGTGGAGTGCAGGGCCGTCGGGTTCGTCTTCTCGTTGGTGTCCTTGGCGACACCGAAGACACCGAACTCCGGGTTCATGCCCATGAGCTTGCCGGTCTTCTCGTCGACCCACAGCCAGGCGATGTCATCACCGTAGAAGTCCACCCGGTACCGGTCGCCCATGGCGTCCGGCGGCAGCATCATCGCGAGGTTGGTCTTGCCCGAGGCGCTGGGGAAGCCACCGGTGATGTGGTACCGCTTGCCGGTCTCCTTGTCGGTGATGCCGATGAGCATGTACTGCTCGGCGAGGAACTTCTTGGTGTCCCAGCCGTCGTAGGCGCCCTGGCGCAGGCCGTGCGCGATCTTGCCGAGCAGCGCGTTGCCACCGTAGGAGGAGCCGAAGTGCAGGATCGTCCGCTCGTCGGCGACGGTGACGAAGTACCGCTTGTCGTCCGGGGTGCCCTGACCGAGGTTCTCCAGGTCACCGGTGACGTGGACGGCGCGCACGAAGTTGTCCTGCTCGGGCAGGTCGTTGACGTGCTCGACGCCGACCCGGGACATCCGGATCATGTGCAGCACGACGGCGCGGGAGTCGGTGAGCTCCACGCCGGCGGCCCACTGGGCGAGGGCGTTGTCCTTGGGGGACATCAGGTAGGGGATGACGTACATCGTCTTCCCCTGGGACTGACCGCGCATCAGCTCGGTCAGCTTCTCCTTCATCTCGGCGGCGGGGCGCCAGTTGTTGTAGACGCCCTTGTCCTTCTCGTCGTTGGTGGCCACGATGGTCCGCTCCTCGGAGCGGGCGGTGTCCTTGGAGTAGGAGCGGGCGTAGTAGCGCCCCTCGCCGGCGGGCTGGAGCTCGCCGGCCTCGAGCGCCTCCTGGATGAGCCGGTCGTCGTCGGCGGCGCTGACGATCTCGATCCGGTCCGGCTGGGTGATCCCGGCCCAGTGCCGCACGTACTCCTTGACCGCTTCGTTGGTCAGGCCCGACCCTTCGAAGGCGGCGTCCACGTCGACCATGCTGTGATTCCCTCTCGCGTGATTCCCGGTGCCTCCGGGGCCCTGCATGGACACCCGGATGCGGGCAGGTTACCGCGCCGTGACATTCGTATTCCGCCCCTGTGGTGTGTGTCCTGTCACCGACTTCGCGCGGTCTTCCCGCTGACGTCCCGGACCCCTCTCGCGCCCGCGGGTGGGGGAGGTCACGGAGTCCTCTTGTGACTCGCGGGTTTACCGGTACTGTCCGTAGCCGGTACTGTCTGTATCGAGCACTTTTGATCCGACATCCGCTGTGAAGGGGTAGTCAGCATGGCTTCCACCCAGACCACGTCCCTGGCCGACCGCGGCCAGCGTCTCGGCCTGCGACTCATCGCCAAGGCCGGGGGCCTGCCCGGCCTGAAGGACAAGGAGGTGCGTGCTCGGGTCGAGAAGTACCTCTACCGCGGCGCGGTCACCGGCTTCAAGGCCCAGACCGCGGCCGGCCGCGCCTTCGCCCGCCGGAAGGGGTCGGGCAGCCCGGCCCGTGCCACCAAGGTCGGGCCGAAGCCGCTCTTCGACCTCACTCCCTCCGAGGACCAGCAGATGCTCTCGGGGGTCGCCCGCGAGCTCGCCGAGGAGGCCATCCGCCCCGCGGCTGCCCAGGCCGACACCGACCGCGCCGTCCCCGAGGAGGTGCGCTCGGCCGCCGCCGAGATCGGCCTGCACCTCATCGGCGTCCCGGCCGAGCTCGAGGGCATCGCCGAGGAGCGTTCCGCGGTGACCGCCAGCCTCGTGCTCGAGGAGCTCGCCCGCGGAGACATGGGGATCGCCGCCGCGATCATGGCCCCCGCCGCGGCGGCCACCGCCATCGCCTCGTACGGCGACGCCGACCAGCAGGCGACGTACCTTCCGGAGTTCACCGGGGAGAACCCGCCCGCCGCCGCCCTGGCGCTGCAGGAGCCGCAGGTGCTCTTCGACCCCTTCGCGCTGCAGACGAAGGGGGTCACCGAGGGCGACGAGGTCGTCCTCACCGGCGTCAAGGCGATCGTCCCGGGCGCCGAGACCGCGGACCTGTTCATCGTCTCCGCCGAGATCGACGGCCAGCCACGGCTGGTCATCGTCAAGCCGGGCACCGAGGGCGTCCAGGTCGAGGACGACCCCGCCATGGGTGTGCGCGCGGCGGGCACCGCCCGGCTGCACCTCGAGGGCGCCCGCATCCCGCGCTCGGAGATCCTCGGCACCACCGAGGACCACGCCGACGCCGTCCGCCGCGCCCGTCTCGCGTGGGCCGCAGCCGCCGTCGGCACCAGCCAGGCCGTGCTCGACCACGTCAGCGAGTACGTCAAGGAGCGCAAGGCCTTCGGGGAGCCGATCGGCTACCGGCAGGCCGTCGCCTTCACCGTCTCCGACATCGCCATCGAGCTCGCCGGCCTGCGCCTCGTGGTGTGGAAGGCCGCCGCCCGGCTCGACCGCGGCGACGACGCCACCGCCGAGATCGCCCAGGCGCGCAGCCTCGTCGCCCGCCACGCCACGTGGATCGGCTCCAACGGCGTCCAACTGCTCGGCGGCCACGGCTTCGTCAAGGAGTTCGACAACGAGCGCTGGTACCGCGACCTGCGGGGCGCCGGAGTCCTCGAGGGCATGCTGCTCGTCTGAGCCGCGACCTCCACCCACAACGCTGGCTGAGGTGCGAGGCCGTCCACGGCCGCAGCCTCGAAGCCACCAGACCTGACACGAAGGACACGACGATGATCGATCTCGAGGTTCCGAAGAAGTTCCGCCCGCTCGTCTCCCAGGCACGCGGCATGGCCGAGGAGGTCTTCCGGCCGGTCTCGCGCAAGTACGACCGCGCCGAGCACGAGTACCCCGCCGAGCTGGACCTGGTCTCGGCCGTCATCGACGGCATGGCCGACGGTGGCGCCGGCCAGGGCGCCGGCGCCTCGTCCTCGACCCGCAGCAAGGACGACGGTGCTGAGGAGGGCGACGTCGCCGCGGTC
This sequence comes from Janibacter corallicola NBRC 107790, assembly GCF_001570965.1. Taxonomy (GTDB): domain Bacteria; phylum Actinomycetota; class Actinomycetes; order Actinomycetales; family Dermatophilaceae; genus Janibacter; species Janibacter corallicola. Next base: position 31,402 of record NZ_BCSR01000026.1, on the reverse strand, counting down.
GGCTCCGGCCGGACGGCGAAGGGGGAGAAGGGGACCCGCAACGGATCCAACCTCTCCTCGGTGCTCTCCATCCTGGAGACCTGCCGCGGTGACGTGGGCCTGACCCTGTCCATCCCGCGCCAGGGGCTGGGCAATGCGGCCATCGCCGCCGTCGCCAGCGACGAGCAGAAGGAGCGCTACGCGGGCAAGTGGGCCGCGATGGCGATCACCGAGCCCGACACCGGCTCCGACTCCGGCGCCATCCGGACCACGGCGGTCAAGGACGGCGACGAGTACGTGCTCAACGGGGAGAAGATCTTCGTCACCTCCGGCGAGCGGGCCGAGCTCGTCGTCGTGTGGGCGACGCTGGACCGGAGCCTGGGCAAGCAGGCCATCAAGTCCTTCGTCGTCCGCCGCGACAATCCCGGGCTGAAGCTGGTCCGCCTCGAGCACAAGCTCGGCATCCGGGCCTCGGACACCGCGGCCTTCATCCTGGATGACTGCCGCGTACCGGCGGAGGACCTGCTCGGCGACCCGGAGATCAAGACCGAGGGTGGCTTCGGCGGGGCCATGCAGACCTTCGACAACACCCGTCCGCTCGTCGCCTCGATGGCCCTGGGGCTGACCCGGGCCTCGCTGGACCGCACGACGGAGCTGCTCGCCGAGAGCGGCATCGAGGTCGACTGGGACCGGCCGGCGAACGTGCAGTCCGCGGCCGCCGCCCGGCTCATCGAGATGGAGGCGGACTACCAGAGCGCCTACCTGCTCACCCTCCGCGCCGCCTGGATGGCCGACAACGGCAAGCCCAACTCGATGGAGGCCTCGATGGCCAAGGCGAAGGCGGGACGCACCTGCGTCAATGTCTCGCTCGCCTGCGTCGAGCTCGCCGGCGCCACCGGCTACGCCGAGACCGAGCTGCTCGAGAAGTGGGCCCGGGACAGCAAGATCCTCGACATCTTCGAGGGCACCCAGCAGATCCAGCTGCTCGTCGTCGCCCGCCGCACGCTCGGCTTCTCCAGCAAGGAGCTGAAGTAGTCGGCGCCGGACGATGAACCCACCTGCGGCCCCCGCACCGGAGAGGATCCCCTCCCGAGCGGGGGCCGCTGGTGATTCTGCGGCTGGTAACCCCCATCAGGGCTCCGGACCCAATAGCCTCCCTTGGTGGCGGTGGCAACGGTGCCACTGCCCATCACTGGGAGGAATTGCATGCGACACCACCGCATGGTCTCGGTCCTGGGCGCCCTCTCGCTCGGACTGACCGGAATGGCGACGGCCACGAGCGCCGCCGCGGCACCTGCTGACAACAGCAGCTCGATCACCTTCACCACAGGGAACGGCGACGCCGAGAACTACGTCGTCCTCGCCGAACGCGACGGCAGCGCCGCCGCCCTCGCCAAGCGCCTCAGGACGGCCGGTGCCGACGTCACCTCGGTCAACGACCGGGTCGGCATGGTCACGGTCTCCTCGAGCGACTCCGACTTCGCCAAGAAGGCGCGCTCGATGAGCGGGGTCTACGGGGCCGCTTCCGAGGGAGTCGTCGGGCACGCGCCCGAGCCGAAGCGGGAGGACGCCGTCCAGCGTCCGAACAAGCGCTACCCGGGCTTCGGGAAGGGTCACGGCAAGGGCCCCGGGCATGGCCATGGTCACGGCAAGGGCCACGGGCACGGTCATGGCAAGGGTCATGGTCACGGGCACGGCAAGAACAAGCCGGACCCCCTGGACAAGAAGCTCTGGGGCATGGACATGATCAACGCGCAGCGGGCGCACAAGGTCGAGTCGGGTGACAAGCGGGTCAAGGTCGGCATCATCGACACGGGCGTCGACGCCAGCCACCCGGACATCGCGCCGAACTTCGACCACAAGCTCTCGCGCAACTTCGTCACCGACATCCCCGAGATCGACGGGCCGTGCGAGTACGACGGTTGTGTCGATCCCGCTGACGTCGACAACGGTGGCCACGGGACCCATGTGGCCGGCACCGTCGCCGCGGCCAAGAACGGTATGGGTGTCTCCGGTGTGGCCCCGGACGTGGGGATCGTCAACATCCGCGCCGGCCAGGATGCGGGCTACTTCTTCGTCGGCCCGACGGTCAACGCCCTGACCTACGCCGCGGACGCGGGCATCGACGTGGTGAACATGAGCTTCTACGTCGATCCGTGGGCCTACTACTGCCACGGTGGTGCTCCCGAGGACAGCCCCGAGGAGGCGGCCGAGCAGGACATGATCATCGAGTCGGTCTCGCGGGCGCTGGACTACGCCCACGAGAAGGACGTGACCCTCGTCGGTGCTCTCGGCAACGCCGCGACCGACCTGGCCAATCCCGGTACGGACAGCTCCAGCCCGAACTACCCCGAGGGCAATGAGCACGACCGGACCATCGACCCGGCCAACTGCCTGGACCTGCCGACGCAGCACGAGGACGTCATCGGCGTCTCCGCGGTCGGCCCCTCGGAGCGCAAGGCCTACTACTCCAACTACACGACGGACCTGCGCTCGGGTCAGATCGAGGTCAGCGCCCCCGGCGGCGATGCCTACGACAGCGACGCCACCGACGGTGAGCCGAACCCACCGAGCATGATCCTCTCCTCGGTGCCGGAGAACGTCGTCAAGTCCGAGGGGTCGGTCGACGAGGACGGCAACATCACTCCCGAGGCGGAGGGCTCGGTCTTCAAGGACTGCACGAAGGTGCGGGGCCAGGAGGAGTGCGGGTACTACGAGTACTACCAGGGCACGTCGATGGCCTCACCGCACGCGACGGGCGTCTCGGCGCTCATCGTCTCCCGGTACGGCCACCAGCGCGGCTGGCGGGGCTTCGGCCTCGACGCTGACCGGACCGAGCGGATCCTGATGAAGTCGGCCGAGGACACCGCCTGCCCGGAGCCCCGGCTCTTCGACTACCCGGACCCGGTCCCGGACTCGTACAACGCCCAGTGCACCGGCAGCAAGCGGTTCAACGGCTTCTACGGTGACGGCATCATCGATGCCGCCGCCGCGGTGGGCAGCCACCGGCACCACGGTCGCCACTGACGTCGAGCCGACATACGGGACGAAGGGGCCGACCATCAGCCGGTGGTCGGCCCCTTCGGCGTGCCCGCTCCCCGAGGTGTGAGCCCCGGCCCCTGAGGTGTGAATGGTGCCCCGGCCCCCTGAGGTGTGAGCTTGCGTAGCAAGCGAGCCTCGAAGGGAGGCGACTCACGGGATGGCCTGGTCGGCGCTTGGAGGCTTCGGCCGCGGGGCGGCCTGCGCGCCCCAGCGACCGGTGGTCCCTGAGGTATGAGGAGCTCTGCGACAAACCTCGAAGGGGCCTACCCGCTCACCGGGCTCGCAGCGCCTCGTGAGCCTCCACCATCGCGGGTCCGTACCAGGTGAGCAGGCGTCCGCTGATCAGTCGGGTGGGCACGTGGGTGAAGGCTTCGGGCCCGTCCTCGGGGGTGAATTCGTAGGGTTCGTCGGGTAGGAGGGCCAGGTCGATGCCCTCTTGGTCGATGTCGGCGAGGTCGACGTGCGGGTAGCGCTTCTCGGGGTCGGCGTCGGCGCCGGCCAGCACGTTGGCCCAGCCGAGGCGGGTGAGGAGGTCGGTGGTGTAGGTCCGCGGCCCGACGGCCATCCAGGGGTCGCGCCAGATCGGGACCACGACGGTGCCGCGGTCGGTGGGGGCCGGTGTGCCCCAGAGCTCTTGCGCCCGCTCGAGCCAGTCGGGTACGGCGACGTCGAGGGCCTCGGTGAAGAGGCGTCGCATCGAGGTCAGCGCCGAGGGGACGTCCTCGATGTCGGTCACCCAGACGTCGATGCCCCGCTCGCGCATCCGGCGCACGTCGAGCTCGCGGTTCTCCTCCTTGTTGGCCACGACGAGGTCGGGGGAGAGATCGGCGATCGCAGACAGGTTCGGATTCTTCGTCCCCCGCACCCGGGCCACGTCGAGGTCGGCCGGGTGGGTGCACCAGTCGGTGGCGCCGACGAGCACGTCCGGGCAGGTCTCGACGATCGCCTCGGTCAGGCTGGGGACCAGCGAGACCACACGGCGCGGGGGAGCGGTCATCTCGACGGGGGCGGACAGATCGTCCTGCATCACGGCACCTCCTGGAGGGTGAGGGAGAGCAGCTCGGTCATGGCCAGGGCGAGGACCGCGAAGGCGAGCGCGGCGGGGGCGCGCCCGTCCCGACGGCGCGAGGGCTCGTCGGCCGCGATCTCGTAGCGGTGGCGACCCAGGACGAAGGCGACCACCGACAGGGCGAGGGTCGCGGTGAAGATCACGAGGACGATCGGTCCGAGCACCGTGGCGGTGTGCCGGGCGATCAGTGCGGCGCCGGCCGCGCAGGCGAGCGCGGTCCGTTGCCAGGCCAGGACGGTGCGCTCGGGCTGGAAGCCCGGCGGAGGAGTGTGGGCCGGCCCGGCCACGGGAGCGCCACCGTCACTCACGGGAGCACCGCCGCGGCCACGAGGACCCCGGCCACCACCAACAGGGCCGCGACGACCACGGCGGCTCCGACCCCCATGGCGGGCAACGGTTGGTGGAGCCGGATCGCCCGCTCGCCGCCGGACCAGCGCACCCAGGCGAAGACCGCACTGAGTGCCCCGAGTCCCAGCAGCACCAGGGACAGCACGCGGGTGGTGAAGTCGCCGACGTCGAGGTCGACGAAGTCGACCGCGACCCCTGCGGCGATGAGCGCCAGCCCGGTCCGCAGCCACGCGAGGAAGGTCCGTTCGTTGGCCAGGGAGAAGCGGTAGTCCGGTTCCTCCCCTTCGGCGTAGACCCGCGCGGGCCAGCGTGTCCTGGTGCTCATGGAGTCCACGCTAGCGACGCTCACACGTTGCGTCGGTACTGGCCACCCACCTCGAAGAAGGCCTCGGTCACCTGCTGCAGGGAGCAGACGCGCGCGGCGTCCATGAGGACGGCGAAGACGTTCTCGTCGCCGGTGGCGGCCTCCTTCAGCCGGGCGATGGCCTGCTCGGCCTCGTCCCGGTGGGCCTCCTGGAAGGTGTGCACCCGGTCCAGCTGGGAGCGCTTCTCGGACTCGGTCGCGCGGGCCAGCTCGATCTCCTCCGGCTCACCCTTGTCCCCGTCGGGGCGCAGGAAGGTGTTGACGCCGACGATCGGCAGCGAACCGTCGTGCTTGCCGTGCTCGTAGACGAGGGACTCGTCCTGGATGCGCCCGCGCTGGTAGCCGGTCTCCATCGCGCCGAGCACGCCGCCGCGGTCGTTGATCCGGTCGAACTCGGCCAGGACGGCCTCCTCGACGAGGTCGGTCAGTTCGTCGATGATGAAGGATCCCTGCAGCGGGTTCTCGTTCATCGACAGGCCCCACTCCTTGCTGATGATCAGCTGGATGGCCAGGGCTCGACGCACCGACTCGGTCGAGGGCGTGGTGACCGCCTCGTCGTAGGCGTTGGTGTGCAGGCTGTTCGCGTTGTCGTAGAGCGCGTTGAGGGCCTGCAGTGTGGTGCGGATGTCGTTGAAGTCCATCTCCTGGGCGTGCAGCGACCGACCAGAGGTCTGGATGTGGTACTTCAGCTTCTGGGCGCGCTCGTTGGCGCCGTACTTCTCCCGCATCGTCACCGCCCAGATCCGGCGGGCCACCCGGCCCAGGACCGAGTACTCGGGGTCCATGCCGGAGGAGAAGAAGAAGGAGAGGTTCGGCGCGAAGTCGTTGATGTCCATCCCGCGAGCGAGATAGGCCTCGACGTAGGTGAAGCCGTTGGCGAGGGTGAAGGCGAGCTGGCTGATCGGGTTCGCCCCGGCCTCGGCGATGTGATACCCGGAGATGCTCACGGAGTAGAAGTTGCGCACCCCCTGCTCGATGAACCATTCCTGGATGTCGGCCATCATCCGCAGCGAGAACTCGGTGGAGAAGAGGCAGGTGTTCTGCCCCTGGTCCTCCTTGAGGATGTCCGCCTGGACGGTGCCGCGCACGTTGGCCAGCGCGTGGGCGCGCAGCTCCTGCGCCTCCTCGGCGGAGGGCTCCCTCCCTTCGCGCTCGCGGAAGAGGTCGACCTGCTGGTCCATGGCGGTGTTGAGGAAGAAGGCGAGGATCGTCGGTGCCGGCCCGTTGATCGTCATCGAGACGCTCGTGGTCGGGGAGACCAGGTCGAACCCGTCGTAGAGGGCCTTCATGTCGTCCAGGGTCGCGACCGAGACGCCCGAGGTGCCGACCTTGCCGTAGATGTCCGGGCGCTCGCCCGGGTCGCGCCCGTAGAGGGTCACCGAGTCGAAGGCCGTGGACAGGCGAGTGGCGGGCTGACCCTCGGAGAGCAACTTGAATCGCCGGTTGGTGCGGAAGGGGTCTCCCTCGCCGGCGAACATCCGGGCCGGGTCCTCGTTGTCCCGCTTGAAGGGGAAGACGCCGGCCGTGTACGGGAAGTAGCCGGGGAGGTTCTCCGAGCGCCAGAAGGTGACGAGGTCGCCGTGGTCGGTGAAGCGCGGCAGCGCCACCCGGGGGATCGTGTTGCCGGAGAGCGACTCCTTGGTCAGCTTGGTGTGGATCTCCTTGCCTCGGATCGTGATGACCTGCTCCTCACCGGAGTAGGAGTCCACGACGGCGGGCCACTGCTCGATCTTCTCCCCGACCTCCGTCGGCAGCTCGGCCCGGGCCGCGTCCAGCAGCTCGTCGACCCCGTGACCGTCCTTGCCGGCGGCGGTGAGCTCGTCGTCGACCAGGGCCAGGCGCTGGACCCGGCGCGCCTGTTCGGCCAGCACCCCGGTGCGCTCGTGGTAACCGCGCACCGTCTCGGTGATCTCGGACAGGTAGCGCACACGGGTGGCGGGCACGACCTGGTCGAAGCGGGTGGAGTACCTCGTGTCGACGCTGGGCAGCTGGCCCTCCCCGACCTGCAGCCCGTGCTCGGTGAGCAGCCCGCGCAGGTGCTGGTAGAGGGCGGTCACGCCGTCGTCGTTGAAGGTCGCGGCCGAGGTGCCGAAGACCGGCATGTCCTGCGGCTTGCTCCCGAAGGCCTCACGGTTGCGCACCATCTGCCGGCCCACGTCGCGCAGCGCGTCGGCGGCCCCGCGGCGCTCGAACTTGTTGATCGCCACGACCTCGGCGAAGTCGAGCATGTCGATCTTCTCCAGCTGGCTGGCCGCGCCGAACTCCGGCGTCATGACGTACATCGGCACGTCGACGAAGGGGACGATGGCAGCGTCGCCCTGCCCGATACCGGGCGTCTCGACGATGACCAGGTCGAAGCCGGCGGCCTTGGTGATGTCGATGACCGTGCTCAGCGAGTCCGGGATCTCGCGGTCCCCTCGGGTGGCGACGGAGCGAAAGAGGATCGGTCCGGCATCGGCCGTGGCGTGGCCGAGGGAGTTCATCCGGATGCGGTCCCCGAGGAGGGCCCCGCCGCCCTTGCGCCGGGTCGGGTCGACGGCGATGACGGCGATGCGCAGCTTGTCCTGCTGGTCCACGCGGAAGCGGCGGATCAGCTCATCGGTCAGCGAGGACTTGCCCGAACCGCCGGTGCCGGTCAGGCCGAGCACGGGAGCCGTGGAGCGCTCCGCCGCCTGCTGGATGCCGCTGACGAAGGACTCGTCCAGCCGGCCGAGCTCCGCGCCGCTGATGGCCCGGGCGACCGCACCCCGCTCGCCGGAGAGCACCGGCTCGAGGGCCACCGGCGCCTCCTGCCACAGGTCGTAGTCGCACCCCGCGATGAGGGTGTTGATCATCCCGGGCAGGCCGAGGCGCTGACCGTCCTCGGGGGAGAAGATCGTGACCCCGGCCTGGCGCAGCCGGTCGATCTCCTCGGGCACGATGACGCCCCCGCCGCCGCCGAAGACCTTGACGTGTCCCATCCCGTGCTCGGCGAGCAACTGGGTGAGGTACTCGAAGTACTCGACGTGCCCGCCCTGGTAGGAGGAGACGGCGACGCCCTGGACGTCCTCGTCGATGGCGGTGTCCACGACCTCCTGGACCGAGCGGTTGTGCCCCAGGTGGATGACCTCGGCCCCCTGGCTCTGCAGGATCCGCCGCATGATGTTGATGCTCGCGTCGTGCCCGTCGAAGAGCGAGGACGCGGTCACGAAACGAACCGGGTTGGTGGGCACGTGCAGGTCGGGCTTGGCGGGTGCTGCCATCGGTGGAACCTCGTCATCGGGGATCGGTACCCGATCAATACTAGGACATCCAAGTAATGACTCGCCAGCCGCCGTGGGCGGGGCTCGGCCGGAAGGCGCATGGCCCTTGGTCGCTCGTTCCGGTTCCTGAGGTGCGAGTTCGCTCAGCGGGCGAGCTTCGAAGGGCGCTCCCTGAGTCGGGCCACGCGCGCTTCCGGTCCGACCCCGCCGGTGACCCTCAGGCTTGAGCCCGGGTTGCCACGGTGTCCCCGTGGGCCTGGCGAAGGGAGGTGAGCAGCTCCGTGGTGCACCGCACCTGGTCCGGGGCGAGGCCGGGGGAGGTGAAGACCCGGGCGTTCAGGTCCGCGGTGGCCGCCTCGACGGCCTCGACCCCCTTCGTCGTGATGGAGGCGAGGACGACCCGTCGGTCGCGCTCGAGGCGTAGGCGCTCGACGAGCCCCTGCTTCTCCAGGCGGTCGACGGCGCTGCTCACGCTCGTGGGGTGCACCTGCAGCAGGGAGCCGAGCCGGCTCATCGGCATCGACCGGCGGCGACTGAAGGCGAGTAGCCGTAGCACCTCGAAGCGGGCGAAGGTCAGGCCGTGGGGTCGCAGCGAGTCCTCGATGCGCTCGACGAGGAGCTGGTGGGCCCGCGTCAGGGAGGTCACCAGCGCCATCCCGTCGGCCGCGTCGGACCAGCCGTGGTCCACCCACTGCTCGTGCGCTGCGGCGATCGGGTCGCGGTCGGTCATGCGGCAATCCTAGGACGTGCAAGCGTCTTCGGCCCACGGACCTCGCCCCGGCGGCGTCGTGGTCTGGAGAAGACGCTCCCGTCAGGCGGCGATCCACCAGCCGAGGGCGGCCAGTGCCACGCCGAGCACCAGGCTGAGGCCGAGGTCGGCGAGGGCATGACGCGCCCGCTGCTCCTGGATCGCCGCCGCCACCTCGACGGCGTGGCTGGAGAAGGTCGTGAAGGCGCCGCAGAAGCCGACTCCCAGCAGGGGGAGGAGCCAGTCCGGCGCGCCGGACTGCACTGCCCCGGCCACGAGCCCGAGCACGAGCGAGCCGAGCAGGTTGACCGCCATGGTGGCCCCGGCCGCGGTGGCGCCACGCTCCCGCGTGCGGGTCGTGGCCTCGTGGCGGGCCAGCGCGCCGAGCGCGCCACCGACGAGGACGAGCAGCAGGGTCACAGCTCCTCCTCGTCCGCGTACTGGTCCGCGAGCGACGGGCTCACGATGAACCACCGCTCACCGAGGAGCAGCCCGGCCAGGGCGGCACCGACGCCGAGCAGCAGGGTCGCGAGGACGTAGCCGACCGCGGCGAGCGCACTGCCTCCGCCGGCGATCGCGTGGACGTCCAGCGCGAAGGTCGAGTACGTCGTCCAGCCGCCGAGCAGCCCGACCGCGGCGAAAGGCCGCAGCAGGGGAGAACTCGTCCGGGTCGCGAGCCACGCGACGAGGATGCCCATGGCCAGGGCGCCGCTGAGGTTGACCGCGAGCGTCGCCCAGCCCCAGCCGGGGCCGGCGGCGGGAAGGGCCAGTCCGAGCAACCACCGTCCGGCCGTGCCGAGGGCTCCGCCGGCCATGACCGCGGCGCGGGTCCCCCCTTCGCCCGGGGGCTCCGGAGCGGCCTCGGCGCTCATGCGCGCTTGGCCTCCAGGAACTCCGCGATCCGGCCGATCGCCTCGGTGAGCACTTCCTCGTCGGGCAGCGCCACGAGGCGGAAGTGGTCCGGCTCCGGCCAGTTGAAGCCGGTGCCGTGGGTGACGAGGATCTTCTTCGCGCGCAACAGCTCGATGACGAAGGCCTCGTCGTCCTCGATGGGGTAGACCTGCGGATCCAGCCGGGGGAAGCAGTACAGCGCGCCCCTCGGCTCGACGCAGCTGACCCCGGGGATCTCGTTCAGCAGCCGGGAGGCCAGCTTGGCCTGGTCGTGGTAGCGCCCGCCGGGGACGATGAGCTCGTCGATCGACTGGTAGCCGCCCAGGGCGGTCTGGATCGCGTGCTGGGCAGGGACGTTGGAGCACATCCGCATGTTGGCCAGCAGGGTCAGGCCCTCGAGGAAGTCCTCGGCCAGGTGCTTCGGCCCGGAGACCATCACCCAGCCGGCCCGGTACCCGCAGACCCGGTAGGCCTTGGACAGCCCGGAGAAGGTCAGGCACAGCACGTCGTCGCCGGCGTAGGCGGCCGCGTGGTGGTGCACGGCGTCGCCGTAGATGATCTTCTCGTAGATCTCGTCGGCCATGACGACGAGGTCGTGGCGCCGGGCGATGTCGATGAGCCCCCGGACGGTCTCCGAGGAGTACACCGCGCCGGTGGGGTTGTTCGGGTTGATGATGACGATGGCGTGGGTGTTCTCGGTGATCCGGGACTCGATGTCGGCCAGGTCGGGGTTCCACGCGTTGGCCTCGTCGCAGCGGTAGTGCACCGGGGTGCCGCCGGCTAGCGAGACCGCGCCCGTCCACAGCGGGTAGTCGGGGGCCGGCACGAGGATCTCGTTGCCGTCGTCGACGAAGGTCTGCAGCACCATCGTGATGAGCTCGGAGACCCCGTTGCCGATCCACACGTCCTCGACGGTGGTCGCGGGCAGGCCGCGTGACTGGTAGTACTGCGCCACCGCGGTCCGGGCGGAGTAGATGCCCTTGCTGTCGCAGTACCCCTGGGCGTCCGAGAGGTGCCTCGTCACGTCGGCGACGACCGCCTCGGGTGCCTGGAAGCCGAAGGGGGCGGTGTTGCCGATGTTCAGCTTGAGGATCTGGTGGCCCTCGGCCTCGAGGCGCTTGGCCTCCTCGAGGATCGGTCCCCGGACGTCGTAGCGGACGTCCTTGAGCTTCAGGCTCTGGCGGATCTGGCGCATGTGCGTGATCATCTCACCCCGGCCCGGACCCTCATCGCAGGTCGACGACATGTGGATGACTCGTGAGTAGCATCACGCCATGGAGGTCTCACCGGCGGCGTTGCCGGCGCGGGTGCGGCGCGGCTACGGCTTGGGGTCGGTGGTCACCGGCGCCTTCCCCACCGTGCCCGGGCTGCTTCTGCTGCCGTACCTCACGGATCGCGTGGGCATCGCCGCCGGGATCGCCGGACTGGTCGTCCTGCTGCCCAAGGCCTGGGACGTGCTGCTCAACCCGGTCGCCGGTCGCATCTCCGATCGCAGCACCCACCCGGACGGGCGCCGGCGACCGTTCCTGCTGCGCGGCGGGATCGTGCTGGCGATCTGCTTCGCGCTGCTCTTCGCCGGGCCGACCGCGCCGCAGGGGCTCGCCGCCACCTGGGTGGTCGTGCTGTTCCTCGCCTGCGCCAGCGCGTATGCCTTCTTCCAGGTGCCGTACGTGGCGATGCCGTCGGAGCTGACGCGGGACTACACGGAGCGCACCCGCCTGATGACCTGGCGTGTCGTCGTCCTCGCGCTCGCGATCCTCGCCTCGGGTGGGCTGTCCCCGGCGCTGCGGGACGCGCTCGGTCACCCCTGGGGGTACCGCGCCGTGGGGGTCTTCGTCGGCGTGCTCATCCTGCTCGGCTCGGTCGGGGCGTGGTGGGCGACGAAGGGGGTCGCCCCCGTCGAGCACGTCAGCGCCAGCGGGTCACTGCGTGACCAGCTGCGCATCGTCGCCCGCGCCCGCGACTTCCGCGCGCTGATGCTGACCTACTCCATCCAGGCGCTGGCGACCGGTGTCATGCTCGCGGGCGTCGACTACACCGCCCGCTGGGTCATCGAGAGCCCGGGTGCCTCGACCGCCCTCTTCGTCGCCTTCGTCGCCCCGGCGCTCGTGGTCACCCCGCTGTGGGAGCGGGTGGGCACGCGCACGGGCAAGCGGCCCGGATTCACCGCGGCCACCGTGTGCTTCGCCGCAGGCGCCCTGCTGGTGTGGTTCGCGCGCGACCACGGGCTCATCGCAGTCGCCGGCGCGATCACGCTCGTCGGTGTCGGCTACGCGGGCACGCAGATGTTCCCGCTGGCGATGCTGCCCGATGCCGCCGCCGTCGACGCCGACCGCACGGGGGAGAACCGCGTCGGCGTGTACACCGGGGTGTGGACGGCGGTCGAGACGCTCGGGCTCGCCTTCGGCCCGGGGGTGTACGCGCTCGTGCTCATGATCGGCGGTTACGTCTCCTCGACCAGTGGTGCGGTGGAGCAGCCCGGCTCGGCGTTGACCGCGATCGTCCTCGGGTTCAGCGTGCTGCCGGCCCTGCTCTTCCTCGCCTCGCTGCTGCTCCTGCGCCACTACCGGATCGACGAGGCCGCCGTCGCCGCGGCCGGGAAGGACCTGTCATGACCCCGATCGAATGGAGCCGCCCCGCCGGGGCCGAGGAGGTCCGGACCGCGTTGGCGGACCTGCGGGCGGGGGACCTTCCCACCCATGGTGGCCGCACGCTCAGCTACGTCTACGACTCGGGGATCGCCGCCGCCGACGAGATCGGTCGCGAGGCGCTGACCTCCTTCGCTGCCACGAACGGCCTCGACCCGACGGCGTTCCCGTCACTCGCCGCGATGGAGTCCGACCTCGTGGGGCTGGCACGCGACCTCCTCGACGCTCCGGCGAGTGCGGTGGGAGTCGCGACCTCCGGTGGCACCGAGTCGCTGGTCCTCGCCGTGCTCGCCGCGCGCGAGGGCGCCCCGCACGTCACCCGCCCGCAGGTCGTCGTCCCCGAGACCGTCCACGCGGCCGTGCACAAGGCCGGCCACCTCCTCGGCGTCGAGGTCGTCACCGTCCCCGTGGACCCGCGGACCTTCCGGGCCGACCCCGAGGCGATGGCCGCCGTCATCACCGACGCGACGGTGCTGCTCGTGGTCTCCGCCCCGTCGTACGCGCACGGGGTCATCGACCCGGTGCAGGAGGTCGCGGCGCTCGCCGCCGCGCGGGGGATCCGTTGCCACGTCGATGCCTGCATCGGTGGGTGGGTGCTGCCCTTCCTCGAGGAGGTGACGCCGTGGAACTTCGCCCTCGACGGCGTCACGAGCGTCTCGGTGGACCTGCACAAGTACGCGTACACGCCCAAGGGCATCTCGCTCCTGCTCCACCGGGACCCGGGTCTGCGTCGCGGTCACTTCTATGCCTGCGCGGACTGGCCCGGGTACACGGTGCTCAACACGACCCTGCAGTCGACGAAGTCCGGCGGCCCCCTCGCCGCCGCGTGGGCGGTCGCCCGCGCCATCGGCCTCGACGGATACCGGGGCCTGGCCGCCCGGGCGCGCACCGCGACGCTCGAGGTGGCCGCCGCGGTGGAGGAGATCGACGGGCTGCGCGTCGTCGTCCCACCCGACTCCACGCTGCTCGCGCTCACGACGGACGAGCGCTGCGACGTCTTCACGGTCGCCGACGAGATGGGCGCCCGCGGCTGGCTGGTCCAGCCGCAGATGTCCTTCGCCGGGCACCCCGCGACCGTGCACCTGTCGCTGTGCGCCGCCACCGCGAGCCGCGTGGGTGAGCTCGCCTCCGCGCTCACCGAGGCGACCGCGGAGGCGGTGCGAAGGGGGCCGGTCCACGTCGACCCGCAGCTGGCCGCCGCTGCGGGGCAACTGGACGCGGCGACGCTCGACGACGCCGCCCTCGACGGGCTGCTGGCCGTCGCCGGGCTGGCGGGCGACTCGGGTCGGGTGACGGTCCCGGAGCGCATGGCCGAGATCAACGCCCTGCTCGACGTCGTTCCCCCGCCGCTGCGGGAGTCCCTGCTGACCGCGGTGCTCGATCGGCTCACCCGCTGAGGTGCCCCCGTCGGCTCGGCGCAGCCGACCCCGGGGATCTCGTTCAGGAGCGGGGCAGCGGGCCGTGTGGGAGGTCGGCCGGACGGAAGGCGTAGAGGGCCCGCAGCCGGACGGTCGTGAGTGCCCGGTAGCCGTCGGTCGCCGTGGCGAGGCGCGGCCCGGGACCGTACCCGGCGAGGACCGCCTCCTCGACCTCCGCCGCGACGGTCCGGCTCGTCCACCCCTGGGCGACCCGCAGGTCCAGATGGGCCAGCAGGTTGCCGAGGTCCAGGGCGGGGTCACCCGCCGCGAGCATGTCCACGTCGAGCACCCCGACCTCGTCCACGTCGACGAGCAGCTGCTTGTCGTGCAGGTCACGGTGCAGCAGCGCCCGGGGCATCGGGCCGGCGGCCGCGACCTGCCCGGCGGCGCGCACGAGTGCGCGGTCCAGGTCGGCGGCCGCCGTCGCCGGGACCACCCGGTGGGCTCGGGCGAGGTCGATGAGCGCGCGGGTCGCGCGTACCTCGTCGTCCAGGTCGTGGCCGGCGACGGCGGGCCCGGCGGTCTCGAGACCGGAGTGCAGCCGCAGCACCGTCTCCCCGACGATGCGGGCGGCCTCCGTCCCCGGCCCGCCGGGCTCGGCGAGCAGGTCGTGCAGCGGCCGTCCGGGCAGCGTGCTCAGCCCGACGGTCCCGTCCGCCTCGTCCGCCGCGACGACGTGGGGCACCCGCAGGCCGGGCACGCGGGTGGCGGTGCCCATCCGCCGCACCAGGTCCGCAGTCCGCCTCGGACGCACCACCTTCGTGTACCTCGGTCGCCCGTCGTCCGTGGTGCGCACCACGGCGCGGCGCTCGGGGCGGTGGACGACCAGGTCGCCACCGCGTGCCACGAGCTCGGGCAGCACCGTCAGGCGCCGGTCGGCACCGGCGCGCTGGACCAGCAGGTGGCGGTCGTGCAACCGGGCCAGCCCCGGGGCCGCCTCCTCGGTGCCGCGGGTGACCTCACGGGCGAGCGTGGCGTCCGGCAGCCACTGCCCGATGACCCGTCGGCCACGGTGGTCGGCCATCTCCAGGTGCAGCCGGTCGGCGCGGGGGTGGGCCCGCAGCAGGGTGTGTCCGCTGGCACCGGCGGTCGCCAGGACCTCGGTCAGCACGCCGTTCACGCCGTCACCGCCTCACGTGCCACGAGCCGCCGCGCGATCTCGTGCAGGTCCCGGGTCACCCGCACCCAGTCGGGGTGGGCCGCGCCGAAGGGCTCGCCGGCACGGGCCAGCAGCGACAGCGCCACCCGTGGGGCGAGGTCCCCGTCCTCCCGGCCGCGCCACGTGCTCGCGTGCCCGGCCAGCAGCGGGGTGGCGATCCTCCCGGCCACGCGGAGAGCCTGCTCCCGGTCGGCACCGTCGAGCAGCACGTCCAGCGCCGCGTGCGCGAGCAGCCCGGCCAGGTCGTCCGCAGGGACGCCGATCCGAGCACGGTCGAGGTCGATCAGGCCCAGCCGCCCGTCGGACTCGACCACCTGGTCCAACGACAGGTCGCCGTGCACGATCGTGGCCGGGGACGGGCGAAGGGCGCCGGCCGCCCCCTTCGCCACCGCGGCGGCGCCGTGGAAGACCTCGGGCAGGGCGCGCGCGATCGCCGGGCTCGCGGTGCCCGCGACCCCGGGGCAGCCGGCGGTCCCGCCGGTGGTGCCCGCGGCGTGGAGGGTGCCCAGTGACTCCCCGAACCGGTACACGAGGGAGTCCGCGACGTCGGTCGTGAGAGTGCGTCCGGGCAGGTGCTCCAGGGCGAGCACTCCCCGGCGGTGGTGGGCCAGCAGCCGGGGCAGCCGCAGGGGGGAACCTGCCGCGTGCCGGAGGATCAGCTCGTGGGCGTCGAGGTGTCCGTGCAGCTCCTGCCTCGGGTACACGCGGAGGGTGACGTCGCGTCCGGAGGCGGTTCTGACCTGCCCGACCCACCGACGGGCGGGCTTGTGCGCCAGCGTCCGTGCCGTCCCGAGTGCGGTGGGCTCGCCGATAGCCCGGACCATCGTCTCCTGCAGCCTGCCGCCGAGCACGTGGGTGCGAAGGGCGGGGATGGCGCGGTCGGCCATCGCGTCGATCACGAGCAGGTGCTCCGAGGGGGAGTCGAGCAGCACCTGCTCATCGGTGAGGTCGCGCAGTGCCTTGGCCCGCTTCTCCTCCCGGGCAGCGCCCCAGACGTGGCCGATGGCGGCGCGCCCACCGACGTCCAGCAGGGCGATCGCACTCGTGCCGGGTTTGTACCGCAGGTAGCCGCGGGTGACCGGGACGCCGAGGCGCGTCGCCAGGTGGTCGGGCTCCACGAGCTGCTCCAGTGCGGGCAGGTCGGGGTCCCGGGCGACGAGGTGGGCGTGTGCCTCGTCAACCGACCGCATGCAGGGCACCTCCCTCGTCGATCTCCTCGGCGTGGCGGGCCAGCACGTCCCCGGGCCGCCCGGAGTCCACGACCCGACCGTCCTCCAGCCAGACCAGCCGGTCGGCGCCTCGGGCGGCCTCCGGGTCGTGGGTGATGATCAGCGTCGTGCGATCGCGGGTCAGCCTGGCCAGGGCGGCGACGACCTCGTCCTCCGTCTCGGCGTCCAGACCGGTGGTGGCCTCGTCGAGGACGACGACGGGCGCGTCCCGGATGACGGCCCGGGCGATCGCGATGCGCTGGCGCTGCCCGCCGGAGAGGGTGGTGCCGCGCTCGGCGACGACGGTGTCGTAGCCCTCCGGCAGCCGGGTGATGAACTCGTGCGCGTCCGCGACCCGGGCCGCCGCCACGACCTGCTCGTCCGTGACCGAGTCGGTGCCCCCGGGGGCGCCCATGGCGATGTTGTCCCGGATGCTCGTCGCGAAGAGCAGGCTCTCCTGCAGGATCATCGCCACCTGGGTGCGCACGTCGTGGACCGTCAGGTCGCGCAGGTCGAAGCCGTCCAGCCGCACCGAGCCGCTGTGCGGGTCCCGGGCGCGGGTGAGCAGCCCGACGAGGCTGGACTTGCCCGCGCCGGACGGGCCCATGACGGCCACCCGCTCGCCGGGGTGGATCCGCAGATCGATGCCGTGCAGGACGGGGCGGTCCGGCTCGTAGCCCATCCACACGCCATCGAACTCCACGTGCCCGCGCAGCCGGCGACCCGGGCGGGCCCAGGACGCGTCGCGGACCTTCGGCTCCTGCTCGAGCAGGTCGACCACGCGCTCGGCTGACGCGGCGGCCTGGGCGATGCGGCCGGTGTACTTGGCCAGGTCGCGCATGGGCTTGAAGGCCGCCTTGAGGTAGGTGATGAAGACGACCAGCTCACCGGGGGTCAGCGCCCCGGCGAGCACCCGCTGGGCACCGACCCACAGGACCAGCGCGGTGGCCAGGCCGACGAGCACGTCGGTGCTGCGTTCCAGGCCGGCGGAGAGCTTCTTGGCCTTGACCCCGTCCTTGAGGGTCTTGAGGTTGTTCGAGGCGAAGCGCTGCTGCATCTCCTCCTCGAGGGTGTAGGCCTGCACGACCGGCATCGACCCGAGGGTCTCCGTGGCCAGCGTGGCCAGGTGTCCCTCGGCCTTGCGCTGCTTGCGCGAGACCGTGTGGATCCGGCTCGTGACGCTCCGTCCGGTGAGCAGGAAGACGGGGAAGACGACGATCATGCACAGCGCGAGCTGCCAGTCGAGGAAGAAGACCACGACGAGCATGACCGCGAGCGTGACGACGTTGCCGAAGAGCGGCAGCGCCGCGGTGACCGCGACCTCCTTGAGCCGGCCCACGTCGGACGTCAGCCGTTGGACGAGGTCGCCCGTGCGGGCGCGGTCGTGGAAGTCCAGCGAGAGCCGCTGCAGGTGGGCGAAGGCGTCGGCGCGCACGGAGGTCAGCAGCCGGTTGCCGGCCAGCGCGAAGCAGATCGTCATCGCGTAGCTGGCCACCGCGCGCAGCCCGACGACGGCGAGCAGGCCGAGGCAGGCGAGGGCGAGCACCTGCTGGAGGTCCTGCGGGGCGCCGGTGGCGATGTCGGCCCCGAGGCTGCCGATGACGCCGTCGATGACGAACTTCAACGGCCAGGGCTCGAGCAGGCGCATCGCCACCTCGAGGAACATCGCGGTCAGGCCGCCACCGACCAGCACCCGCTGGGAGCGCATGTGCCCGCGCAGGTGGGGCACCAGCCGTCGCAGCCCGGGCATCGCCTCGCGGATCGAGGTGGGCTTGGGGCGCGGGCGGGGGAGGGCGCTCATGCGATCCGTCCGAGCAGCTCGTCGGCGAGCGTGGTGGTGGGCTCCGGCACGGTGGCGAGGATCCGGTCGAGCACGCAGCTCCAGTCGTGACGCTCCACCGCCGCGCGGCGGGCGCTGCGCCCCAGGTCCTCCCGGATGGCCGGCTCGCTCGCCAGGCCGGCCAGGACGGCCGCGAGCTCCGCCACCGAGCCGGGGGTGACGAGGATCCCGAGGTCGCCGTCGTCCAGCAGCTCCGGCACCTCCCCGATGGCGCTGGCCACGACCGGTAGGCCGGCGGCCAGGTACTCGTAGATCTTCAGTGGCGAGAAGTAGAAGTCGGCCAGCTCCGGGTAGGGCGCGACCGCGACGTCCATGGCGGCGAGCTGACGGGGCATCTCCTCGGGGTCGACGGGCCCGACGAGGTCGACCCGGTCCCCGATTCCGAGGTCGGCGACGAGTGTCCGGATCACTTCGCGCTGCGGGCCGTCCCCGACGACGCGCAGGCGTGCGCCGGTGACGGTGTCGGCGAGCCGGGCGAAGGCCCGCACGAGCACCTCCACCCCGTGCCAGGGCTTGAGGGTGCCGACGAAGCCGACCGTGAACTCCCCGGCGGGTGGCGCCGCAGGGACCTCGAGCGGTCGGACGCGCCGGGTGTCCACGCCGTTGGCCACGACGTGCACGTGCCGGTCGTCCGACACCCGGGCGGCCACCCAGTCGGCAACCGCCGGCGTGACGCAGACGATCGACGTCGCCGCGCCGAAGGCCCGCTCGGCGATCGACTCGGCCCGGTCGCGGTCGGCGAGCACCCGGTGCTCCGCCTGCTCGTCGATGAGTGGCGCATTGACCTCGAGCACGCTCGGTACGCCCTGCTCGGCACACCAGCGCATCGTCGCGTCGGACCAGAGGGCGTAGCGCTCCATCACCAGGTCCGGCCCGCCGACCTCCCGGAGCCCGTCCAGGACCTCGAGGACCGACTCGGCGCTGATGCGCGCGGAGGCCTCCCGCTCGGCCCCGTCGGCCCCGGTGACGGGGGCGAGCTCGTGGACGACGACGTCCTCCAGCCCGCGCGGGGTCCGCCCGCCCACCCGGGCGGTGACCAGGTGCACCTCGTGCCCCCTTCGCACCAGCTCACGCACGAGCGACTGGACGTGCACGGATGCGCCCTTGCGGCCGAAGACCGGCACACCGGGGTCGGTGCTGACGTAGACGACGCGACTCATGCCGCGGCCCCCGTCCTCGCGGCGGTGCCCTCGGCGACGGCAGCCCGGAAGATCGTCTGCAGCTCCCGCGCGTGCTCGCGCAGGTCGAAGTCGGCCTCGAGCAGCTCTCGTGCGGCGCGGGCGCGGCCGGCCGCGGCGTCCGGATCCGCCAGGGTGCGGTGGATCGCGGCAGCGAGGGCCGAGGGGTGGGCCTCCGGCACGAGCAGACCGGTCTCCCCGTGCCGGACGATCTCCGGGATCCCGGTGACCGGGGTGGCCACGGCCGGGGTCCCCAGGGCGAGTGCTTCGAGCAGCACGGTGGGGAGCCCGTCGCGGTTGCCGTCGGCGCCGACGACACAGGGGGCGACGAAGACGTCCGCGGCGGTGACGATCTCGCGGACGGCGGACTGCGGGAGGGCGCCGTGCATGGACACGACCGACTCCAGGCCGAGCCGGGCGACGTGGTCGCGCAGCTCCCCCTCGAGGGGGCCGGTGCCCACGAGGTCCACGTGCAGCTCATGCCCCCGGGCCACGAGCTCGGCGGTGGCGGTCAACAGGTCCGCGAAGCCCTTCTTCTCCACGAGGCGCCCCACGGCAGCCACCCGTGCGGGGCCGGCGGTCGCCCCCTTCGGCGCGAAGGGGAAGGCGGCCAGGTCGATGCTGTTGTACAGCCGAACCACGCGCTCGGCGTCGCTGCCGTAGGTGCTGCGCAGGTACTCCCGGTTGAAGTCGCTGACGGTCACGACGGTGTGCGCCTCGCGCAGTCGGGCGGCGAGGGCGGCGGGGTCGACGTCCTCGTGGAAGATGTCCTTCGCGTGCGCCGTGAAGGAGTAGGTGACCCCGCTCAGGCGGGCCGCCAACCGGGCGACGTTCGCGGCGATCGACCCGAAGTGCGCATGCAGGTGTTCCAGACTCCGGCGCCGCACCATGGCCGCGACCTCGACGGCGGCGAGCGCCTCGTCCGCCGGCGCGGCGAGCAGCTCGGGCAGGTGCTCGCCGATCGTGGGCACGTCCCGGGCCGCCTCGCCGAGGGCGGACCAGAACAGCCCGACCCGGTGCTGGCGGGACAGGTAGGTGACCGGCGCCTGCACGTCGGCCAGCGCCTGGTGGAACCGGCCGTCGATCGGCAGGCGCAGGGAGAAGATCTCCACCTGGGTGCCGGCGGCCTCCTGCTGGAGGATCTCGTGGACGATGAAGGTCTCCGAGAAGCGGGGGTACATCTTGAGCACGTAGCCCACGCGGGGCTCGTGGCCTGGTGCGGGTATCAACTGGCAACCTCCGTCAGGTGTGGTGCCGGCACGAGGTCGGCGATGGCGTTCGGGATGCGGGCCAGGCCGTCGAGCGCGAGGCGCTGCCGGGCGAAGGGCGTGTGCGGCCGGTTCACCGCCGCGGCGAGCCAGTGCCCGAGGGCCGGGGCGCTCGCCTCCGTGGGGTGGCACATGTCGAGCGCACCGAGCGCGGCCAGGCGACGGGCCCGCACGAGCTGTTCCTGCCGCGGGCGCACCCGCGGCACCACGAGGCCGGGAACGTCGGTGGCGAGCACCTCGCAGACCGTGTTGTAACCGCCCATCGTGACGACGGCCGCCGCCCGGCCGATCAGGGTGGTGCTGTCGGTGACGAAGTCGCGCACGACGAGGTCGTCGCGCTCGCGGGCGATGTCGGTCAGTCGACGACGCAGCGAGGGCTGCATGTAGGGGCCGGTGACGATGACGCCGGTGTGCCCCTCCGGGTAGTGGGCACGGGCGAAGGCCAGGGCCGTCTCCCAGCCGTCCTGGCCGCCACCGACCATGCACAGCACGTAGGGACGTCGCAGCGGGCGGCGCCGGGGCTCATCGCGCGGCGGGACCAGTCCGTCGTCACGACCGGTGGCCAGGTACCCCGTGTGGCGAACCTTCCGGGTCACGCTTGCGGGCAGACCGCTCGCGGCGACCAGGTCGTGCACGGTGGGGTCGCCGTAGACCCAGACCGCATCGTAGTGCTCCTCGATGGCCTCGCTCGTGCGGTCGACCCGCCACTCGCGCCGAGCGGTGGCCGGGTCGTCGAGGACGTCGCGCAGACCGAGCACGAGCCGGGGCCGCTGCCCGCTCGTGTGGCCCCGCACCCCGGCCAGGGCCCGCAGCGCCGGCTCGAGCTCACCATCCAGGCCGCGGGCGACCTTGTCCACGACCACGACGTCCGGGCGGAAGGCGGTCAATGCCGTCGTCAGCAGGCTTGCGCGCAGCGAGAGCAGCGCGGGCAGGTCCATCGCGAAGGTGGCCGCCGAGTAGCCGCCGCCCTCGTCCTTGGCGACGCCCGGGATGGTGACGACCTCGGTGTTCGGCGGCAACGGCAACGCCGTGGCCTGCGGGGCCCCGGTGAGCAGGAGCACATCGGTGTCGGGGTCCGCAGCCACGATCGCCCCGGCGAGGGCGATGTTGCGGCGGACGTGGCCCAGGCCCTGGGTGTCGTGGGAGTAGAAGGCGATGCGTCGCCGGTCTGTCGTGGTCACGTCCTCCACGATCGGGGGCCAACGTGAGGTGACCATGAGGCCGAGATGAGGCCTCCTTCATCTGGCCACGTCGGGAACACATGGCCGGCCCCTCCTGTCCAAGCGGTCTCACGTTGTGGCCCAGTGGCATTGGACACGTCACAATGTGTCGGCGCCGGGGTGGGGTCTGACGTAGGTTGCGGTCCAACCACACCGACCCCTGATTCAGGAGTTTTTCATGCGACTTGGGGTGCCCAAGGAGTCAAGAGAGGGAGAGACGCGGGTAGCTGCGACTCCCAAGACCGTGGCGCAACTGATCAAGCTGGGCTACGACGTGGTCGTCGAGCCGGGCGCGGGTGAGGCATCGGCGTACCCGGACGCGGGGTACGTCGAGGCCGGTGCCACGGTGTCGGCGGACGTCTGGGGGTGTGACGTCGTCGCGAAGGTGAACGAGCCCAGTGACGAGGAGGTCGCCGGCCTGGCGCCGGGGACGGTCCTGGCGTCGTTGTTGGCGCCGGCGCTGAACGAGGAGAAGGTCGAGGCGCTGCGTGCCCGGGGGGTGACGGCGCTGGCGATGGACGCGGTGCCGCGGATCTCGCGGGCGCAGTCCCTGGACGTGCTGTCCTCGATGGCGAACATCGCGGGGTACCGGGCGGTGGTCGAGGCGGCGCACGAGTTCGGTGGGTTGTTCACCGGCCAGGTGACGGCTGCGGGCAAGGTGCCACCGGCGAAGGTGTTGGTGTGTGGCGCCGGTGTGGCCGGTCTGGCGGCGATCGGTGCCGCGGGGAGCCTGGGCGCCGTGGTGCGGGCCTTCGACATCCGTCCGGAGGTGGCCGAGCAGGTGGAGTCGATGGGGGCGGACTTCCTGCAGGTCGACGTCGAGCAGGAGGTCTCCTCGGACGGGTATGCCAAGGAGGCCAGTGATGACTTCAACGCCAAGGCGGCCGAGCTGTATGCGGCGCAGGCCGAGGACGTGGACATCATCATCACGACCGCTCTGATCCCGGGGAAGCCGGCTCCCCGGTTGATCACCGAGGAGATGGTGGCCTCGATGAAGCCGGGGTCGGTCGTGGTGGACATGGCCGCCGGTTCGGGCGGCAATGTCGCCGGGTCGGTGGCCGATGAGCTGGTCGTGACCGAGAACGGCGTGAAGATCATCGGGTACACCGATCTCGCGGGGCGGCTGCCGATGCAGGCCAGCCAGCTGTACGGGACGAACATCGTGAACCTGATGAAGCTCCTGACCCCGGGCAAGGACGGCGAGCTCGTCCTCGACCTGGAGGACCAGGTCCAGCGGGGGATGACGGTGACGAAGGGGGAGGAGCTGCTGTGGCCGCCGCCCCCGGTGCAGGTGTCGGCGGCGACCCCGGCGCCGGCGAAGGAGCCCGCGCCGGAGCCGGAGCCGAAGAAGCCGGTGGACCCGAATCGGAAGTTCTGGTTGATCGGTGGCGCTGCGGCGCTGTTCCTCGTCGCCGCGGCGTTCCTGCCGACGGCGTTCCTGTCCCACTTCATCGTGTTCGCGTTGGCGGTGGTGATCGGGTTCTACGTGATCGGGAACGTGGCGCACTCGTTGCACACGCCGTTGATGTCGGTGACGAATGCCATCTCGGGGATCATCGTGGTCGGTGCCCTGCTGCAGGTGACCTCCTCGCACCTGGCCATCCAGGTCGTCGCCGCGGCCGCGGTCCTCTTCGCCAGCATCAACGTCTTCGGTGGTTTCACCGTGACGAACCGGATGCTCAACATGTTCAGGAAGGGCTGAGTCGTGCTCTCCACAGTCGTCACCGCCGCATACATCGTCGCGGCACTGTTGTTCATCCTCAGCCTCGCGGGGCTGAGCAAGCACGAGTCGGCCAAGCACGGCAACTGGTTCGGGATGGCCGGGATGGTCATCGCGCTGGTGGCCACGATCGCGTTGGTCATCGACGGGGTCTACTCCGGTCCCGGTGATGCCGCCGACGCGGGCAAGTGGGGCCTCGGTCTGCTCGTGGTCGTCATGGCGATCGGTGGGGCCATCGGTGTCCGGATCGCCAACCGGGTCGAGATGACCGGGATGCCCGAGCTGATCGCGATGATGCACTCCTTCGTGGGTCTGGCCGCGGTCCTGGTCGGGTACAACTCCTTCCTCTCCGCCCACGGGGACAGTGCCGATGCCGTGGCCGAGCACGCCCGGCTGGAGCAGATGGACATGGTGGGCATCCACCAGGGCGAGGTCTTCATCGGTGTCTTCATCGGTGCGCTGACCTTCACCGGGTCGATCGTGGCCTACCTGAAGCTGTCGGCGAAGATGAAGTCGGCGCCGTTGGTGCTGCCGGCCCGGCACTGGATGAACCTGGCCGCGATCCTGGTCTCGGTCGGGCTCGGCGTGTGGTTCGTCGCCTCCCCGTCGCTGCTGCCGCTGGGGATCATGACGGTGATCGCGCTGGCCTTCGGGTGGCACCTGGTCGCCTCGATCGGCGGCGGTGACATGCCGGTCGTGATCTCGATGCTCAACAGCTACTCGGGATGGGCCGCGGCCGCGGCCGGTTTCATGCTGGCCAACGACCTGCTGATCGTCACCGGTGCCCTCGTCGGCTCCTCGGGTGCCTTCCTGTCCTACATCATGTGCCAGGCGATGAACCGGTCCTTCATCTCGGTCATCGCCGGTGGCTTCGGTTCCGACGCGCCGACCTCCGGCGGGGACGAGGAGCAGGGCGAGCACCGGGAGACCAACGTCGCGGCGGTCGCGGACATGCTCGCGAACGCCGGCTCGGTCGTCATCGCGCCCGGCTACGGGATGGCCGTGGCCCAGGCGCAGTACCCGGTCGCGGACCTGACCGAGCGCCTGCGGGCGAAGGGGGTCGACGTGCGGTTCGCCATCCACCCCGTCGCCGGCCGGCTGCCGGGCCACATGAACGTCCTGCTGGCCGAGGCGAAGGTCCCCTACGACATCGTCCTGGAGATGGACGAGATCAACGAGGACTTCCCCGAGACCGACGTCGTGCTGGTCATCGGCGCCAACGACACCGTCAACCCGGCCGCGTCCGAGGACCCGTCCAGCCCCATCGCGGGCATGCCCGTCCTCGAGGTCTGGAACGCGAGCGAGGTCGTGGTCTTCAAGCGCTCCATGGCCACCGGCTACGCCGGGGTGCAGAACCCGCTCTTCTTCCGGGAGAACACCCAGATGCTCTTCGGCGACGCCAAGGACAGGGTCGGGGAGATCCTCAAGGAGATCTGACCGGGCGGATCCCCGCTCGCGGGCTCACGCCTCGCAGCGCGAAGCGACACGAGGGGAGGCGGTCACCGACAGGTGGCCGCCTCCCCACGTCGTGCCGTGGCCGCGTCATGGACCCGGGTGCGCCGTGCGACGCGCGCCGAGCGGTTCCTCGGTCAGTACGAGAACGGGTCGTAGGGCGGGAGCTCGCCGGTGTCGCCCTCGCGGCCGCGGTTCCGGTCGGCGCTGCGGTAGATCGAGTCGCCCCGGGGTCGCTGGTCGAGGCCGACGTGGACGCCCTCGACGCCCCCGAGGCGGGCCGCGTCGTCCTCCGAGGTCTCCCAGGCCGGATCCTCGTCGTCTCGGTCGACGTCCTCCTCGGGCTCGTCGGAGACGCCGAAGACCACGGCGCAGATCGCGCGGTAGTTCTCGTCGGGTGCGGGGACGTAGCTGATCTTGGAGAGGGCCTGGTCCTGCCCGGCGCTCTCGAGGACGAAGGTCCCGTAGCCGAGGAGGCGCCCGAGCAGCGAGCGCTCGTAGCCCATGTCGGTGACCTTCTTCAGGGGCATCATCGAGACCTTGTGGTTGATCCAGCCCTCGAAGAGCACGATCCGCCGGTCGGTCGCCACGACCCGGGTGTGCCGCCACTCGATCCACTGCCACGCGGCCCAGCCGAGGACGCCGAGCCAGACCAGCCAGACCCACTTCAGGGCCGGCACGGCGGCGTCGCTGACGGACAGGTCGATCCAGAGGACCAGCAGGGTGGCGAGCAGGAGCAGCAGTGCCGGCTTGAGGAGCACGATCCCGTGGTACCGGATCTCGGCCACGGGGTTCTCGCCGCCGAGCAGGTACCGCCGCAGGCCCTTGTGCTCGACGGGCTGGTTCATCGCGTTACCTGGCGAGGAGGGTGTCGAAGAACCGACCGATGTTGCCCACGCCGTTCATGATGACGTCCCACGCGGAGCCGACCATCGCGGCCGCGTCGGTCGGGGACGTGAGGATGGCGTACAGCAGGAAGATCGCGACCAGCCAGAGGACGATCTTCTTGATCGGTGGCGTGCTCATGCGTGTCTTTCTCCGTCGTCCTCGGTCGGTCCTGGTGCGTCCGGGTGGACGCGGGACGGCAATCAGTGTTGCAGATGTGACGGGTGGGACGCTGCCTTCGCCGGCGTCGGGCGTGGCGCTCAGACGATGCCGTACATCCGGTCACCGGCGTCACCGAGACCGGGGACGATGTAGCCGTTCTCGTCCAGTCGCTCGTCGACCGCGCCGGTGACCAGCCGGATCGGCACGTCGAGGCCGCCGAGCTCCCGCTCCAGGGTCTCGATGCCCTCCGGCGCCGAGATCAGCGTCACCGCGGTGATGTCGTCGGCGCCGCGCTCGACGAGGTAGTGGATCGCCATGGCGAGCGTGCCGCCCGTGGCGAGCATCGGGTCGATGACGTAGCACTGCCGGCCGGAGAGGTCGTCGGGCAGCCGGTTGGCGTAGGTGACGGCCTCGAGGGTCTCCTCGTTGCGCAGCATCCCGAGGAAGCCCACCTCGGCCGTCGGCAGCAGCCGGACCATCCCCTCGAGCATCCCGAGGCCGGCACGCAGGATCGGGACGACGAGCGGCTTCGGGGTGGACAGCTTCATCCCCGTGGTCCCGGCGACCGGGGTCTCGATGTCGAAGAGCTCGCACCGCACCTCACGCGTGGCCTCGTAGGCCAGGAGGGTGACCAGCTCGTCCGCCAGTCGCCGGAAGGTCGGGCTGTCGGTGTCCTTCTTGCGCAGGTACGTCAGCTTGTGGGCGATGAGCGGGTGGTCCGGAACGGTGACGCGCATGCGCCCGAAACTACCGTGCGTGAGACTGTCCGGGTGACTCCTGACCTCACCCGTCCCGCGCGGCCCGCCGAGGAGGCGTGGATGGACCGTGCCCTGGCCCTCGCCGGGGAGGCTGCCGCCGACGGGGACATCCCCGTCGGCGCCGTCGTCGTGGACGCCAACGGGGAGGTGGTGGGCGAAGGGAGGAACACCCGCGAGCGGGACGGGGACCCCACCGGCCACGCGGAGATGCTCGCCCTGCGTGCCGCGGCGGCGGCGAAGGGGGAGTGGCGCCTGCCCGGCTGCACCCTCGTGGTCACCCTGGAGCCCTGCCCGATGTGCGCCGGCGCGGTCGTGCTCACGCGCGTCCCCCGCGTGGTGCTCGGTGCGTGGGACCCGAAGATGGGCGCCTGCGGCTCGGTGTGGGACATCCCCCGCGACCGCCGCTCGGTCCACCGGGCCGAGGTCGTCGGCGGCGTGCGCGGGGAGGAGTCGACCCGGCTGCTGCAGGACTTCTTCGCCGGGCGCCGCCCGTGACGATTCGGGCGCGAGGGGCTCGACCTTGTACAGTTCTGCGCGGTGGCGTGTCCGAGCGGCCTAAGGAGAACGCCTCGAAAGCGTTTGTGGGTTGACGCCCACCGTGGGTTCAAATCCCACCGCCACCGCCAGTTGTCCTGAGCCGCGCCACCGTCTGCACGGTGGCGCGGCTCAGGACTTTCGTGATCGGGTGGAGGTCGGTCGACTCGCCGACGAGTCCTCGGTGAGTCCACATCGCCCCGCGGCGGCCGGGGCGCCCGGCCTACTCGGGGATGGCGGCCTCGGCGACGCCCAGCAGGGCGCCGACCCGGGTCAGCTGCCGGGGCAGCGTGATGGCGCGCACCGCGGTCAGCGCGACCCAGTCCTGGGCGATGGCCGCTCGGCCGACCTCGACGGCCCGCTCCCGCGCGGCGCCGCGATCCGAGCCCGTCAGGGGAGTGCCCGCTCCCGGCCAGTCCAGGACGATGTCGAGCAAGTGGCCGACCTCCAGGGTCTCGCCGACCGTCAGCAGTGCCGCCAGGCGGCGGGTCGGCTCGTCGGGGGTCCGGCCGCCGAGGAGCATGGCGTGCAGCCTGCCGACGAGCGCATACTGGTGGTCGGGGTGCTGGACGCGGTACCGACTACCGAGGAGGCCCGCCTTCTCCCGTGGGCCGATCACGCCCTCGGCGGCAAGGCCGTCGTGGATGCGCTCGCGCAGCTTGACCCCTCCGCCCAGGCGCAGGATGGCGTTGCGCGGCGTCTGCTCCCGGTGCCCTCGTACGGCGTCGAGGCAGCGCTCCAGGGAGGGCTCGGCGACGGGCGAGGGGTCGAGCAGGACGACCCGGGACCTGTTCCCCTCGCCGGTGCGTCCCAGTCGGCCACGCTCCAGCAGGTCGTGGAGCGCGGCCGCGCCGAGGAGCTTGAAGCCGTGCCTGCGCACCGGCAGGATCTCCTCGCCGCTGTACGGGTCGAGGGTGGCCACCACGACGTCCGCGAGTGTGGTCATCGGCCCAGCAGCTCCTCCGGGACCCGGTCCGCGTCGCGGACACCCACGAGCAGGCGCGGGTTGATCGGCCGCCCCCGGCGCAGCACGCTGATCCTCCCGGTGGACTCGAAGACCGCGCAGGCGACCTCGTCCCGGCCGCGCACGCCCGCCTGCCGAAGTGCGGCGCGCAGCTCGGCGTTGGTCACGTGGGCGGCACGCAGGTTCTCGGTGAGGATCTGGTCGCCGGCCATGACGACGACGGCACCGGCGTTGACGACGTGGTTGCCCCGGGTGGTCCGGCGGGCCTCGCCGAGCAGGGCCTCCAGCAGGAAGAGGCAGGTCAGCCCGATCACGCCCGCGGCCAGCGACGGTGGGTCGCCGAGGATCAGGCGTCCGACCACGGCCCCGATGGTGATGGCCACGACGACGTCGAAGGTCCCCATCCCTGAGAGCACCCGGGCGCCGAAGAGCCGCACGAGCACGAGGAAGGCGAGGTAGATCCCGACCGCGGAGATGACCACCGCCATCGCATGGCTCGGGGTGATCCACAGCCGCTCGCCGACCTCGGCCCAGTCGATGCCCACCTCAGCAGCCGACCTCCCCCGCAGGGACGAGTCGCCGGAACTCCTCACCGAGCACGACGTCGACCGTCTCCCGGGTGCGCTCGTCCTGCAGGTCCCGGAGCTTCCCGGCGTGCTTCATCAGGAGCCTCGCCTCGGGGTCGGTGACCTTGCCGTGCCGCAGCTGTCCGACGCCCCGGACCTCGGCCTGCTTCGGGTCGTTGGCGACGAGCTCGACGTCGAAGCCACGCCCTCGCAGCTCCTTCGCGACCCGGCCCGCGAGCCCGGTGCGATCGGTCGCGTTGTAGACGTTGACGGTGACCTTCTTCGGCGGGATGGAGCACGCGGGCGTCTCGGGTGAGCTGCTGCTGGAGGTCATGGCGTCAGTCGTCGCTCCGCCGTCGGCGCGCACGTAGGACATCGCGTACCAGAGGACGAAGAAGGCGATGAGCGCGACGAGCAGCACGGTCAGGACCATGCGTCGGCGGCCAGCGCGCTCCTCGCTGGTCATCCCGTACTCGTCGGACACGGTCAGTCCAGCTCGAGGACTCGGGCGTGCAGGGCCGGGCGGTGCTGCAGTGCCGCGCGCAGCGCCCGGTGCAGTCCGTCCTCGAGGTAGAGGCGGCCCCGCCACGAGATGACGTGGGGGAAGAGATCGCCGTAGAAGGTCGAGTCCTCGGCGAGCAGGTCGTGCAGGTTGAGCGTGCTCTTGGTCGTCGTGAGGCTCTCCAGCCGCACGAGCCGCGGCGGGACGTCGCTCCACGACCGGCTGGAGAGGCCGTGATCGGGGTAGGGGCGGCTGTCACCGATGGACTGGAAGATCACGCCGACACGATATGAGTCACGCCCCCCGAAGGGGGCACCACCCTCACCCTTGTGACCGAGTCTTGACTGCCCGGTGCCACGCTGGGGAGATGGAGACCATCGTCATCGGGGCCGGGATCGTGGGCCTGGCCGTCGCCCGCCGGCTGACGCAGGTCCGGCCCGGCGAGCGGGTCACGGTGCTGGAGAAGGAGACCGAGGTCGCCGCTCACCAGACCGGTCACAACTCGGGGGTGGTCCACTCCGGCGTCTACTACCAGCCGGGGTCGCTGAAGGCCCGGCTCTGCCGGCGCGGTGTCGGCCTGCTTCGGGAGTACACGCAGGAGAAGGGCATCACCTACGACGAGGTCGGCAAGGTCGTCGTCGCCGTGGACGCCACCGACGAGGAACGGCTGGCCGAGGTGCACCGGCGCGCGGTGGCCGGTGGCGTGCCCCGGGTGGAGATGCTCGGCCCGGACGGCCTGCGCGACGTCGAGCCGCACGTGCGGGGGCGGGCGGCGCTGCGCTCGCCGACGACTGCGGTCACCGACTTCCCGGCCGTGACCCGGGCGCTCGCCGACGACGTGGCGGCGGCCGGTGGCGGTGTCCGGCTCGGCCACGAGGTGGTGGCGATGCGCCCCCTTCGCTCGGGGGTGGAGATCCTCGTGGAGCACGAAGGGGGAACCGTCCGCCTGGCCGCCGACCGGGTGGTGGTCTGCGGTGGGCTGCATGCCGACCGCCTGGCGGCGATGGTCGGTGGGGGAGAGGGGCCGCGGATCGTGCCCTTCCGCGGCGAGTACCACCTGCTGGCGCCGGAGCGGACCCACCTCGTGAAGGGCCTGGTCTACCCGGTGCCGGATCCGCGCTACCCCTTCCTCGGGGTGCACCTGACGCGCCGGGTCGACGGCACCGTCGACGTCGGGCCCAATGCGGTGCTCGCCACCGCGCGCGAGGGATACCGGCTGCGCGACGTGGACGCGAGGGACCTGTGGCAGACCCTCGCGTGGCCCGGCACCCGGGCGCTCGCGGGCGAGCACTGGCGCACCGGGGTGGCGGAGGTGCTGGGGTCGCTCTCCTCGCGGCGGTTCCTGCGGGCGGCCCAGCGGTACCTGCCGGAGCTGGGCGAAGGGGACTTGCGTCGCGGTGGTGCCGGGGTGCGGGCCCAGGCCCTGGCCCGGGACGGCTCCCTGGTCGACGACTTCGTCATCGAGGACATCGGTCCCGTGACGGCGGTGCGCAACGCGCCCTCGCCTGCGGCCACGTCCGCCCTGGCGATCGCCGAGGAGATCGTCGCGCGGCTGCCCTGATCAGCTGGTCGGCACCGGCGGGCCGACGAGCAGGGCGACACCGGTCAGCACGGCGACCGCGCACACGAGGCCCACGGCTGCCAGACCCGGTCGGCGCAGGGCAGTGCCGACGACCCGCTCGGGGAGGCTGGGGGCCTCCTGCTCCCCGGTGAGGCGCCACTGATTGGTCAGGTGCCCGGAGCGGTCGAGCCAGCGCTCGGTCCACAGCGTCGCGAGCGGGGGGATGGCCGTGGCCAGGGTGATCAGCCCGGTACGGGTGTCCCAGCGACGGTCGGTCCACACGATGATGCTGACGAGGACGTAGGCGATGAAGACGATGCCGTGCAGCATCCCGCCGATGCGCACGCCGAGCTCGGTGGTCTCGGTGACGTACTTGAGGAACATCCCGATGAGCAGCAGCGTCCAGGTGATCGCCTCGGCGGTGGCCACGGCGAAGAACAGGCGACGGGGGGAGGGGAGGGTCATGCCTCCCATGGTCGCCGACGGGGTGCCGAAGCCGGAAATTGCGCCGATTTTCACTGTGCCGAAGGCTCCGGTACTCTCCCCGGTGGAGGATTCGCATAGCGGCCTAGTGCGCACGATTGGAAATCGTGTTGGGGATGAAACCCCTCGCGGGTTCAAATCCCGCATCCTCCGCCAGCGAGCCTCGAGCCGCGTCACCCCGGTGGCGCGGCTC
>NZ_BCSR01000025.1 GCF_001570965.1 Janibacter corallicola NBRC 107790 | reverse complement strand
ACGGGCGCTCTCGGGCGTTGCGCACACCGGGACGAACATCAGCGACCCCGAAGGGACATCCCATGACGGAGAACGCGCAGGACCGCACACCCACGCCGGACCACGCGGAGGACGGCGCCTACTTCCCCTCGCCGTACTCCCTCTCGCAGTACACGGCACCGACGACCGACTACGACGGCCTCGCCACCGAGGAGACGTACACCGGTGGCCGGTGGAAGGTCCTCGTGGTCGTCACCGACGAGCGCTACATGCGCATGACGAACGGGACCTTCTTCTCCACGGGCAACCACCCGGTGGAGACCCTCCTGCCCATCCACCACATGGAGCGGGCCGGCTACGGGATCGACGTCGCGACCGTCAGCGGCGGGCCCGGCAAGTTCGAGTGGTGGGCCTACCCCAGCCGGGACGAGGCGGTGCAGGCCGCCTGGGAGGCGACGAAGGGAGACTTCAAGGCACCCAAGAAGCTCGCCGACGTCGTCGCCGGTGGCCTGGACGACTACGCGGCCGTCTTCGTGCCCGGCGGGCACGGGGCCATGAACGGCCTCCCCTCCAGCACCGACGTGCGGGACGCGCTGGACTTCTTCGTCGGCCACGACCGGCTCGTGATCACGTTGTGCCACGGGCCCGCCGCGCTCCTCGCCGCCGGTCTGGGGCGCGAGGCGAACCCCTTCGCCGGCCACCGGATCGTCGCCTTCCCGGACGCCCTGGACGTCGGTGCGAACATCGAGATCGGGTACCTGCCGGGAGAGCTGCCGTGGACGCTGGGCGGGCGCCTGGAGGAGGACGGCATCGAGGTCACCAACGGTGACATGACCGGTGCCACGACCCGGGACCGCAACCTGCTCACCGGCGACAGCCCACTCGCGGCACACCGGCTGGGGAAGGAGTCGGCACTGGCGCTGCTGGAGAAGTTCGGCCGCTGAAGCCGTCCCGCTCGGTGCCCGGTCCGGCAGACCGTATCTCGCCCGGGCGGTCAGGGCCGCAGGTCGAGCTCGCTGACGACACGGGCGATCCTCGCGCGCCCCTCGTCGGGGACCGGCTGGATCGGCAGCGGCAGACAGCCGCGCTCGGCATGGCCGAGGTGCTCGGCGATCGCCGCCATGACGCGCAGGCTGCCCCCGAACTGCGCGAACAGCTCCCAGAGCGGGGCGAGTCGCTCGGACTCCGCCACGGCATCGCCTGCCCGGCCCCGCTGGGCGTCCCGGGTGATCTCCAGCGCCGGCTCGGGCAGGGTGCCCCCGAGGACGGAGTACCAGGCGTCGCACCCTGCATTGAGGCCGGTCGCGGCCGAGGCATCGCCGGAGACGCCGATCGTGACGTGCTCGGGGACGACGGCGCGCAGGGCGGAGACGTGTCGTCGTGCCGCCTCCGCGTCGGCGGGGACGCCGGGAATCTTGATCGAGGCGACTCCGGGAAGCTCGGCGATGCGGGCGTAGAGCTCCCTGGAGAAGGCGAAATGGGTCGTGCCCGGGTTGTCGTAGACGATCACCGGCAGGTCGCTCGCCTCGGTGACCGCGCGGAACAGCTCGAAGACGTCGTCGTGCGTCAAGGGTTGGTAGGTCATCGGTGCCAGCAGCACCCCGTCGGCGCCCGCCGCTGCCGCTGCCTCGACGTGGGCCAGGACCTGGGAGGTTCGCAGCGCTCCCACCCCGACGACGACCGGGACATCACCGGAGTGCTCGACTGCGAGCCTCGCGACTCTCGCTCGCTCCTCAGCGGTGAGGTACGCGTAGGAGCCCGTCGAGCCGAGCGCGGTGATCGAGTCGACGCCTGCACGGGCCAGGCGCTCGACGAGCGACACGAAGGAGCGCTCGTCGAGCGCATCCTCCTTCAGCGGGGTCAGGGGGAAGGCGCTGAGACCGGTGAACACGTCCACACTCTCCTGTACCGACGACGATCCATCACCCAGCATGCACGCTCGTCCGGGGACGGCTCGTGGTCCCTCGAGGTTCAGGCGGTGATGGACGGCAGCGCCCCCGCGGGCGGGAACTCCTCGCGGACGTGGTCGGCCAGCTGCTTCATCAGCCACAGGTCCATGCCGCCGCCGACGGCGCCCCCGACGAGCGGGACCGCCCGGCCGAAGCGGGCGAAGGCGCCCTTGCCCGCCTGGGAGAGCAGCCGGAAGCCGACGGCCTTGTTCACCACCATGAGCGCCGGACCGGGCAGCTGGTCGGCGGCCAGGCCGGCCAGCCGTCCTCCGGGCACGGCCATCCCGGCCTTGGCCATGAGGTCCTGGGCGTCGGCCCCGACGAGGCTCAGCAGGACGGCCGAGCGCACCTCCCGCTGCGCCAGGTCGTAGCCCCGGATCCGCGCGACCGCTGCCGCCATCCGGGTGGCCAGCACGTAGAAGCCGGCGACATTGGCCGGCATCGCGACCACGAGGGTGGTGAAACCGCCGAGGCTGGTGAGGAAGCCGGAGCCGGTGGCCAGCTTCAGGTGCCGCGCGATGACGTCGTCGACCGCCTTGTCGGGGTCGCCGCCCCGGGCGGAGAGCGCCTCGTCGGCCACGACGGTGGCCGAGTGGAAGCGCCCACGACCGTCGATACCGACCTC
Source organism: Janibacter corallicola NBRC 107790 (assembly GCF_001570965.1). Classification (GTDB taxonomy): domain Bacteria; phylum Actinomycetota; class Actinomycetes; order Actinomycetales; family Dermatophilaceae; genus Janibacter; species Janibacter corallicola. The sequence goes on along the minus strand of NZ_BCSR01000025.1, from coordinate 42,047 downwards.
GAGCAGGCTGGTGACGAGCCGTGTCGCGGCGGCCTCGATGCCGCCCTTCGGCTCCGGCCCGCGTGCCTGCTGCAGCGCCGTGTGGCGTCCGCCGCGGCGCTCGCTGCGTCCGAAGATGCCCATGGTGTCCTCTCGTGTCGCCGGCCTGGTCCGAACTGCCGGTCATCCTCCCACGCGGACCGGTAACGTCACTGCCCGTGCAGGTACAGCGGGTGGGCGCGGTCGTCCTCGGGGTCGGCGGTGTCGCCGCCGTGCGCTCCCCCGACGGGTCCGTCACCGAGTGCGCCGACCCGGCCGAGGCGGCCGCGGCCATGACGGAGGGCACCCGGTGGGTGACCTGGTCCGCGGAGGCGATCGCGCCGCTGGTGACGGCACGCGCACCGCTGGACCGCACCTGGGACCTCGCGGAGGCCCACCGGCTGCTCCACGGCGGCTGGGCCGCCGACCCGACCCTCGTGTGGGCCGCCGCCCACGGGCTCGACCCCTCGGCTGCCCCGAGCGTCCCCACCGGGGACCTCTTCGACCTGCTCGCCGAGGAGACACCCGCCGAGGAGCTGCTCGTCGACGGCCACCTGCGCGGGGACGCCGCGACGGGCGCCTGGCTGACGACCGCCGGGCGCTGCGCGACCTTCGCCGCCGCGGCGCTCGAGGTCGCCCGGATCCAGCACGAGGCGCTCTCCGCCCGGGGACCACGGGCCGTGAGCACGGCCCGTGCCGAGTCCGCCGCGGCGGTGCTGTGCGTGGAGCTGGAGCAGGAGGGCCTGCCGATCGACCGTGCGGCCGCCCGGGAGCTCGTCACCGACGCGGCCGGGCCGGAGCCGCGCACGATCGAGGAGGAGCTCGCCGCCCGGGAGGTACGCGACCGTCCGGTGCTGGCCGCGGTGCCCGGCATCGGGTCGGTCGACCTGCGCAACCCCGCCGCCGTGAAGACACTCCTCTCCCGGGCCGGGGTGGAGGTCCCCTCGACGCGGCGGCACGTCCTCGAGGCCAATGCCGGCGCGCACCCAGTCGTGCCCGCCCTGCTGGAGTGGCGCCGGCGCGAACGCATCGCGACGACCTACGGCTGGCGCTGGCTGCGCGAGCACGTCGGCACCGACGACCGGCTGCGTGGTCGCTGGGCCGCCTGCGACGGTGCTGCCGGGCGGATGACCGCCCAGGCCGGGCTGCACAACCTGCCGGCCGAGCTGCGCCCGGCGGTGGCGGCGGATGCCGGATGGGTCTTCGTCCGGGCCGACCTCGGTCAGGTCGAGCCCCGGGTGCTCGCCGCGGTCTCCGGGGACCGGGCCTTCGCCGCCGCCACGCGTGCGGACGACCTCTACGCCCCGGTCGCGCAGCACCTGGGGGTGGAGCGGGCGATCGCGAAGGTGGCCGTGCTCGCGGCGATGTACGGGCAGCGCTCGGGGCAGGCGGCGGAGGCGCTGCGGGGGCTGGAGCGCGCCTACCCGGTGGCGATGGACCACCTGCAGCGGGCGCAGGAGGCGGGGCGTCGCGGCGAGACGGTGCGCACCTTCGGCGGGCGGCTCGTGCCCACCGACTTCCCCGGCTCGTCGGAGGCGTCCCCGGAGACGCTCGCCGCGGCCCGTGGCCGGTTCGCGCGCAATGCGGTGATCCAGGGCTCGGCGGCCGAGCTCTTCAAGGCGTGGGCCGCGACCGTCCGGGTGGCGGTGCGCCCCCTTCGCGGCCGGATCGTGCTGTGCCTGCACGACGAACTGCTCGTGCACGTGCCCGCGGAGCACGCGGACGAGACGGCGGCCGTCGTCGACCGGGCGCTCGGTGACGCCGCCCGGCGCTGGCTGGGCAGCGAGGAGGTCCACTTCGTCGCCGACACCTCGGTCGTGCGGCGGTGGTCCGAGGCGACGTAGCGGCCCTCAGGCCTCCGGGTCGTCCACGGTGCGCAGGAAGTCCTCGAACTCCGCGCCGAGCTCGTCCGCCGAGGGCAGGTTCTGCCCTTCCGCGGCGAGCAGGCTGGGGCGCTCCAGACCCCGCAGGTGCACGTCGTACTGGCGTTCGAGGGCCTCGACGGCCTCCTTCACCTCGCCGTTCTCGGCGACCTCGCGCTCGATCTGCAGCCGGCCCTCGCGGGCGGCCTCGGCGAGCGCGTCGTTGGGCAGGTTGAGCCCGGTGAGGTCGACGATGGCGTTCAGGGCGGTCAGGGCCCCGTCGTGGAAGGTGGACTGCGCGAGGTAGTGCGGCACGTGGATGCTGAAGCCGGCCGCGTCGCGACCGGACTCCCCCAGCCGCATCTCGAGCAGTGCGGCGAGGCTGGCAGGCACCTGCACGGTGCCGAAGACCGGCTTGTGCTCGCCGATGAGCCGCTCGTCCGAGCCGTGCACGGTCATGCCGATCGGCCGGGTGTGCGGAACCGCCATCGGGATGCCGTGGGCGTGCACCGCCAGGCTGATCCGGAGGGTGTCCATGATCTCGGTGACCGCCTCGACGACGGCCTCCCAGCGGTAGTCCGGCTCGGGGCCGGCGAGGACGTAGTACGTCTGCCCGTCGCGGTCGAGCAGGTGGTAGAGGATCAGCGAGGGGTCTTCGTAGTTCGTGTACCGGTTGGCGTCGAAGGTGATGACCGGGCGCCGGCTGCGGTAGTCGACGAGGGAGTCGACGTCGAAGGACGCCACGACGGTGGGGTCGCCGGCCTCGAGCAGGTGGTCGACGAGGAGGCGCTGGGCCATGCCGGCGTCGAAGTAGCCGTCGAGGGCGACGATCATCGGCCCGGGCTGCAGCAGCGCCGGGTCGGTGTCGGCCTCGTAGCGGTAGAGGCGCGATTGCTGCACGGTGATCCTCCTGATCTGTGGTGCTCTCATCATGTCAACGGGTGGCACCCCTGCGCCATTCCCCGGGGAGTGCATCGCCTTACGTGGGGATCGCCCTGATGGCGGCCCGGACCCGCTTGGCCGAGACCGAGTACGCGGTGCCGAGGCCCTGGGCGAAGAGCGAGACGCGCAGCTCCTCGATCATCCAGCCGATGTCGCGGACGTCCTGCCCCTGCCGGCGAAGGGGGTCCAGCGCCTCGAGCAGGTCCGCGTAGGCGGACTCCACGGAGTCCACCGCCTCCATGTGGCAGGCGTCGCGGCGGGGGTTCTCCGCCGCCTTCTCCAGGCGGACGGTGATCCCCCGCAGGTACCGGCGCAGGTCCGGCAGTCGCGCCAGCCCGGTGTCGGTGACGAAGCCCGGCCGCACGAGCTGGTCGAGCTGGGCCCGCACGTCGGCGACGGTGGCCGAGAGTGCCGGTGCCTGCATCCGCTCCAGCAGCGCGAGGACCTCGGTGCGCAGCCCGAGCACCGGCTCGATCTCGGCGACGATCGTCAGCACCCGTTGGGCCGCGTGGGTGCGCACGGCCGCGAGCGCCTCGTCGTAGTCGGACCGGCTGCGCACCGGCCGGCCGACGTGCTGGGTGACGATGTCCTCGACCGCGGCGGCGAGGGCGTCCTCGAGGAGCGCGGGCACCGAGCCGTGCGGGTTGTCGGCGAGAGCGAGCTTCTGGGCATTGGTCAGCCGGGCGAGCACCCGCTTCCAGGGCGGGGTGGTGTTCAGCAGGAGCAGCCGACGTACGCCGGCCCGGTGGGCGGCGGTGGCCTCCTGCTCCTCGGGGAGCACCCGGAGGGCGACGCTGCCCCCTTCGTCCACGAGCGCGGGGTGGCCCAGCACGGTGTGCCGCCCGATCGTGGTCTCGAAGGTCTGCGGCAGGTCGCCGACGTCCCAGTCGGTCAGCCCGGAGCGCTCGATGGAGGCACCGGCCTTGGACACGCCCTGCTGCAGGTGCCCGGCGAGCTCCTCGCGCAGGCCGGCCAGGTCCTGCCCGCGGCCGAGCGGTCGGCGGCGCTCGTCCTCGACGGCGAAGGTGACCCGCAGGTGGGACGGGACCTTGGACCAGTCCCACTCCCCCTCGTCGATGCGGATGCCGGCGCGGCGGCCGAGGATCCTCGAGAGCTGGCTCGTGATGGAGGTGCCGGCCTGCGGGTCGAGCTCCTCGAGGGCGGCGCGGGCGGTCTCGGGGGCGGGCACCAGGTGGCGGCGGGTCGCCTTCGGCAGCGACTTGATCAGGGCGGTGACCAGCTCCGCGCGCAGCCCGGGTACCTGCCACTCGAAGCCCTCGGCGCCCACCTGGTTCAGCGAGGTGACGGGCAGGTGGACGGTGACCCCGTCATCGTCCCTGCCCGGCTCGAACTGGTAGCTCACGGCGAGGTCGCCGCCCTCGCTGGTCCACCGCCGCGGGTAGTCCCGGGTGTCGACGGCCTCGGCGCCCTCGCGGGTGAGCAGCTCCTCGGTGAGGGTGAGCCGGTCGGGGTCCTCGCGGCGGGCCTGCTTCCACCAGGTGTCGAAGTGCGCTCCGGAGACGACCTCCTCGGGGATGCGCTCGTCGTAGAAGGCGACGATGTCCTCCTCGTCGACGAGCAGGTCGCGGCGGCGGGCGCGCTCCTCGAGCTTCTCCAGGCGCCGGATGAGGCGGCGGTTCTGCTTGAGGAAGTCGTGGTGGGCCTCCCAGTCGCCGGCGACGAGGCCCTCCCGGATGAAGAGGTCCCGGCTGACGACGGGGTCGATCGTGCCGTAGGCGACGGGCCGGCCGATGACGAGCGGCACCCCGTAGAGGGTGACCCGCTCGGTGGCCAGGACGGCGGCGGCCCGCTTGGACCAGCGCGGCTCGGAGTAGGAGCGCTTGACCAGGTGGGCGCCGGCCCGTTCGGCCCACGAGGGGTCGATGCGGGCCGTGGAGCGGGCCCACAGCCGGGAGGTCTCGACGAGCTCACCGGCCATGACGAAGGGGGGTTGCCGCCGGAAGTTCGTGGTGCCCGGCTGGATGGAGAAGTGGGCCCCCCGGGCACCGAGGTAGTTGCGCTTGTCCTCGTCCCGGACGCCGACGTGGCTGAGCAGCCCGGTCAGCAGCGCCCGGTGGATGGTGTCCCAGTCCGGCTCGGCGCCCGGGGCGGAGGTGCGCCGGCGGGTGTCGATGCCGACCTGCTTGCCGGCCCGCACGAGCTGGTGGTGCAGGTCCTGCCACTCGCGGACCCGCAGGTAGTGCAGGTACTCCCGCTTGCACATCCGCCGGAAGGCGCTGCCGGAGAGTTCCTTCTGCCGGTCCTCGAGGTAGGTCCACAGGTGCCACCAGGCGGCGAAGTCGGAGCCCTCCTGCCGGAAGCGGGCGTGCTGCTGGTCGGCCTGCGCGCGCTTCTCGGTGGGGTGCTCCCGCGGGTCCTGCACCGACATGCCGGCGACGATGACGAGGACCTCGCGGGCGCACCCGAGCTCGTCGGCGGCGATGAGCATCCGCGCCATGCGGGGGTCGAGGGGCAGGCGCGCCAGCCGCCGGCCGGTCCGGGTGAGGCGCCGGTCCCCCTTCGCCGTGCCGACGGAGAAGGCGTGCAGCTCCTGGAGCAGGCGGACACCGTCGGTGATCTGACGCGGGTCGGGCGGCTCGACGAAGGGGAAGCGGGCGACGTCGCCGAGACCGAGGGAGGTCATCTGCAGGATGACGCTGGCGAGGTTGGTGCGCAGGATCTCCGGATCGGTGAACTCCGGCCGGCCGAGGTAGTCCTCCTCGGAGTAGAGGCGGATGCAGATGCCCTCGGCGATGCGCCCGCAGCGACCGGCGCGCTGGTCCGCGCTGGCCTGCGAGACCCGCTCGATGGGCAGCCGTTGGACCTTGGTGCGCTGGCTGTACCGGGAGATGCGCGCGGTGCCGACATCGATGACGTAGCGGATGCCGGGCACGGTCAGCGAGGTCTCGGCGACGTTCGTGGCCAGCACGATCCGCCGGCCCGGGTGCCCGGCGAAGACCCGGTGCTGCTCGGCGGAGGAGAGGCGGGCGTAGAGCGGGAGGACCTCGGTCTCGGGCAGCTTCATGCCCTCGAGGGCGTCCTGGGCGTCGCGGATCTCCCGCTCGCCGGAGAGGAAGACGAGGATGTCGCGGGGGCCGCCGGGGTCCGGCTCGGTCCACAGCTCCTCGACCGCCCGGCAGATGCCGGTGACCTGGTCGATGTCCTCGTCTCCCCCGTCGCCCTCGCCCTCCAGCGGCCGGTAGCGGACCTCCACGGGGTAGGTGCGTCCGGAGACCTCGAGGACCGGTGCGGGCTCCTCTTCCTGCGCGAAGTGCGCCGCGAAGCGGTCCGGGTCGATCGTCGCCGAGGTGATGATGACCTTCAGGTCGGGGCGGCGCGGGAGGAGCTGGCGCAGGTACCCGAGGATGAAGTCGATGTTGAGGCTGCGCTCGTGGGCCTCGTCGATGATGATCGTGTCGTAGCGGCGCAGGTCGCGGTCGCGCTGCATCTCGTTCAGCAGGATGCCGTCGGTCATCACCTTCACGGCCGTCTCGTCACTGCTGCGGTCGGAGAAGCGCACCTGGTAGCCGATGAGGCCGCCGAGCTCGACCTGCATCTCCTCGGCGATGCGCTGGGCGACCGAGCGGGCGGCGATCCGGCGGGGCTGGGTGTGTCCGATCTGCCCGGTGGTGCCGCGACCGATCTCCAGGGCGATCTTCGGCAGCTGGGTGGTCTTGCCGGAGCCGGTCTCCCCCGCGACGACGATCACCTGGTGCTCCCGCAGCGCCTCGGCGATGTCGTCCTTGCAGGCGACGACCGGCAGCGCCTCCGGGTAGTGCAGGTCCGCCGCCGTCATGGGTTCACGGATGGCGGCGTCAGACATGCACCCCACGATATCCACGGTCCCTGAGGAGGTCGCGAAGCGACCGTCTCGAAGGGTCAGAAGTCCACCGAGGCCACCGGCCGGGTCGGGGTGCGCAGCGCGGCATCGAGCTCGGCGGCCGCCCCGGGCCGGTGCTCGAGGACGTGACCGGCACGCACCCGGGCACCGACGCTCTGGTCACCGAGGCACAGCGCGCCGAGGTCGGCGATGTCCAGGGTGAGTTCCGCCGGGCCCTCGGTGGGGCGCAGCGAGCCGCTCCCCTCCGTCGCGCTCCAGTGCCAGGTGCCGGCGTTCTCCGGGAGGTGCTCGTCGCTGACCCTCAGGTTCAGGTCGAGGTCGGCCGCGTGGCCACGGTCCGCCACGGCCCTCGGCAGGTCCGTGACCCTCAACCAGAGGTCGTCACAGATGCCGCTGCCGTGCGGCCGCTGCGTCGACTGCCAGAGCAGCAGCGGGTCGTCGGTCGCGGTCCAGTACACGGTCTCGCTCATCAGGTCGAAGCTCGTCAGCCGCCGTCCGAGCGCGAGCCGGGCGCCCGCGTCGAGGTCGAGGACCCACGAGACGTCGAGCCTCCCGTCGGGAGCGCCGCGGGACCACGTGGGGTGGCGCCGGAACCACGCGCACCCGACGTCCTCGCCGTGCCGGGTCGCCCAGAGCAGGTGGGCGGGCTCGCTGCCGACGCGGGTCTGCGGCACGTCGCGCAGGATGCGGGCGAGATCCTCGGCCGAGCGCAGCACGTGCCCGGCAGCCAGGCCGCCGCAACGACGGGCCAGCGCGAGGACGCGCTCGGCCTGCTCCGGCGCGCAGCGGCTCGTCCGGGTGCTCGTCGCGGCGGCGAGCTCCTCGACCTGCGCCGGCGCCTCGAAGCGCGCCCCGGCGGGGAAGGTCTTCATCAGCTCGTGGGTGGCCGCGCCGTACCCGAAGCGCCCGTAGATGGAGGCCTCGGAGGCCTTGAGGATGCTGATGGCCCGCCCCTGCTCCTCCCGGACCCAGCGCAGATGGTGGCGCATGAGGGCGGTGAGCACCCCCCTTCGCCGGAAGTCGGGGTGCACCCCGACCCACGTGAGCCCCTCCGCGGGGCGAAGGGAGGCACCACCTCCGGTCGCGGGGACGGAGACCTCGACGTCCCACGATCCGGCGATGCCGACGTCCTCGCCGTCGATCGCGGCGATGAAGCCGGCGCGGGTGGGCACGTCGCGCAGGGCCTCCTCGCGGGGGACCTGCTGCGGATCGGACCAGACGAGCTGGTCCATGTCCAGCATCGTGGCGGCGTCGGTGGGGTCGATGCGGCGCACCCGGATCTCGCTCGGCATGGCCTCAGGTTCGCACCGGCCCCGGGACGCGGCAACGGAATTATCGACGCCTGCCCGCCTGCTGCTCCCGCTCCTCCCGTGGGTCGGTCAGGCCCTGGTTGGCCAGCTGCCGCCGGGCGCTGTCGGCATTCCTGGCCACCCGCGCGGCGTGGCGGGCCGAGTGCCCGGTGACGACGACGGCCGACCCGGCCCGACTTCCGGCGACCGCGAGCACGTCCTCCTCGAACTGCTCGAGCTGGCTGACGCCCGTCATGTCCCGGACCTTCTGCGAGGTCTTCTCCGCCAGGTCGTGCTTCGCCCGCTGTGCCGCGGCCCCGATCCGGGTGCGGGCGCCGGTGACGTCGCGCAGTCGGCGCCCGGCGATCGGGCTGGCGAAGGCCTTCCCGGACGGGTAGCGGGCGCTGGGCGGCGGGTCGGTCCAGCGGTTCCTCGGGGCGGGCGCGGACGTGGCCTTCTTCGCCCGCGCGATCGCCGCGATGCCCGCGATGTCGATGACGTCCACGGCGGTGCCCGTGGCGGAGACGCCCACGTCGCGCCAGCTGCCCTCGTCGTAGACGATCTTGCGCCCCGTCATGCCGATCGCCTCCGCCGCGCCGGCCACCCGGATCGGCTTGTTGATCATGCCCAGCGGCGTCGAGCGGGCCGAGGTCCCGAGGTTCGTCAGGCCCTCGAGGGAGTCATAGCCCTTGGGGTCGGCCAGCTCGGGCAGCAGGTCGACCAGCCGGGCCGCGGCCCGCTTCTCGTCCCCGAGCGCCTCGTCGCTCTCCCGCTCGAAGCTGCCTGCCGCCGCCTGCGCGGCGGCAGCGGCCTCCCCGCGCTCGACGGTCAGGCGCGGCCGGTCGGGGTGCTCCGCGGGCAGCTCGGCGAGCTGCTCGTCACGGGCCTCGTGGGTCCGGCTGGCCTCGGCGTGGCGCTCGTCCAGGTCGCGCAGCCGACGCTGGTTGTCCTCCAGGCGGTCCGCGTAGGGGCCGATCACCGCGGCGGCGTCGTGCAGCCGGGCGCACACGAGGTCCAGGTCCCCAGGGGTGGAGCCGACCTGCGTCGCGAAGGTCTCCCCGGCCGGTGACTCCCACACCCCGTGGGTGGAGACCGTGCGTAGCAGTCGCACCACGACGTCGATGTTCTCGGTGACCGTGCGCAGCTGGTCCACTTCGTCGCGCAGTCGCTCGGGGTCACCGGTGGCGATGTCGTTCAGGTCGTGCAGGCTGCTCACAGCAGCCCCCGGTGCCGCTGGTCGATGACGTCCTCGGTCTCGAGGTAGCAGGCACCAGCGTCGTGGGCGAGGTCGCGCAGCCGGCGCAGGTCCTCGCAGATGGTCCGGCGGGCGAGCTCGTAGTCCCCGAGCACGCTGTCGTAGGCCCCGATCGCGGTGGCGTCGACGAAGCCGTAGGAGTCCCCGGACTCCGCCCGGGTGCCCGACGCCCGCTCCTGCAGGTAGTCCGCGATCTCGCCGAGCCGGTCTCCGAGACCCGCGACGCCCTCGCTGCTGATCCGCATCGCCATGGGCCCACGCTAGAACGAAACGCGGACGGGGCCCGTGGGGTTGTCCACAGGCCCCGTCCTTCGCCCTTCGCACCTCAGGGACCGGCGCTTGCTGAGGTGCGAGGAGCGCCAGCGACGAGCCTCGAAGCCCAGGGACCCCCGGTTGCTGAGGTGCGAGGAGCGCCAGCGACGAGCCTCGAAGCACCGGAACCGCTACTTCGCGGCGGCGAAGCCCTCCTCGAGGTCGGCGATGATGTCCTTGGGGTCCTCGAGCCCGACCGACAGGCGCACCAGGCCGGGGGTGACGCCGGCGGCGAGCCGGTCCTCCTCCGGACCCTGGGAGTGGGTCGTGGAGGCCGGGTGGATGACGAGGGAGCGGGTGTCACCGATGTTGGCCAGGTGGCTGTGCAGGTTCAGGCCCTCGACGAACTTCCTGCCCGCCTCGACGCCGCCCTTGATCTCGAAGGAGATCACCGAGCCGGCACCCTTCGGCGTGTACTTCTGGGCCCGCTCGTAGCTCGGGTTGTCCGGCAGCGAGGCCCACGTGACCTTCTCGACCTGGTCGTGCCCGCCGAGGAACTCGGCCACCGTGCGGGTGTTGTCCAGGTGACGCTCCATGCGCAGGCTGAGGGTCTCGATGCCGGTGCCGATGAGGAAGGCGTTGAACGGGGAGATCGCCGGCCCGAGGTCGCGCAGCAGCTGTACGCGCGCCTTGAGCACGAAGGCGAGGTTGGCGCCGAGCGCCCCGTTCGCGCCCAGGTCGATGCCGTAGCGCAGCCCGTGGTAGCTCGGGTCCGGCTCGTTGAAGCCGGGGAACTTCTCCGGGTCGGCGGAGAAGTCGAAGTTGCCGGAGTCGACGATGACACCCGCGATCGAGTTGCCGTGGCCGCCGAGGAACTTCGTCGCGGCGTGCACGACGATGTCGGCGCCGTGCTCGATCGGGCGCAGCCCGTAGGGGGTGGCGATCGTGTTGTCGACGATCAGGGGCACCCCGGCCTCGTGGGCGACACCGGCGACCCCGGCGACGTCCAGCACGGTGGCCTTGGGGTTGCCGATCGTCTCGCCGAAGAAGGCCTTGGTGTTCGGCTTGACCGCGGCCCGCCAGGCGTCGAGGTCGTCCAGGTCCTCGACGAGGGTGACCTCGATGCCGAACTTCGGGAGGGTGTGCACGAACAGGTTGATCGTCCCGCCGTACAGCGCGGCGCTCGCGACGACGTGGTCACCGGCCTCGGCGATGTTCTGGATCGCCAGCGTGGTGGCCGACATCCCGGAGGCGGTCAGCAGGGCGCCGACTCCCCCTTCGAGTGCGGCGATCTTGTTCTCGACCGCCTCCTGGGTGGGGTTGGTGATCCGGGTGTAGATCGGACCCAGCTCGGAGAGGGCGAAGCGGTTCGCCGCCTGCTCGGTGTCGTCGAAGACGTAGGACGTCGTCTGGTGGATCGGCAGCGCCCGGGATCCGGTGCTGGGGTCGGGGGCCTGGCCGGCGTGGATCTGCTGGGTGGCGAAGCTCCACGTGGACGGGTCGGACATGACGTGCTCCTGTCGTTACTGCGCGCTTGCCCGTGGCGGTTTGCCACGGACCAGGTCTCCTCCCGGGGCACCCCACCGCGTGTGGAGGGTTGCCGGCCAGCAAGCCGGGGCTTCGCGCTGGCGCTCAGGACCTGCCCTGATGGTAGGCAGCGACCACATCGCGGGCGGGACGATCTCAGTATTCGGGCGAAGGGGGCGTCTCCCCCGCCCGACGGCGCACCCGGTGGATCCACCACAGCCCGACGAAGGGCAGCACGAGCGGCATGAACCCGTACCCGGAACCGAAGTGGGACCAGACCGTCTTGTCGGGGAAGAGCTCCGGGACGAGGTAGGACAGGGCGCCGACGGAGAGCACCCCGATGGCCTCGACGACGATCGCGGTCGTGGCCACGCGGGCGGCGCGCTCGCCCCCCTTCGCCAGGGCGGTGGTGGCGACGATGTAGATGACGGCCGCGAGCGCGGAGAGGCAGTAGGCCAGCGGCGCCCGGTCGAAGTAGTTGGTGATCTGCAGGATCGAGCGGCCGGTCGCGGCCAGCGCCAGCACGGCGTAGACGGCGACGACGACGCGGCCGGGACCGGTCCCGGTGTGCAGGTCAGGCCGGGCCACTGGTCTGCCAGATCTGCAGGATGCGGTAGGCCATGACCCCGACGGTGAAGGCGCCCGCGACGATCACGCCCATGGCCCAGCGGGTCTTCTCCTTCAGGGCGATGAAGACGACGATCGGCGGGATGATCGGCAGCGTCAGCGCGTAGGCGAGCATCGTGGCGCCCTCCCCAGCGCCGCTGACCTGCCCCTGGACGATCGCGGTGACCACGATGAGGACGAGCAGGACCAGCTCGACGATGACGCCGATGAGGAGCATCAGGTCGTCGACGACGCGGTCCAGCGCCGCGTATGCCGCCGCCTGGAGGCCCAGGATCGAGACCGCGATGATCGCGATGGTGGTCAACGGCACAAGCACCGGGCAAGGATATCGACCGGCCCGGCTGCGACGATCACCGCATGAGTCCCGATCGCCTCTCCGCCCACGAGCTCATCGAGACCGTCGTCGACCCGGGCAGCTTCGCCTCCTGGGACCGCCCCGTCGGGACCGCCGGGCTGAGCCGGGAGTACCGCGAGTCCCTTGCGCGCGCGGCCGAGCGCAGCGGGACCGACGAGTCGGTGCTCACCGGGCGGGCCACGATCCGGGGGCACGAGGTGGCGATGATCGTCGGGGAGTTCCGCTTCCTCGGTGGCTCGATCGGGCGGGCCGCGGCCGGTCGGGTCGTCGCGGCCGTCCGCCGAGCCACCGCGGAGGGTCTCCCCCTCGTCGCGGCCACCGCGAGCGGCGGCACCCGGATGCAGGAGGGAACGCCCGCCTTCGTCACGATGATCGACATCACCGCGGCCGTCGTGGCGCACAAGGCCGCCGGCCTGCCCTACCTCGTCCTGCTGCGCCACCCGAGCACCGGCGGCGTCTTCGCCTCGTGGGGGTCGTTGGGCCACATCACGATCGCCGAGCCCGGGGCCCTCGTGGGCTTCCTCGGCCCGGCGGTCTACGAGACGGTGCACGGCGAGCCCTTCCCCGAGGGGGTGCAGGTCGCGGAGAACCTCGTCGAGAAGGGCATCGTCGACGCGGTCGTGCCCACCGACGAGCTGGCCGCGATCGCCTCCCGGGCCCTCACCCTGCTCTCCGGCACGGCGAAGGGGGCCCGGCCCCCGGCCCAGCCCGCGCCCGGGGCGGCGATCACCCCCTTCGCCTCGCGGCCGGAGCCGACGCAGGAGGAGATCGACGCGCTGTGGTCGGCCATCGAGGTGACGCGGCGGGCGGACCGCCCCGGCGTGCGCGAGCTGCTGCGGCACGCCGCCGAGGACGTCATCCCGCTCAACGGCACCGGTGAGGGCGAGGCGGACAGGGGCGTGCTGCTCGCCCTGGCCTCCTTCGAGGGGCGTGCGTGCGTACTCATCGGCCAGGACCGGCGTCACCAGCTGACCGAGTCGATGGGGCCGGGTGCGCTGCGCGAGGCCCAGCGCGCGATGCGGCTGGCCACCGAGCTCGACCTGCCGCTCGTCACGGTCATCGACACCCCGGGCGCCGACCTCTCCCCGCACGCCGAGGAGGGGGCGCTGGCCGGTGAGATCGCGCGCTCGATCGCGCACATGACCACGCTGACCGTCCCGACGGTCTCGGTGCTCCTCGGTGAGGGCACCGGCGGGGGCGCCCTCGCGCTGCTGCCGGCGCGGCGCGTCGTCGCCGCCGGCAATGCCTGGCTCTCCCCGCTCCCGCCGGAGGGTGCGAGCGCGATCCTCTTCAAGGACGCCGAGCACGCCGCACTGCTCGCGGCCCGGCAGCGGGTCGGCGCGGCGCACATGGCCGAGGACGGCGTCGTCGACGTCGTCGTGCCGGAGTCGCCTGCGGCGCACGAGGACCCGGAGGGATTCGCCACGGCGATGGGCGCCGTCGTCGCCGAGCAGATCGCGCAGCAGGGCCGGGGTGACGGTGCCGGCGGGTCAGCCGACGGCGGGTAGCTGCTCCCACCGCGGCATCTCCATCACGCCGCGGTCGGTCGCGAGGTAGGTGCCGACGAGCCGCACGCCGTGGCGACGGCTGGCGGCGATGGCGGCCTCGTGCCAGGAGCGTGCCCGGTCGTCCGGCTCGTGACCGTACGGGCGGCCGAGGGCGACGACGATGGTGCCGAGGTGGTCGCCCAGCTGCTCAAGGAGCAGGTCGAAGACTCCCTCGACCTCCCTCCGGCCCGGGAGGTCGCCGACGTCGTCGATCGTCAGGGGCTGCACCATGCGGGCCTCGGCGTCGCAGAGCAGCACGCAGATGCAGCCGCTCTCGCGGTCGGTCTCGCGCACGACGAGGTCGACGACGTCGCGGGCGATGGTCGGGTCGGTCAGGGATCGGGCGGGCCAGTCATCGGGCAGATCGTTGAAACTCATGGCGGTCATGCTGCCGGGGATCGGGCCGTCCACAGCTGCCGTCGTCCACAGGGTCCGACGACGTGCCCGGCGAGTATCCTCGGGCGCGACGGGCAGGGCCGCCCACCCACGACGTGCTCCGCCCGGTGACACCTTCGAGCCCCACAAGGAGCGACCACGTGGCACTCAGCGTCTTCGACCTCTTCTCCGTCGGCATCGGCCCGTCGAGCTCGCACACCGTCGGCCCCATGCGCGCCGCCGTGCAGTTCGCCGAGCGGCTGCGCGAGGAGGAGGTCCTGGCGCGGGTGCGGCGGGTCAGGGCCGAGCTCTTCGGCTCGCTCGGCGCGACCGGTCTCGGCCACGGGTCGCCCGCAGCCGTGAAGCTCGGGCTCTCCGGCGAGCGGCCGGAGGTCTGCGACCCCCGCGACGTCGGCGACCTGCTGGCACGGATCCGGGAGCACGACCGGCTGTCGTTGCTCGGCGAGCACGAGATCGACTTCGACGAGGACGAGGACCTCGTGCTGCACCGGCGCAAGAGCCTGCCGCTGCACCCGAACGGCATGATCTTCACCGCGTGGGGTGAGGGCGAGGAGCCGCTCAGCTCGCACACGTACTATTCCGTCGGCGGCGGCTTCGTCATCGGCGAGGACGCCTCCGGCTCCACCCGGATCGTCGCGGACTCCACCTCCGTCCCCCACCCCTTCACGACCGGCGACCAGCTGCTCGCGATCTGCCGGGAGACCGGCCTGTCGATGGCCCAGGTGATGCTGCAGAACGAGCTCGCCTGGCGCTCCGAGGAGGAGGTCCGCTCCGGCCTGGTGCACCTGTGGTCGGTGATGAGCCAGTGCATCGACAACGGGATGAGCACCGAGGGGGTCCTCCCCGGCGGGCTGCGGGTCCGGCGCCGGGCCCCCGAGCTGTACCGGCGGCTGCGCTCCGAGGGCTCGAGTGACGACCCGCTGCGGGGGATGGACTGGCTCACGCTGTACGCGTTGGCCGTCAACGAGGAGAACGCCGCCGGCGGCCGGGTCGTCACCGCGCCGACGAATGGTGCCGCCGGGATCATCCCCGCGGTCCTGCGCTACTACCTGGACTTCGTGCCGGGCGCCGACGAGGAGGGCATCTGCCGCTTCCTGCTGACCGCCGCCGCGATCGGCGTGGTCTACAAGGAGAATGCCTCGATCTCCGGCGCCGAGGTGGGCTGCCAGGGAGAGGTGGGCTCGGCCTGCTCCATGGCCGCGGGGGCGATGGCAGCGGTCCTCGGTGGCACCGCCGCCCAGGTGGAGAACGCCGCCGAGATCGGCATGGAGCACAACCTGGGCCTGACCTGCGACCCCGTCGGCGGGCTCGTGCAGATCCCCTGCATCGAGCGGAACGCGGTCGCATCGGTGAAGGCGATCACGGCGGCGCGGACCGCCCTTCGCGGCGACGGCTCGCACGTGGTCTCCCTGGACAAGGTCGTCAAGACCATGCGCGAGACCGGCCGCGACATGAAGGTCAAGTACAAGGAGACGGCCCGCGGCGGGCTCGCCGTCAACGTCATCGAGTGCTGACGGGCGCCCGCCGCGGCGGCCTCACTTCTTGGACAGCTCCCAGTCGCCGCCGCCCTGGACCGCGATGTACTGCGTGCCCGACTGGACGGTGACCGTGCCGTCGTAGTCCGAGGGCTCGTTGAGGATGCGGTCCGGGGAGCCCCCTTCGGAGTCGAAGCCCACGACCTCGAAGGCCCCGGTGGCCACCGAGTCGGAGCTCTTGTACTTCACGCTCAGGTCGGCCTTCGAACCGTCCCAGGCGAAGACCTTGGCGCCCTGGCCGGTCTGGCTGTCGCCGAACTTGGGGGCCGAGTCGAGCTTCTCGAAGGTGACGCTCCACGGCGCGTCGGTCTCCATCCGCAGGCCCGCGGTCGGGTCGCCGTAGGTCGAGAGGTTGTAGACGACCGTGCCGTCGGTGGCCCCGATGGTGTTGAGGATCAGCTCGCTGTCCTTGCCGTTGGCGTCGGTGCCCCAGATGACGAAGTTGCTGTCGCCCTCGTAGTGGACCTTCATCAGCGCGGGTCCGTCGACCTCGGGCGCGGGGAGCTCGTCGTTGCCCTGGCCGGTGTACTTCTTGCCGAACGTGGCCTTGCCCTGGTCCTTCTTCTTGTCCTTCTTGTCGTCGGAGGTGCTCGAGGAGCTGGACTCATCGGTGCTCGAGGAGCTGGAGGAGTCGTCGCTGGACTCGGAAGAGCTCGAGGAGGAGTCGGAGGACTCCGAGGAGCTGCTGCTCGTGGTCTCCTTGCCCTCGTCGTCACCGGAGAGCATGAAGTAGCCGAGCCCGCAGAGCGCGAGGACGACGATGACGACGCCGGCGACGATGGCGATGATCAGGCCGGTCTTCGGCTTAGAGGGCGGGGTGCCCCCTGCGGCCCCGTACGCCGGCTGGGCGCCGTAGGCCTGCTGACCGTAGGGGTCCTGGCCATACCCCTGCTGACCGTAGGCCTGCTCGCCATACGGGTACTGCTGGCCCTGGGCCTGGTCGCCCGCACCAGCAGCGCCGTAGGCTCCGGCTGCGCCCGCGGCACCAGCCGCTCCAGCGCCGTAACCCTGGTCCTCCCCGCGGTGGACCGCCTCGGTGGGAGGAGCCTCCTCCTCGGCGGTCGGAGCGGCGTCCTGACGGGTTCCCGTCCCCGCGGCATCGGGCCCGGGCTGTCCGGTCGCGAAACCCTCCGGCGGGGGTTGGCGGTACTCCGTCCACCCGTTGCCGTCCCAGTATCGGATCAACCCCTGCTGCTCCGGGTCGTCATACCAGCCTGCTGCCCAGTTGCTCACAGGGAGCCCCCTCCTATTGCGGTGCCACGAAAGTCATTCTTCCCGCGCGAGACTACAAGGCGCGCACCCCTGCGGCACGAGCAGTACTACCCATCGGGGTGTCGTCAGCTCCCGGTGACCGGCTGCAGGAGTGCCCGGGCCACCTGCTGCTCCGCCCGGGCGATGGCCGCCTCGTCCGCGACGACCACGAGACGGTCGGTGGCGCGGGAGAGGCCGACGTAGAGCCGCGCTCCCGGGTGCCGTCCTCGTTCACGCACAGCACGACGACACGGCGTTCCATCCCCTTCGCCCCGAGGACGTGGCCGAAGAAGACGTCCTCGTCCTCCCAGAAGGTGCGCCAGTAGCCCCGCTGCCCGAGGTCCTCCTGCCGCTCGACCTGCACCGGGTGACGCCGGCCGGTCGTGAGCAGCGCGATGTCCTCCGGCCCCCATCCCTCGTCGAGGAGGAGGTCGACCTGGTCGTCGGCCACGGCCAGCGCCTCCTCGGTGCCGGTCTGGACGAAGGTGACGGCCGGGCCATCGCCGCCCTCGAGCCGCATGCGCAGCGGGGCCAACGGCTTGAAGACCCCGGCGATCTGCTTCGTGTTGCGCAGGTTGTGGTCCAGGACGAGCGGCACGAGCGGGACCGGTGGTCGGCCGAAGCGGTTGAAGAGGCGCTGGTTCTCGTCGGAGTAGATGAACAGGCCGCCGTCGGTCTCGTCGGTGAGCGCGGCGATGAGCGGGCGCCACCACGACTCGGCGAAGTCCTGCGCCTCGTCGACGACGAAGGAGTCGTAGCGCTCCCCCGGCGGCAGCTGCGCCGCGCGCTCGGCCATGAGGCGGGGCAGCGTCTCCTCCCAGTAGTCGGGATCGTCGCGGGAGCCGGAGGCCAGGCCCCAGCGGTTGGCGAGGTCCTCGAAGGTACCGACGAAGGCGGGGCGCTGCCGGTGCGGCCACGTCGCGACCTCGCGCTGGAAGTGGGTGGCCAGGCCGATGGAGTAGCACAGCAGGGCGACCCGCTCGGGCTTGCGGCCGTCGCGGCCGGCGGCGAGCTGACGCGCCTGGGTGAGGGCGAGGACGGTCTTGCCGCTGCCGGCGCCGCCGCGGATCTCGAGGCGACGCAGCAGCCGGGTGACGCGCAGGATCTGGCTCTGCTCCTCGGTGAGGCGGTCGGCGCGGTGGGCGCGCTCGTTCGCCTCGTCCACGAGGCTGCCGGCGGCATCGACCCCGCGAGCGGTGAGGATCGAGACGAGGAGGTCGCAGTCGTCCGCGGTCGGGACGCGGCGGTGGGTCTCGAAGCCGAGCGGGATGTCCGCGAGCCGGGTGGCCAGCTCGGGCAGGTCCTCGCGGTCGTGGAGCATCCACCGGGGGCAGTCCGGCAGGTCGAAGTCGATCCCCAGGCCGACGAAGGGGGTGACCACCGCGTGCGCGAACCGCACCTTGCCCCGGGAGGGGTGCGCCCACCTGGGGTCGGACTCGACGTACTGGCAGATGGCGTACTTGGCCTGCCGCACCTGCTCGACCGGGTCGATCGGGACCCGCCGCTGGTCGCGCATGATGGTCCACCGACCGTCCTCGACCTGCAGCCCGGCTCCCTTGACCTCGACGACGACCACCCCGACGTCGGGTGGCGATGAGCGTGTCCTCCGGACGGAGGGTCGCGCGGAGTCGCTCCCACACGACCTGCTCCGACTCGGTCTGGAAACGCGGGTCCTCCGGGGACAGCTGCGGTGCCATGTCAGCGGAGCGCCACGACCGCGCACACCGCGCCGACGAGCAGACCGAGGACGACACCGACCACGGCACCGACGAGCAGCGTGCCGCCGACGGTGAGGAGGAAGGAGGTCGGTCCTCCGGTCAGGAGCAGGCTCTGCAGGACGGCGTGCACGAGGCACCCGGTGACGACGGCGACGACCGTCGTGGCCCACGCGCCGGTCGCGACGCGGCCCGCGCCGCGCGGTGTCCGGGACATCCACGTGGCGAACACGAGCGGGATGGCCAGCGCGCCGAGCGACCGGGCCGCCCAGTGCGCCCACGAGGGGTCCTCGGCGAGCGGGAGGCCGAGGGTCGGCAGGGGGCCGGGCACCTGGATGCCCTCGAGCAGCGCGAGCGGCGGTGCCTGCGCGACGGTCCACAGCCGGACCGCAGGCACTCCGAGCACGAGGACCACTCCGAGCAGGACGACGACGCCCGCCCACGCAGGTCGCTCGCGCACCGCACCTTGAGCCATCACACGCCGTAGCGTATGGCCGGATCCGCGTGTTGTGGTGGAAGGAGAGGAGACGACGTGGTTGACCGGGGGCTCCCGCGAGGTCCGGGGAGTCGACGATCGCGACGGTGGACGCTCGGGATCGTCGTCGCGCTCGTCGTGGCGGGAGTGGTGGTGTCCGGGGTCCGGTCGGCGACGAGCCCGGACGAGGTGCCGACCCTCACCGACGACGAGGGCCGCGCCCTGGTGCTGCGCGGCTTCTCGACCGCGGGCAGCGCCAAATCGTCCCCGGACGGTCTGCCGACGTTGCGACCGCGGGACGTCTCGCGGGAGAACGCCGACATGGGCACGAACTTCGTGCGCTTCCTCATCTCGTGGCGGGCGGTCGAACCGCGGCCCGGTGAGTACGACCAGAGGTACCTCGACGACGTGGCCGAGCGGGTCGACTGGTACGCCGAGCGCGGGTACCACGTCATGCTCGACATGCACCAGGACCTGTACGGGGGCGGGATCGTCCCTGGCGAGGCTCTCGGGAACGGCGCCCCCGCATGGGCCACGTACACCGACGGGCTGCCGGTCGGCCAGCACGACATGTGGGAGCTGTACTACCTCGAGCCGGGTGTCGTGCGTGCCTTCGACAACTTCTGGAACGCGACCGGCGCCCACCCCGAGCTGCAGGAGCACTACGTGGATGCCTGGAAGGTGGTGGCCGAGCGGTTCACGGACGAGCCCGCCGTCATCGCCTACGACCTGATGAACGAGCCGTACGGGGGCAGCCTGCAGGGGCCGGCCTTC
The DNA here is from genome assembly GCF_001570965.1 of Janibacter corallicola NBRC 107790. Taxonomy (GTDB): domain Bacteria; phylum Actinomycetota; class Actinomycetes; order Actinomycetales; family Dermatophilaceae; genus Janibacter; species Janibacter corallicola. Next base: position 22,386 of record NZ_BCSR01000025.1, on the reverse strand, counting down.
GAGGCGGGACCGCTGACCTCGCTCTACCAGTCGATCACCGACGAGATCCGCACCGTGGACGACTCCACCTGGCTGTGCCTCGAGCCACAGGCGATGGGCGTCAACTGGGCCACCCCGACCGGCCTCGGGCCCGTCGACGACCCGCGCGAAGGGCCGGCGCGCATCGCCTACTGCCCGCACCTCTACCCCCTTCCGATGGACGTCGGCGGCGGGTACACCGGCACGACGAAGGCCCTCGTGGACGGGACCGTGCGGACGTGGCTGGGCAACACCATGCGCACGGCCGAGCGGCTCGGCGACGTGCCGGTCGTCCTCGGCGAGTTCGGTCTCGACACGACGAAGCCGGGGGCGCTGGAGTACGTCGACGCGGTCTACGACATGGCCGACGAGCACGGCTTCGCCATCGCCTACTGGTCGCGTGACCCGGGCACGTGGGGCCCGTACGACGCGAAGGGGGAGCCCCGCAACCTCGTCGACGCGCTGGATCGTCCTTACCCGAGGTCGGTGGCCGGGGAGATCGGCTCGATCGAGGCCGCCGAGGACGGCCTTGAGTTCGAGGTTCAACCGTCCGGTGACCGCGTGGCGCGCGTGTACCTGCCGCCGGACTTCGCGGCCGGGGCGGGCCGACCCGAGGTCACGGTCAGCGGCGCCAAGGTCACCGGTTGGCACCGTAAGGAACGGGAGCTCGAGCTGACGGTGGATACCGGCGCGACCGAGGTGGAGGTGCGGCCTGGGTCGTAGCGCTCGCCGGCCCGAAGGGCGTCGGGTCAGTAGGGCGGCTCCTCCGCGAAGGCCGCCACCAGCTCGTTCGCCCCCCTGGGAGGGGGCGAACCGGGGGCGGCGGCCCCGTCCCCTTCGTCGGTGTGCACCCACTGGGCCGGGAAGGTCATCGCCGGTACCCCGGCCGGCGTCACCCACTCGGCCGTGCCGTCATCGTGCAGTTGGTGGGTCCAGCGGGGCGAGTGCTTGAGCAGGTGGTGGTGACGGCAGAGCCCGGAGAGGTTGGTCGGCGTGGACTCCCCCTTCGGCCACGGCGTCGCGTGGTCCAGGTCGGCGCCGTACCCAACCCGGTCGCGGCGGATACGGCGGCTGCACCCCCACATGCGGCAGGTCTCGTCACGGGTGGCGACGAACTCACGCATGGACTTGGTGGCCACGTAGCGCGCGTTGCTCGTCTCGACCAGCGTCCCGGTGCGGGCATCGAGCAGCGCCCGGGAGATCTTGGTGTCGAGGTTGGACATGATGGCCGCGACGACATCCGGCGGGACGTAGCCGACCCCGGGGATCTCGGTGCCGCTGATCCAGCAGTGCGGCCCGCCCGGGCCCAGGGTGCTCGGCACCTGAGACGAGGCCGTGTCCCCCGCCCACTCCTCGGCGATGACCTCGACCCGGTCGACACCGTCCCCGGTGACGAGCCGCGAGGCATCCCCTTCGCCCCCTTCGCAGGGGGCGAAGCCGATCCGGGAGGCCGCGGAGGTGATCACCGGGATCCCCAGCTGGACCTGCGCGGTGACCGAGACGTCGCGCAGGACGAGGTCGGCCAGACCCCAGGCCCGGGCGGCGCCGACCCGCAGCTCGGGGTCGGCCTCCTGGCGCAGGCGGGCGGCTTCGTCGACGGCCGCCTTGATGGCGGCGGCCATCTCCGAAGGCAGCGTGGCGGTGAGGTCACTCGTCCCGACCGGCCCAGGCTGCACCCCGACGTCGAGCTGGTGGCGGCGGTTGCGCCGGGCCTTCTCCTTGAGCAGCTCCGGCTCGGCCCGGGCGAGGATGCGCCGGATGGCCTTGCGCAGGTCCCGGTCCTCGAGCTCGGTGATGCGGGTGGACGCGGGTCGACCGCGCAGCGGCGCCAGGAGGTGGTCGAGCACGGCCCGCACGGACTCCGGTGCGGCGTCCTCGGTCTCCTTCGCGACAATGCCCAGGGCCCGCACCCGCAGCTCGCCGTCCGCGACAAGGTCCGCCAGCTCGACGAGATCCGTCACGGCCCGGGCAGCGAGGTCGCACAAGGTACCCGCCTCGTACGGTCCAGCGCGCACCGCGACACCGACTGCCTCGACCGCAAAGTCAGCCACCTCCCCCAGCTCCAGGTGCACTCGTCGGTAGATGCCGTCGTCGCCGCGCTCCTCACCCCAGCGGACCGCCTCACCGATCGTGGCCAGCTCCAGCGCATCCGCCACGCGTCGCAGCCGCTCGGTCGCCTGCAGCACCTCGGTAAGGACTCCCTCGTCGGCATCCTCCCCGCGATGTCTCACCCGCCGCCGCGCCTTGCGCACCCGCTTGCAGGACTTCTTCACCGTGGTCAGCTCTTCTTCGAACATGTGTCCATGGTGGCGCGAGGGTCCGACAACGCACTGGCGTCGGCGCTGCCTGTGGACCAGGGTGGCGAGGTAGCGAAGGCAGGTGGGTGACCGCACGACGTCTGGGGGATCGACGAGCCGAAGCACGGCCTCCGTCGCCCACCACCGCGACGAAGCGTCACCATAGGCTCACGCTCGTGAAGAAGAGCCTCGACGTCGTCGGTGCCGTCATCGAGTCGGCGGATGGGATCCTCTGCGCCAAGCGTGGCCCAGCCGGTCCTCTCGCTGGCTTGTGGGAGTTCCCCGGGGGGAAGGTCGAGTCGGGCGAAACTGCCCGCGACGCCCTCAGACGAGAGATCGCTGAGGAGTTGAGCTGCGAGATCGAGGTGGGCGATCCGATCACCACCACGCGGCATGAGTACGACTTCGCGATCGTCACGCTGCAGACATTCTGGTGCTCGCTGACCACGGGTCTCCCCCAGCTGTCCGAACACGAGGAGATGGCCTGGCTGCGGGCAGACGAGCTGCCTCCCCTGGAATGGGCACCCGCAGACATCCCCGCTGTCTCACTCATCTGCCAAGCTCGCGCATGTGGGTGATGAAGATGCACTGCCGGAGGGTCTGTACGAGTCGCTGCTGACCGCTCGACTGCAGGAGCTACTCGACCAGCACTCGGCCACGGAGCCGCTGGAACAGCCAGTAGACGATGGCGATGAGCCGCATGTCTTGGCTCGCCATGTTGGTGCGGTGGTCGAGCGGTCCTTGGCTGCAGAAAAGGACCGGGGCCGCCGCCTCGACCTTGTCAATCGGGTGCTTGGCGACCTCGACGGCGCATCAGGCATGCAGGTGGGCCGCAGCAGTCAGTTGTTCTTCGTCCACCGCCCTGCTGGCCCTGGCGTCGACTACGTGCCGCCGGAGAGGCCAGCCACACCGCTGTCAGATGCCGCGCTGCTGACGAACTCGACCGGAGAGCCAAGCCTGGGCTCCGAGCTGCGAGCTGAACTGACAACGGCCGACTCAGTGGACCTGCTCATCGCCTTCGTGAAGTGGTACGGCCTAAGACTCCTCGAGCCTCAGCTACGTCGGCTCCGTGAGCGCGGCGTCCCCCTTCGGGTCATCACGACGACGTACATGGGCGCTACTGAACGCGGCGCACTGGACCGCTTGGTCAACGACTTCGGCGCAGAGGTCCGGATTCAGTACGACGCTTACCGCACCCGGTTGCATGCCAAGGCATGGTTGTTCAACCGAAGGACCGGATTCGACACGGCCTACGTAGGATCTTCGAATTTGTCCCGATCCGCCCTGCTCGATGGCGTCGAGTGGAATGTCCGGCTGTCGGCGATCGCCACTCCTGCCCTCATGCACAAGTTCGCGGCAACCTTCGAGACCTACTGGAACGACCCCACCTTCGAGCCATATGCCCCGGAGCGGGACCGCGACCGCCTCGACGATGCGCTTGCGGAGGCCTCGGGGAAGAAGGCTCCGGATAGCTCGACCATCTCCATCTCGGGCCTGGATGTGCAGCCGTATCCCTACCAAGCCGAAATGTTGGAGTCCCTCGACGTCGAACGGATCGTGCACGACCGGCATCGCAACCTCGTCGTCGCTGCGACCGGGACCGGGAAGACGGTCCTGGCAGCCCTCGACTACCGGCGCTTGGCAGACCGGTTGGGTCGGCGGCCACGACTGCTGTTCGTGGCGCACCGGCAGGAGATCCTGACGCAAAGCCTGCGCACCTACCGAGAAGTCCTCCGGGACCAGAACTTCGGCGAGGAGTACGTCGGAGGCAAACGTCCAGAGCGGTGGGACCACGTCTTCGCATCGGTGCAGTCGCTCAACTCTTATGGGGTCACCGGCATCCCACCGGAGCATTTCGACATCCTGGTCATCGACGAGTTCCACCACGCACAAGCCCGCACGTATCGGGATCTCCTCACTCACCTTCGCCCCGAGGAGCTGCTGGGCCTCACGGCCACCCCGGAGCGCACCGACGGAGTCGACGTCGCGCAGGAGTTCTTCGACGGTCGGATCGCTGCCGAGCTACGGCTGTGGGATGCGTTGGCCTCAGAGCTGCTGACCCCCTTCCACTACTTCGCCATTGCCGATGGCACGGACCTGACTGGGCTGACGTGGAAGCGCGGCAGCTACGACACCACGCAGCTGGAGAACCTGTACACCGGCAATGACGCTCGCGCTGCGCTGATCCTCCAGGCGGTCCGTGACAAGGTTGCCGACCCACGCGGGATGCGCGCCCTCGGCTTCTGCGTGTCGGTCCAGCACGCGGAGTACATGGCCCGCACATTCACTCAGGCAGGCGTCCCTGCCGCGGCCGTCACGTCCGCCCCCGGAAGCGCCGACCGGACTCAGTCGCTCACGGATCTTCGGGAGGGGCGACTCTCCGTGGTCTTCACGGTGGACATGTTCAACGAAGGGGTCGATCTCCCCGCCGTAGACACCGTCCTCTTCCTCCGGCCCACGGAGTCAGCAACCGTCTTCCTGCAGCAGCTCGGCCGCGGCCTTCGCCGGGCACGAGGTAAGGCGGTCCTGACGGCGCTGGACTTCGTGGGTCACCAGAACAAGCACTTCCGCTTCGCCGATCGCTTTCGCGCGATGGTCGGCGGGACACGCAAGGGCCTCCGACATCAGGTCGAGAAGGGCTTCCCCTTCCTCCCATCGGGCTGTCAGATCCTGCTCGACGAGCAGACTCAGGAAATCGTCCTGGAGAACATCAAGGCACAGACGGTCTCCACGCAACGAGCCCTCGTGCGCGAGTTGAAGGCCCACCCAACAGACGAGCTCAAGACCTTCCTCGAGGACGCCGGCGCGGAGCTCGCCGATGTCATCAAGAGCCCGCGGTCCTGGACGCAACTTCGGCGTGACGCTGGCCTGCTGGTTGCCCCGCCCGGCCCCATGGAAGCCACACTCCTCAAACGTGTACGCGCCTTCTCCCATGTCGATGATCCCGAGCGTGCACAGGCATATCTGACGTGGCTGAGTGACGACGCTCCCACATATGGCCAGGCCGATCCTCGGATGCAAGAGTTCGGGCGCATGCTCTTCTTCTCGCTGTGGACCGGCGGAGGCGGTTTCTCCACCTATGACGCCGGGTTGCGTGCCCTTCGAGATGAGCACAGCCTGCGAGATGACCTCCGGCAAGTCATCAGGCTCTCTCTGGACCAAGCTCAGCACGTCACCACGCCAATGCCTGATGGCCTGGGCCCGCTACCGCTGCGTGTCCATGCGCGCTATACCCGCGAGGAGGCCGTCACGGCGCTGCATTACGTAGCTGTGGACGGTCGCGCGCCCAACAGCTTCAGGGAAGGTGTGCTCCACTCCCCGACTGTCCCTGCCGACGCCTTCTTCATCACCTTGAAGAAGTCTGAGGCGGACTACTCGCCGACCACGATGTACCGCGACTTCGCCATCAGCCCCACGAAGTTCCACTGGGAGTCGCAGTCGAGCACGTCGGTGGCATCAGCCACGGGCCAGCGCTATATCCACCATGCGAAGCGAGGCAATCACATCCTGCTCTTCGCCCGGGAGAGCAAGACCACCGACTTCGGCTCCGGAGCCCCATACGCGTTCCTCGGGCCGGCGACGTACGAGAGTCACAAGGGTGAGCGCCCCATCGCCTTCACCTGGCGACTGCACATACCCCTGCCCCAGAGCATCTACCTCACGGCGGCCGCTGCCTCCTGATCAGATCGATGCTGACGGAACGTCGCCGGACTCTTCGGTCGGACCGTCTTGTGACGAGAGGGCAGTCGAGGAGAACTTCCGGCTCTCATCCTCGATTTGAGGTAGCTGGCGCATCGGTGGTGGAGACGCCCGCCATGCCTTGAGATGTTGCACCACGTCACCGTAGAAGGAGTCGATGGCATCCAGGACCGAGTCGATAAAGGCACCGCGACCTCGCCCACGTTTGGCGCCCATCGACACAGTCGATGCAACCCTGAACTTGCGTAGCTCACGCTTGGCGTCCAGAACGAGGACGCTTGGGTCTTCCCGCACTGCCCCTAGCAGTTCCGACGCACCGGGGCCGTGCGCGTACGCAGCGAAAGCGTCCACGCGAACGTCGTCGCCTGCCAGCGTCAACTGCCTCGTGAGCCACTTGACTCGCGTGACTGCACGGCCAGTTTGGGGCGCATCGATGTCAATGTGGCACGTCACCTGAGCCGCCCGTAGGTCTGCCGTCACAGTGACATTTCCTACGGCATTGGGGATGCGGATTACGCCACTCAGGACCCCTCTGTCGACCAGATCCTGCGCGAGGTCCTGACTCCGCAATGCCGGGTCACGCGTCTCCTTACGTCGGAGAACAGGAGTCACTTCTTCGCCAAGGTCGCGTCCTAGCTGGAGGCTTGCGAATCGAAGCAACGCATCCCATCGGGCAACGACGTCGAAGAGTCCCTTGTCGCTCATGCGCAGAGTTCCCCGCGATACGCCGTCTCGAACGGCTACCCACGACTCCCCCATGTCGCCGAACTGCAAAGCACCGGATTTCGGGTGCTCCAGGTATCGGATCAGTTCGCCCAAGATCCACGCCTGATCCGGGTCCGCTACCCCTCGATACTCTTTCTGCACGACCGCTTCCACCAATATTTTGGACCACGAAAGGTGATGCAGCGCAACGGTGCGCAATTTTCGCTTGTCGACCTTGGTGGGGTGCTGGCCTGCCATCGGGGGGATCTCGTTCGAAACCGTCACCACCGCGTCGAATCCCTCGCGTCGGGCGATGTCGAGATAGTTCTCCAACTGCTGCCCCTCGAGTGGGTTCGTTCCTGTCTTTACCTCCACGAGCGCAGTCCACTCGGTCTTGCCCCGCCTTACGCGGATCAACCCATCAGGGAACAGCTTCCTGTCCTCGAGCACGAAGGGGACTTCTATGAAGCTTGTCAACGTTCCAGCCGGAGCGCCAACCTGCTTCGTAATCGTCCGTCCGTATTCGCGGACCGAGGACATCACGGCGAGGAGCGCCGAAGTCGCACGTCGTTCTTGCTCTTCAGCCCCATTGATCCCCGACGTCGGGATCAGCCTCGCTTGATGCCACGTCTCCTCAGACATAGCCCCTCCCTCTTCCTCGTGAGTGTGACCTTATCCGCGCCCACCGACATCGCGGTGGATCAGGGATCGAGAAGAGCAAAAGGCGGCAGAAGGAGCACGAGACGAAGGGGGCCAGCCGGATCGCCCGGCTGGTCCCCTTCGCTACTCGTTGCTGCGGGTCAGCTGCAACCGCTGGTCGAGCCGCAGCCCTCGCAGACGTAGCAGGAGCCGGCGGGGCGCATCTTGGTCCCGCAGGTCATGCACATCGGGGCGTCCGAGGCCTTGCCCTGGAACTTCTCCATGAGCTCGGCCGAGGAGTGGATCGTGGTGTCGGCCTCTCGAGCGGAGGCGCTGCCCGTGCCGGAGTGGTCGATCGCGATCTCCTTGGCCGCCGGCTTGGCCTCCGTGGTCGCCACCGTCTGGCTGTAGGACTCGTCGTCGTAGTCCTCGTCGTCCTCGGAGGACGACGGTGCGTACGAGCCGGTCTCGAGCTGACGGGCCCGCTCCTCGGCGGTGTGGATCCCCATGAAGGACCGGGTGTCGAAGTCCAGGTAGTCCAGCGCCAGGCGACGGAAGACGTAGTCCATGATCGACTGCGCCATCCGCACGTCCGGGTCGTCGGTCATGCCGGCCGGCTCGAAGCGCAGGTTGGTGAACTTCTCGACGTAGGTCTCCAGCGGCACGCCGTGCTGCAGCGCGATCGAGATCGCGATGGAGAAGGCGTCCATCAGACCGGCCAGGGTCGAGCCCTGCTTGCCGAACTTCAGGAAGATCTCGCCGAGCTCACCGTCGTCGTAGGTGCCGGCGGTCAGGTACCCCTCGGCCCCACCGACGGCGAAGCTCGTCGTCTGCGAGGTCCGGCGCTTCGGCAGGCGGCGACGCAGCGGCCGGTACTCGACCACCGTCTCGGCCTCTGCCTCGGCCTTGGCCCCCTTCGCCGTGGACCCGCCGTCGGAGAGCGGCTGGCCGACCTTGCAGTTGTCGCGGTAGACCGCGAGCGCCTTCAGGCCGAGCTTCCAGCCCTGCATGTAGACGTCCTCGATCTCCTCGACCGTGGCGCTCTCCGGCAGGTTGACCGTCTTGCTGATCGCCCCCGAGAGGAAGGGCTGCACGGCGGCCATCATCCGCACGTGGCCCATCGGGGCGATGGCCCGCTCGCCCATCGCGGTGTCGAAGACCTCGTAGTGCTCCGGCTTCAGGCCCGGCGCGTCGATGACGTGGCCCTTGTCGGCGATGAACTCCACGATCGCCTCGATGGTCTCCTCGGTGTAGCCGAGGAGCTTCAGCGCCCGCGGGATGGTGCGGTTGACGATCTGCATCGACCCGCCACCGACGAGCTTCTTGAACTTCACCAGGGAGAAGTCCGGCTCGATGCCCGTGGTGTCGCAGTCCATCATGAAGCCGATGGTCCCGGTCGGGGCGAGCACGGAGGCCTGCGCATTGCGGAAGCCGTTCCTCTCGCCCGTCTTGATGACCGCGTCCCAGGCCTTCGTCGCCTGGCTCTGCACGTCCTTGTCCATGGTGTGCATGGTGCGGATCTGGTCGTTGGCGGCCTGGTGCTTGCGCATGACCCGGTTGTGGGCCTCCGCATTGCGGGCGTAGCCGTTGTACGGGCCGACGATGCCGGCGATCTCGGCGGAGCGCTTGTAGGACGCGGCGGTCAGCAGCGAGGTGATCGACCCGGCCAGCGCGCGGCCACCGTCGGAGTCGTAGCCGTGGCCGGTCGCCATGAGCAGCGCGCCGAGGTTGGCGTACCCGATGCCCAGCTGGCGGTAGTCGACCGTGGTCTGGCCGATCGCCTCGGTCGGGAAGTCCGCGAAGCAGATCGAGATGTCCATCGCGGTGATGACCAGCTCGGCGACCTTCTGGAAGCGCTCGGCGTCGAAGGTGTCGTCGTCGTTCAGGAACTTCAGCAGGTTCAGCGAGGCCAGGTTGCAGGAGGAGTTGTCCAGGGACATGTACTCGCTGCACGGGTTGGACGCGGTGATCCGGCCGGTCTCGGGGTTGGTGTGCCAGTCGTTGATGGTGTCGTCGTACTGCAGACCCGGGTCGGCGCACTCCCACGCGGCCTTGGCGATCTTGCCCATGAGCTCGCGGGCGTCGACGTCCTCGATGACCGAGCCGTCCATCCGCGAGGTGAGCCCGAAGTCGGTCCCGTCGGCGACCGCCTGCATGAACTCGTCCGTGACACGCACCGAGTTGTTCGCGTTCTGGTACTGCACCGAGTGGATGTCGGCGCCGCCGAGGTCCATGTCGAAGCCGGCGTCACGCAGCGCGCGGATCTTGTCCTCCTCGCGCGACTTGGTCTCGACGAACTCCTCGATGTCCGGGTGGTCGACGTCCAGGACGACCATCTTGGCCGCGCGGCGGGTCGCGCCGCCGGACTTGATCGTGCCCGCGGAGGCGTCCGCACCGCGCATGAAGGAGACCGGGCCGGAGGCCGTGCCACCGGAGGAGAGCAGCTCCTTGGAGGAACGGATCCGGGAGAGGTTCAGGCCGGCGCCGGAGCCGCCCTTGAAGATGAAGCCCTCATCCTTGTACCAGTTCAGGATCGAGTCCATGGAGTCGTCGACGGAGAGGATGAAGCAGGCGCTGACCTGCTGCGGGCTCTTCGTGCCGACGTTGAACCAGACCGGGGAGTTGAAGCTGAAGATCTGGTGCAGCAGCGCGTAGGTCAGCTCGTGCTCGAAGATCTCGGCGTCGGTGTCGGTGGCGAAGTAGCCGTTGTCCTTGCCGGCCTTGACGTAGGTCAGCACGACGCGGTCGATGAGCTGCTTCAGGCCGGCCTCGCGCTCCGGCGAGCCGACGGCCCCGCGGAAGTACTTGGTCGTCACGATCGTCGAGGCGTTCAGGGACCAGAAGTCGGGGAACTCGACGCCCCGCTGCTCGAAGATCGTCTCGCCGGTGCGCCAGTTCTGCTGGACGACGTCCCGCTTCTCCCAGGTCACCTCGTCATAGGGGTGCACACCCTCCGTGGTGTGGATGCGCTCGATCTTCAGACCCTTCTTGCGGGTCCCGCGGCGGGTGCTGGGCTTGCCGGCGGTCTCGGTCATGCTGCCTCTCCTCGATTTCGGTCCGTGCTCGTGACGATCTGGTTGTTGATGCTGTCAGCGGGCACCGACAGCCCTCTCGTGCCGGTACCCGTGGGGTGTCTAGGGACTCTCCGCGCCCGCGGCCTGCTCGGCGCGCAGCAGGGCGATCGCGGCCTCGAAGTCGGCGAGCGAGTCGAAGGACTGGTAGACGCTCGCGAAACGGAGGTAGGCGACCTCGTCGAGCTCACGCAGCGGCGGCAGGACGGCCATCCCCACCTCGTGGGCGTCGATCTCCGCGGTGCCCAGGGCCCGGATGGTCTCCTCCACCCGCTGGGCGAGCAGCGCCAGCTGGTCCTCGGTGACCGGGCGACCCTGGCAGGCCTTGCGCACCCCGACGAGGACCTTGGCCCGGCTGAAGGGCTCGGTCACGCCGGAGCGCTTCATCACCGACAGGCTCGCGCTCTCCAGGGTGGTGAAGCGTCGCTCGCACGACGGGCACTGGCGGCGACGCCGGATGGCGCTGCCGTCCTCGGTGGTGCGGCTGTCGATGACCCGGGAGTCGGTGTGCCGGCAGAACGGGCAGTGCACTGGCCTCTCCCTTCGGCTGTGGACGCTTCGGTGGACGAAGGGGGGACAACCCGCCTCCGCCTGTGGAGAACCGACCTCGCCCTGTGCACAATATGTGGACGAACGACATCGGTGTAACCACTAGATGTAGGGACCATTAGACGCCTCTGTCGGCCGTGACGCAAGCCGGGGCGACGATGGAGTTTCGCGTGGGGACGTTTGCGCAGGTCAGCGCACCGACACGCACCCCGACACACCCGGCGACACGCCCTCCCGACCGACTCGAACACATCATGGGCGAACGCACGTCGGCCACCCACACCACATCTAGTGGCGGGGCGGCCGACGGCTCCCGGGCCGGGTCGGTAGCCCGGGAGGACTGGTGGGGCGCTCTCAGGAGGCCGGGACGAGCAGCTCCTGGCCGGCGTGCACGTGGGCGGACGGCAGGTCGTTGGCCAGCTGGATCCGGTTCACGGCCTCGTGCGTGGGCACGCCGGACATCTCCGCCTCGGCGATCTGGCCGAGGGTCTGACCGGGCTCGACGGTGACCTGCTGGCCCGACCCTCCCCCGGCGAAGGCCAGCGAGGCACCGACCACGCCCGCGGCCAGCGCGGTCGAGGTCGTGATGGCCAGGCGCCCGCGACGGGTCAGCCGGACGCGCGAGGCGGGGCGGGCGGCCACGTCCGGCCCGGTCGGCACGGAGACGAGATGCCGCGACCGGCGCGGCGCAGGGCGCCGCGGCCCCCAGGGGGTGGCGACGTGACCCGGGATGGCGGTCAGTGCAGTCATGGTGATCCTCCTCGTGGCGGTCCCTCGAACCCGTGTTCGATAGAACGTCTGTACGATGTCTAGCACGGGCGTTCGAACAAAATCAACAACTTCCTCGAACAGGTGTTTGAAATGTTCGTTCGATGCCCTTAATCTCGGTGTCACCGATAAGTCGATCAGGGACCACCGACAACGCACCCCGACCACCGGGTCGGGGGCCGGCGCAGGTCCCCTGACGACGTGGGAACGAAGGGTCGAGATGAGCGACACGGACAGCGACAACATCCACCGGCTCCCCGAGCGCGACTCCGGGGACGGCCTCACCGAACGGCAGCGCCGCGTCCTGGAGGTCATCCGCAGCGCCGTGGCCACGCGGGGCTACCCGCCGAGCCTGCGCGAGATCGGCAGCGCCGTCGGCCTGACGAGTCCCAGCTCGGTCGCCCACCAGCTCTCCTCGCTCGAGCGCAAGGGCTACCTGCGCCGCGACCCGAACCGCCCCCGCGCGATCGAGGTCGTCTCCCCCGACAGCCCGGACGCCGCCACGGCGGACATCGACTCCCTCCGCGGCGGTGCCTCTGTGGGTGACGAGGAGGTGGACCCGACGGCCTCCGGCGACCTGCGGCCCGAGGCCAGCTACGTACCGGTCCTCGGCCAGATCGCGGCCGGCGTGCCGATCACCGCCGAGGAGAGCGTCGAGGAGGTCTTCCCGCTGCCCCGGCAGGTCGTCGGCGAGGGCGCCCTCTTCCTGCTCAAGGTCGTCGGTGACTCGATGATCGACGCGGCCATCTGCGACGGGGACTGGGTCGTCGTGCGCCAGCAGCCGACCGCCGACAACGGCGACATCGTCGCGGCGCTGCTGGACGACGAGGCGACCGTGAAGACCTTCAAGCAGACCGGCGGACACACCTGGCTGCTCCCCCACAACCCGGCCTTCGACCCCATCGACGGCGACCACGCGACGATCCTCGGCAAAGTCACCGCCGTCCTGCGGCAGGTCTGAGACGGGCGATGAGAGGCGCGTTGGGCTGGCTCCCGACGATCCTGCTTCTCCCGGCCGCCGCCATCCTGCTGTGGATCGGCTACACCGGCGACGTGAGCAGCCTGCTGCTGGGTCTGCTCGCCCTCGTCCTGGCCTGGTGGTTCTCACCCCGCCACGGCAGCGACGCGACCCACGCATCCGTCACGACCGAGCCGCTCGAGCACCCCGTGGTCATCTACTGGCGCCCGGGGTGCCTGTACTGCGCCCGGCTGCGGGCCGCGCTGGGGAGCCGCGGGCGGACGGCGGCCTGGGTCAACATCTGGGCGGACACGGAGGCGGCGGCGTTCGTGCGCTCGGTCAACGACGGCGACGAGACCGTCCCCACGGTCGTCATCGCCGGCGTGGCCCACACGAATCCAGAGCCGCGGACGGTACGCGCGGCCCTGGGCTGAGGCAGTCCACGAGGGAGCGAAGGGAGGGCGCCAGCTCCCCGTCGACGCGGTGGGTGATCAGGTCATCGCCCCGGCTGGGGCCACGGGTGACCAGACCGATCGGGATGCCCCGCTTGGCCGCGTGCCGCACGAAGCGCAGCCCCGACATGACCTGCAGCGAGGACCCGAGCACGAGCAGGCTCGGGGCGGCGTCGACGAGGTCGAAGCAGCGGCGCACGAGCGGCTTGGCCACCGCTCCCCCGAAGAAGACGACGTCCGGCTTGAGGGTGTCCGCGCCGCAGGACGTGCACACCGGGGCGACGAAGCGCTCGACGTCCACCTGGTCGAGCCGCACGTCACCGTCGGGCCGGATCTCATCGCTCTCGGCGTCGAAGCCGGGATTCTCCGCAGCCATCCGGGCATCCAGGCTGGGACGGTCCACCCGCGCCTCGCAGGTGAGGCAGACGACGTCAACCAGACTCCCGTGCAGCTCGATCACGTCCCGGGTGCCGGCGGCCTGGTGCAGCCCGTCGACGTTCTGGGTGATCACCGGCCCGACGGCGCCGCACTCCTGCAGCCGGGTCACGAGGTGGTGCGCCTCGTTGGGGCGTGCGGCGTGGAAGCGGCGCCAGCCCACGAAGCTGCGCGCCCAGTACCGCTGCCGTGCCCCGCTGGAGGCGACGAACTCCGAGAGGTGCATCGGCGTGACCTTGCGGGTTCCGTCGGGCCCCCGGTAGTCGGGGATGCCGGAGTCCGTGGAGATCCCGGCGCCGGTCAGCACCAGCGCCGGCCCGTCGGAGAGCATCCGGGCGAGTTCCTCGATCACCGCACCAGTATGCGACGGGCGGGCCATACCATGGCCCCATGATCGACGCCGCTGGGCTGCGCGTGATGCGGGCCATCGCCGAGGAGGGCAGCTTCACGGCCGCTGCCCTCTCCCTCGGGTACTCCCAGCCGGCCGTGTCCCAGATGGTCAAGCGTCTGGAGCAGCGCACCGGCACCGTGCTCGTCGAGAAGTCCGGCCGCAGCGTGCGCCTCACCGAGGCCGGTGCGGTGCTCGCGCGGCACGCGGCACCGGTGCTCGCGGCACTGGATGCGGCCGAGGACGAGGTCGCCGCGATCGCCGGCCTGCGGGCCGGCCGGGTGCGCCTCATGGCCTTCCCCTCCTCCTCGGTCACCCTCGTCCCCCGGGCCCTGGCGGCGGTGCGGAGGGAGCACCCCGACCTGTCCGTCCACTTCGCCGAGGCCGAGCCGCCGGAGTCGATCGCGGCGCTGCGTTCCGGGGAGGTCGACCTGGCGGTCGCCTTCGCCTACGACGGGGAGGACCTGGCCCGCGGTGAGGACCTCGACGGCTTCGCCGTGCACACCCTGCTCGAGGAGGAGGTCGGGGTCGCGCTGCCGACGGACCACCCGCTGGCCGGCGCGGAGACCGTCTCGATGACGGACCTGACCGACGAGGACTGGATCGCCGGCTGCGCCCGGTGCCGCGGGCACCTGCTGACGATCGCCCACCACGCCGGCTTCGCGCCGAAGGTCGCCTTCGAGACCGAGGACTACGTCGCGGTGCAGGGTTTCGTCGCCGCCGGCCTCGGGGTCGCGCTCATCCCCGATCTCATCAAGGAGGCGACGTCGAACCCCGACGTCGTCATCCGCCCGCTCGCACCGAGCACCCGGCGCCGGATCCACGTCGTGACGACCGATGACCTGCTCAAGGTCCCCGCGGTCGCGGCCACGATCGAGGCGCTGGACGAGGTCGCCCGCCAGCAGCACGGAGCCGCGAGCTGACCGACCGGCTCACCCGGAGGTCACCACGACCGGGCCGTCGAGGACCGCGACGTCGCCGTCCCGATCGGTGCGGGCGAGACGATCGGTGTGCGAGCGCGCCCAGGAGATCGCCGTCGACGTCGGGTGGCCGTAGCCGTTGTCCTCCCCGACGCTGATGATCGACACCGGCGCGGCGAGCTCGTCCATGAGGTCCTCGTCGAGGTTGCTCGACCCGTGGTGGGGCATCTTGACCACGTCCAGGTCCTCGATCGCGGCAGCCGCCTCCGGGTCGCGGCGCAGCCACAGCAGCATCGCGTGGCCGGCCTCCTGCTCGATGTCGCCGAGGAGGAGGGCATCGACCGTCCCGACCCGTACGCGCAGCACGACGCTGGCGTTGTTCGCCACCGAGCCGCCGGCGATCTCGCGGGAGGGCCACCACGCCCGGGCACTCAGCTCCCGCGCGTCCAGCCTGCCTCCCGCCGTGAGGGTCTGCACGGGGATCCCCCGTTCCTGCGCCACGGCGCGGACCCACTCCGCCCCCTCCGCCGGCTCCGCCACGGGAGTGACGAGGATCCGGCCGACCTCCCGACCCGCGAGCGCGTCATCGAGACCTCCCACGTGGTCGGCGTGGAAGTGGGTGAGCACGACCGCGTCGAGGGTGCGCACCCCGAGTCGTCGCAGGCAGGCGCCCACCCCGCCGTCCGGCGGGCCGGCGTCGACGAGGACGGCCCGGCCGGGGCCGGAGGCGAGCACGAGCGCATCCCCCTGACCGACGTCGCAGGCGACGAGCCGCCAGCCCTCCGGCGGCCAGACGAGCACCCGGTCGGGCACCGCTCCCACCGCCACGACGGCCACGAGGGCGAGGGCGAGCAGCGGACTGGCCCTCGAGCGCAGCACCAGCCACGGCCCGGCGAGCAGTGCCAGCACGCTGAGTGCGGTCAGCAGCAGCGCTCCCGGTGCCCCGTCCGGCCACGGCAGGCTGCCGCCGGGGACGTCGGCGGCGATCCGCGCCACCCACGCGATGCCGAGGGCGAAGGGGGCCCCGAGCCACGCCACGCCCGTCGCCGCGAGCGTGCTCACCGCGCCGACGAGGGCGGCGACCACGCCGAGCACCGTGGCCGGGGCGACGAAGGGGGCCGAGGCCAGGTTGGCGAGCACCGCGATGAGGCTGACGTCCCCCTGCAGCAGCACGATGACCGGCGCGCACACCACCTGCGCGGCGAGCGGGATCGCGATGGCCGGGCCGAGCAGGTGCAGGCGCCTCGGCAGGCGGGCGTTGATGGCCGCGGACCACGGGCCGACGAAGAGCAGCAGCCCCAGGGTGGCCAGCGTGGAGAGGGCGAACCCGTAGGAGCGCGCCAGCCACGGGTCGACGGCCAGCAGCGCCAGCACGGCGGCGCTGAGAGCCGGTGCGCCGGCACCCCTGCGGGAGGTGCTCAGGCCGATGAGCCCGATGGCCCCCATCGTCGCGGCGCGCATGACGCTCGGCTCCGGACGGGCGAGCACGACGAAGAAGGCCAGCCCGGCGCCGGCCAGCCACGGGCGTGCCCGCCGCGGTGCGCCCAGCACCCGGCAGGTGCCGATGACCGCTGCGAGGACGACGGCCACGTTGGACCCGCTGACGGCGCTCAGGTGGCTCATGCCGACCTGCAGCATGTCCTCGCCCAGATCCGGTGGCGTGCCGGAGGTGTCCCCGATGACGAGGGCGGGCAGCAGTCCACGGGCATCGGCGGGCAGCGGCGCCACGGCCTCGCGCAGCCCGCTGCGCAGGTGGGCGGCAGCGGCCCGCACCAGCGAGCGGTCCTCGGCCGGGAGGGGCGGGCCCCGCGGGCTCAGCGCCGCCACCTCGGCGTCCGCGCGCTCCATCGGGGAGAGCTTGCCCCGCAGCCGGACCCGGTCGTGCCAGCCCAGACCCGACCAGTCCTCGTGGCTGCGCACCAGGACCGGGGCGCGGACCGTCGTCGTGAGGCCGCGGGCGCTGACCGACTCCAGGCGCACCCGCAGGAAGACCTGCTCGCCCCGCCGCACCGGTTCGGTGAGCAGCACGCCCTCGGCCCTGACCACCGCTCCCTCCTCGGCGAGCTCGTCCACCGGCCCGACGGCACTCGTGGCAGCGTGCACGGCCGAGGCACCGAGCACGAGCGCCAGGGCGACGCAGGTCAGGGCGAGGACGGCCGGCCCGTCCCGCCGCAGCGAGGCGCCCGCGTGCCGCGCGGAGTACCCGGTGACCCCCACCGCCGCGAGCAGCACCGCGAGCGCGCACCCCGCCACGACGAGCCGGGTGGTGACCGGCCAGCCCAGCGCCCACGCGCCCACCGCCCACCCGATGAGGGCGGGCAGCAGCAGGCGCAGGTCCAGCGCCTGCGCCCGCGCCCCGCTCACACCGTGACCTCCGGCGCGAGGTCGGCGAAGGTCTTCTCCCCGATGCCGCTCACCTCACCGAGCTCGTCGACCGAGCTGAAGCCCCCGTGCTCGGTGCGCCAGTCCACGATCCGCTGGGCGAGCACCGGTCCGACACCGGGGAGGGTCTCCAGGGTGGTGGCATCGGCACTGTTCAGGTCGATCTTCCCGCCGGCAGGGGCCGCCCCTCCGCCGGGCACCGTCCCTCCCCCGGGCACCGCCGCGCCACCACCGGCCTCCCCCGGCTCCGGGACGTAGACCTGCTCCCCGTCCACGAGCGGTCGGGCGAGGTTGATCGACGCGAGGTCGGCGTCCCCCTTCGTGCCGCCGGCGGCCTCGAGGGCGTCGTCCACCCGGGAGCCCGCGGCCAGCGTGACCACGCCGGGCTCGGCGACGCTCCCGGCGACGTGGACGGTGACCTTCCCGCTCGGCGACGAGGACGTGGCTGCCTCCGGCTCCCCCGCCGTCTCCGCGAAGGCGCCCTCGTCCCCCTCCTCGGCCACGCTCGCCTGCGGGCGGGGCGCGGCCTCCCCCTTCGCCAGGAGGTACCGGCCGCCGAGCACGGCCACGGCCACGAGCACCACGAGCAGGACACCGAGCACCGCCCTGCGGCTGACCGCGTACCGCCCGGTCGCCACCGACGAGGGCAGTCGCAGGACCGGACCCTCGGCCCGGTCCCCCTCCGCCAGGATCTCGGCCACCGCCGCTGACGGCTCACGCTCACGTCGGCTCATGGCCGCGACGCTAGGCAGCCCCCGTCGCCGCGAGGAGTCATCCGGAACGGCTGTGGACGGGCCGGGCGCCGGCGCGGTGGTTGTGGATCAGTCGCGGGGCCGGGGGCTCACGGCGACCCCGACCGTCCCGGTCCCCACGTGGGCACCGATGATCGCGCTGATGGGGTACAGGTCCACCGGGGCGTCGACCTGCTCGATGAGGGACTCCGCGAGCGGTTGCGCCCGCTCGGCCGCGTCGACGTGGTGCACGGCGATCTCCACGCCGTCGGCCCAGTCCGGGAGGTTCTCGCAGTCCTGCTCCGCAAGGGCCCGTAGCCGGGCGATCGCCTTGTTCGTCGTGCGCACGCGCTCCAGCGGCTGCACCTCGCCGTCGAGGACGTGCAGCACCGGCTTGATCGAGAGCGCGGAGCCGAGCAGCGCGCTGGCCCCACCGATCCGACCGCCGCGGCGCAGCTGCTCCAGGCTCGTCACGACGAGGCGCACCGACGAGGCCGCGCACCGGCGCTCCGCCCGCTCGATCACCTCGGCCACGTCCCGGCCCTGCGCCGCATCCCGGGCCGCTCCGACGGCCGCGAAGCCCAGGTCCATCGCCACCGTCCGGGAGTCCACGACGTGCACCGGCACCGGCGAGTGCTCCGCCGCCGAGCGCGCGGAGTCGGCCGTCCCGGAGAGTGCCCCGCTGATGTGCATCGAGATGATCTCGGTGGCCCCGTCGGCGGCCGCTGCCTCGTAGGCGTCGAGGAAGCTCGTCGGCGACGGCCGCGCGGTGGAGACGCTCGCCTTGCGCCGCAACGCCTCGATGACCGATGTCGCGTCCGCCTCGTCGCCCTCGACCCGGTCGACCCCGTCCACGACGAGGTGCAGGGGGACGGCACGGATCCCGTGCTCGCGCCGCAGGGCAGGCGGCAGCGACGCGGTCGAGTCCGTGACGACGGCAATGCTCACGACCCGAGAGTACCCAGCAGCGCAGGCCGAGGAGGGCAACGACGGCCTATGGTGGCGGCATGTCGACCAGCTCACGCTTCCCCTTCCTCGACAAGTCCGACCCGGAGACGTGGAAGGCCCTGGGTGGCCTCGCGCTCAAGGTCGCCGCCGCCGCGGAGACGGCCGGCGTGGAGCGCGAGACGATCGAGCTGATGAACGTGCGGATCTCGCAGCTGAACGGCTGCTCCTTCTGCCTCGACATGCACACCCGCCAGGCGGTCGAGGCCGGCGCCACCCAGCAGCGCCTCGCCCAGCTGCCCGCGTGGCGCGAGTCCACGCTCTTCGACCAGGTGGAGTGCGCGGTCCTCGACATCGCCGACGTCGTGACCCTCCTGCCCGACCCCGAGGAGCGAAGGGGGCGCCTCGCCGCCGCCCGTGACATCCTGGGCGACCAGCCGTTCACCGCCGTCGAGTGGGCGGCGATCACGATGAACGCCTACAACCGTGTCTCCATCTTCTCCGAGCACCCCGTCCGCCCTCGCTGAGGAGCCCCGCGTGACCAACACCGAGATCGACCCCGCCGAGTACGAGTGCGCCCACGTGCGCTGCGCCGAGACCGTCGACATCGTCACCGCGCGCGAGGTGCCGCTCGGCGGGCCCCGTGCCATGCTCGTGCGACGCACCCTCCCCCAGCGCAAGCGCAGCCTCATCGGTCCGTGGTGCTTCGTGGACCACTTCGGCCCCGACGAGGTGAGCCGGACCGGTGGCATGCGGGTCCCGCGTCACCCGCACACCGGGCTCGCGACGGTCACCCTCCTCTTCGACGGGCAGATCGATCACCTGGACTCGGGGGGCTTCGCCAACACCGTCCGTCCCGGCGAGGTCAACCTCATGATCGCCGGGGCGGGCGTCTCCCACTCCGAGTTCTCCACCGCCTCGACGAGCACCCTGCACGGGGTCCAGCTCTGGTACGCCCTCCCCGAGGAGCTGCGCCACGGGCAGGAGGGATCGCAGCACCACGTCTCCGAGGTCGCCCGTCTCGACGGGGCACAGGTCCGGGTCCACCTCGGCTCGCTGGCCGGGCTGACCTCCCCCATCGACACCCGGGTGCCCGCCACCGCCGCGGAGATCACCATCGAGCCCGGTCACGGGTTCGACCTGGACCTCGACCCGGCGGACGAGCACGGCCTGCTCGTCGACTCCGGCACCCCGACCATCGTCGTCGGCGACCACCGGCAGAGTGTCGCCCCCACCGAGCTGGCGCACCTGCCCGAGGGCCGTGCCTCGGTCCGCCTCGAGGCCGGGGAGGAGCCGGTGCGTGCCGTGCTCGTCGGCGGGCGGCCCTTCGGGGAGGAGATCGTCATGTGGTGGAACTTCGTGGGCCGCACCCACGAGGAGATCGTCGACTTCCGCGAGGCGTGGCAGTCCGAGATCGCCGCGGGGCCGGGGACGGTGGGGCGGTTCGGGCCCTTCCCCGCCGGCGAGCCGGACCCGCTTCCCGCCCCGCCGCTGCCGAGGGCACGGATCAAGCCCAGGCGGCAGTAGGGGAAGCCGGCACCCGGGAGCGCACTTCGGTCTTCGCCCTTCGAGGCTCACGCCCTGGCGGGCGTTCGCACCTCAGGGAGCGCCTATGCCGGGACGACGTTGACCAGCTTCGGGGCCCGGACGATGACCTTGCGCACGCCCGCCTCCGTGGCGGCCCTGACCTTCTCGCGCTCCATGGCGAGCGCCTCGAGATCCGCCTCGCTGATGTCCGCGGGGACCTCGACCCGGTCGCGCACCTTGCCCTTGATCTGGATGACGCAGGTGACGGTCGAGCTGGCCAGCTTCGACTGATCGGCGACGGGGAAGGGCTCCCGACTCAGTGACTGCTCGTGACCGAGGCGCTTCCACAGCTCCTCCGCCAGGTGCGGGGCGACGGGGGCCACCATGAGCACGAGCGGCTCGACGGCGGCACGAGGGGTCGCCGAGAGCTTGGTGAGCGCGTTGTTCAGCTCGATGAGCCGGGCGATCGCGGTGTTGAAGCCGAGCGAGGCGTAGTCCTGGGTGACCGCGGCGATCGTCTGGTGCAGCAGCTTCTCGGTGTCGGCGTCGGGCGCCTCGTCGACGACGACCACCTCGCCGGTCTGCTCGTCGATGACGTTGCGCCACAGCCGCTGCAGGAAACGCTGGCTGCCGACGACGGCTCGGGTCTCCCACGGCTTGGACTGCTCCAACGGACCGAGCGACATCTCGTAGAGCCGGAAGGTGTCGGCACCGAACTGCTCGTACATCTCGTCCGGGCTGACGGCGTTCTTCAGCGACTTGCCGATCTTGCCGTACTCCTGGGTGACCGGCTGGCCCTGCCAGGAGTGGGTGACCTCGCCGTCGTCGCCGACGTGCTCCTCGACCTCGGCGGCCGGCACCGGCTGGCCGCGGCCGTCACGGTAGGCGTGGGCCTGGATGTAGCCCTGCGAGAAGTAGCGCCGGAAGGGCTCCTCGCTGCTCACGTGGCCCAGGTCGTGGAGGACCTTGTGCCAGAAGCGGGCGTAGAGCAGGTGCAGCACCGCGTGCTCGACGCCGCCGACGTAGAGGTCGACGCCGCCCGGGTCGCGGCTGCCCTCGGGCGCGCCGGCGACCGTGGTCTCCCGCGGCCCGACCCAGTAGGCCTCGTTGCCCGGGTCGACGAAGGCCTCGTCGTTGGCCGGGTCCAGGTAGCGCAGGTAGTACCAGCACGAGCCGGCCCAGTTGGGCATCGTGTTGACCTCGCGGTGGTACTTCCTGGGCCCGTCGCCGAGGTCGAGCTCGACCTCGACCCACTCGGTGGCCCGGCCGAGCGGCGGCTCCGGCTCGCTGCTGTCGTCGTCCGGCTCGAAGGTGCGCGGGCTGTAGTGCTCCACCTCCGGCAGCTCGACGGGCAGCATCGACTCGGGCAGCGAGTGGGCGACCCCGTCCTCGTCGAAGACGATCGGGAAGGGCTCGCCCCAGTACCGCTGCCGGGAGAAGAGCCAGTCACGCAGCTTGTAGCTGACGGTCTCGTGACCGAGTCCCCGCTCCTGCAGCCACGCGGTGATCGCGGCCTTGGCCTCGGCGACGCCCATCCCATCCAGGGTCACCTCGTCGTTCGCAGAGGCGGTGGCCACGCCGTCCCCGACGAAGGGGGCCGACGGGTCCACCTCTCCCTCGCGCGGCGCGACGACGTGGCGGATCGGCAGGTCGAAGGCCCTCGCGTAGTCGAAGTCGCGCTCGTCGTGGGCCGGCACCGCCATGATCGCGCCGGTGCCGTAGCCCATGAGCACGTAGTCGGCGATGAAGACCGGGACCTGCTCACCGCTCGCGGGGTTGATCGCCCAGCCTCCGGTGAAGACACCGGTCTTGTCCTTGGCCTCGGCCTGGCGCTCGACGTCGCTCTTGCGCGCCGCGGCGTCGCGGTAGGCGGCGACCGCATCGGCAGGGGTCGCCGCGCCG
>NZ_BCSR01000024.1 GCF_001570965.1 Janibacter corallicola NBRC 107790 | reverse complement strand
TCGGCGACGAGCTCGCCGGTGCCCCGGCTCGTCGCCGCCATCGGGTCATTCGCCTCGCCGCCCCCCGCCAGCTCCAGGCCCGAGGCGCGGGCGCTCTCGATGACCGCGACACCGTCGGCGAGGCGCCACTGCGCCCGGACCGGGTTGCCGGCCGGCCCGGTGACCTCGCTCGTGCGGTTGGCACCGCCGAAGGCGTCGAGCATCCCCTCGCCGCCGTCGGCCATCGGCTGGCCGATGACCTCCCAGCCGATGGTCTCGGCGCCGGCCCTCGCGGCCGCCACCACCTCGGGTCCCGTCAGGGATCCGCGGAACTTGTCGGGGGCGAGCAGGACGGTGGGGCGGGGAAGGCCCCCTTCGTCATCGGTCGGCATCCGGGCTCTTGTCCAGGGAGTTCAGCCGCTCGACGCCGCGCAGCAGGGCGGAGTGGTCGAGGTCGCCGTCCCCGTCGGCGACCGCCTGGGACACGAGCGTGGCGAGCAGCGAGGCGACCGGGGCGGTGGTGCCGGACTCGTGGAGGGTGTCGGTGACGATGCGAAGGTCCTTGTCGTGCAGGTCGATCCGGAAGCCGGGTTCGAAACGGTGCTCGACGAGGTTGGCCCGTTTCTGGGTGAGCACCGCCGACCCGGCGAGCCCTCCGGCGAGGGCGTCGAGCGCCGGGCCGAGGTCGAGCCCCTGCTGACAGAGCATCACGACGGCCTCGGCGAGAACCTGGATGTTGCCCGCGACGACGAGCTGGTTCGCGGCCTTGACGGCCTGGCCGGCGCCGGACGGGCCCACGTGCACCACGGTCCGGCCGACGGCCTCGAGGACCTTGCGGGCGGCGGCCACGTCCGAGCTCTCGCCGCCGACCATCACCGACAACGTGCCCGCCTCGGCACCGGCCTGGCCGCCGGAGACGGGTGCATCGATCAACCGCAGCCCCCGCTCGCGTGCCTCCTGCGCGAGTTCGCGCGTGGCATCAGGACGGATCGTGGAGAAGTCGATGACGAGCGTGCCCGGCTCCGCGGACCCGAGCACCCCGTCCTCGCCGCGGAGGACCTCCTCGACGTCAGGGGTGTCCGGCAGGCACAGGCAGACGATCGACGTGCCCGCGACGGCCGCCGCCACCGATCCGCAGATGGTGCCCCCGGCCGCCCGGAGTGGTTCGGCCTTGGTGGCCGTGCGGGTGTGTGCCCGGACCTCGTACCCGGCGGCGTGCAAGTTCAGCGCCATGGGGGAGCCCATGACGCCCAGGCCGATGAAGGTGATCGCGGTCATCGCGCGACCGCTGCTCCCAGGTGCTCACCCAGCCACTTCGTCGTCGTCTCCCACGCCCGGGCCGAGGACTGCGGGTGGTGGAAGGTCGGGGAGGGGTTGTCGAAGGCGTGCCCGGCGCCGTCGTGGCGGCAGAAGGTGCTGTCCGTGGCCGACGTGACCGCTCGCTCGACGGCGTCGACCCCCTCGGCGGGGATGAACTGGTCCGCCGAGCCCCAGTGGTGCAGCTGCGGGCAGTCGATGTGGTCGGCGAGGTCGATCAGAGTGGGGATCTGCGAGCCGTAGTAGGCCAGGAGCGCGGCCGGCGGGTCCCCCTCGTCGGAGAGCCTCGCCGTGGTCGCCCAGGCGAGGCCGCCGCCGAAGCAGAAGCCCATGACTCCCGTGCGGCCGGTCGTCTCCGACAGCCCGCGCAGCGCGCGGGCCGCGGCCACGGTGTCGGCGACGGTGCGCTCCCAGTCCAGGGAGTTCGCGGTGCCCATCGCCTGCTCGAGACCGCCCTCCCCTTCGTCGATCACGGGACTGCCCTGGCGCCAGTAGGTCTGCGGCACGAGGACGACGTACCCGAGGTGGGCCAGATCCCTTGCGCGGGAGCGGATGTAGCCGGTCACCCCGAAGATCTCCTGCAGCAGGAGGACGCCGGGTCCGCTGCCGCCGGGTGGGAGGAACAGCTGGGCCGGCAGATCGGCGTCCTCGACGGTGATCCTGACTTCGCGATCGGGCGTGGGGTCCGTCATGTCCTCATCCTGCCAGCCGGGGCACCCCAGGTAGGTCGTGTCCGTCCGTGCCGTTGCGCGTGCTGTGCCGGGCGACACGGCACCCGTGGGCGCTGGACGCTACAGTCCGAGGACGAGCCGCTCTCCGGCTGCCCGGGAGCAGCAGGTCATCATGCGGGTGCCCTCCCGGCGCTCCGCCCCGGTGAGCACGACGTCGCGGTGGTCGACGTCGCCATCCAGGACAGGGACCTCGCAGGTGCCGCACAGCCCCTCCTGGCAGTTGGAGGGGATCGTGAGACCGGCCTCGCGAAGGGAGTCCAGCACCGTGCGATCGCGCGGCACCGTCAGCTCCCGGTCGGAGTCGGAGAGCAGCACCGTGAACTCGTGCTCCTGCTCCGGGTCGAGCGCGCCCAGCTGGGAGGCGAAGTGCTCGAAGAACAGGGCGCCCTCCGGCCAGTCCTCGCCCTGCTTGGCGAGCTCGTCGATCATCCGTTGCGGTCCGCAGGCGTACGCGTGCACCCGGCCGGCGCGGGCGTCGGCGTCGTTCTCGGCCATGAGGGCGGTCAGGTCGGCGCGGTTGCCCTCCCGGCTGCAGTGCACGTGGAGGCGCTCACCGTGCTCGGCGCGCAGCTCCTCGAGGAAGGCCATCGTCGAAGGCTGCCTGCCGAGGTAGTGCAGCTCGTAGGGGACATCCTCGCGGGCGGCCCAGGTGGCCATGGCCCGGATGGGGGTGATGCCGATCCCGCCGGCGACGAGGACCAGCCGCTCCGGGGAGTCCGGCAGGCGGAAGTGGTTGCGGGGACCGCGGACGGTGACCACGCCCCCTTCGTGCAGGTCGGAGTGCACCCACGTCGAGCCGCCGCGGGACTCCGGCTCCGCCAGCACGGCGATCTCGTAGGTCTCCGGTCGGGGGGTGTGGGGTACCGGGCACCCTGCCGGCTGTACCGGAGCCGGCACGGGACCGCAGAGGGAGTACTGGCGCGTGATGCCGGTGTCGCCGCACTCGAGGTCGATGTGCGCGCCGGGGGTGAAGGCCGGCAAGGGATTGCCGTCGTCGCTGGCCAGGGTGATGTGCCGGACGCCTTCGGCGGCGTCCTCGACCGCGACCACGCGCATGGGGCGACTCGTGTGGGTCTCGGTGGGCTCACCGACGTTGACCTCGAGTCGCGGCGTCAGCACCGAGGCGTCCTGCCGCTCCGGGTTCGCGGTGGGGTCCCACTCGACGAGCAGGTGCTTGGGGCCGCGGAAGGAGGTGTTGGGCACGTAGTCGAAGTCCTGCTCGGCCAGCCGCATGTGGGGCAGCCGGGCGGTCAGCTCCTCGAGCATGATCTGGATCTCCATGCGCGCCATGTTCTTCCCGAGGCACTGGTGCGCGCCGTAGCCGAAGGTCAGGTGCTCCACGGCGTCGTCGCGACGGACGTCGACCAGCTCGGGGTCCTCGAAGCGTCGCCGGTCGTGGTTGCCGGAGGAGGAGACCATGAGGATGCGGGCGTCCTTGGGGATGGCCACACCGCCGACCTCGGTGTCCTTCGTCGTCACGCGGCGCCAGGCTGCCTGGGACCCGTTGTGGCGCAGGCACTCCTCGACCGCGTTGGGGATGAGGCTCGGGTCGGCGCAGATCGCCTCCCAGACCTCCCGGTGCTGCAGCAGCAGCTTCACGGCGTTGGCGATGCCGTTGGCGGTGGTCTCGTGGGCCGCGACGATGCCCGCCATCATCATCGAGTGCAGGTAGGAGTCGGTGACGACCTCCGGGAGCTCGCGCTGCTTGCGGATGCCGTACTGCATCCACCCGGGGGCCTCGGGGTCCTGGCGCATCCGCTCCAGGACGCCGCCGGCGTACTGCCAGAAGTTGCCGACCGCGTGGGCGACGGAGACCTGCTCCTCGGGTGCCGGCCGCCCCCACGTGTTGACGGTGTGGGCCACCGAGTAGCGCCGCAGCATCGGCTTGTCCTCGTCCGGGACGCCGAGGAACTCCAGGGCGAAGGTCAGCGGGATCTCCCAGAACATCTGGTCCACGAGGTCCGCGTGGCCGTCGTCGACGAAGGCGTCCACGTAGTCGCGCACGAGGCGGCGGACCATCGGCTCGTGGGGAGCCAGGTGCTCGCTGGAGAAGGGCTCCATGAGCGCCCGGCGACGGGTCATGTGCGTCGGCTCGTCCTCGTTCACGAGGGTGCGGTTCATGCCGTAGTCGTAGGAGGCGAGGACCTGCTCGGCCTCGGCACTGGTGGGGGTGATCTTCTCCAGGGCGACGGCGGGGGAGAAGGTCTCGTTGTCCCGGAAGATCGCCTTGATGTCCTCGTAGCGGGTGACCACCCAGTAGTCGAGCCGGGGGCTGTAGAAGACGGGCTCGGACTCCCGGGACCACTCGACATAGGCGGGTGGGTCCTGCTGGTACCCGTCGCTGAAGGGGTCGAAGTCGGCGGCCGCCCCGGAGACCGGGCAGCCCGTCGGGGAGACCCTGCCGGAGTCGATGGTGCTCGTCATCGAGAGGCACTCCCTTGTGCGCTGAAAGAGGATCAATGTGCGTTTAGCGCACAAATCTAGATGTGGTCGTGCTCCCGGTCAAGGGTGGCCGGGGCTCAGTACGTCAGGAGCAGGCTCTCCTGCGCCGTGCGCACGAGGGGGAGGAGCCGGGGCACGTCCAGGTCCTCCGCGTGACCGAGGCGGATGACCCCGACGGAGGCCTCGACGTCGCCCAGCTCCGCGGGGTCGGAGCCGATGGCGATGCCGGCGGCCCCGGGCTGGACCTGTCCGTCGGAGATGGCATGGCCGTCCCGACGGGCCCGCCGCACCGGCTCCGGGTCGTCGGCCAGCTCCGGACGGGTCGCGAGGATGGCGATGCCGTCCGCGCCGTGCCGCAGCGGATGGCGGGCGCCGACCTGGTAACGGATCCCGATGCTCGCCCGGTCGGCCGGCTCGGCCACGGCCAGGGCGACGGCCTCGTCCCGGTCGGCGATGGCGACGAAGGCCGTGCACGAGGTGCGGTCGGCCAGGTCCTGGATGACGGGTTGGGCGGCGGCCCGGAACTGGTTCATGAAGCGCTCGCCGATCACCACGGCGCCGCTGCCGAGGCGATACCGGCCGTCCGCCCCCTTCGTCGCCAGGCGGCGGTGCTCCAGCGTCGCGAGGATGCGGTAGGCGCCCGCCCGGTGCACCCCCAGCTCCTCGGCGAGGTCGGCGGGGGAGATGCCTGCGGTGCGCTTCGAGATCAGCTCGACGGCCTCCAGGCCGCGGTCGAGTGTCTGGAGGATGTCGGTGGGCACCGCGAGGTCTCCTTCGAATCGGGTCGACCGGAGTCTACGCAGGTCGGCCGTCCCCGGGAGCGTTGTCGGGGGTCGGTGGGAGTCTTGATCCATGGCAACGCAGCCGATCGAGTACCGCGACACCGGGGTCCTCCCGGGGTTGCGGGATGCGCTGCGCTGCATGGTCTTCGGTGGGAGTGGCGAGGACGCCTGGCGGCTGGCCGACGACGAGGTGGAGCTCGGGCTGAGCACCATCGGGGCGCTGCGCCAGCTCGCGGACGTGGCCGAGGTGGCGCTCGTGCGTGAGGGGGTGCAGCGGGGGATCCCGGCGGAGCAGTCGTGGTCACCGCAGGACTGGGTGAACCGGTGCGAGGGCCAGGACGCTCCGGAGCCGCCGCGACGGCACGTCTCCTCCGCGTTGCGGGTGGCGAAGGGGGAGAGCCGGGTCGCCGACGTGACCGAGGCCTTCACCGGTGGTGACCTGTCCCTCGGCAAGGCGGACCAGCTGATCCGCTTCGAGTCCGACGTCTCCCGGGTGGCGGATCCGGACATGCTTGCGGGGATGCTCTCGACGCTGCTCGAGGGGGCCCGCGACACGGTCCTGCCCGCCGGCCCTGACGAGCGGGCGAGCGAGCGGGTGCACGGGATGAGCGAGCGCGAGCTGGCGGTCGCGATCAGCCGCACGAGCCGACTGCTGAAGCCGGAGAAGGACCTGGAGAAGGACGAGGAGCGGGCCCGCCGGGGACGGACGCTGTACAAGAGCGAGGGGCCCGCGGGCATGAGCCGCTACCGGCTCCTGCTCGATCCGGAGGGCGCCGCGGTGCTCGACTCGGCCCTGGCCGCCCTGAGCGAGCCCGTCAAGGGCGAGGACGGGGAGCCGGACCTCAGGTCCGCGGCGCAGCGTCGGGCCGATGCCCTCGTGGACATCGTCGGGCGAGGCGTCGCCTCCCCGGGTGAGGTCACCACGTCGCAGAAGGCGCAGGTGCACGTGACCATCCCGCTGTGGGCGCTGCTCGGCGGGCTGGAGTGGCTCGCCGGCTTCGGGAGCGGGTCGGATGGCTTCGAGGAGCTGCGGCGCCACCATCCGGCGCTGACCGGTGGCGTCCACGGCGGTGGTCTCCGGGCGGACGGGGTCCACGGTGCGGGCGTGACCATGACCGGGCAGGTCCTGGCGCCCTCGGTGGTCCGGCGGATGGCCTGCGAGGCGGGCATCCTCCCCGTCGTGCTCGGGGAAGAGGGCGAGATCCTCGAGATGGGTCGCTCGGTACGGTTCTTCACCCCCGGCCAGCGTCGAGCGGTGTGGCTGCGTGATGCCGGCTGCACCTATCCGGGGTGCACCATGCCGCCGCAGTGGTGCGACGCCCACCACGTCGACTGGTGGTCCCGCGGCGGCGGGACCGACATCGACAACGCGGCACTGCTCTGCCAGCAGCACCACACCAAGGTGCACCGGCTCGACGCGACGGCGACGGTCACGGGCAGCGGCGTCACCTGGCATCTGTAGCGACCCCGCCCCGGGCCCGGCCACTCCGGCCGGGCACCGCGGCATGCCCCGGTCCGCCCCTGGCGGGGCGCGGGCGCAGTGCGCCCTGGTTCTGCCTATCGTGAGGGCGAGCAGTCGCCACCCGGGCAGGCCCTTTCGACGAAAGCGAGCAGCATGACCTCCCAGCAGCCCCTCGAGGGCATCCACGTCGTCTCGATCGCCATCAACCTGCCGGGGCCCGCCGCCGTGGCCCGTCTCGCGGCCCTGGGGGCATCGGTGACCACGGTGCTGCCGCCGTCGGGGGACCCGATGCAGCAGTTCGAGGCGGCGTACTTCGAGGAGCTGCACGCCGGTCAGGAACTGCGCTACGTCAACCTCAAGGACGAGACCGGACGCGGCGAGGTCGACGAGGTGCTGGCGCGTGCGGACGTCTTCGTCACCTCCTCGCGCCCGTCGGCCCTGGAGCGGCTGGGGTTGGACTGGGCGAGTGTGCACTCGCGGCACCCGCAGGTCTGTCAGGTCGACATCGTCGGCTACCCGGGGGACCGGGCCGAGACCGCCGGTCACGACCTGACGTACCAGGCGGGCGCGGGCATGCTTGCCGACGGGCGGATGCCCTCGACCCTCGTCGTGGATCTCAGCGGGGCCGAGCGTGCGGCGGCGGAGGCCGCGGCCGCGCTCGTCGCCCGGGCCCGGCTCGGGGAGGGGGTCCGTCGGGAGGTGCCCCTCTCGGACCTCGCCGAGACGATGTCCGGCCCGGTCCGTCACGGCCTCACCGGTCCCGGCCGGTTGCTCGGTGGTGCGCTGCCCGTGTACGCGATCTACGAGGCGCTGGAGGGGCGGGTGGCCCTGGCCGCGCTGGAGCCGCACTTCACCACGGGCCTGCTCGAGGCCCTCGGCCTGGCTCAGGAGGAGTGCACCCACGAGCGGCTGGCGCAGGTCTTCGCCGAGCGCAGCGCCGCCGACTGGGAGATCTGGGCCACCGAGCACGACGTCCCGCTCGTCGCGGTCACCGGCGACGCCGGCTGACCGGGGGGCCGCCCTCAGGGCGAAGGGGGAGTGCCGCTGCGGTGGAGGAGCCCGAGCTCACCCGGCGGCAGCCTGGCTGATCGCCTCGAACCGCTCGCCCATCCGGGCGGCGAGGGCCTGGGTGGCCTTGAGCGGGCGGGTCATCACCATGAATTCGACGACCTTGCCCTCGTCGTCCAGCGTGAGGAAATCGCACCCGGTGATGTCGAGGCCGTCGACCTTGGCCTCGAAGACGTAGGCCTCCTCGGACCCGTCGCGCAGCTGCCGCACGTAGTGGAAGTCCTCGAAAACCTCCACGACAGCGCGCAGGATCGCGCTGGTGATCGCCTTGCCCGGGTAGGGGGTGTGCGCGACGGGGCTGCGGAAGACGACGTCGTGTGCGAGCAGCGCGTCGACGGCGTCCATGTCCTGGTTCTCAACTGCCTCACGGAACATGGGACCAACATATTCCTGCGCTGGAGTCGTCGGGTAGAGGTAGCCCAGCGCGTCCGAGCGCGCTCGCGTACCGCGGCCAGAGCCGACGACAGCGGCGCCCCCCGATCACCGAGGGGCGCCGCCGACTGCTCTCCGGAGTCCCGGCTCCGGAGTCCTGCCTACTCCTCGCCCTGCCCCATCTGCTCCCGCAGCGCCCGGGCGGCCTCGGCCGCGACGTCATCGCCGCTGGCCGTGCTCGTGACCTGCTTGGGGGTGTGGGACGCCCCCTTCGCCCCGGAGGTGCCGAGCTGGGGCAGCAGCTGCGCCATGAGCAGCGTGGAGAGCGCGGAGGTCTCGCCGGACCCGGCGTCGGTGTGCACGATGACCGGGCGCGGGGCGTTCTCGGCGAGGTTGGCACCCACGTCGAGGCGCCGACGGGCCAGCTCGTACTCCAGCACCGCGCGGTTGTCGCGGTAGGCGGTGGCCAGCTGCTGCTGGGCCTTGGCCTCACCCTGCGCGGCGACGAGGTTGGTCCGGGCCCGGGTCTCGATCTCGTAGCGGACCTTCTGCGCCTCGGTCTCGCGCTCCTCGAGCATCTGGGCCACGTCCTCGCGCGCCTTGTTCAGCGCGGCCTGGACCTCGACGACCTTCGCGCCGCGGACCTTCTTGGAGCGCTCGATCTCCATGAGGAGGGTGTCGATGCGCCGCTTGCGGGTCAGCTCCCACTCCTTCTCGTAGGCGGTCAGCTCCTTGGCGACCCGCTCCCGGGTGGCCAGGTGCTCGCGGTACTGGTCCGGCAGCTGCACGTCGGGGATGTTGCAGCCCATGATCTGCACGCCGTAGCGGGTCAGCTGACGGTTGAGCAGCTCCTGCATGTCCTTGACGTCGCTGCCGCGCAGGTCGTAGGCCTTCTCGGTGTGCACCTGCCGGCTGCGCTGCCGGATCGCGTCCTGGACCGTGTTGGACAGCACGAGGTCGAAGTTGCCCGCGCCGATCGTCTGCACGAAGCGGGTCGCGTCGACGATGCGGAAGCGCAGGAAGAACTCGATCGACTTCAGCGGCACGTTCTCGTGCGTCGGCGAGGAGAGGACCGGTGCCGTGTACGGGATCTCGGTCGTCACGTCGACGACGTAGGCCACGCGCGCCCACGGGTGCCACAGGTAGTGACGCCCGGGGGAGAGGCCCGGTCCGCTGATGGCGCCGAACTTCGTGAGCACCCCGACGGTGCCCTCCTCGATCTCGACGATCGAGGAGCGCCACCACCACAGCGCCGCGAGGAGGAAGGCGAGCACGGCGACGAGGATCGACAGACCCCCGAGGGCACCGTGGTCACCGATGAAGAGGAAGAAGCCGCTGAGCAGGGCCCACAGCCCGAACCAGATCAGCGAGGTCCAGCGCATGCCGCGCTTGTCCTTCGGGATGACGACCGGCACGAGTGCGCCGTCGTGACCCCCGCGCAGCAGCCGGGCGACGTCGCCCCACCCGGAGACGACCTCCTTGATCGAGCTCATCCCGCTGCCACGCACCGCGCGCGTTGCCTGCTCCATCACCTGCTCGCTCATGCCTGCTCACCCTCCCCGTGGGTCTCCTCGGTCTGCGGTGCCTCCGGCGAAGGGGGCGGCGGTGGTGCGTGTCGTGGCGCCGGCGGCGCCTCGCCGGGCGGCGGCGGGAAGGCCGCCGTCACCTCGTCCTGCTCCTCGTCGACCTGCTCCTCGTCGACCTGCGCCTCATCGTCGCCGGTGGAGCTGACCTCCTCCAGCTGGGCGGCCACGCTCTCGTCGGTGACGGACTGGCGGATCTGGTCCAGGCGCTCCTGACCCTCGGCGTCGCCGGTGGTCTCGGAGGCCGGCACGATCTCGACGTCGGTCTCCTCGGGCGCTTCGAGCAGGTCGCCGATCTCCCCTTCGCGGGTGGCGACCCGGTCGGCGATGTCGGACTCGCGGGCCCGGATGGCGTCCATGTCCGCCTCGGTGAAGAGCTTGCGCTCCTGACCGCCGACCAGCTCGCGGGCGATGCCCAGGTAGTCCACCCCGTCGGACTCCTGCCCGACACGCACGATCTGCGGCAGCGAGTCCGCGAGGGACTCCATCTTCTCCAGCATGTCCTGCTGGTAGCGGTAGTCGAGGATCTCCGGTGCCTTCGCCGCGCTCAGCGCGCGGATGTCCAGCGCCTGGGCCTCGAGCAGTGCCGCATTGGCGTTGGCGGTGGACTCGGACTCGACGAAGCGCTGCCGCGCCAGGGCGTCGGCCCGGTTGGTCTCCCGCTCCAGCGCGGTGTCCATCTGCGCCTGGTACCGGGCGACGTCGGCCTGGATGGCGGAGAGGTTCTCGTTGAGGGAGGCGAGGTCCTTGTTCAGGTCACCCTCGTTCTGCTCCTTCTTCAGGCTCAGCTCGTAGTCGTAGGTGTAGGCCTCCTTGGCCACCCGGATCATCTCCGGGGCGGCCAGGTCCATCCGGTACTCCTGCGCGGAGGGCTCGGCGTGGGTGATGTTGGCCGTCGTCAGCTCGACCGCCGGGGCGAACTGCGCGTTGAGCTGCTCCAGCAGCCCCACGGTGCTCTCGCCGACGAGGTCGTAGATGCCGGAGGCCTCCTGCTCGTAGATGAGGCTGCGCGTGGTCTCGGAGATCGCGTTGTTCAGCTTGTCCTGGAAGCCCTGCACGGCACCGAGGACGAAGACGAACTCGCGCGCGTTGACGATCCGGAACTGGAGGAAGAGGTCCACCGAGGCCTGGACGCCGGACTTGGTCGGGGCCGAACGGATCGGCGCGTTGAAGGGGTACTCCCGGGTCGTGTTGACGATGTAGGAGACCCGCTTCCACGGGTTGAGCAGCGTCACCCGGCCGGGACCGACCTCGGCCTCGACCTTCCCGAAGCGGCTGATGAGCGCGGTGCACCCCTCGGGGACCATGACCATGCCCTGCCGCCACCACATGAAGGCGGCGAGGAGCACGACGAGCACCCAGAAGTGCGGCCCGAAGACCCCGAGCGTCATCCCGTCGAAGGGCAGCAGCAGCAGCGAGCCCGCGATGCCGATGATGACCAGCAGGATCACCGGGAGCATCGCCCGCAGCTTGCGGCCCTTGGGCATGACCATCGGGGTGATCACGTGGACCGGGCCGCTGGCGCCCATGTCGTAGTGGCTGCGGCTGAGTCGCTCCGCGGCCTCGTCGAGCGGGACGTGGTCGGCATTGATCTGCGTGCCGGGTGAGCCGGATTCGCCTCCGGCCGAGGGGAAGTCCCGCTCGTTCAGGTCGAAACCGGGGGCACCCCCTTCGCCGCCCATCGCCTGTTGTGCCGCGTCGCCGAGCGCCTCACCGACGCCGGTCCCGCCGGCGACCTGCCGCGCGGCATTCATGAACTGTTGTGTGCGCGTGCTCAAACCACTCTTCCCCTCCGACTGAGTGTCTGCCTGATGTCCCGTGAAGTGTTTCACAGCCACCCATGGCGAAGGGGGAGCACCATTGCCCATTCACGGGGCCGGCGGAGGTCCGCTCAGGAGGGCTGCAGCCGTGGGCCGGGCCGGCGCAGCGCCAACGGCAGCGTGAGCAGCGCCGCGCCAGCCGTGACGAGCATGGCCCCCGGGAAGCCGGTGCCCGCCGCGATCATGCCGACGAGTACCGAGCCGAGGCCGGAGCCGAGGTCGAAGCCGATGTTCCACACCGAGCTGGCCAGTCCGGTGTGGCGGCGGGCGACGGAGGCGAAGGCGAGCACGAGCGTGAGGTTCTGCAGGCCGCCGTAGGAGACGCCGAGCAGCGCGCAGGCGAGCAGGAGCACGGGCAGCGAGCGCGCCTCGAGCGCCCAGCCGAGGGCGACCATGCTCAAGACCGTGACGATGACGAGTGGGGTGAGGAAGCGCTCGGCGCCGTAGCGGTCCGAGACCCCGCCGATGTACCACCGCACGATCGCGGCGATGAGCTCCATGAGCGCCAGCGCCGCGACGGCGACCCAGGCGGTGTCGATCATCTGCGGGGCGAAGGTGAGCACCGCCCCGCCGGCGAGCGTCACCCCGAGCAGCAGGGCCATCGGGCGCAGCAGGGTCAGCGCGGCGCGGCCGGTGTCGGTGGCGCCGCGCTCCTCGGAGGGTTCCTCCGCCGGCCGGGAGGCCATGAGCCGGCCGAGCCGGACGGCGGGCACGATGCCGAGCAGCGGTGCCCCGGCGATGAGGAAGACCGGCAGGTACCCGAGGGTCTCGGCCACCCATGGACCGAAGGGGAGCAGCACGATCTGCGGCCCGGCGATCGCGAAGCCGTAGGCGCCGACGGCGGCCCCGAGTCGGGCGGGTTCGACGAGCTCGGCGACGGCGGCGCTGCCGGTGACGGTGAGGATGCCGAAGCCGATGCCCCGCACCGCCGAGAGCGCGAGGATCGCCCAGAGGTCGTCGATGGCGGCCATGGCGAGCGCGGGCGCGCCGAGCAGGACCATCGCCGCGCCCAGGACGGGTCCCCACCCGAACCGGCGCAGCGCCCCCGGCACGAACATCTGGGTGAGCACGGTGAAGAGCAGGAGGGCGCCGTTGACCAGGCCGGCACCCCCTTCGCCCGCGCCGCCGCGGACCGCCCACAACGGGGCGACCGGCATCAGGACGGCGAAGCCCGCGAAGCCCAGGAAGGTCGCGGTGAGCAGCAGGGGCATGCCGGGTCTGGTCCACACCGATCCGGTGGGCTGGGGGGCGGGGTCCATGGTGGTCATCAGTGTGCCGCCCCGAGCTCGATCGCGAGGACTCCGAGGATGATCAGGGCGATCCCCACGAGCATCGTGGGCGTCAGCGCCTCCCGGAACAGGGCACGGGAGGCCAGGGCGGTGAGGGCCACGCCGAGCGCGGCCCAGATGCCGTAGGCGATCCCGATGCCCATCCCGGTGGTCAGGGTGGCGGCGAGCAGCCCCAAGGCGGCGAGGTAACCGGCGGTGACCGCCGCGTACCAGCGCTTGTCGCCGAGGGCGGCCATGCGCAGCGAGAGGGTGCCGGCGACCTCGCACGAGACGGCGCCGATGAGGAGGAGCCAGCTCATGCGGTCTCGCTCCGGTGGCTGCCGCGCGACCCGAGCTCGACGGTGAGCACGCCGAGGATGACCAGGGCGATGCCGGCGGCCTTCCATACCGTCATCGCCTCGCCGAAGAGCAGCGTCGCGAGGACAGCGGTGTTGGCGACGCCGAGGGCCGACCAGATGCCGTAGGCGACACCGAGGGGCATGCCGCGGCGCAGGACGAGGGACAGCAGCGCGAAGGAGGCGAGGTATCCGGCGGCGACGACCGCGTACCAGGCCGGCTGCTCGACCGCGGCCTGGAGGGAGAGCGAGGCGCTGACCTCGGAGGCGATCGCGACGGCGAGCAGGAGCCAGTTCATCGGGCCGCCCCGATGAGATCGAGGGCGACGTCGCCGACGGCGCGCTTCTTGGCGCGGGGGAGGGGCAGGACACCGCTGGCCTCGTCTAACCACAGTCCGTCGGCCATGAGGCGGGCGGCGAGCAGCCGGGCGTGCTCCTCCTCGGGGGTCCCGGTGGGGATGGCCAGCCAGGGCTCGAGCCGCTCGCTCCAGCGGCGGGTGAGTGACTCGCGCAGCCGAGGGTCGGTGAAGATCACGAGGTCGGTGACGTCGTAGGAGGTCTCGCACACCCAGTCGACGTAGGCCCGCAGCCGGGTACGGACGTCGACCGAGGCGACGTCGGCCTCCTCGTCGGTACCCGCGAGACGGCGGCGCAGGTCGACCTCGTAGCGGCTCATCAGGTGGTCCAGGAGGGCCGACATCAGCTCCTCCTTGGTGCCGAAGTGGTACATCAGCCCCGGCTTGGTCACCCCAGCCGCCCGGGCCGCGGAGTCCAGCGAGATCGTCCCGCCCCCGCGCAGGTGCTCGGCGGTGGCCGCGAGGATGCTCTCGCGGGAGGAGGGCCGGTGCCCGTGGTCGGTGCTCATCGACCTAACTATACCGGTTGGCCAAGTAATGATCCTCCGGTGCCGTACTCGGGTCGACGTACAGTCTTCTCGTGAAATCGACAGACACCGGGGAGCACGTGCTGCGGTACGTCGCCATCGGCGACAGCCTGACCGAGGGTGTCGGAGACCTCGACTGGCCCGACGGGACCCCACGGGGCTGGGCCGACCGGCTCGCACGACGCCTCGCGGATCACCACGGCGCCGTCGACTACGCCAACTTCGCGGTCCGGGGGTACCGCAGCGTCGAGGTGCTCGAGCGGCAGGTCCGGCCGGCGCTCGAGCTCGAGCCGGACCTGCTCACCCTCACCGTCGGTATGAACGACATCCTCCGCCCGGAGCTGGACATGGACCTGCTCCGGCGTCGGCTCGTGGAGATCGTCACCCCCTTCACCGCGAAGGGGGTGGACGTCGCCGTCGTCCCGATCCCCGACATACGCGGGGTGACCCCGGCGGGACGCTTCCTGCACCGGCGGCGCCTGGAGCTCAACGAGCTCTACCGGTACCTCTCGAGGGAGCACGGGATGATCCCGCCGACGGAGACGACCTGCACGGTCTTCGAGGACCGGCGTGCCTGGGCCGAGGACCGCCTCCACCTCTCCGAGCTGGGACACATCCGGCTCTCGGTGGCCGCGGCCGAGCTCTTCGGGGTGCCGGCGGAGGACGAGTGGGCTGCTCTGCCGCCGGGCCCGCCGCCGCGGCGGACCCTGGGCACCCAGATCACGTGGCTCTACCGCTACGTCTGGCCGTGGACCTATCGCCGGCTGCGGGGCCGGTCCACCGGCGACGGGCGCACCGCGAAGTACCCCCAGCTGGTGCGCCTGACCGCTCACGAGCAGACCCAGGAGGTATGAGTGACCACCGACGCCGCGAGCTGGGGGCACGACCTCCGGCGGATCCTGTCCATCACCGCCGCGATCGCCCTCTTCGGGACCATCCTCATCGGTCTGGCGGCGGCCGGACTCCTGGAGGAGAAGCCCAGGTACAAGGACAACCCCATCGAAGCGGACGCCACGTGGGCGGGGCTCGTCGCGATGTTGGGATGCCTGCTCTTCCCCATCCAGCAGTTCAAGAAGGACCGGGGTGATCTCGGCTTCAGGCGTGAGGGTCTCGTCCCCCTGCTGCTGGTGGGGATCCTGGGGGGCGCCGTCATCCAGGTGCTCTTCATGATGACCTGGCCGTTCCTGCTCCACGACACCGTGGCACCCGGGACGGTGGCCGCCGAGCTCACGACCGACCTGGCCAGCATCGGCCTGCTCTTCCTCCTGCTCGTGGCGGCGGCATCGTGGTTCACCGCGATCGTCCTGGGCATGGTGTTCGGCATCAAGGCGGTGCTCTTCATGGGTGGTGGCCTCAAGACCATGACCGTCTTCGGCCTGCTCGGGGCGGTGCTCTTCATCGGCGCGCTGTTCCTCTTCATGTTCGCCTCCGTGGACGTCTTCGACAGCCCACCGAGTGCCGACCGCTTCGTCGTCTGGGGCCTGGCCGCCGTCGCCGGGTTGGCCGCCCTGGTCGTGACCGGCCTGCTGCGCGGGCTCGCGGACTCGGAGTAGGGCGGCTGTCGGCCTCGTCAGCTCGGGAGGAGCACGATGCGTGAGCACGACCCCCGCCTCGTGCCCGCCCTCGTCTACGCGGCGCTGTGCACCGCCGTCGTCAGCTCGCTCGGGATGTTGCTCGTCCCGTCGATCGCGGATGCCTTCGACACGAGTGTCGGCACCGCCCAGTGGATGCTGACGATCAACCTGCTCGTCGGGGCCGTCGCGACCCCGGTCATGGGGCGCCTGAGCGACGGCCCCCACAAGAAGCGCCTGCTCATCGTCTCGCTGCTCGTCATCCTGACCGGCTCGGTCCTGGCCTCGGTGACCTCGAGCTTCGCGCTCTTCCTGCTCGGGCGCGCGCTGCAGGGGCTGACCTACGGCATCGTCCCGGTGACCATCGCTATGGCCCGCCGGTACGTCGAGCCCTCCCGGGTGCAGCCGACGATCTCTTCGCTCTCGGTCACGGTGGCCTCCGGGATCGGCATCGGCTACCCGCTGACCGGGCTGATCACCGGTGAGGCCAGCTATCGGTGGGCATTCTGGTTCGCGTCCTTCTTCGTGCTCAGCGCGATCGTCGTCACGATCCTGGTGATCCCGGATGGACCCGACGAGTCGGCGCCCCGTCATTCCTTCGACTTCGGCGGTGCCGCGCTGCTCGGGCTCGGGTTGGGCGCACTGCTGCTGGCGATCAGCGAGGGGCCCGTCTGGGGCTGGACATCGCTCCCGACGCTGGCGGTGGCGGCGGCCTCGCTCGTCTTCTTCGCCGCCTGGGTCCGGGTCGAGCTGCGGTCCGGCCACCCGCTGATCAACCTGCGCGTGCTGGGCTCCTCGGACGTGCTGCTGGCCAACGGCACGGCCATCGGGCTCGGTGCCGCGATGTACATCGCGCTGTCGGTGGGCAGCCTGGTCGCCCAAGCGCCGGGGGAGACGGGCTACGGGATGGCGCTGCCGGTGCGGTGGGCCGGCTTCGTGATGTTCCCGCTGTCGGTCGGCAGCCTCACCGCCAACCGAGTGGTGCGGCTCCTCGGCGGCCGGATCTCGCTGGCGACGCTGCTGCCGATCGGATCGGCGATGATCGCGGTCGCCTCCATCATGCTCTGGGTCACTCACACCCACCTGTCCCTGCTGCTCGTGGGCATGCTCGTGCTCGGCCTGGGGATGGGCGCGGCCTACGCCGCGATGCCCGCCCTCATCGCGCGCAACGTCGCTACCGATGAGGTCGGCAGCTCGGTGAGCTTCAACCAGGTCCTCCGCACGGTGGGCAGTTCCTTCGGCACCGCCCTCTCGGGTGCCCTGCTCGCGGCGCACACCCTGCCCTCGGGCCACTCCGACGACGTCGGCATCACCCAGGCCTTCGCACTCGGGGCCCTGGTGTGCGTCGCGGTCATGGTGGCCCTGCTCGCGCACGCGGTCTTCCACCGGGGAGAGCGGCGGAACGAGGTGGTCGGCCCGTAGCAGGTGACGAAGGGAGCCGGGGCCCCGACCGGGCCCGATCCTCCCGTCAGCCGTGCCAGCGCCAGACCCGGGCTCCGCCGGTGGTCGTGTGCAGGGACAGCCCGCGCGGCCTGCCACGCCGCACCTCGTCCACGAAGAGCCTGCCCTGCGCCGCGCCACCGGATCCGGGCCGGGCGTGCAGGATCCGCGTCCAGTCCCGAGCACGGCTGCGCACCTGCCCCGGGGCGCCGATCCGGGCTCCGCGGCTCCCGGGGACGCCCACCGTCGGCAGGACGAGCGGCCGCCAGCTGCCGTCGATCGCGGCGCGCGTGGACCGCCGGACCCGGGACCGGCCCCGCAGGATCAGCGCCAGCGCGGCGACGAGGATGGCGAGGAGAGCGCCAATCGACACCCGGAGTGCCGTTGGCGAGCTCGTCTGCGGGGCACCGCTCGTGGACCAGATCTCCACCTGCTCGCCGACCTCCCACGGGTCGCCGCAGAAGCCGACCTGACCGGAGCGCCGCGCCCCATCCTCACCCCACTCCACCGTGTAGACGTCCCGATCGGAACGAGAGCAGACGGGTGCCTCCTCGACCCCGGTCACCGTGGCGGTGCGTTCGGTGCTCTGGCCCAGCGCGTGCTCGACGTAGCCGGGTCTGACCGCTGCCAGGACGGCGAGCACCAGCAGCACGACGACGGCGGTGACGACCAGCGCCCACAGCCCCCGGCTCCAGGGGACGTGGGCGCGGTCGAGCGCGTGGCGCTCCTCGGGAGGCAGGGTCATGGGTATAGGGCTCCGCCGGAGGAGCGCTCGATCAGATGTCGAAGTACATCTCGAACTCGTAGGGGTGCGGGCGCACCTGCAGCGGAGCGACCTCGTTCTCCCGCTTCCAGGAGATCCAGGTCTCGATGAGGTCGGCGGTGAAGACATCGCCCTCGAGGAGGAACTCGTGGTCGGCCTCGAGCGCCTCGAGCACCTCCGGAAGCGTCGTGGGGACCTGCTCGATCTCCTGGTGCTCCTCCGGCGGCAGCTCGTAGAGGTCCTTGTCGACCGGCTCCGGGGGCTCGATGCGGTTCTTGATCCCGTCCAGGCCGGCCATCAGCTGCGCGGCGAAGCACAGGTAGGGGTTGCTCGAGGGGTCCGGGATGCGGAACTCCACGCGCTTGGCCTTGGGGGAGTTGCCCGCGATCGGGATGCGGATGCAGGCCGAGCGGTTCCGGGCGGAGTAGACGAGGTTGATCGGGGCCTCGAAGCCCGGCACGAGCCGGTGGTAGCTGTTCGCGGTCGGGTTGGTGAAGGCCAGCAGCGCCGGGGCGTGCTTGAGCAGGCCGCCGATGTACCAGCGCGCGATGTCGGAGAGCCCGCCGTAGCCCTGCTCGTCGTAGAAGAGCGGCTCACCGTCCTTCCACAGGCTCTGGTGGGTGTGCATGCCGGAGCCGTTGTCGCCGAAGATCGGCTTCGGCATGAAGGTCGCGGTGCGCCCGTCGGCCCAGGCGGTGTTCTTGACGACGTACTTGAACTTCATGATGTCGTCGCCGGACTTCTGCAGCGTGTTGAAGGTGTAGTTGATCTCCTGCTGGCCCGCCGTGCCCACCTCGTGGTGGCTGCGCTCGACCTTGAGCCCGACCGTGTCCATGTTCAGGCAGATCCTGTCGCGCAGGTCCGCGAAGTGGTCCACCGGCGGGACGGGGAAGTACCCGCCCTTGAAGGCGGTCTTGTACGCCTGGTTGCCGCCCTCCTCCTTGCGGCCGGTGTTCCACGCCGCCTCGACGGAGTCCAGGGCGTAGAAGCTGCCCTGGGGGGTGGAGGCGTAGCGCACGTCGTCGAAGACGTAGAACTCGGCCTCGGCGCCGAAGAAGGCGGTGTCGGCGATCCCCGTCGTCCGCAGGTAGGCCTCGGCCTTCGCGGCGACGTTGCGCGGGTCACGGCTGTACTGCTCACCGGTGAAGGGGTCGACGATGGAGAAGTTGAGGATGAGCGTCTTCTCGTCGCGGAAGGGGTCCAGGTAGGCGGTACCGATGTCCGGGATGAGCTTCATGTCGGACTCGTGGATGGCTTGGAAGCCCCGGATGGAGGAGCCGTCGAACATCTGGCCGTCGACGAAGAAGTCCGCATCCACCGTCTCCGCCGGGATGTTGAAGTGCTGCATGATGCCGGGAAGGTCGCAGAAACGGATGTCGATGAACTTGACGTCCTCGGCCTTGATGAAGTCCATGACCTCTTCAGGGGAGCTGAACAAACCATCCTCCTGGGGTGGGGGCGACGGGCCGGACCCGCCGCGTACGGTTGCGGTGCTTCCGGAGACGTCGATCACCTGCACCGGGGGGAACTCTACCGAGCGCGGCCGGCGGCGGTGTCCGCCGGTCACCGATGAGCACATAGGGTCTGGGAGGTGACCAGCCAGCGCCAGTCCACCCCGGCCACCGGCGAAGGGGGACACGTCGCCCCCTTCGGCCCCCGCCTCCTCGCCCTGCTCATCGACTGGATCGCCTGCGTGGCGATCGCCTACGGACTGCTGGCCGCGGTCGTGGACCTGGGGCCGGCGGCCCACTCCTTCGCCCCGCTCGGCATCCTGCTGCTCGAGCAGGTCATCGGGGTCAGCCTGGGCGGCGCCGGCCTGGGCCACCGGCTGCTCCGGCTGCGGGTGGTGCCGCTGCAGGGGGAGTGGGTCACGCCCGGGCGCGCCCTGGTGCGGGCGGTGCTGCTGTGCCTCGTCATCCCGCCGCTCGTCGTCGGCGCGGACGGTCGTGGCCTGCACGACGTGCTCGCCGGGACGACGATCATCCGGGTGCGGTAGCAGCCGCGGCCGGGCTCAGCCGCGCAGGAAGGCCTCCGCCACCCGCCGCAGGTCGAGCAGGTCGCTCGTGCCGGCGAGCTCCCTCGCCGAGTGCATCGAGAGGATCGGGATCCCGACGTCGATGGTGCGCACGCCCAGCCGCGTTGCGGTGATCGGGCCGATCGTCGAGCCGCACGGCACAGTGTTGTTCGAGACGAACTCCTGGCTGGTCACCCCGGCCGCGTCGCACCAGCCGTGCCACGCGGCGGCGCCGACACCGTCGGTCGCGTAGCGCTGGTTGGCGTTGATCTTCAGGATCGGCCCCGAGCCGAGCACCGGCTGCACCTGCGGGTCGTGCCGGCCGGCGTAGTTCGGGTGCACCGAGTGGCCGACGTCGCTGGAGACGCACCAGGAGACGGCGTGCGCCCGCATCCGCTCGCCCCGGTCGGCGCCGAGGGCCAGCCCGATGCGCTCGAGCACGTCCTCGAGGAAGGGGCCGGCTGCGCCGGAACGGGTCGCCGAGCCGACCTCCTCGTGGTCGAAGACGGCGAGCACCGGGATGTGGTCGGCCGCGACGTCCTCACCGACCGCGGCGAGGGCGAGGGTGCCGGCGTGCGCGCTGGCCAGGTCGTCCAGTCGTCCGGCCGCGAAGAAGGCGTCCTCGCGTCCGAAGACGGTGCCGCGGGCGGAGTCCGCGGTGACGAGGTCGTAGCCGCGG
Source organism: Janibacter corallicola NBRC 107790 (assembly GCF_001570965.1). GTDB lineage: Bacteria > Actinomycetota > Actinomycetes > Actinomycetales > Dermatophilaceae > Janibacter > Janibacter corallicola. The sequence continues at coordinate 24,301 of NZ_BCSR01000024.1, read as the reverse complement.
ATCCGGGAGGCGTCGACGCCCGCGGCGCCGGCGAGCTCGCCGAGCAGGTCGGCGGACTCGGGGGTCCCGATGCCCCAGACCGGCTGGGTCTGGCTCTGCTTGTCCAGGGAGAAGTTCTCGTTGGCCGAGCGGTCCAGGTGGATCGCGAGCAGCGGCAGCCGCAGCAGCGGACCGGAGTCGGCGAGCACCTCGGTGCCGTCCTCGAGGACGAGCCGGCCGGCGAGGCGCAGCTCGCGGTCCAGCCAGGAGTTCAGCAGGGGCCCGCCGTAGACCTCGACGCCGGCCTGCAGCCAACCGTGGCTGCCGGTGGTCGGCTGCGGCTTGAGCTTGAAGCCGGGGGAGTCGGAGTGCGCCCCGAAGATGCGCACCGGCGTCGTCGCGGTGGCGGCGGAGGGCAGCACCCAGGCGATGACCGCGCCGTCGCGCACGACGAGGTAGCGCCCCGGCGTGCTCGGCCAGTCCGCGGTCTCGGACAGCTCGGTGAAGCCGACCTCCCGCAGGCGGCGGGCGATCTCGGCGGCGGCGTGGTGGCTGGAGGGGGAGGCCTCGACGAAGTCGGCGAGGTCCTCGGCGTGGGCGATCACTTGCCCCGCATGGCCTTGCGGTCCATGCGCACCTTCGTCGGGTCCACGCCGGCGGGCACGCTCTGGCGCATGCCGGGGAGGGACTTCAGCCGCTTGTTGACGACCGACATCTCCTGCTTGCTCAGCTCGGGACGCAGCCGGGTCAGCGTCATCCGGATCTTGCGCGGCGCGAGCTCGCCCTCACCGCTGCCGACGATGTACGTGTGCACCGGCACTCCGGGCACGACCTTGTTCAGCCGCTTCTTCTCCTTGGCCATGAGCCGGTGGGCCCGGGCCGTGGGGCCCTCACCGAAGAGGACGACGCCGGGGCGCCCGACCGCGCGGAAGAGGACCGCGGAGGTCTGCAGCTCGCTCGGCTTCGTCGCGTCGGCCGCGATGGGCTCCTGGTCGTAGTACCACCCGCGGCGAAGGGAGGACAGGCCACCGAGCGTCGCGCCGCGCTGGCCCTCCATCTGCGCGAAGGCGGCGCGTTCCCCCCTTCGCGACATCACGACGGTGGCGGCCAGCAGGCCGGCCGGGATCGCCACGAGGAGGCTGTAGAGGACGTGACCGAAGATCAGGCCGATGATCGCCCCGACGGCGAGCACCACGACGAAGGCGAGCAGCATCCAGCGGCCCACGAGCGGGTCGATCTGCTTGACCTGGCGGTAGACCTCGAGGACCCGCTTGAAGGGGTTGGTGCGCTTCTTCTTCGATTTGGTCTTGGTGTTCTTGTCGGGGGTGGCCATGAGGGAAGATCCTAGATGGTCTCTGGCGGCCGACGATCAGCCGTCGGTGCCGGTGGCGGGCCGCGCCCGGGCCAGCAGCGAGGTGGCCTCCTGGCGGGCGGGCTCGTCGATGGCCTCGTTCAGGTGGGAGAGGTTCTCGGGGATCGGGCGGCCCCACTTGCGCATGGCCGTCGCGTAGAGCCGGCCGGCGCGGTAGCTGGAGCGCACGAGCGGCCCGGCCATGACCCCCTTGAGGCCGATCTCCTCGCCGACCTTCTTCCAGTGCACGAACTCCTCGGGCTTGACCCACCGGTCGATGGGGTGGTGCAGCTTCGAGGGGCGCAGGTACTGGGTGACGGTGAGGATGTCGCAGCCGGCGTCGACGAGGTCGCGGATCGCCTGCTCGACCTCGTGCTCCTCCTCGCCCATCCCGAGGATGAGGTTGGACTTGGTCACCAGGCCGGCCTCGCGGGCCATGGACAGGACCTTGAGGGACTTGTCGTAGGTGAAGGCCGGGCGGATCTGCTTGAAGATCCGCGGCACGGTCTCCAGGTTGTGGGCGAAGACCTCCGGCTCGGCGTCGAAGACCTGCTGGACGAGCTCGGGCTTGGCCCCGAAGTCGGGCGGGAGGATCTCCACGCCGGTGTTCGGGTTGAGTCGGTGGATCGCGCGGATCGTCTCGGCATAGAGCCGGGCGGCCCCGTCGGGCTGGTCGTCGCGCGCGACACCGGTCACCGTCGAGTAGCGCAGCCCCATCTCCTGGACGGACTCGGCGACGCGCCGCGGCTCGTCCATGTCGAGCACGGTCGGGCGGCCGGTGGCGATGTCGCAGAAGTCGCAGCGGCGGGTGCACACGTCACCCCCGATGAGGAAGGTCGCCTCGCGGTCCTCCCAGCACTCGAAGATGTTGGGGCAGCCGGCCTCCTGGCACACGGTGTGCAGGCCGGAGCCGCTCACGCGGCCCTTCATCGCGTTGTACTCCGGGCCCATCTTCGCCGTGGTCCGGATCCATTCCGGTTTGCGCTCGATGGGGGTCTCGGCGTTGCGCGCCTCGACGCGCAGCAGACGACGTCCTTCGGGTGCGACGGTCAACGCAGCTCTCCTGGGTCCGGGGCAGCCCGGAGGGTGGCCGGGCTCACCCTCCAGCGTACGCCCCGGCCTCGATGTCCCGGCGGCCACCATCAGGGCGGAGGTGGCCCGACGGGGTGGGAGGATGGGAGGCCACCGCGACCGGAGGAGCACCCATGGACCTGCAGGACCTGATCACCGAGCTGGAGGCCGGCCGGACCATCCCCGGCGGTTCGCCGCTGCACGCGGTCATGCACCGAGCCAGCCAGGACGCGATGCGCGTCACCGCCGAGCTCAACGGCGGGTACCACGAGCCGCACAAGGTGCGTGAGCTCCTCGCCAGACTGACCGGCCGGGCGGTTCACGAGACGGTGACGCTCTTCCCGCCCTTCACCGCCGACTTCGGCAGGAACATCAGGCTCGGCCAGCACGTCTTCATCAACTCCGGTTGCCGCTTCCAGGACCAGGGCGGCATCAGGATCGGCGACGACACCCTCATCGGCCACAACACCGTCCTGGCCACGCTCGACCACGACATCAACCCGGTGCGCCGGGCCGACATGCACCCGGCCCCGATCACCATCGGGCGCAACGTGTGGATCGGGGCCAACGTCACCGTGCTCAAGGGCGTGACCATCGGCGAGGACGCCGTGGTCGCCGCGGGGTCGGTGGTGATCGAGGACGTTCCGGAGGGAGCCGTGGTGGTCGGCTCGCCCGCCCGGGTGGTCCGGTCCGTCACTGACTGACCGGCACCGTCCCGGCGGTGTCCCCACTCGGGGTCAGCTCTGGAGGGCCTTCTCAATCGGCTTGGCCATGTACGGGGCCATCGTCTTGACGTACGTGGCGGTCAGGTGGGACGCGTCGTAGTAGGTGAGCACGCCGCCGTTGACGCCGCGGCACTGGTTGGTGTCGCAGACGAGGTCGTCGTAGCTGACGGTCGCGATGTTCTTGTCGTCGACCTTCTTCGCGGCTTCGATGAGCGGGTCCTTCTGGATCCGCCAGTCCTTGCGCGACCCGGAGCAGGCGTCGGGGTCGTCCGGGTTCTCGGCCACGCACTTGGGGACGTCGATGCCGGGGTAGGCGGGGTCCTTGATCGCGAGCACGTTGGTGCCGGCGTCTGCCCAGCGCTGCAGGTAGCTCTCGTAGCCCTTGGTGGCCGCGGGGCCGCTGTCCGCCAGGGAGTGGCCCTTGACGGGCTTGGACTGACGCTCGGAGGTGATGACCAGGTCGTACTTGTCCCCCTTCGTCTGCTCCTGGGCCCACTGACCCCACGCGTGGCAGTCCTTGGTCTTCTTGCTGGTGTTGAAGGCCGTCTCGGCGTCGGACGCGGTGCACGTGGAGATGATGTAGGTGTCGATCGTCCAGTCCCGCTTTTCGGCGAGCTTGCGCAGCGCCGGGAGCCAGTGGCGGGCGTGGGAGTTGCCGACGAGGGCGATCCTGGTGTCCCCGGAGCCGAAGGAGCAGCTCAGCCGCTGGTCGTACCGTCCCTCCGGGAAGCACTTCTCCTCGTCGATGTCCGCCTTGTCCTGCCGGGCCAGCTCCGGCTTGGGCACGATCTTCCCGCCGGCGTCCCCCTCCTTGCAGTCGTCCTTGACGAGGGTGGCGGCGCCGAGGCAGGGGGTCGTGGCCTCCTCCACGGCCGCCAGCTCCTTCTTGGCCGACTCCTTGCGCAGCTCGGCCTCGGACCACTGCATGGCGGCCAGCAGCACGACGAGGACCATGCCGATCCCGGCGAGCTGGTAGCTGCGGCGAAGGGGGGTGCCCGGCTTGGGGGAGCGGAAGCGGTCCTCGATGTAGACCTTGGAGAGGCCGGCGAGGACGAGGGTCGCCACGATGATGGCGCTCTTGTCGATGATGCCCAGGCTCCCGTGGCTGACGAAGGGCAGCAGCGCGATCATCGGCCAGTGCCACAGGTAGACGGAGTAGGAGACGTCACCGAGCCACTGCACCGGCCGGTTGCGCAGCAGGACGGTCGGGGAGAAGGAGCTGTTCGATGCGGCCAGGATGACCAGGGCGGCGCCGACGACGGGCAGCAGTGCGGCGTAGCCGGGGAAGGGGGTCGCGGAGGTGAACCACCAGGCCGCCGTGAGGATGCCCGCCATCCCGACCCACGCGAGGCCCACCCCCAGCGGGCCGTCGGCCCGCTTCTGGGCGAGTGGGGCGAAGGTGGCCACGAGACCACCGAGGGCGAGTTCCCACATCCGCACCGGGGTGACGAAGTAGGCGGCCGCGGGCTCGTAGGTGGTCGCCCAGACCGAGGCGGCGAGGGAGAGCAGGACGACCAGGAGGATCATCGTGCGCGTCAGGCGCACGGTGGCCAGGTCGGCCGACCCCTCGGCAGTTCGGCCGGAGCGGCGGGCGACGAACCAGGCGACGCCGAAGACGAGCAGCGGCCAGAAGAGGTAGAACTGCTCCTCGACCGAGAGCGACCAGAAGTGCTGGACCGGGCTGGTCCCGGAACCCTCCATGTAGCTGACCGAGCTGAGGGCCAGCGCCCAGTTCTGCACGTAGAGCGTCGCGGCGATGATCTGTTGCGACATCTCCGCCCACATGGTGCTCGGCGCCACGAGCCGGAGGGCGACGGCGGTCGTGGCCAGGACGGTGAAGGCCGCGGGGAGGAGCCGGCGGATCCGACGCCCCCAGAACGTGCCGAGCTCCCGGCCGGAGCGCGGGGGCCTCTTGAGCAGGTGGGAGGTGATCAGGTACCCGGAGATGACGAGGAAGACGTCGACGCCGATGTATCCGCCGGTCAGTGCGTCCGGCCAGAGGTGGTAGACCACCACGAGGGTGACGGCCACCGCCCGGAGCCCCTGGATGTCCTTGCGGAGCCCTCCCGATCGGGCCTCCTGCTTCGAGGGGGCCTTCGGGGCCGCGGTGGGTGCTGCGCTGGTCGTCATCAGAGGGCGAGGTCTTCCGTCGTGTGTGTCATGACCGTCGAGGGTCCGAACGTTACCGGAGCGTGATCTTCGCGGCGAATGCGCGTGGGGCCGGGGTGTCGGGGGCCACGGCCGGGCCTCGGGTCAGGCCGGGGCACCCTTCGTCAGGGGCAGGTCCTCGGTCATCACCTCGAGCAGGTGGGCCCTGGCGGCCGGGAGGACGTCGGTGACGGTGATGGGCCGTCCGGTCTCCAGGGCGAGGGTCGAGACGTCCGCGTCGGGGATGCCGCAGGGGACGATGGCCTGTGTCCAGGAGAGGTCGCAGTCCACGTTGAGGCTGAAGCCGTGCATCGCGACGTCACGGCTGACCCGGATGCCGATCTGGCCGAGCTTGCGGTCCCGGGCCCCGTCGGTGCCGGGGACCCAGATGCCGGAGCGGCCGGGCACGCGGGTGGCGGTGACGCCGACGTCCGCCGCGACCCGGATCATCATCTCCTCGAGGCGCCGCACGTGGGCGATGACGTCTCGCCGGCCGGGCAGGTGCGCGATCGGGTAGCCGACCAGCTGGCCCGGTCCGTGCCAGGTGATCTTCCCGCCGCGGTCGACGTCGACGACCGGGGTGCCGTCGAAGGGCCGCTCGTGGGGCTCGGTCCGCTTGCCCGCCGTGTAGACCGCGGTGTGCTCGAGCAGGAGGGTGGTGTCCTCCAGCTCACCGGCGACGACGGCCGCATGGACCTTCTTCTGGTACTCCCAGGCCGTCAGGTAGTCGACGGTGTCCGGGGCGAAGCCGAGCTCCTCGAAACGCATGTGATGCACCCTACGCCGCGCCTGTGGACAACCAGGAGCACCTCCGCGGCGACTGGGCCATCGTGGATGGGCATGGACGAGATCCCTCCCGAGGTGCCCGGCTACCGCCTCACCCGGTGCATCGGCCGCGGTGGCACCGCCACCGTGTGGCGCGCGCAGCGGGCCGGTGACGAGGAGCTCGTGGCCGTCAAGCTGCTGCCCGGTCGGGCCGACGAGGAGGCGGTGCGCGAGTACTCGCTGCTGCAGCACGCCGCCGCCGAGCACGTCCTCACCCTCCACGAGGCGCTCACCCTCGAGGAGGTGCCCGGCCTCGAGGAGACCGCGGGTGGCCCGGCGACGGCCCTGGTCCTCCAGCTGTGCGAAGGGGGCAGCCTCGCCGGCGTCGTGGCCGAGCGGGGGCACCTCTCGGCGGGGGAGACCGTCACGGTCATCGCCCCGATCGCCCGGGCCCTCGCCGGGCTGCACGCGCTGGGCATCGTCCACGGCGACGTCAGTCCCGGCAACGTGCTGCTGGAGTCGAACGGACGCCCCTGCCTCTCGGACCTGGGCTACGCCCGGCTCGTGGGGGAGGCGCCCGACGAGGTGCACGGTACGGAGGGCTTCGTGGCGCCGGAGGTGCTCGAGGGTCGCCCCCCGACCCGCGCGGCCGATGTCTACTCCCTCGGGGCCCTCGCCTGGCAGTGCCTCGCCGGCGCCCCGCCGGGACACGTCGCCGAACGGCCCGCCCTCGCGGACCTCGTCGAGGACGCCGGTGCAGCGACCGAGGAGCTGGTGGGGCTGGTCCAGCGGTGCCTCGTGGGCGACCCGGACCAGCGGCCCGAGGCCGAGGACGTGGCGCGGGCCGTCTTCGACGTCACCGACCCCCAGCCCCTGCGGATGGGTCCGTCGGGGGAGGTGGCAGGCAGCCTGACACGCAGGCTGCGCCTCGGTGAGGGCGAAGGGGGCGGCGCCCTGCCCTCGTGGCAGCGGGAGCTGGTCGCCCGGATCAGCGAGGAGGAGCCGGTCCGGGTGCGGTGGTGGCGCCGGTGGTGGGCGCGTCTCACCGTCGGGCGACGGCAGGGGCGTGGCAGGTCGGGTCCGGCTCGCCACGGGGCCGGACGCTTCGGGGCGATCGGCCCGGGCGCCGCCGCCCGCGGTTGGCTGGCCCTCGTCGGGCTGGTCGTGGTCGTCGCGCTCGCGGTTTCCTGGCAGCAGCTGGCCTCCGCCGAGGGGGACTCCTCGGACGTCGCGGCGGAGGCGGCCGAGGACGTCGTCGGGACCGGCGGGGCGGGGGATCGGTCCGGCGCGGTGCTGGGGCGGCACGCAGCCGTGGCGGACGCTCCGAAGGAGGTGGCCTCGGCCCTGACCGAGCTGCGCGAAGAGATGATGCTCGATCTCGACACCCGCCTGCTCGAGCGGCTGAGCGTGCCCGGCTCGCCCGCGGCGAAGGACGATGCCGTGTTGCTGCGGGAGATGCGGACGGGAGGGGACCGCTTCCGCGGGGGCGACCTGCAGGTCCGGTCCGCGCGGCTCCACGACCGGTCCGCGGACGCGGCCGTGCTGCGCGCGGTCGTGGACGAGTCCGCCTGGGAGCTGCGCGACGAGGACGGGAGGCGCGAGCGTCACCGGGCCCGACGCGGCCGGCGGGTCGACCTCGTCCTCGCCTGGCACGACGGGCGCTGGCGGGTGCGTGCGGTCCGCGCGGTGTCCTGACCGCGATGTCCTACAGCAGGTGGGTGAGTGCCTCGTCGAGCGTGGCGTGCCGGTGGGTGAAACCGACCTCCTGCAGGCGCTGGGGGAGTACCCGCTGGGAGGCCAGCGCCGAGCCGGCGAACTCGCCGAGGGCGAGCCGGATCGCCAGTCGCGGCGCGGGCAGCACGGCGGGGCGGTGCAGGCGGTGCCCGATGGCGCGGGCCAGCGCGCGCTGCCGTACGGGATGCGGTGTCGTGAGGTTGACCGGTCCGGTGACCGCCGGGTCATCGACGAGTCTCGTGTACGCGGCGACGACGTCGGCGAGCGTGATCCACGGCATCCACTGTCGTCCTGATCCCAGGGGCCCACCGAGGCCCAGTCGTCCGACGCGCAGCATCGGGGTGAGCGCTCCCCCCTTGCGCGAGAGCACGATGCCGGTGCGGGCGTGCGCGACGGACACGCCCGCGTCGCGGGCGGGGTCGGCGGCGGCCTCCCAGTCGCGCACGAGCCGGCCGAGGAAGTCATCGGCGCCGGTCGAGGCCTCGGTGAGGACCTCGTCTCCCCGGTCGCCGTAGTAGCCGACCGCCGAGGCGGTGACGAGGCGCGTCGGGCCGGCGCCGCCCGCGATGGTCCTCGCGAGCAGGTCGGTGCTCTCGATGCGGGAGTGGCGCAGCAGGCGCTTGTACCCCGGTGTCCACCGCCGGTCACCGATCCCGGCGCCCCCGAGGTGCACGACGGTGTCGACGTCGGCCAGCACCGCCGGCTCCAGGCGGCCCCGCGACGGGTCCCAGCGGCGCTCGTGGCCGGCTGCCGGCTCCCTTCGCACGAGGTGGACCACGTCGTGGCCGCCTTCGCGCAGCGACGACGACAGCGCGCCGCCGATCAGGCCGGAGGAACCGGCGATGGCGACGCGCTGTCGGGTGGTGGGCATGTCAGGCCTCGAAGTTGCCCTCCTCGAGGCGGGCCTTGACCGTGCCGAGGAAGCGGGCGGCGTCGGCGCCGTCGACGACCCGGTGGTCGTAGGACATCGCGAGGTACATCATCGACCGGATGGCCAGGGTCTCGCCCCCGTCCTCGGAGTTGACCACGACCGGGCGGCGCACGATGGCGCCGGTGCCGAGCATCCCGACCTGCGGCTGGTTCAGGATCGGGGTGTCGAAGAGCGCCCCGCGGCTGCCGGTGTTCGTGATCGTGAAGGTGCCACCCGAGAGGTCGTCCGGGGTGATCTTCTTCGTCCTGGTGCGCTCGGCGACGTCCGCGATCGCCCGGGCGAGCCCGGCGACGTTGAGGTCACCGGCGTTCTTCACGACCGGGGTGATGAGGCCGCCCTCGGTGTCCACGGCGATGGAGAGGTTCTCCTCCGCGTGGTAGACGATCTCCTCGCCCTCGACGCTGGCGTTGACGCCCGGGTGCTCCTTGAGCGCCTCGGCCGTCGCGAGCGCGATGAAGGGCAGGAAGGACAGCTTCGTGCCCTCGCGGGCCTGGAACTCGGCCTTCGCCTGGTCGCGGACGCGGGCGACCCGGGTCATGTCGACCTCGACCACCGTCGTCAGCTGGGCGCTGACCTGCAGCGACTCGACCATCCGGGTGGCGATGACCTTGCGCAGCCGGGACATCTTCTCCCGGGTGCCGCGCTTGGACTTCGGCACGTTGGACTCCAGGCCGGCGGGCACGCCGGACGGCGCCGGTGCGGAGGCTGCCGGGGCGGCAGCGGCGGGCGCGGCGGGCGTGGCCTGCTGCGGCTGGTTCTTCGCCTTGGCCGCGTCGAGCACGTCCTGCTTGCGGATGCGGCCACCGATACCGGTGCCCTCCACCGTGGACAGGTCGATGTCGTTGTCCTTGGCCAGCTTCCGCACGAGCGGGGTGACGTAGCCCGCGGCGGCCGCGCCGGAGCCCGTCGAGCCCGAGGGTGCGGCCGGAGCCTCCGGGGCCGTGGTCGGCTCGGGGGCCTTCGTCGGTTCGGGAGCCTTGGGTGCTTCGGGGGCCTTCGTCGGCTCGGGCGCCGAGGCTGCCTCCTGCTTCGGCTCCTCCTTGGGAGCCTCCTGCTTGGGCTCCTCCTTGGGGGCCTCCTCCTTCGGCTCTTCCTTCGGCTCCTCCTTGGGCGCGGGGGCGCTGCCGCTGCCACTGCCGGAGCCGCCGACGACTGCCAGGTCGGCTCCGACCTCGACGGTCTCGTCCTCCTGGACGAGGATCGAGGTCAGGGTCCCGGCGACGGGGGAGGGGATCTCGGTGTCGACCTTGTCGGTGGAGACCTCGAGCAGCGGCTCGTCGACCTCGACCTGGTCGCCCTCGGCCTTCAGCCACTGCGTGATCGTGCCCTCGGTGACCGACTCACCGAGCGCCGGCATGCTCACGGTGGTGCCGTCGCCGGCAGAGCCACCACCGGAGTCGTCACCGGAGGAGGAGGACTCCTCGGTCTCCTCCTGGGCTGGCTGCTCGGCCTCGGCGGTCTCCTCCTGGGCCGGCTGCTCTTCCTCCTCCTGGTCGGCCTGCTCGGCCTCGGCGGGCGCGGACTGTCCGTCGTCATCGGAGGCGGCCGGAGCATCGCCGTCCCCGATGACCGCGAGATCGGCGCCGACCTCGACAGTCTCGTCCTCGTCCGCGAGGATCTCCTGGAGGGTCCCCGCGACGGGGGACGGGATCTCGGTGTCGACCTTGTCCGTCGAGACCTCCAGCAGAGGCTCGTCGACCTCGACCGTGTCACCGACGTTCTTGAGCCACTGCGTCACCGTGCCCTCGGTCACCGACTCACCGAGTGCCGGCATGGTCACCCGCTCAGACATGCGCCTCTGCTCCTTCTATCGAGATGCGATACGTCACAGACTCTCATGAGTGGCCCCACCCGTGTCGACGGGCCCGCCGTTGCTTCGGGCCACTTCCGTGTCGCCTTCCCCGTCACGCGTGTGCGTGCAACGGTCGGCCCGCAGCGAGCATCGCGGCCTCGCCGAATGCCTCGCCCTGCGAGGGGTGCGCGTGCACGAGCGGTGCGATGTCCTCGGGGTGGGCCTCCCAGCCCACAGCGAGCTGGGCCTCGCTGATCAGCTCGCTGACACCGAGGCCGACCATGTGCACGCCGAGCACCGGCCCGTCCTTCTCCCGGACGAGCAGCACGGATCCGGTCGTGCCGCGGATCAGGCTGCGGCCGTTGCCGCCCAGGGGGTAGGTCACGGTGTCGACGTCGTGGCCGGCCCCCTTCGCCGCCTCCGCGGTCAGCCCGACCGAGGCGATCTCCGGGTCGCAGTACGTGACCCGGGGGATGGTGACGTCCTGCACCGGCTGCGGGTCCAGCCCGGCGACGTCCTCGGCGACGAAGATCCCGTGCGCGAAGCCGCGGTGGGCCAGCTGCAGGCCCGGGACGATGTCACCGACGGCACGCACCCCGTCGACATTCGTCCGCAGTCGCTCGTCCGTCGGCACGAAGCCGCGCTCGAGGGTCACGCCGGCTTCCTCGAAGCCGACGCCGTCCGTGCGCGGACCGCGGCCGACGGCGACGAGGACGAGGTCGACCTCGAGGTCCTCTCCGCCCTCGAGGTGGACCACGGCGCGGGTCTCGTCGGCCTCGACGGAGGAGACCTTGGTGCCGGTCCTGGACGTGATGCCGCGCTTCTTGAACTCGCGGGTGAGGTGCTTGGAGATCGAGGGCTCCTCGGCCGCGACGATCCGCTCCAGCGCCTCGATCACCGTCACCTCGGCACCGAAGCTGCGCAGCAGCGAGGCGAACTCCACGCCGATGACACCGCCGCCGAGCACGGCGACCCGCTCGGGAATCTCCGTGAGGTCCATCGCCTGGTCGCTCGTCATCACCCGCGGGCCGAGCTCGACCCCGGGGATGGTCCGGGCGTAGGAGCCGGTGGCCAGCACGACGGTGCGTCCGGTGACGGTGCGGGTGCCCTCGGCGGTCTCGACCGCGACGGTCCCGGCGTCGACGAGCCGACCGCGGCCGGTGACGACCTCGATGCCCGCCTGGCCGATGAGCCCGGTCAGGCCCTTGTGCAGCTGCCCGACGATCCTGTCCTTGCGGGCGTGCAGCGCCTCGGTGTCGATCCCCTCGAAGGTGGTGAGCACCCCGTGGGAGGCGCCGGCGCGCGCGTGGTCGGCGACCTCCGCCGCGTGCAGCAGCGCCTTGGTCGGGATGCACCCGCGGTGCAGGCAGGTGCCGCCGATCTTGTCCTCCTCGACCAGGGCGACCTTCAGGTCGAGCTGGGCGGCGCGCAGCGCGCAGGCGTATCCGCCGCTGCCGGCACCGAGGACGACGAGGTCGAAGGGGGACGAGGTCGAGTTCGTGGGGTCGGCCACGGGGATGCTCCTTTGTCGAAATGTGTCCGGGGTCACGGGCGAGCCCAGCGTACGCGGGTCGTGCCCGTCCGACCCGCAGCACGAAGGGCACCGGCACGCAGTGAGCGCGCCGGTGCCCTTCGTGGTGTGGCCGGTCGTCAGGCCAGCGTGGCGATGTGCTCCAGCAGCGTGCCCACGGCGACGCCGGTGCCGCCCTTGGGCAGGTGGTCCTTCGCGCCGCTCTCGTTGAAGGACGGCCCGGCGATGTCCAGGTGCGCCCACGGGATCTGCTCGCCGTCGGCCCCCTTCGTGAACTCCTGCAGGAAGAGCCCGGCCGTCAGGGCGCCGCCCATGCGACCGCCCTTGTGGGCGATGTCGGCGACGGGGGAGTCCAGCTGCGCGCGCAGGCCGGTCGGCAGCGGCAGCGGCCAGCTCGGCTCGTCGGCGCGCTCGGCGGCATCGGTGATCGCGGAGCGCACGTCGTCGTCGTTGGCCATGACCCCGAAGACGTCCGGGCCGAGGGCCACGACGCAGGCACCGGTGAGGGTGGCGACGTCGAACATCTGGTCCGGGCCGGACTCCGCGGCCAGGCTCAGTCCGTCGGCGAGGACCATCCGGCCCTCGGCGTCGGTGTCGATGATCTCCACGGTGGTGCCGTTGCGCATGGTGACGACGTCGCCGGGACGCTGCGCGTTGCCGCCCGGCATGTTCTCCGCGAGGCAGAGGTAGCCGGTGACCGCGACGGGCAGCTCGAGCTCGGCGGCCGCGACGACGGTGGCGGCGACCGCCGCGGCGCCGGCCATGTCGGACTTCATCGTCGCCATGCTCGCGGAGGGCTTGATGCACACCCCGCCGCTGTCGAAGGTGATGCCCTTGCCGATGAGGGCGACGTGCTTGGCCTTCTTCGACTTCGGGGTGTAGGAGAGGGTGACGATCCGCGGCGGGCGGGAGCTGCCCTGGCCGACGCCGACGATGCCGCCGAAGCCGCCGTCGGCCAGCGCCTCCTCGTCGAGCACCTCGACGCCCAGCTTGCCGGGGGAGGCCGTGGCCACCTGCTGGACCTGCTCGGTGAAGGTCTGCGGGTAGAGCAGGTTGGGGGCGGTGTTGACCAGGTCGCGGGCCCAGCGCACGCCACGGGCGACGATCTCGGCGCGGGCCAGGGCCCCCTTCGGGTCCTCCTTGCGGCCCAGCGGGGTGAAGACGGTGATCTCGCGGTCCCCGTCGGTCTCCTGCGCGGACTTGTGCGTCGTGAAGGTGTAGTCACCACCGAGCGCTCCCTCGGCGATCGCGGTGAGCCCGGCGGCGTCTCCGTGGGGCAGTGCCAGCGCGACCGGCCCCTTGCCGGCGGCCCGCACCCCGGCACCGGCGGCGCGGCGAAGGGCGTCGGTCCCCGGCTCCTCGCCGAGCCCGACGAGCACGAGGGTGTCGGCCTTGGCGCCCGGGACGGCGGCCAGGACGGCGGTCTCGCCGACCTTCGTGCTGGGGGAGACTGCGGACACGACCGAGTCCAGCTGCTTGGCCAGCGCCCTCGGCAGGTCGTCGGAGGCCAGGACGGCCGGGTTCTCGCCGGTGCCGCCGACACCCAGGACGAGGGTGTGTCCGGTGTAGGTCGAGGGCGACTTCGAGCCGAGGGTCAGAGATGCCACGAGCAGAACCTTTCGGTGTGGGTATGTCGGTCTCCACGCAGGAGGCTAGCCCGAATGGCGAGACGGTAGCGTCTGGGGGCATGACAGACAGCGACTCCCTGCGTACCTCACCGCTGCACGAACGCCATGTCTCCCTCGGCGCGAAGATGGCCGACTTCGGCGGCTGGAGCATGCCCATCGAGTACCCCGGCGGGGGCGTCGTCGCCGAGCACACGGCCGTGCGCGAGCGGGTGGGGCTCTTCGACGTCAGCCACCTCGGCAAGGCCACGGTCACCGGCACCGGGGCCGCGGAGCTGGTCAACTCCTGCCTGACCAACGACCTGGGGCGCATCGGTCCCGGCCAGGCGCAGTACACGATGTGCTGCGCCGAGGACGGCGGCGTCGTCGACGACCTCATCCAGTACCTGCGCGACGTCGACGACGTCTTCCTCATGCCCAATGCGGCGAACAACGAGCGGGTCGTCGGCATGCTGCGCGACGCGGCGCCCGAGGCGGTGCAGGTGCGTGACCTGCAGGAGGACTTCGTCGTCCTCGCCGTCCAGGGGCCGAAGTCCGAGGAGGTGCTCACCGCGCTCGGGCTGCCGGTGGGCCACGACTTCATGTCCTTCGAGGACACCCGCTGGCAGGAGCACGACGTCAGCGTCTGCCGGACCGGGTACACGGGGGAGAAGGGCTACGAGCTCGTGGCGCCGAGCGCGGCCGGGGAGGCGCTGTGGGACGCGCTCACGGAGGCGATGGCCCCCTTCGAGGGCCTGCCCTGTGGTCTCGGTGCGCGGGACACCCTTCGCACGGAGATGGGTTACCCGCTGCACGGCCACGAGCTCGGCCCCGACATCACCCCGGTCATGGCCCGCTCCGCGTGGGCCGTCGGCTGGGAGAAGGAGAGCTTCTGGGGCAAGGATGCGCTCGTCGCGCAGCGGGTCGCGAAGTCCTCGCGGCTCATGCGCGGCGCGCTCGTCACCGGCCGGGGCATCCCGCGTCCCGGCTGCCCGGTGAAGGACACCGACGGCAAGGAGGTCGGTGTCGTCACCTCGGGGACCTTCAGCCCCACCCTCAAGCAGGGGATCGCGCTGGTCCTCGTCGACCGCGCCGTCACCTGGGAGGACGAGGTCGTCATCGAGGTCCGGAAGCGGGAGCTGCCCGCGAGAGTGACCAAGCCGCCGTTCGTGGAGGTGCAGGCCTGATGAGCGACAACCACCACTGGCGACTCGAGGACGCCTCCGGCACACCGCTGCCCGGTGATGCCGGCCGCTCGGCGGACTTCCCGACGCAGGCAGACGCGGAGGCGTGGTTCGCCGAGACGTGGGAGGACCTCGCCGACGAGGGCGTCGCCCAGGCGACCCTGCTGCGCGAGGAGACCGTCGTCTACGGCCCGATGCCCCTCTCGGCGGGGTAGGTCGCGCAGCCCGGGCTTCAGGCCAGGCCGAGCGCACCCAGGGTCTTCGGGCCGGCGATGCCGTCGACCACGAGGCCCTCGGAGCGCTGCACGTCCCTGACCGCCCCCTCGGTGACCGTCCCGTAGATCCCGTCGACGTCGACCCCGAGCTCACGCTGCAGCGTCCTCACCTCGGCGTGGTGCGGGCTGCCGGGGGAGAGCGTGTGCGTGATCGCGTCGGAGCCCGAGTCGGAGCCGGAGCCCTCGCCGATCATGTCCTCGGCCACGCCCATGACGATCCGGTCGCCTGCGTGGGTGGAGCGCATCTTCTCGCTCACCCGCGCCTCCGGGATCGAGACGCAGCCCGCGGTCGCGCCGTCGCCCGAGGCGTGCAGGAAGATCGCCGAACCCATCCCGGCGACCGGGTCGGCGGTGTTGTAGTTGATGACGATGCCCTGCGCGTAGTCCTGGTCGACGTAGTCCGCGAGCTGCTCGCCGCGGCAGTCATCCGTCTCCTGCCACGTGTTGTACGTGCTGCCCGGCTCATCGACCCAGCAGGAGCGGTCGGTGATCTCGCGGTACCCGGTGCTCGAGCCCGGGTCCCCGGCGCCGAAACCGGTGCCGAAGGAGTAGACGCCGGAGGGACTGCGGCCGTCGCCCTCACGCTTGGCTCCCTCGGGAGCGAAGCCCTCGCTGCCGATCCGGGCGTCGACGGTGAAGTCCACCGCGTAGCCGTCCCCCGAGCGCACGCACTCGGTCAGCGTCGCGTGGGAGCTGCCGTCGTCGTCCGCGAGGGCGAGGGTGACCCGCTGCGGTGTGCCCTCGAGGCCGTGCACGCGTCCGTCGGCGACGGCCTGGCAGGCTGCGGAACCACTCGTGGGTGCGGCCGCGGGGGCGCTCGGGGCGGCCGTGGCGGCACCGGCGGGGGCGGCTGCGGCGAAGGCGGTGGCAGCGACCGCGATGGACGTGGATGCGATGCGGGAGAACGTCTGCACGCCCACGACCGTAGGGGAGGCGGGCCCCCTTCGCATGTGGACGAGGAGGCGTCCCCTGTCGTCAGCGCAGGCTGTCCCCGCGGTCGACCATCGGCTTGGGCATCCGGGTGCGCCGCATCTGGAAGGTGCGCATCACCTGGTACATCGCCAGGCCCTGGGTGTTCGTGTCCTCGCCGAAGCGGGCGAGGAGCTGCTTCTTGGTGCGCTTCCACAGCAGGACGCTGTCGATGATCGCGACGATGATCAGCACGTAGACGCCGAGGAAGACGAAGGTGGCCCACCGCCCGGCGAAGAGGCTGAGCACGAGGACCGCGAGCATCAGCGGCAGCAGCATCTCGCCGAGGCTGAAACGCACGTCGGTGGCATCGCGCACGTAGCGACGCACCGGCCCCTTGTCGCGGGGAGGCAGGTTCTTCTCGTCGCCGGTGACCATCGCCTCGCGCATCTTGCGGGCCTGCTCCCGGCGGGCGGCCTTGTCGGCGGCCTTGGCGGACTTGCCGCCCTTCCCGCCACCGGTCTGCACGAGTGGACGCTTGCGGGCCGCCTCCTGGTCCTTCCGCTTCGGGGTGGGCCGGTTCTTGGCTCCTTCGCGGTGGGGGTGGTCCCCGGCCGTGGCGGCGGTCTCGTCACTCTTCTTGCGTCCGAACACGATGAGCACTCTAGGCGCACCCCCTTCGCCGCCGGTCCCCGCCCGGCCCGCGGTACCGTCGGCGCGTGACCGACACCACTCTCACCGCAGACCAGATCGAGACCGTGCGAGCCCGCGTGCGCGAGCTGATGCCGCAGGTGCGCGCCGACCTCGAGGACCTCACCCGGATCCCGAGCGTCAGCCTCGACTCCTTCGACCAGGCCAATGTGCAGGCCTCCGCCGAGCGCACCGCAGAGCTGTTGCGCGCGGAGGGCCTCGACGTCGAGATCGTGAGCGAAGGGGGACGCCCCGCCGTGATCGGCCACGCCGACGGCCCGAAGGGGGCCCCGACCGTCCTCCTCTACGCCCACCACGACGTGCAACCTCCCGGTGACCGGGCGGACTGGGACAGCGACCCCTTCGAGCCCACCGAGCGCGACGGTCGCCTCTACGGACGGGGCGCGGCCGACGACAAGGCCGGGGTCATGGCCCACATCGCCGCGCTCCGGGCGCACTCGGGCGAGCTGCCGGTGGGGGTGACGATCTTCGTCGAGGGCGAGGAGGAGATCGCGAGCGAGTCCCTCCCGCGGATCCTGGAGCGGCACGGCGACAAGCTGGCCTCGGACGCGATAGTGCTCGCCGACTCCCTCAACTGGGCGATCGGCACCCCGGCGCTGACGACGACGCTGCGCGGGTCCCTCCGGGGTGTCGTCACCGTGCGGACCCTCGACCACGGGGTGCACTCGGGGATGTTCGGTGGCGCCTGCCCGGACGCGATCACCACGCTGTGCCGGCTCATGGCGACGCTGCACGACGACCAGGGCGATGTCGCGATCGAGGGGCTCGTGCACACCGACGCCCCCGACGTCGACTACGACGAGGCCCGGCTGCGTGAGGAGTCCGGTCTGCTGAGCAGCACCGAGCTCATCGGCACCGGCTCGATCCCCTCGCGACTGTGGACCAAGCCCGCCGCGGTCGTCATCGGCATCGACGCACCCGCCGTCGGCGAGGCCGGCAACGTCCTCGCCGCGAGCGCCCGGGCGAAGATCAACCTGCGGCTCAACCCGACCCAGGACCCCGAGGAGGCCTGGCAGGCGCTGCAGCGGCACCTGCAGTCCTACGCCCCCTGGGGCGCGACCGTCGAGGTCGAGCTCGACGAGCAGGGCTGGGGCTTCGCCGCCGACGCGCAGGGGCCGACCTACGACCAGGCCCGGGCCGCCTTCGCCGACGCGTGGGGCAACGACCCGGTCGACGTCGGGATCGGCGGGTCGATCCCCTTCGTCCAGGCCTTCGCGGAGAAGTTCCCGGACGCGGCGATCCTCGTCACCGGCGTGGAGGACCCGGACACGCGGGCGCACGGGGCGAACGAGTCGCTGCACCTGGGGGAGTTCGAGAAGGTCTGCACCGCCGAGGCGCTGCTGCTCGCGCGGCTCGGTGCGATGCGCCCCTGACCGAGCACCATCCCGGCGGTTCGAGGTAATCGTGCTCGTCTATCCGCCCGGACATACCTCGAACCAACCGTGGCGGAGAAGGGGGCAGCTCCTGCTGGCGGTGCGAGCACCGAGGGCGACGAGGACGTCGCCCTGGTCGGTCCGCCCTGGACCCCGACTTCCCCGGTGTGCATCCGGACGAGCTGGCTCTGGCGATGGAGGTCGGTCGCTTCGACATGGCTCTGCTGTGCGATCCGCGCGAGGACCTGCTGGAGGTCGAGACCCCGTCGACCCCCGCTGAGCCCCACGCGAGGAGGCGTCCCCCTGGTCGTCGAACGGGCAGAAGGACTGCAGTTCGGCGGTTCGCGCTTCCGGCTGTCCCGGAACGTCGTTGTGGCGTCTGACCTGCACTCCTTGCGAGCAGGGGGGAGACTGGACCGATGGTCACGCTCACCGCCGTCCACGGCGACATCACGACCCAGCAGGTCGATGCGATCGTCAACGCCGCCAACACCGCCATGCGCGGGGGCGGGGGAGTCGACGGCGCCATCCACCGGGCCGCGGGACCGGCGGTGCTCGAGGACTGCATCGCCCGCTTCCCGCACGGACTGGCCACGGGGGACGCCGGGTGGACGACGGCGGGGGAGCTCCCTTCGCGCTGGGTCATCCACACGGTCGGCCCGAACCACCGGGCGGGGCAGACCGACCGCTCCCTGCTCGTCTCCTGCTACCGCCGCTCCCTCGAGGTCGCGGACGAGCTCGGCGCGGACTCCCTCGCCTTCCCGCTCATCAGCGCCGGGGTCTACGGGTGGCCCAAGGAGGACGCCATCGCCGCAGCCGTCGAGACGATCCGGGCCGCGCCGGTCCGCGTCCGGGAGGCCCGGCTCGTGGCCCTCGACGAGGCCACGCACGCCGCCATCGAGCACTGGCTGGCCTGACCCGGCCCGCCTATCCTTGGGGCATGGGTGACGTCGTGAACGAGGAGCTGGCCCGGGTCGTCGCGGAGTACTCCTTCGCGTACCTGATGACGGTCACGGCCGACGGGCGGCCGCACGCCGTCGCGGTCCAGCCGCGACCGGTCGGCGACGTCCTGCACGTGAAGGAGCTCGGCAACCGCAGCCGCACCAACGCGCAGGAGCGTCCCCGCGTCTCCCTGCTGTGGCCGCCGGAGGACGTCCACGGGTACTCCCTCATCGTCGACGGCGAGGCGCAGGTCGACGGGGGAGCCCTCCGGCTGACGCCGACGCGGGCGGTGCGGCACCGCCCCCACGGGGACGGCAGCGGCGTGACCGGCTGCGACTCGGACTGCCTGCCCATCGAGCTCGACGCTGGATAAAAGTTTAGGCTTCAACTATAGTTGGGGCATGGCACAGGGCAGCTACGTCGAGAAGGAATTCACCCGCGACACGGCCTACATCGAGGACCGCATCACCTCGGACGGGTCGGGGGAGTGGCCGGTCGAGCCGGGGCGCTACCGCCTCGTCGTCTCCCGCGCCTGTCCCTGGGCCAACCGCGCGATCATCGTGCGCCGTCTCCTCGGCCTCGAGGACGTCATCTCGATGGGGATCACCGGCCCGACGCACGACTCCGACAGCTGGACCTTCGACCTCGACGAGGGACACCTCGACCCGGTGCTGCAGATCCCTCGGATCAAGGACGCCTACCTCAAGCGATTCCCCGACTACCCGAAGGGGATCACCGTCCCCGTGGTCGTCGACGTCCCGTCCGGGCAGGTCGTGACGAACAACTTCCCGCAGATCACCTTCGACCTCTCCACGCAGTGGCGCGAGCACCACCGTGAGGGCGCCCCGGACCTGTGGCCCGAGCACCTCCGCGAGGAGATGGAGTCCGTCAACAAGCGGGTCTACACCGAGGTCAACAACGGCGTGTACCGCTGCGGGTTCTCCGGTGACCAGGCTGCGTACGAGGCCGCGTACGACCGGCTGTGGACGGCCATGGACTGGCTCGAGGAGCGCCTGTCCACCCGTCGCTACCTCATGGGCGACCACATCACCGAGGCGGACGTGCGCCTCTTCACCACGCTCGCGCGCTTCGACCCCGTCTACCACGGGCACTTCAAGGCCAACCGGTCCAAGCTGTCCGAGATGCCGGTGCTGTGGGCCTACGCGCGCGACCTCTTCACCACGCCGGGTTTCGGTGACACGACCGACTTCGCCCACATCAAGAGCCACTACTACGAGGTGCACCGGGACGTGAACCCCACGGGCATCGTCCCCGCCGGACCGGACCTGTCGAACTGGCTCGAGCCGCACGGCCGCGAGGCCCTCGGCGGGTCCCCCTTCGACGACGCCACCCCGCCCGGGCCACCGAGCGAAGGGGAGCGGGTCCCGGTCGAGCACAACCCGCTGCTCGACGGGACCGGGATGGTCCGCTCGGCCTGAGCGTCCCCGCGCATCGGGTGGAAGGCGACTCGCCGACGATTCGTCCACGTGTCCGCCTCCACCCACGAAGGGGGAGTCAGGCGCCCAGACGCTCGCGCACGGCCGTGACCCCGTCGCCGGAGAGCCGGTCGAGGTAGGCCGGTCGGCCGGACATCACCATGGCGAGGGCCTCGGCGCTGCCGGTGACGGTGCCCCCTTCGCCATGGCTCCAGTCGGTGTCCGTGGTCTCCCACCGGAGGCCCTCGAGCAGGCCCTTGTCCGGGACGAAGGACTCCCTCCCGCGCGGGGAGACGATGATCTCGAGCGCCGCGTGCCAGTGCTCCAGCGGCACGGTGACGTCGAGTCCCTGCGGCTCGGCGAGGTCCCGCAGGTGGATGCAGGTGTCGACGAAGGGCCCGGACGGGCCGATGTACCAGGGCTTCGACGGCGTGTCGGCCAGGCGGCGGAGCTCGGCGGTGGTCTCGGCCAGCGGACGATCGCCGAGACGTGCGGCGAAGACGTCGCACGCCCGTGCCATCGACCGCTGCCTCGCGGCCGTCAGCAGGAAGCGCCACGACGGCACGAGCATCGGCTGGAGCAGGTGGCCGGTGAGGGTGCGCACGTCCCAGCCCTCGCAGAGGGTGGCGTCGCCGGCGTGGTCCTCACCGAGCGCGTCGACGGTGTCGGCGAAGAGCCGTCGGTTCTCGGCCTGCCGGGAGAAGAGCTGGGTGTCGTCCATGGAGGCACCCTGCCAGCGCGCGGGGGTGGTTTCGAGGCTTCGGCCGCGGGCGGCCTCTGCTCCTCAACCACCGGGTCGTCTTCAGCTGGACGGGGGTGGGCGCCGCTCCTACGGTAGGGCGAGCATCCGGTCCAGCGCCGTCCTCGCCTGCTCGGCCACGGTCTCGTCGACGACGATCTCGTTCACCGCGCGCCCCT
This sequence comes from Janibacter corallicola NBRC 107790, assembly GCF_001570965.1. GTDB lineage: Bacteria > Actinomycetota > Actinomycetes > Actinomycetales > Dermatophilaceae > Janibacter > Janibacter corallicola. The sequence continues at coordinate 2,922 of NZ_BCSR01000024.1, read as the reverse complement.
CGACGAGCGACTCCAGCGCCCACACGAGGTGGGGCAGGTCGATGCGGTTCATCGTCGAGCAGAAGCAGACGTTCTTCTCCAGGAAGGAGATCTGCTGGTCCGGGTGCTGCTGGGCCAGCCGCTGGACGAGGTTGAGCTCGGTGCCGATGATCCACCTGGTCCCGGCCGGCGCCTCGGAGACGGCCTTGATGATCTTCTCCGTCGAACCGACCTCGTCGGCCAGCGAGACGACCTCGTTGCGGCACTCCGGGTGGACGATCACGCGCACGCCGGGGATCTCCCTTCGTGCCTCCTCCACGGCCTCGGGGGTGAAGCGGCCGTGCACCGAGCAGTGCCCCTGCCACAGGATCATCCGGGCCCCGCGGATCTGCTCCGGCGTGAGCCCGCCCATCGGCCGGTGCGGGTTCCACACGACGCAGTCCTCGCGGTCGCGCCCGAGCTCGCGCACCCAGGTGTTGCGGCCCAGGTGCTGGTCGGGCAGGAAGAGCACCTTGCCCCCGCCGTCGACGCCCCCGACCTGGTCGAAGGCCCACGTGAGCGCGCGCTCGGCATTCGAGCTCGTGCACACCGTGCCGCCGTGGCGCCCGGTGAAGGCCTTGATCGCCGCGGAGGAGTTCATGTACGTCACCGGGACCGTCGAGTCGGCGACGCCGGCGTCGAGCAGCTCGTCCCAGCACTCCTGCACCTGGTGCAGCGCGGCCATGTCCGCCATCGAGCAGCCGGCGGCCAGGTCGGGCAGCACGACGGTCTGCTCGTCGCTGGTGAGGATGTCCGCGGACTCGGCCATGAAGTGCACGCCGCAGAAGACGATGTACTTCGCGTCGGGGCGGGCGGCGGCCTGCTTGGCCAGCTTGAAGGAGTCACCCGTGGTGTCGGCGAAGTCGATGACCTCGTTGCGCTGGTAGTGGTGGCCGAGGACGAAGACGGAGTCCCCGAGCGCCTCCTTGGCGGCGCGGGCCCGGGCCACCAGGTCGGGGTCCGAAGGGGGCGGCAGCTCGCCGGAGCACTCCACACCGCGTTCGGACTCCAGATCCGTGCCGGCGCCGAGGGCGAGCAGTGGGAGGGGGGCTGCCTGGGAGGACGTCGTCGGTGCACTCACGTCGATGATGTTGCCACATGCCCGGCGGCGGCCTCGGTAGAGTCAAGGAGTGCACGTGCTCATCGCCCCCGACAGCTTCAGCGGGACGCTCACCGCCACGCAGGCGGCGGAGGCCATGGCCACCGGATGGCGCCGCAGCGCCCCGGACGACCTGCTCAGCCTCGCGCCGCTCTCGGACGGCGGCCCCGGCTTCCTCGACGTGCTCACCACCGGTGTCGTCGGCGAGTCGGTCGTCGTCACCACCACCGGCCCGCGCGGCACCCCGGTGCCCGGGGCCCTGCTGATCACAGACGACGGGGGCCGACGCACCGCCTGGCTGGAGTCGGCCCAGGCGATCGGGCTGCACCTGCTCGACGCCGGCGAGCGCGACCCGGGCACGACCTCGTCGTGGGGCCTGGGCGAGCTGCTCGCCGCCGCACTGGCCGAGGGCGTGGAACGCATCGTCGTCGGGCTGGGGGGATCGGGCACCAACGACGCGGGCGCGGGGATGCTCGCCGCCCTCGGTGCCGGGCCCCGCGACGTCCTCGGCGGTGGGGGAGGCGGCCTCATCGCCACCCGCGAGGAGGACCTCGCCGGACTGGCGGAGGTGCGCCAGCGGTTCGCAGGGGTGGAGCTCGTCGCCGCGACGGACGTCGCCTCCCCGTTGCTCGGGCTCAAGGGGGCCTCCGCCGTCTTCGCCCAGGAGAAGGGGGCCACGGCCGAGCAGGCGCAGCTCCTCGAGGGGTCGCTGGGCCACTTCGTCGACGTCGTCCGGCGGGTCGCGCCCGCGCCGCTGGACCTGCTCGGCTCCGAGCCGCGCCGACTGGAGCGTGAGGCCGGCGCCGGGGCGGCGGGGGGCGCCGGGTACGGGCTCCTGCTGCTGGGGGCGAGCCGGCGCAGCGGCGTCCAGGTCGTCATGGAGGCCCTGGACCTGTCCGGCCTGGCCGCGGCCGCGGACGTCGTCATCACCGGTGAGGGCACCCTCGACCAGGGGAGTCTGCAGGGCGAGGTCGTCGCCGGTGTCGCCGCGCTCGCCGCCGAGCACGCCACCCCCGCGGTGGCCCTCGCCGGACAGGTGACGATCAGCCGCAGGGAGGCCATGGTGCTCGGGCTGAGCGGGACTTATGCCGTCGTGGACCGGCACCGGGACCCGACGGCCGCGATGGCCGATCCGGTGGGCACGCTCGCGGACCGCGCGGCACGGGTCGCCGCGACGTGGTCACCCCGTCGATGACGCGGAGGTGCGGGCGTATGGTGGAGGGCAGGGAACAACCCGGGCCCCGCCCGAGTTGCCCCTGATGTGGCGGAAGCCGCCACTGCCACAGACCCCGAGTACGAGGACTTCGCATGAGCGTCCAGGACACCCAGGCAACCCCCGACGTCGCCAGCGACAGCCACGGCGTCATCCTCACCGACTTCGCCTCCTCGAAGGTCAAGTCGCTCCTCGAGCAGGAGGGTCGCGACGACCTCCGGCTGCGGATCGGTGTGCAGCCCGGCGGCTGCTCCGGGCTGATCTACCAGCTGTACTTCGACGAGCGCTCCCTCGACGGTGACCTCGTGCGCGACTTCGACGGCGTCGCGGTCGTCGTCGACCGGATGAGCGCTCCGTACCTCTCCGGCGCGACGATCGACTTCGCCGACACCATCGAGAAGCAGGGCTTCACCATCGACAACCCCAACGCGGGCAGCTCCTGCGCCTGCGGCGACTCCTTCGGCTGAGCCGACCGCCGTGACGACGGCCCCCGCCCGGCACCGGGCGGGGGCCGTCGTGCGTCCGCCGCCTCCTGGGGTGCGAGGAGCACTGCGACGAGCCGCGAAGGGCGGCGGGCGAAGGGGGAGGCAGG
>NZ_BCSR01000023.1 GCF_001570965.1 Janibacter corallicola NBRC 107790 | reverse complement strand
CCCCCGCCACAGACTGGCCACCGGCTCGGCCATGATCATCGGCTCGGCGTCCGGCACCGCGGTGTTGATGAGGGCGACGCGGCCCTCGAAGGCGACCCACGCGACACCGTCCGGCAGGCGCCACCTCTGCTCGCCGTCGGGGACCGTCATGCCCCGCAGCATAGTGAGAGCCATATGCTCAGCGGCATGAGCGTCAGCAACGACCACACCACGGCCTCCGACCTCGCGACCCGAGCGGGGGAACTCCTCCTGCGCACGCGGGCCGAACACGCCGATCTGGATCCCAAGGAGCTGAAGGACCTGGGCGACAAGACCTCCCACGACTTCCTCATGGCCGAGCTGGCGAAGCTCTGCCCCGAGGACGCCGTCCTCTCCGAGGAGGGTGCTGACGACCGCGCGCGGCTGAGCGCCGAGCGGGTGTGGATCGTGGACCCGCTGGACGGGACCCGCGAGTTCAGCGAGATCGGCCGGGACGACTGGGCCGTGCACGTGGCCCTCTGGGAGCACGGCGAGCTGACCGCAGGAGCCGTGGCCCGCCCGGCGAAGGGGGTCACCTACACCAGCGCGGAGTCCGCCCCCGCCCACGGGCAGGCCGGGTCCCCCCTTCGCCTGGCCGTTAGCCGCAGCCGGCCGCCCGCCTTCGTCACGTCCCTGGCCGATCACCTCGGCGCCGACCTGGCCGAGATGGGCTCAGCCGGGGTGAAGGCGATGTCCGTCCTCGACGGGGTCGCCGACGCCTACGTGCACGCCGGCGGCCAGTACGAGTGGGACTCCGCCGCACCGGTCGCCGTCGCCCGCGCCCACGGCCTGCACACCAGCCGCATCGACGGCTCCCCGCTCGTCTACAACAACGAGAACCCCTACCTGCCCGACCTGCTCGTCTGCCGCCCCGAGGTCGCCGAGACGGTGCTGCAGGCCATCAGCGAGGTGGGGAAGGACTGACGTCCGGCGCCCCGGGGGAGCTGCTGTCGCATGCTCACCCGGGGCGCTCTGGACCGCTGTGCCGCGGAGGGCGCGCCCTCCGCCGCCGATTGACCTCGGCCACCACCGGGTAGTCGGTGCGTAGCTGTCGACGAAGTTCCAGTCAGGAGTCACACATGAAGTACGACGAGTTCCTCACCGCTGTTGCGGACAACGGCGGGCCCACCGACCGCGAGCACGCCGACGAAGCCACCCGCACGGTCCTGGCGGACCTCGGCAAGCGGTTGGCCAGCAACGAGCCGCACGACCTGGCCAGCCAGCTCCCCCCAGAGCTGCAGCAGGCCCTGCTGGAGCACGACGGGGAGCAGGAGACGGACGATGACCTGGACGCGTTCCTGCGCCGAGTCGCCGAGCACGAGGGTCGAGGCTGCGACCCGGAGGAGGCCCTGGAGCACGCACGTGCAGTGCTGTCCACGATCGCCGGCTTCATCTCGGAAGGAGAGGTCACCGACCTGCGTTCGCAGCTGCCGGCCGGATTCGCGCCGCTGTTCGTGTGAGCCGTGTCCGACGTGCCATGGAACGACCCTGGTCCCGTCTGGTGGACGCGCTGCGCTCGCCGGAGGCCGTGACCGACGGCATCCAGATCACCAAGACCGTGGTCGCCGCGACCGCCGCGTGGTACGTGTCGACGGCCGTGCTGGGCTCACCGATGCCCTTCCTGGCGCCGTGGACCGCGCTCCTGACGGTCCACGCCACGGCGTACCGATCCCTCTCCCGGGGGGCTCAGACGACCGTGGCCTCCACGGCCGGGGTGGCCCTGTCGTTCGTCATCGGCTACTTCCTCGGCGTCGACGTCTGGACGTTCGCACTGGCGATACTCGTCGGTCTGGTCGTCTCGCGGATCAGCTGGCTGCGGGACGAGGGCGTCGCGATCGCGACGACCGCCATCTTCATCCTTGCTGGTGGGTTCGAGGAGCAGGCGCCATTCCTCGACGACCGGCTGCTGGAGGTGGGCCTCGGCGTGGCGTTCGGGATCATCGTGAACCTCGCCTTCCTGCCGCCGCTGCGTGACCGTCAGGCAGCCCGGTACGTCGACAGCATGAACCGCCGCATGGGCGAGGTCATGATCAGCATGGCCGACGAGCTGGGCCGTTCGTGGGACACGGACAGTGCCGACACGTGGGTGGACGAGACCGTTGCGATGGATGACGAGCTCGACTCGGCGTGGCAGACGGTGCGTTTCGCCCGCGAGAGCCGACGGCTGAACCCGCGTCACCACGTACCGGTCCCGGGGCACCCTCGTCACTGGAGGAACCAGTACGACGGGGCGGGCAAGCAGGCCGGCTACGAGGACATCCTCACGCGCCTCGGCGAAGGCGTCTCCCACTTGCGGCACCTGGCGCGGACGCTGCGCGAATCCTCCTACTCGGACAGCGCGTGGGACGAGGAGTTCCGCAGCCAGTGGGTCGCGCTCGTGCACGATGCCGGGAGCTCGATCAAGGACCCTGACGCCGAGGTCGAGTCGATCTACGACCGCCTGGACGGCCTCTCGCGGCAATTCTCGGACGGGACCCTCGCCGCGGGTGCGCTCTGGCCCGTGTACGGATCGCTGATCACCAGCGTGCGGCACATCACCATCATCGTCGACGACGTGTCCTCGGCCCGGGAGGCGCGAGAAGCCGACAAGAGCAACCCCGTCGTCTAGGACTCAGCGAGCCAGGCGCAGCAGCGCCGCCCCCAGCAGGTCCGCGCCCCGCGCCAGGTCGCCGAAGTCGGTGTCCTCGTGCGGCGAATGACTCACTCCCCCAGCGCGACTCGGCACGAAGAGCATCCCCACCGGGCACACCTGCTTGATCATCTGGGTGTCATGGCTGGCACCGCTCGGCAGGACCAGCGGCTCGGTGCCCACCTCGCGAGCGACGTCGATCAGGGTGCGGCGCACCGACGGCGTCAGCTCCTCGGGGCTCGCCTCGGCCAGGTGGCGACTCGTCAGGGTGACCCCGCGCCGCTCGGCGATGGCCGCCGCGCGCTCCAGCACGTCCTCGGCGGTCGCGCACTGTCGCTCCAGGTCGATGTCACGGATGTCGACCGTGAGGACGCACCGACCCGGGATGGTCGTGATCGACCCCGGTAGCGCCTCCAGCCGGCCCACCGTGATCCGCCGCCCGTCGTCCGCGGTGCCTGCGAGCGCCTCGAGCTCGAGGACCACCTCCGCGGCCGCGGTGAGGGCGTCCCGGCGCAGGTGCATCGGCATGCCGCCGGAGTGCGCCGCGACACCGTCCACGGTCAGCTCCAGGCGGGTGCTGCCCGAGATCACGTCGACGACTCCGACCGCGGCGCCGGCGTCGGCGAGCACCGACCCCTGCTCGATGTGCAGCTCGACGAAGCCGGCCCACTCCCGCGGGGACCACCGGGCGTCGGCCACGGCATCCGGGTCGAGACCGACGCCGGCCATCGCCTCGGCGAGGCCCACCCCCTTCGCGTCCTGCAGCTGGTGCAGGTCGGCGGTGGTGGTGAGCCCGGCGACGATCCGGCTCCCGATGCAGGCCCGGCCGAAGCGGGCCCCCTCCTCACCCGCGAAGGCGACAAAGCGAAGGGGGCGTCGGTGCCCCACACCATCGGTCACGACCCGCTCGGCGAGGAGCATCGCGGCGACCACCCCGGCGATCCCGTCGAACCTCCCGGCGGACGGCACGGAGTCCAGGTGCGACCCGGTGCCGACCGCGGCGGTCTCCTCGGTGCCGGGCTTCTCGGCGATGGTGTTGCCGGCTGCGTCGGTCCACACCGTCAGGCCGAGGCCGGCCATGAAGTCGGTGAAGACCTCGTGGGCACGGCGCTCCAGCGCGGTGTGCGCGAGGCGGGTGACGCCCGGCCCGGAGTCCGGCTCGCTGATCGCCGCGAAGCGCTCGATCCACTCCGCGACCCGCTCCGGCGCGACCGGCGTGGGCCGCTCACCGGCGAGTGGCATCCCTCAGACCGCGTGGGCGGCGACCGCGGCCGCGACCGCCTCGGCGACGCCGTCCTGGAAGACGGGCGGCACGATCTGCTCGGCCGTCGGCTCCGCGACCATGTCGGCGATGGCCCGCGCGGCGGCGAGCTTCATCTCATCGCTGATCTGCACGCCGCCGGCGTCGAGCGCGCCGCGGAAGATCCCCGGGAAGGCGAGCACGTTGTTGATCTGGTTCGGGTAGTCGCTGCGCCCCGTGGCGACCACGGAGGCGTACTTGTGCGCCAGGTCCGGGTGCACCTCGGGGGTCGGGTTGGCGAGGGCGAAGATCATCGGGCCCTCGGCCATGGCCGCGACCTGCTCCTCCGGCACGCTGCCCCCGGAGACGCCGATGTAGACGTCCGCGTCGACGAGCGCATCGCCCAGGCCACCGGTCCGGCCGCTGGCGTTGGTCGTCGCGGCGAGCATCTCCTTGTGCGCGACGAGGTCGTTGCGGTGGGAGCCGATGATCCCGCGGGAGTCGCACACGAGGACGTCGGTCGCGCCGGCCAGCTGGAGCAGCTGGGTCACGGCCACACCGGCGGCGCCGGCGCCGCCGACGACGATCTTCAGCGAGGAGATCTGCCGGTCGGTCACCCGGCAGGCATTGATCAGGCCGGCGAGTACGACGATGGCGGTGCCGTGCTGGTCGTCGTGGAAGACCGGGATGTCCAGCCGTTCGCGCAGCCGACGCTCCAGGTCGAAGCAGCGCGGGGCGGAGATGTCCTCGAGGTTGATCCCCCCGAAGCTCGGCGCGATGCGCACGATCGAGTCCACGAGCTCGTCGACGGACCCGGACTCGAGGCACATCGGGATCGCGTCGACGCCGGCGAAGGTCTTGAAGAGGACCGCCTTGCCCTCCATCACCGGCATCGCCGCAGCCGGCCCGATGTCGCCCAGACCGAGCACCGCGGTGCCGTCGGTGACGATCGCGACGGTGTTGTTGCGGGCGGTGAAGCGCCGGGAGAGGTCCGGGTCCTCCTGGATCGCCAGGCACACGTCGGCGACGCCGGGCGTGTAGAGGAGGGAGAGATCGTGCTGATCGCGCAGTGCCTTGGTGGCTCGTACCTCGAGCTTGCCACCCTCGTGCGCGACGAACTGCGGGGCAGTCAGGTCGTGGGTGGTGGTGGGCTCGGTAACGGACACGTCAATCCTCATCTGGCAGCAGTGGTTCGGTGAACGCCCTGGTGCGATCGGGTCGGGTCGCGGCGGGCGGCGGGGTGAGCCACAAGCATTCTTCCACAACCCCCGGGGTGCGACGATGAGCCCATGCCTCATCCCGGCCTGGCCCGTGTCGTCGGGCGATCGATGGAGCCGACGCTCCGCGACGGTGCCCTGCTGCTCGTGCTGTGGGGAGCTCGTCCGAGGCTCGGCTCCCTCGCCGTGGTCCGCCTCCCCCGCGACCAGCACGGCGCCGAGCGACCGATCGCCGTCAAGCGGCTCTCGGGAAGGGATCCGATGGACTCCTCCCGGTGGTGGATCGAGCGGGACAACCCCCGGGTCGGGGTCGACTCCTGGCTCGTCGGATCGATCGCCCCGGAGGACGTCCTGGCACGCGTGATAATGCGACTACCTTGCAAGAGAAGGGGTTTGCGTGACGGGGCCGACCCCGCGGGGTAGGTTTGGCAGTGAAGCCGCCGGGTACTTCGACGGCTGAAACGCCACCTACGAGAGGAAGGCACACATGCGACTTCGCGACATCTTCCGCCCCACCGAGGTCAGCGCCCACTGCGACCTGCCCTGCGGCGTCTACGACCCCGCCCAGGCCCGCATCGAGGCCGAGTCGGTCAAGATGATCATCAAGAAGGCCAACGACAGCGACGACCCGGACTTCCGCACCCGCGCCGTGGTCATCAAGGAGCAGCGCTCCCAGCTGGTCAAGGAGCACCTGTGGGTGCTGTGGACGGACTACTTCAAGCCGCCGCACTTCGAGAAGTACCCGCAGCTGCACACCCTCGTCAACGAGGCCACCAAGCTGGCCGGCGCCTCCGGCACGAAGGGTGAGTTCGACGAGGCCAAGGCCGACGAGCTGCTCGAGAAGATCGCCGAGATCGACAAGATCTTCTGGGAGACCAAGCAGGGCTGACCTGCTCGTCCCCATGACGAAGGGGGGCCCCGCCGCGTGATCTGCCGCGGCGGGGCCCCCTTCGTCGTGCTCACCCCAGCGTCCGCTCGAGGGCGGTCACGACCTCCGGGTCGTAGTCGTACCCGAGCCCCAGGTGCAGCCGCTCGAGCGCGACCTGGTGGGCACGCTGGGTCCGCGTGCCCTCCGTGATGTCGTCCCAGGCATTGGCCACGCGCACGATCCGCGCCGCGACGGGGATGAACTCACCGAACTCCCGCGACATACGGAAGGGCGTGCGGACCTGGTCCAGCATCGCCGCGATGGGGCGCAGCTGAGGGCTCGAGGAGACGATGCGGGTGCCCGCCTCCGCGGCGCGGTCCTGGACCTGCGTCGAGGCGTTGATCGTCGCGCCGCCGGGGATCGGCTCCTCGATCCCCATGAGGCCGACGTCGTGCAGCAGCGCGGTGCGCTCCACCTTGCGCAGCTCGTGTGCGTCCAGACCCATGGCCCGGCCGATCCGCACGGACAGGTCCGCGACCCGGGCGCCGTGCCCCTCGTGGCTCCGGCCGGCGGCCTCGGTGAGGCGGGAGAGGGCATGGACGGATTCGTCCAGGGTGAGGCGGATCGCCACCGCCCGCTGGACGGCCAGGTGGGTGAGGAGCACCGGCAGCAGCAGGAGCGGGTAGGCGACCCAGTCCAGGACCGGCTGGGCCACGGCGATGAGGGACCCGGCGGAGGCGGTGACCCCGACGATGCCGTAGAGGGAGCTCGGCTCGCGCGCGGCAAAGGACCCGATGGTGATCCCCTCGCGCAGCCACACGACGAGTGCCTCGAGGAGGCGTTCGACGAGACCTCCGACCAGGGCCGCACCGAAGAGGGCGAGCACGGCCAGGGCCCGCCGCGTCCCGTCGGCGAAGGCCCACTGCACGAGCGTGCTGTCACCGAGGCCGCGGACGAGCAGTGCCGTCGTGGCGATGCCGAGGAAGCGCGCCCCCAGCGCACTCTCGAAGAGGGGCCTGCCGCGCACGCGGGCGATGAGGACACCCGCGAGCATCGCCAGCCAGATGACGCCCACCGCGGCAGGTCGGGCCAGGCCCTCCCCCGGGGGCGCCATGACCAGTCCGGTCGCGGCGGCGGTGGTCACGGGCGCGATGACGCGCCCCGCCATCGCGGTGGGCATCTGCTCACCGATGATGATCGCGATGACAGCGGTGATCACGCACGGCGTCACGCCGTCTGCGGTGATCTCGCCGGCGATGGTGGTCCAGCCCCCCACGAGCAGCGCCACGAGGAAGAGGACCAGTCCGGCGTGGCTCCCGCGCACCGCCGTCATGACGGCCTCCTCGTGCCTCCGGCCGCCGGCAGCCGGTCGCGCTCGTGGGCGCGGCGAAGGGCGGCCACGCACCGCCCGTCCAGACCGGTGCCCACGAGGGTCTCGCAACGGACCACCGCCGCCTCGGCGTCGTCGGTCTCGAGGAGGCGGTCGGCCCAGGTCTCGGCCACGGCGAGGATCCGGGAGCCCAGCGGGATGGAGCCGCCCGCACGACCCTCCGGCCAGCCCTGGCCGTCGACCCGTTCGTGGTGGCTGACCACGATGTCCAGCGGAGGGGCCAGGAAGGAGATGTCGGACAGGACCCGTCGGGTCGCCCCTGCGTGGTCCCGGCGCTGGATGGCCTCGGGCTCCTGGTCCAGCGCGAGCTTGCCGACGTCGCGGATCTGGGCAGCGATCGCCACATGGTCGACGTCACCGGGCTTGATCCCGAGGGTGTTGGCGATCGCCGTGGCGGCACCTGCGACGAGCTCGCTCTCCCGCTGCGCGCCCGGGTACCGCTCGTCGAGCGCCACGACGAAGGGGTTGAGGATCTCGTGCCGAGCCGACCAGACCGCTGCGTGCTGCGCCAACGCCCACTGGATGACGTACAGCGACGGGAAGAAGAAGACCGCGGACACCCAGCCCAGACCGGCGGGCGCCCAGAGGACGGCGAGGGCGTATCCGGCAACCCAGTACATGGCGTACGCCGGGATTGCCTGCTTGACGAGGTCGACGGCGAAAGCGCGGAAGGACCCTGCAGAACTAACGGTCAGGACCCCGGCCACAAGCGCTGCGTTCGCCAGCGCCGCCACCAGAGTCGCAAGGCCAAGGCGCCACGCGAGATCGAGTACATCACTCTGGGCGGCTTGCCCGTAACCGAGTGGACCGCCTCCCAACATCCGATACGCGACCCCTCCCGCAAGGACAAGGAGAACGCGCTGGGCCGCGTTGAAAATGCGCTTGATGGGCTCACGGGGAGCAGCTAGCTCAGGGACGGCTCCAACAATCGCGGCCCCCATGGGCCCGACCAGTGGAATGGCCGTCAACTGGACGATGCCCGAGGCAGAGATGCTGATCGACCCGATCGCCTGCGGGCGCCCCAAAGCCCCCATGACGCTGAGTGCCAGCAGCGCCAAGAACCAACTCAGCCGCTGTGTGAAGCCCTCCCAGACACCGACGACGACGATGGCCGCCAGTGCGCACGCAACAACCGCGACCACATAGGGCAAGGTCGAGGAGTGCGACTCCCTTGCCCGTTGCGCAGTGGAGACCAGTCGTTATGCCCAGTCGATGTTGTCAGTCGTGAGCGCCCAGTCGATGTTCTGGGTCGTGAGCGCCCAGTCGATGTTGTCAGTGACCTGGGCCCAGTCGATGTTGTCAGTGACCTGGGCCCAGTCGATGTTGTCAGTCGTCATGGCCCAATCGATGTTGGCCTGGCTACCGATCGAGAAGACCGAGAACAGGGAGAGTGTGGCGGCGGCGATGAGGGGAGCAATCGTCTTCTTCATGGTTCCATGATGCCAGCCAGACCCCTCGCATAACGAGGGTCGCCGACTCTCTGACCAAACCGTGACCTTGCCCGTGTGTTTGAATTGGGGCATCTGGATCCCCGCTCACCGGGGGGAAGTCCACAGTGAGGAGACACCAATGAGCAAGCGTTCCCGGAAGCGTCGCGCACGCAAGAAGAATGCCGCCAACCACGGCAAGAAGCCGAACAGCTGACGCCCTCCGCCCGTGAGGGCGGACAAGAGGGGCCCGTGTCCGAGTCGGACACGGGCCCTTTTTCTGCCCACTCCCCCTTCGCCGGCCACCGCGCGGGGTGGGAATGCGCGGGGGTCCCCCTTCGTTGCACGGGGGTGAACGCAGACCTCGCACGGACAGGAGCCAGGCTTGCTCGTACTGCATGCCGGTGAGCGCGAAGCCACCCCGCTAGGGTGGAGCGCGATGACTGATCCCACGACCGACCAACGCGACGCCCAGGCAGAAGCGGACGCGGCCGTCGACGTGAAGCAGGAGAGCACCGAGGAGCGCCGCGCCCGGTTCGAGCGCGAGGCGATGCCGCTGCTCGACCAGCTCTACTCGGCAGCGCTGCGGACCACCCGGAACCCCACGGATGCCGAGGACCTCGTCCAGGAGACGTACGCGAAGGCCTTCGCCGCCTTCCACCAGTACCGTCCCGGGACCAACCTCAAGGCCTGGATGTACCGCATCCTGACCAACACCTACATCAACAGCTACCGCAAGAAGCAGCGCGAGCCGAAGCAGTCCGACTCCCCCGAGGTCGCGGACTACCAGCTGCACAAGGCCGAGCAGCACACCTCCAAGGGGCTGCGCTCCGCCGAGGTCGAGGCGCTGGACCGGATGCCCGACACCCAGGTCAAGCGGGCGCTGCAGGATCTGCCGGAGGACTTCCGGATGGCGGTCTACCTCGCCGACGTCGAGGGCTTCGCCTACAAGGAGATCGCCCAGATCATGGACACCCCGATCGGCACGGTGATGTCACGGCTGCACCGGGGACGACGGCAGCTGCGCGAGAAGCTCACCGACTACGCCGTCGATCGTGGCCTCCCCGCGGCGAAGGGGAGTGCCAAGTGAACGACGACAAAGGGCACATCGACTGCTCCGAGGCGATCTACCGGATGATGGAGTACCTCGACGGTGAGATGACCGCGGCCGACGCCGACCACCTGCGCGAGCACCTCCTCACCTGCGGCCCGTGCCTCGAGGAGCACGACGTCGACCGGGTGCTGAAGGAACTCGTCCAGCGCTCCTGCCCGTGCGAGGAGGCACCGCCGACCCTGCGCACGACGATCATGCAGCGGATCACGACGATCTGCGACGACGGGGCCTGGACCTCGGTGACACAGGTGCGCCACATCTCCGAGGGCTGAGCACAAGAGGTAGTACTTCGGCCCGATATCCGGGGTCGAACGACGCGAGATGCACCAGTACTACTGGTTGTGCACGCCGCGCGTTTAGGGTGGCCCCATGCGCGTCCTCGTCACCGGCGGAGCCGGGTACATCGGGTCCCACACCGTCGTCCGACTCGTCGAGGACGGGCACGAGCCCGTTGTCCTCGACAGCTTCGTCAACTCCCGGCCGAGCGTGATCGCCCGCCTCGAGGAGCTGACCGGACGCACGATCGAGACCCACTCCTTCGATCTGCGCGACGTCGACAAGACGAACGCGCTCCTGGACGACGGACGATTTGACGCGGTCATCCACTTCGCCGGTCTGAAGGCCGTCGGTGAGTCCTCCCAGATCCCCCTCGAGTACTACGACAACAACGTCGGCTCAACCCTGGTTCTGGCTCGGGCGATGGATCGCGCCGGCGTGCCGGTCCTCGTCTTCTCATCCTCGGCCACCGTCTACGGCGAGCTCGCACCTGTTCCCTACGTCGAGACGCACGAGCCACTGGCCTCCAACAACCCCTACGGCCGCACCAAGCTCGTGCAGGAGATGCTCCTGAGCGACGTCGCCACGGCCGGCGGCCCGCGGGTGGCGTTGCTGCGCTACTTCAATCCCGTGGGGGCCCACCCCTCGGGTCGCATCGGGGAGGACCCGCACGGCGTCCCCAACAACCTCATGCCCTTCATCGCCCAGGTCGCGGTCGGGCGCCGTGAGCAGCTCCAGGTCTTCGGTAACGACTATCCGACGCCCGACGGCACACCTCAGCGCGACTACCTGCACGTCGTCGACCTCGCGGAGGGTCACGTCGCAGCCCTGGAGTACCTGAGCGACCACCCGGACGTCGTCGAGCGGGCGTGGAACCTCGGCGGTGGGCACGGCACGTCGGTGCTTGAGATGATCGCGGCCTTCGAGTCCGCGAGCGGACGACCGATCCCCCACGAGGTGGCACCGCGCCGGACCGGCGACCTGGCGGCGTTCTGGGCCGACGCGTCCCGCGCCGAGACCGAGCTCGGCTGGCGCGCGGAGCGCTCCATCGAGCAGATGTGCGCCGACACCTGGCGCTGGCAGTCGGGGAACCCGCAGGGTTACCCCGGCTGAGGGGACGGACCTCCGGCCCTTCGAGGCTCGCTTGCTGCGCAAGCTCACACCTCAGGGGCCGGGGTCAGCGCGCGTAGACGTTGCGCGTGGCGCGGGCGCGGGCCTTCAGGCCCTTCACGCCCTTCGTGCGCAGGATCTTGATCGTCTGCCACAACGAGGTGTCGTTCGGCAGGGACAGCCGCACGATCTCGCTCCACGCCGACGCGACCTGCTTGGGCAGCGGGCCGGTGACGTAGTCGAGGCCGTACTTGTCGAAGAGGGCCTCGATCTTCGGGGCGATCTCCTGGTAGCGGCGGCTGGGCATGTCCGGGAAGAGGTGGTGCTCGATCTGGTAGCTGAGGTTGCCGGTCGCGACGTGCATCGCCTTCGACCCGGAGATGTTCGCCGAGCCGAGCATCTGGCGCAGGTACCACTCACCGCGGGTCTCCCCGTCGATCGAGTTCTTCGTGAAGGTCTTCACGCCGGCCGGGAAGTGACCGCACATGATCACCGAGTGCGTCCAGTAGTTGCGCACGAGGTTGGCGACCCCGTTCGCGGCGAGGGTCGAGAGGAAGTTCGGTCCCGACAGCAGCGGGAAGAGCAGGTAGTCCTTGCCAGCCTGCTTCTTGATCTTGTTCACGACCTGCTTCGCCTCGGCCATCCACTCCGGGTTGTCGTGGCGGGTCGCCCAGTTCTTGCCGAGCTCGAGGTCGTACGCGGCGATGCCGTACTGGAAGAAGGTGGCGTTGATGAACTGCGTCACCGGCTGGACGAGGTAGCCGGGGTACCACTTCTGGGCGTCGTCGACACGCATGATGCCGTAGCCGAGGTCGTTGTCGTGGCCGACGACGTTGGTGTACGTGTGGTGGACCTTGTTGTGGCTGTTCTTCCAGTGCGCCGCCGGGGTGACGTTGTCCCACTCCCACGTCGAGGAGTGGATCTTCGGGTCACGCATCCAGTCCCACTGGCCGTGGATGATGTTGTGCCCGATCTCCATGTTGTCGAGGATCTTCGCGACGCTCAGCCCCGCGGTGCCCGCGACCCAGGCGATCGGGTTGCCGGAGAAGAGCAGCACCGCACGCGACCCCATCTCGAGGTAGCGCTGCACCGTGATCACGCGGCGGATGTAGCGGGCGTCGTCCTCCCCCAAGGAGTCCATGACGTCGGTGCGGATCTCGTCGAGCTCGCGGCCGAGGTCCTCGATCTGCTGCGGGCTCAGGTGCGCGATGGGACTGGGGTCCATCGTCACCGTCGTGTGGACGACGTCCGACTTCCCGCCGGTGATCCGGGCGTCGGTCGTGGGTCGGGTCAGGGTGGCGGTCATCAGCTCTCCTGGGTCTGGATCGTGCAGTTGCCGGCGACGGCCGAGATGCAGGTCTGCACCTTCACCGGCGGGTCGTCGAGGGTCGTGGTCGTCAAGTCGCCGTTGCGCAGGTCGCGCACGGCTCCGTCGCTCATGGGCAGGACACAGCCGAAGCAGATGCCCATCCGGCACCCGCTCGGCATGAGCAGGCCCGCGTCCTCCGCGGCATCGAGGATCGTGGTGCCGCCGTCGAGCTCCAGCTCCGTGGTCTCGCGACCGACGCGAAGGGAGGCGGTGCCCCCTTCGCCCGCCTCCACCACGGTGGGGCGGAAGCGCTCCACGTGGAGCATCTCGGTGCGGCCACCCGCCTCGTAGAGCTCCTCGAAGGCGTCCAGCATCGGCGTCGGCCCGCAGATCCACGTCTCGCGCTCGCGCCAGTCGGGCACGACCTGCTCGAGCTGGTCCGGTGTGAGCATGCCCTCCTCGTCGGTGTGGCGCACGATGGCGCGCACCCCGGGGGGAGCATCGGCCAGCTCACGGGCGAAGATCACGTCCTCGGCCCGGGGCGCGGAGTGGACGTGGACGACGTCGAGGCCGTCGAAGTCGTGGTTGCGCATCATCCCCATGACCGGGGTGATGCCGGAGCCGCCGGTGAGGAAGAGCACCTTCGGCGGGACCGACTGCGGCAGCATGAAGTCGCCGGTCGCCTGGTCCAGCTGGATGATCGTGCCGGGCCGGGCGTGGTGGACGAGGTGCTGGGAGACGTGGCCGTCGGGCATGGCCTTGACGGTGATCGAGATCAGGCCGTCGCGGGCGCTCGTGTCCGAGGTCAGCGAGTAGGCGCGCCAGTTGCGCACGCCGTCGACGTCCACCCCGATGCGGATGTACTGCCCCGGCGAGTGCCCCTGCCAGTCCCGGCCGGGCCGGATCGTGATCGTCGCCGCGTCCTCGGTCTCCGGCGTGATCGCGACGATCCGCCCCCGCAGGTCCGCCCCGGAGCGAAGGGGGGCGAAGAGGTCGAGGTACTCCTCCGGGACGACCGGGGTGGCCAGGCCGCGCGCGAAGCGGGCCACGGTGTCCTTGGCGCGGGCAATGGGTGGACTCGAGGTCATGGCTCCATCATTTCGCAACAACACTGCCCAAACGCTGTCCTCGGCGGGTAGCGTTCGGTGCAGTTATTTGTGCGCGGGAGACAAAAGGGCGTGGTCGGTGTGGGCGCTACAGGTGCCGACGGTGCGGGTGGTGCCGCTGGGGCGAAGGGGGCGCAGTCCGCGCTGCCGCCCGGGGCCGTGGCGGCGCTGCGCGGTGAGCTGCCCCGCGTGGCCTCGATCGTCGTCAGCGAGATCATGCGCGAGGTGCCCGCCTACAACGTGCCCTTCAAGGGGCGGATGGGGCGGATCATCGAGCGGGCGGTGGTGGTCTCGCTCGAGGGTTTCGTGCGGGTCGCAGGGGGCGCCCGGGCGAGCGGACCGGACGGGATCGGCGTCGGGATCACCGCGGCGCGGGAGCTGGGGCAGGCCGAGGCACGCCGCGGTCGCCCGGTCGAGGCGCTGCTCGCCGCCTACCGCGTCGGGGCGCGGGTCTCCTGGCGGGAGATGTCCGGCGTGGCCGTGGACAACGGGGTCGACGCGCGGACGCTGTCGGGCTTCGCCGGGTTGGTCTTCGACTACATCGACGAGCTGTCGGCCGCCTCGGTCGCCGGGCACAGCAACGAGGTCGCCAGCGTCGAGCGCGCCCGCCTCGTGCAGCTGGACCGACTCACCCGGGCGCTGCTCACCGGCGCCGCCGAGGGGGAGCTCGAGCGCGGGGCGGCGGCCGCCGGCTGGAGCCCGCCACGGACCCTGACGGCGGTACTCGTCCCGCACCACCGGCTGACCAACACCGCGGCGGTCCTCGACCCGCGCACCCTCACCCTCGAGGAGGACCTGCCACCGCACGGCGAGGTGCCGGGGCCCACCGGCCAGGCGGTGCTGCTCGTCCCCGACGCCGGGGGCCGCTCGCGCCGGCACCTGCTCGAGCTGCTCGACCGGCATGCCGCCGTCGTCGGGCCGGTGCGGCCCTGGCAGCGAGCGGTGGAGTCCTACCGGCGAGCCCTGCGAGCGGTGGAGCTCGCCGGTTCGGGCGGGCCGCTGGACACCGATCTCGTGCTGCCGGAACTCGTGCTGCGCGCGGACCCCGAGGCGCTCGCCGACCTGCGGGAGGGGGCGCTGGCCCCCTTCGCTCAGGTGTCGGAGTCGACGGCCCAGCGGCTGGCGGACACGCTGCGTGCCTGGCTGCTGCTGCAGGGGCGCCGCGAGCTCGTGGCCGAGGAGCTGCACGTGCACCCGCAGACGGTGCGCTACCGGATGAACCAGGTGCGCGACCTGCTCGGCGAGGACCTCACCGACCCCGACCGGGTGCTCGCGCTCGTCCTGGCGCTCGGTCGGCGGACCCCGGCGGACTGACGGGCCTCCGCAAGGGGGGTGCGGCGCCTACGTCCCTGGACAGGGGTGTCAGCCGGCCTCCACGAGCCGCGCCCGGACCGCGGCCACGACCTCACCGATCCCGGCCTTCGTGAAGGAGTGCGTTCCCGGCGCCTCGTCGACGGTGACCCCGTCCGCGCCGGCTCCCGCGAGCGCCTCGCGCACCGCATCCGGCCGACCGAAGGGGTCCTTCTCCCCCTGCACGACGTGCACCGGCAGGCCGTGCTCGACGGGGGTGACGAGCTCGCCGATGCGGGACTTCTCCGGCCCCTTGCCCGGCGGTACGAGCGGAAAGGACAGGCACAGCACCGCATCCGCGCCCAGCTCCCCCGCGAGACGGCAGGCCACCCGCGCGCCGGCACTGCGCCCGCCCATGACGAGCCGCCCCGGCAGCACACCCGCCGACCGGAGGGCCGGGACGATCTCCCGCCAGGACTGGTCCAACCGCGCGGGCGGGGGCGCGACCTTCTTGCCCGCGACCCGCCACGGCATCTCCACGAGCACCACCTGCCAGCCGAGGGCGGGCAGCTGCGCCGCGACCGTGGCGAGATCGAGGGCCTCGATCCCGCCGCCGGCGCCGTGGGTGAGCAGCAGGGAGCCCGCGGGCTCCCCCTTCGCCCCGGGAGTCGAGGCACTTGCCTCGTGGACGTGCGCCCGCGCGGGGCCCCGTGCGGTCGGGACCTCCCGTTCCTCAGCCACCGCCCACCACCTCGCCGGTCTCGGGGTCGACGACCCCGACCAGCTCCTCACGGGGCAGCGGGTCCAGCAGTCCCGGGCCGTTGTTGCGGGTCGCCCCGACGGCCGTGGAGATCGGGTACGCCTCGAAGCGCCCCGACTGCGCGAAAGCGAGCATCTCCCCCACCTCACCGGTGTCGGTCAGGTCCGGGTCCAACCAGCGGGCCCAGTCGCCGCGCTCGAGGACCAGCGGCTGCCGGTCGTGGACCCGGTCCATCCCGGGGTCCGCCGCCGTCGTGATGATCGTGAAGGTCGTCAACCACGCGCGGGTGTCCTCCGGATCGGCCACCTCGGGATCCCGCCAGAACTCGTACAGCCCCGCGAACCCGATGACGTCCCCGTCACCGCGGTGGATGAAGAAGGGCTGCTTGCGCGGCTTGCCCTTCGCGTCCTTCGCCACCGGCGAGGCCTGCCACTCGTACCACCCGGTCGCCGGCACCAGGCACCGCCGCGCGGCCGCGGCACGGGCGAAGGAGTTCTTCTCCAGCACCGTCTCCGCGCGGGCATTGGTCATCCGCAGCCCCACCCCGGGGTCCTTGGCCCAGGACGGCACCAGCCCCCAGGTCAGCAGCCGCAGCTGCCGAAGGGGGTCGGCGCCCTCCTCCCCCTTCGGCACCCGGCTGAGCACGATGGGCGCCTGCTTCGTCGGCGCCATGTTGTGGTCCGGGGTGCCCGGGGGCGGGTCCTGCGGGGACTTCAGGACGGTGCGCGAGGGCTCGGCGGTGCGATCGGCGTCGACCTCGAACTCCTCGACGAGCTCCCCGGGGTTGGCGGTTGCGGCATAGCGTCCACACACGGGACCCACCCTAGTGAGCCGCCCCCTCGGGGATCAGCCGGTACCGCCGCTCGCCTCCTCCGGCTGCGGCTCCTGACCGGTGCCGTTGCCCGGGTTCGTGTCGGGGGCGACCAGGAAGGGCGCGCTCGAGGGCACGACCGTCCGCTGGGAGCGGACCGGCCCGACACGACGCTGACGCAAGGGGTCCTTGCGCAGGTCGATGTACAGCGAGAGGCACAAGCCGATGAGCACGAACACGAAGGGCGTGGCCGTGAGGATCGTGAAGGTCTGCAGCGCGGTCAGCCCGCCGACGAGGAGCAGCATCGCCGCGACCACACCGGTCATGACCGCCCACACGATGACCAGCGGCTCCCACGGCTCGGTGCGTCCCCTCGAGGAGAGCGTGCTCAGCACGAGCGCCCCCGCGTCCGCGCCCGAGACGAAGAAGATCGAGGTCAGGAAGACGACGCACCCGGCCGTCACCGAGACCAGCGGGTACTCCTGCAGCAGCATGAAGAACCCGGCCGCCTCGTTGCCGGCACCGGCGATGTCGACCCCGCCGAGCTGCAGGTGCAGTCCCGCACCGCCGAAGACGACGAACCAGACGGCACTGATCAGCGTCGGGACGAGCAGCACGCCGAGCACGTACTCACGGATCGTGCGGCCCTTGGAGATGCGGCCGATGAAGGTGCCGACGAAGGGCGTCCAGGAGATCCACCAGGCCCAGTAGAAGATCGTCCACGAGGCCAGCCAGTCCGACCCCCCGAAGGCCGCCGTGGTGAAGCTCATCGGCACCAGCTGGGTCAGGTAGGCGCCGATGGACGCCGGAAGCATGTTGAGGATGAAGACCGTCGGCCCGAGGACGAAGACGAAGACGACGAGCAGGAAGGCGACGACCATGTTGGTGTTGGACAGCCACTTGATGCCCTTGGAGACCCCGCTCGCGGCGGAGAGGACGATGCCGACCGTCAGGACCATGATGACGATGATCGCCAGGGAGGTGCTGCCCTTGTCCGGGAACTCACCCGTGCGCAGCAGCGCCACACCCGCGGCGACCTGGAGCGCGCCGAAGCCGAGCGAGGTCGCCGAGCCGAACTTCGTGCAGATGATGGCGAGGATGTCGATGGGCTTGCCCCAGCCCTTCTCCTTGATCGCCTTCTCGCCGAAGAGGGCCTCGAAGGGGGCGCTGAGCAGGTTGCCGCGCCCCATCCGGAAGGTCGAGTAGGCCAGCGCGAGCCCCACGACCGAGTACATGGCCCACGGGTGCAGACCCCAGTGGAAGAAGGTGTAGGCCATCGCCTCCTGGGCGGCCTCCTGGCTGCCCGCCTGCACGTCGGCGAAGGGGGGCGGCGAGGCCAGGTGGGTGACCGGCTCGTAGACGCCGAAGAACATCAGGCCGATCCCCATGCCGGCGCTGAACATCATCGCGATCCAGGAGATCGTGGAGAACTCCGGCTCCTCGCCGTTCTGCGACAACGGGATGCGTCCGTAACGACCGAATGCCAGGACGAGGGAGAAGACGACGAAGCCGGTCGCCGAGAGGATGAAGAACCAGCCGAGGGAGTCGGTGACCCACGTCAGTGCCGACCCGGTGACGTCGTTGACCTTGTCGGGGAAGGCCATGCCGACCACGGTGACCACGGCGATGACGCCGAAGGCCCAGCCGAACACGGTCCAGTCCATGCTGGCCAAGCCGGCACGCACGTCGCGGTTGGGGATCTTGTCCGGCACCTCCGTCGGTGCCTGTTCTGACTCTGAACGCATCGCAACCTTCCCGGACAACCGGACTGATCCGCGTGGTGCCAAGCGCCCAGCAGCCCAATGACACGCGTTAGCGTAGACTTCATGACAGCCACACAGGACGGTTCGGCCACACCGACTCTTGGGCGCACCCGGTTCGGTGACGTGGGTGAGGTGACCAAGCACGACATCCGGCTGACCGCCTTCGGCGCGTGCGAGGAGGCCAACGGTGCCGTCGGCACCGCGCTGGCCTTCGGCGATCTCGACAACGAGGTGGCGGCCACGCTCACGAGCGTGCAGAACGACCTCTTCGACGCGATGGCCGACCTGAGCGCGCCCATGGACGAGGTGGCTGCCGACTCCACCCCCGTGCGGATCACCGAGGAGCACATCGCCTGGGTGGACCGCGCCGTGGAGCACTACTCCGCCGGCCTGGAGCCGATCGAGGGCTACGTCATCCCCGGTGGGACCATCCCCGCGACCCTGCTCTTCACCGCCAGGACCTCGGTCCGGCGGGCCGAGCGGGCCAACCTCGCCGCGGTGGCCGAGCACCCGAGGTCGATGAGCCCGCTCGTCCCGAGGTACCTCAACAGCGTCTCCTCGCTGCTCTTCGTCCTCGCCCGGCTGCACAACACCGAGCTCGGCGACACGGTCTGGCAGCCGCTGGCCTCGATCGCCACGTCGCGCTCCGAGTGAACGAACTACGGTGGGGGTACCTACGACGGTGACCCCGGCCCCGCCGGGCGCTCCGCACACCTGAGGACAGGAGTAACGCACATGATCGTTCGTCGCATCGCCCGCCCGCTGCTCGCGGGGATCTTCGTCTGGGGTGGCTACAACGCGCTGCGTCACCCGGCCGCGCACGCCCCCGCCGCGGAGCCGGTGACCAAGCCGGTCGCCCAGACCACCGGTCTGCCCGACGACACCGAGCTGCTCGTGCGCGCCAACGCCGCCGCCATGGTCGGCGGTGGCCTGCTGCTCGCGACCGGCAAGTTCCCGCGTCTCGCCTCGATGGTGCTCATGGGCACCCTCGCCCCGACCGCGGCGACCCACAACTTCTGGGACGAGAGCGACCCGCAGGCCAAGGCCGGCAAGCTGACCCAGTTCATCAAGGACCTCAGCCTCTTCGGTGGCCTCATGCTCGCTGCCGCCGACACCGAGGGCCGCCCCGGTCTCGCCTACCGAGCCAGGATGGCAGGCGACAACGTCGAGCGCGCCGCGCACAACGCACGCCAGGAGGCCAAGATCGCCGCTCTGCAGGCGCGGAACTCGGTGTCCTGACCACCGATGCCCTCACCTGATTGGCATGGCCCGGCAGCGTCCGGTCGCCTCGACGGCACCGTGACGCTGCCGGGCAGCAAGTCCCTCACCAACCGCTTCCTCGTCATCGCGGCGCTGGCCTCCGGCACCTCGCGGTTGCGCCGCCCCCTTCGCTCCCGGGACACCGAGCTCATGGCCCAGGCGCTGCGCCAGCTCGGCACCGGCATCGAGGACGCCACCTCGACACCCGGGTCCGACACCGACTGGCTCGTCACCCCGGCTGCCCTCCGCGGCGGCCGGCCCGTCGACTGCGGTCTCGCGGGGACGGTCATGCGCTTCCTGCCGCCGATGGCCGCCCTCTGCAGCGAACCGGTCGCCTTCGACGGCGATCCGCAGGCCCGGGTACGCCCCATGTCCGCCTCGCTCGACGCCCTCCGGGGCCTCGACGTCCGCGTCGAGGACGAAGGGCGCGGCACGCTCCCCTTCGTCGTCCACGGGAGGGGGTCGGTGACCGGCGGGCGCGTCGTGCTCGACGCCTCCGCCACCTCGCAGTACGTCTCGGCCCTGCTGCTGGCCGGGTCCCGCTTCGAGGAGGGCATCACGATCGTCCACGAGGGCGACTCGGTCCCCTCCACCCCGCACATCGAGATGACCGTCGAGGCGCTGCGCGACGCCGGCGCCGAGGTCGACGACTCCGTCCCGGACACCTGGCGCGTCGAGCCCGGTGAGCTGCTGCCGCTGGACGTGACGGTGGAGCCGGACCTGTCCAACGCCGCCCCCTTCCTCGCCGCCGCGCTCGTGGCCGGGGGCACCGTCCGGGTGCCCGACTGGCCCCGGCACACCACCCAGGCCGGCGACCGGATGCGGGAGGTCCTCGCGCTCATGGGCGGAGAGGTCGAGCTCGGCCCCGACGCGCTGACCGTCACCGGCAACGGCCACCCCGTGGGCCTGGACATCGACCTGCACGACGCCGCCGAGCTCACCCCGGTCGTCGCGGCCCTCTGCGCGTGCGCCACCAGCCCCTCCATCATCCGGGGGGTCGGCCACATCCGCGGGCACGAGACCGACCGGATCGCCGCGCTGAGCACCGAGCTGACCGCCGCGGGCGCCCACGTCGAGGAGCTCGAGGACGGGCTGCGCATCACGCCCGGCACGCCACGGGCCGCGACCATCCACACCTACGCCGACCACCGGATGGTCATGGCGGCGGCCGTCCTCGCGCTCGCCGCGCCCGGCACCGTCATCGAGGACCCGGGCACGGTCGCGAAGACCGTCCCCGACTTCGTCGGCCTGTGGGAGGGCATGCTCTCCCCGGTGGCGGCCGCGGAGGGCTGATGGGGCGTTCGGCGCGCGACTGGGACGAGTCGGACGTGCGTGTGCGCCCCGGCCGGCGCGGTTCCCGCCCGCGGACGAAGACCCGGCCCAAGCACGAGGACGCGGTGTTCGGGATGGTCACCGCCGTCGACCGGGGCCGCTGGACCGTCCTGGTCCCCGCCGGTGGGGACGAGCCAGAACGGGTCGTGACCGCGATGCGGGCCCGCGAGCTCGGCCGCACCTCGATCGTCGTCGGCGACCGGGTCGGCATGGTCGGGGACACCTCCGGCCGCCGCGACACCCTCGCCCGGATCGTGCGCGTGCAGGACCGGGCGACCGTGCTGCGCCGCACCGCCGACGACACCGATCCCGTCGAACGCGTCATCGTCGCCGGCGCCGACCAGCTCGTCGTCGTCAGCGCCCTCGCCGACCCCGAACCCCGCCCCCGGCTCATCGACCGCTGCCTCGTGGCCGCCTACGACGCCGGCATGGACCCGCTGCTCGTGCTCACCAAGGCCGACCTGGCCCCGGCCGAGGACTTCCTCGCCACCTACGCACCGCTCGACGTGCCGTACCTGGCGACCTCCGTCCTCGACGAAGGGGACGACGGCCTGACCGAGCTGCGCCGCCGGCTCGCCGGCCGGATCTCGGTGCTCGTCGGGCACTCGGGGGTGGGCAAGTCCACGCTCGTCAACGCGCTCGTGCCCGAGGCGGACCGGGCGACCGGTGACGTCAACGACGTCACCGGTCGCGGCCGCCACACCTCGACCAGTGTCCTGGCGCTGCGCCTGCCCCCGCTCGACGGGGACGCCGAGGGCGGCTGGATCATCGACACGCCGGGCATCCGCTCCTTCGGGCTGGCGCACGTCGAACCGGACCAGATCGTCGGGTACTTCGCCGAGCTGGCCGATGGCGTCGCCGACTGTCCCCGCGGCTGCAGCCACGACGAGCCGGACTGCGCCCTCGACGCCTGGGTCGCGCAGGGGAAGGCCGGGCCGCGTGGTGAGGGGCGGCTGGACTCCCTTCGCCGGCTGCTGCGGGCCCGCTCCGGCGAGGACGGCTGACCTCGGTCGACGAGGTGCGGGCGCGGGCCTCGAAGCGACGCACACCTGCCTCGGGTACGTTGACGAAATGTCCGAGAGCTCTCCCTATGCCGATGACCTGCGCCTCGCCCACGTACTGGCCGACCAGGTCGAGCGGATCACCCTCTCCCGCTTCCAGGCCGATGACCTCGTCGTGGAGACGAAGCCGGACCTGACCCCGGTCAGCGACGCCGACCGCGCCTGCGAGGAGGTGATCCGCTCCCAGCTGGGCCGCTCCCGCGGCCGGGATGCCATCGTCGGCGAGGAGTACGGCACCACGGGGTCCTCGACCCGCCGCTGGATCATCGACCCGATCGACGGGACCAAGAACTACGTGCGCGGGGTCCCCGTGTGGGCCACCCTCATCGGCCTCGTCGACGGCGAGGACTGCGTCGTCGGCCTCGTCGCCGCCCCCGCGCTGGGCCGCCGCTGGTGGGCCGCGAAGGGCGCCGGCGCCTGGACCGGCCGCTCACTCGCCCAGGCGAGGCAGATCTCGGTCTCGGGGGTCTCCCGGCTCTCGGACGCATCGCTGTCCTACAGCTCGCTGGACGGCTGGCGCGAGACCGGCCGGGGCATGTCCTTCCTCAACCTCACCTCGGACCTGTGGCGCACGCGGGCCTACGGGGACTTCTGGTCCTACATGCTCGTCGCCGAGGGCGCGGTCGACCTCGCCGCCGAGCCGGAGCTGGAGCTCTACGACATGGCCGCGCTCGTCGCCGTGGTGCAGGAGGCCGGGGGCCGCTTCACCTCCCTCGACGGACAGCCCGGGCCGTGGGGCGGCAACGCCGTGGCCAGCAACGGGCTGCTGCACGACGACGTGCTTCGGCGCCTCGCCCCCGACGCCTGAGGGCGTGTGCACGAAGGGTCGTCCTGGTGCATCTCATGCCGTTCGACCCGCGATTTCGGGCCGAATCACTACCTCCTGTGCTCGCGCCTCACCCGGCGGGTGCGGCGCCACTGCTCCGGAGGCACGAGGTGCTCCCCCGTGGCCAGCATCCGGGTCAACCACTCTGTCGTCTCGTCCCACTCGGCGAAGCACATCTCATAGGTGAGCCGGCTCGACCGGTACCCAAGCGCGTCGGAGTTGAAGTCGCGCCTGCGATCCTTGCCGTAGGCCTCCTCGCCCCTGTGGTACTCCTTGCTGTCGCACTCGAGGATCCAGCGCTCGCCCACGAGCAGGTCGACCTGGCCGACCCCGTCGATCATGGCCTGGGCACGGACGGGCACCCGCCGCAGCGCGAGGTGGAGGCGCACCTTGGACTCGGTCCCGGACTCGGCCAGCTTCGAGGCGTGGGCGAGGACCCGCTGCACCCGCCGCGGGGAGGCTCGGCGGATCGCCTCGACATCGGCCTCGTGGAGCAGCTCCAGGTGCAGAGCCGAGTCGGCGAGGATCCCCACATCGATGGGGTCGAGGCACCGAGCAGCGTGCTCGATCAACAACGCGGGTGAAGCCACGGGGTCGGCCTCGGGCCACGCATGGTGGTACCCGTGCCCGATCCATCCCGGAGGAACCCGCTTCCCCCGTCTGCCGTACACATGCCGGCCGGGCCCCGGGGGCGTCCAGAGCCCGTGGTGGCGGGCCGCCGTCAGGCAGGTGCTGCGCAGCCCCTTGCGCAGGGCCGCAACGATCGCGTCATCGGTGTCGGGGGTCACCAGGTACGGGCCCGCCCGCCCCAACGTCCCCTCGGACACGAAGCGGTCGATCTCCCGGCGGGTGTACTGCTCCTGTAGCTGGCCATATGTGTGGATCATCCGGCCACTTCACCGTGACGAGTCGCTGACCTCCAGAGCCCGGACTGAGCTGGGGACAACCGGCCCATCGACCCTCACTCTGTGCACGAAGGGTCGTCCTGGTGCATCTCATGCCGTTCGCCCGGCGGTTTCCCGCGCAAGCACTACCGTCCGTGCACGCGCCTCGCGACTCGGGGGCCCGGCTCAGTTCGGAACGACGGTGACCGGGCCCAGGCCGAGCTGCTCGACCCCGTCCCGGTAGAGACCGGCATCCCCGACGACGACGATCGTCCACTCGGGGGTGACCTCGCGCCAGGCGGTGTCCAGGTCCGCCGGGGTCAGCCGCCGCGTCGCCGCGAGCGTGTCCCCGGTGAAGGTCAGCGGCAGCTCGTCGCCTGCGAGACTCACCGTCTCGTCGGCGATCGCGTCCGCGGTGTCGAAGCGACCCGGCGCGGTGAGCGTCGTGAAGTCGATTCCGGCCCGGGTCTCCTCCTCGCTGATGCCCTCCGGGACCCGATCGAGGATGTCGACGAGCAGGCGCAGCGAGTCCACGGTCGAGTCCGCCCGCACGGATCCCGCGACGACGAAGTTGCCGCCGACCTGCCGGGTGCGGAAGCCGGAGCGGATGCCGTAGGTGTAGCCCTTCTCCTCGCGCAGCACCTGGTCGATCCGCGCATTCGGCGCGCCGCCGATGATCCAGGCGAGCACGGGGAAGGCAGGCCAGTGCTCGTTGCGCCGGTCCGGCCCCGGGGCGCCGATGACGATCTCGGACTGCACCGACCCGGGGCGGTCGACGAGCACGACGCGGGCGGCGTCCTGCGCGCGGGGGGCCGGCTCGCGGGTGACCTCCTGGGCCCGTCCGTCGGTCGTCCAGGCGCCGATGGTGCGGGTCAGCAGCCCGTCGACGTCGACCCCGGTCAGGTCGCCGGCGACGACGACCGTGGCACCCTGCGGGTGCACGTGCTCCCGGTGGCAGGCCACGACGTCCTCGCGGGTGATCGCGGAGACGGTCTCGGGCGAGCCGGCGGCCGGACGGCTGGCCCGGCCCCGCGGGTCGTGGTAGGTCGCGGCGAACTCCAGGAAGGCCCGGCGACCCGCCGAGGCCCGCTCCTGCTCGATCTCCGCCAGCCGGGTGCGGGCCACCCGCGCCACCTCACCCGCCTCGAAGGAGGGCTCACGGACGCACTCGGTGAGCAGCTCCAGCGCCTCACCGAGGAAGCGCTGCGGGACGTCGAGGTCCACCCCGAGGGCCGCCTCGCTCATCCCGGCGTCGATGGCGATGCCGCGGCGCTCGAGCAGCTCGGAGAGCTCCCGCTGCCCGTGGCTGGCGGTCCCCTCGTCGAGCAGCCGGGCCATGATCCAGGCGACGCCCTCCCGGTCCCGCGGCTCCTGCCGCAGCGCGAAGGGCACCGAGAGCCGCACCGAGACGACGTACTGCCCGGGCACGTGGTGCACGAGCCCGGTGATGCCGTTGGGCAGCTGCAGCGATCGTGGCTCGGGTAGGGTCCACGCCCCAGGCGGGGCGACCTCGGGACGGGGCGGGACGGTGCTCACGCGACCTCCTCCTGGGTCTCGGCGCTGCGGTAGACGACGCTGGCCCGGCATTGCGGCCGCAGCCACGTGTCGGCGGCCGCGGCGACCTCCTCGGGCGTGATCCGCGCCAGGCGGTCCAGGAAGGTGTTGATGTACCCGGGGTCGTCGTGCAGCAGCGTGTAGTGGGCGATGACGTCCGCGCGCTCGTCCTGCGCGGCGAGCGCGGAGAGCCACCCCCGCTCGGCCTGCGCACGCACCGCCTCCATCTGCTCGGGCGTCGGGCCCTCGTCGGCGAACCGCGTCAGCTCCGCGCAGATCGCCCCCTCGAGGTCGTCGGTGTCCACGCCGTCGGCGACGTCGGCGACGACCAAGCCGAGCGAGACCCCGTCGATGAAGCCCATCGCGCCCACCTCGACGCTGTTGGCACTCTGCTCCTCACGGACGAACCGCTGCTCCAGCGGCGAGAAGCTCAGCCCCCCGAGGCAGTCCAGGGCCATCGACGCGGCGAGGAACTCCGCGGAGTCCCCCGTCGACTCCGCCGGCAGGCGGAAACCGAGGTGGATGCGGTCGTTGGGCACCTCCTCGACCAGCTCCCGGCGGGCCGGCTCCGCCAGCGGACGAAGGGGGTCCACCGGCCCCCTTCGTGGCTCGGCGTGGTGCTCCAGGTGGCCGAAGTAGCGCTCCGCGAGCTCGATCCCGCGTTCGGCGGTGACGTCCCCGACGATCGCCAGGACGGTGTTGTCGGGGGCGTAGTGGCGCCGGAAGAAGTCGTGCACGTCCTCGACGGAGGCGGCGTCGAGGTCGGCCATCGACCCGATCGTCGGGTGGTGGTACGGGTGCCCCTCGGGGAAGAGCGTCTCGTAGACGGTGGTCAGCGCCTGGCCGTAGGGCTGGTTGTCGTAGCGCTGGCGCTTCTCCTCCTTGACCACGTCGCGCTGGTTGTCCAGGTTCTCCTGGTTCACCGCCGCGAGCAGGTGGGCGTGCCGGTCGGCCTCGAGCCAGAGCGCCAGCTCGAGTGCGCCGGAGGGCACCGTCTCGAAGTAGGTCGTGCGGTCGAACCACGTCGTCGCGTTGAGCCGGCCACCGACGCCCATCAGGGCCTGGAAGTGCTCCCCGTTGGCGACGTGCTCGCTCCCCTGGAACATCAGGTGCTCGAAGAGGTGCGCGAAGCCGGTGCGGCCCGCCTCCTCGTGGCGCGAGCCGACACCGACCCACAGGTTGACGGTGACCGTCGGCGTCGTGTCGTCGGGCTGGACGATCACCCGCAGGCCGTTGGCCAGGGTGTGGTCCTCGTAGGCGAAGTCGAGCGGCATGCCCTCGAGCCTACGACGCGGCCTTCCCTTCGTCCTCGTCCCCGTCGCGTGCCGGGTCACTGAGGTTCGGGAAGGCCGACGGGCCGAGGTCCTCCATCGCCGTGCGGGCGAAGACCTGCTGGAAGGTCGAGACCCGCTCGTTGCGGTTGTCACCGACGAAGGTGATGACCCAGTTCAGCAGCGTGGAGACGCGGTTCTTGAAGCCGACCATCGCCATGAGGTGCACGGCCAGCCAGGCCACCCAGGCGAAGAACCCGGTGAAGTTGATCTTGCCGATGCTGGCCACGGCCGAGTACTTCGAGATCGTGGCCATGCTGCCCTTGTCCCGGTACTTGAAGGCACCCTGCGGCGTGGTGCCCGCGAGCCGGGCCTTGATCTGCCGGGCGGCGTAGCGACCGGACTGGATCGCCAGCTGGGCCACGCCGGGGTAGCCCTTGAGGTTGATCATGTCGCCCACGAAGAAGATCTCCGGGTGGCCGGAGACGGTCAGGTCATCCTCGACGTGCACCCGGCCGGCGCGGTCGACCTCGGTACCGGTCTGCTCCGCGACCATCCGTCCCAGCGGCGAGGCGGCCACACCGGCGGCCCAGACCTTGGTCATGGTCTCGATGCTCCGGTGGCTGCCGTCGCTGTCCTTGACGTCGATCTTGTACTGGTCGAGGTCGGTGACCATCGCGTTCAGCTGGACCTCGACACCCTGGTCCTGCAGGCTCTTGCGGGCCCGGTCGCTGAGCCGGTCACCGAAGCTCGGCAGCACCTTCGGGGCCGCGTCGAGCAGGATGACCCGGGCCTCGCTGGGGTCGATCTGGCGGAACTCGTCGGCGAGGGTGCGCTGGGCCAGCTCGGCGATCTGACCGGCCATCTCCACGCCGGTGGGGCCGGCGCCGACGACGACGAAGGTGAGCAGCCGGCGGCGCTGTTCCGGGTCGAGGGAGGTCTCGGCCAGCTCGAAGGAGCCGAAGATGCGACCGCGCAGCTCGAGGGCGTCGTCGATGCTCTTCATGCCGGGGGCGTAGCGCGCGAAGTGGTTGTTCCCGAAGTAGGACTGCCCCGCGCCGGCGGCGACGATCAGGCTGTCGTAGTGGGTGATCGTGTGCTGGTTCAGCGACTCCGAGCGCACCGTCTTCGCCTCGACGTCGACCTCCTGGACGTCCCCGAGGATCACCCGCACGTTCGACTGGTTGCCGAGGATGTCGCGGGTCGTCGGGGCGATGTCGCCCTCGGAGAGGATCCCCGTGGCCACCTGGTACAGCAGCGGCTGGAAGAGGTGGTGGCTCGTCTTGGAGATCAGGGTGATCTCCACGTCCTCGTCGGCGAGCTCCTTGGCGGCGAAGAGTCCGCCGAAGCCGGATCCGATGATGACGACCTGGTGCTTGTTCGAGTTGGCGCTCACGTCTTGCCATTCTGCCCCGCAGGACCGTTGAAGGGCTAATCAGGCCGACGTGATATCGGCGACCGGCGGTGAGCGGCCCCTAGCCTGTGGCCATGGGGAGATGGCTGACCGCGGACCTTGCCGACCTGACGGACCGAAGGGGGCTGCCCGCAGCCCTGATCCTCGTCGTCGTCCACCTGGCGGCACCGCTGCTGGCGCTCCTCCCGTGGGCCCTTGGCCTGCTGCCCGTCTTCGACGGCCTGCGCTGGATCCCGGTGACGCTGGAGACCCTCGTCGTGATCGCGCTGCTGCTGGGCGTCTTCGTGCGGTTCGGTGCCTGGGCGACGGCGCGGACCCAGGGCCTCAGCTTCGGTGAGGACTACACCGAGACCTTCTCCCCCGGGACGGGCTTCGCGCTCGGATGGCTGCGGTGGCTCATGCAGCTGGTCATGGCGGGCCTGATCATCTTCCCGCTGTTCATGGCCTGGTCGAACACCCGGGTGTGGCACATCACCGGGACCGAGGCGCTGGACGCACTGCCCGCGCAGGCCAGGGAGATCCCGGTGCCCGATGACTGGCAGCTCGAACGGACCACGGCCTCCGAGACCGGGATCCCCGAGTTCGTCACCTCCACCGAGTTCGGGGAGAGCGAGCCACGGGGCTACGTCGAGCAGCTCTTCACCGCCCCGAGGGAGTACACGGCGAAGGACCTGGAGCAGTGGCTGGAGGGCTCGACGTGGCAGGGCTTCCCCGAAGGCGATCCGTACGGCGAGCTGCGGATCGAGACCTGCGATGCGGAGCAGGCCCGGTGCACCGCACAGTTCACGCCGCCCTCGGGGGGCGAAGCCGAGCACTTCCTCACGGTCGTGGCCGATGAGCACGGGCCCGGCGAGACCCGGGTCCAGGTCCGGCTGACCTACCGGGCCTACTCACCCCCGGACTGGGGCGTCTCGCAGGAGACGATCGAGCAGGCACGCTCGATCCCCATCCCCTCCGACTGGTTCCGGATCGACGCCTACGGCAAGAACACGCGGGACGGGGAGGGCGTGACCCAGTGGTACCGCGTGCCTGACTCCTTCGACCGCAAGGACCTCGAGGCCTGGCTCGACGGGGATGCGTGGACCGACGCCGAGTCGGGCACCCCCTTCGGGAAGATCCGTGTGAAGGACTGCAGCGAGGCCGGGGTCGACAAGGACTACCTCTGCTCGGCCGTCGTGCCCGGCACCGAGAACACGCTCGAGAACTCCGACTACAGCGGACCCGTCGTCTCCCTGGGCGTGTCCCTGCAGGAGGACCACACGGTGCGGGTCAGCTTGACGCGCAACGGCTGAGGCCACGCCGGCACCGGTGTCCACGACCGGCGCGGGAGCACATGAGGACTCATTCATCCTCGTCTCATCGTCACATCACATTGGCGACGCACACTCGCTGGGAACACAGCACAGGAGAGGGAGAACAATCATGACTGTCGCACTGCCACTCGTGGTGGACCTGCTCGCCCTGGCCGTCGTGGTGTCGGCCTACTTCCGCCGCCACCAGCGCCGGGATCTGGTGCTCGCCTACGTCGCACTCAACGTCGGGGTTCTCGCCGTGACGATGATGCTCTCCTCCGGTTCGGTGGGCGCCGGCCTCGGCCTGGGCCTCTTCGGCGTGCTCTCGATCATCCGGCTGCGCTCGGACCAGATCACCCAGGAGGAGATCGCGTACTACTTCGTCGCGCTGGCACTCGGTCTGCTGGCCGGGCTGCACCCCGGGCCGGTCTGGGTCGCCCCTGCCCTGTCGGCACTCATCGTGATCGCGATGCTCGTCGTCGACCACCCGATGGTGCTCCCCCGGGCCCGCCGCCAGATGCTGACCATGGACCGCGCCGTGCCGGTCGAGTCCGAGCTGCAGGCACTGATCGAGGAGCGCCTCGAGGTCGACGTCAAGCACCTCATCGTCCAGGAGATCGACTTCGTCCGGGACATGACGGTCGTCGACGTCCGCTTCCGTACCCGCCCGGCGCCGCAGGTCGAGGCGGCGCCGGCCCCGGCGGCACACTCCGCGCTGGACGAGGCCGGACTGGTGGTGCAGCGATGAACCCGCTCACCGCGCGGCAGGCGGTGGACCGCGCCGTCGACGTGATGCCGCCCCTGGGCCTGGATGAGGTCCAGGCCGCCGCCGACCTGCAGACCCGCACCGACCGGAAGTACCTCGTGCCCGCCGCCGACTTCCTCGCCATGACGCGCGAGCTGGACGGTGCTCTCGCGGTGCTGGAGATCGACGGGCTGCGGCGCTTCGACTACGAGTCGGTGTACTTCGACACCCCGGAGCTGGAGGCGCACCACGCCCACGCCCATGACCGGCGGCGCCGGTGGAAGGTGCGCACCCGCACCTACCTCGACTCCGGTCTGTGCACGCTGGAGATCAAGAGCGAAGGGGGCCGGGGCGAGACGATCAAGGACCGCCACCCGTGGGCGCTCCAGGACCGGTACACCCTGGACACCGGCGCCCGGGAGCTCATCGACTCGACGCTGGGGAGCCCGTCCCCGGCCGAGAAGTTGGAGCTCTCCTTGGTCACGCGGTACGACCGCACGACCGTGGTCGACCTGCAGACCCGCAGCCGGATGACCTGCGACGTGGACCTGTCCTTCGACCGCCACGGAATCCGCCGCCACGGGCCCCGGGACCTCGTCCTCGTCGAGTCAAAGACCGTCGGCGCGGCCGGACAGGTGGATGCCGTCCTCTGGCGCCGCGGCCACCGACCACTCTCGCTGAGCAAGTACTGCGCCGGGCTCGCGCTGCTCGACCCCTCGCTCCCGGCCAACCGCTGGAACCGGACGCTGCGCCGTCACTTCGACTGGGAGCCCGCCGCCGCCTGAGCCACTCCCTGGTTCGAGGGGATGAGCTGCCGCACGACATGCGCCCCGGGCACCGGGGCCTGGCGACCAAAAAAGTCTGGGCCGCGACACCGAGTGAACGATGTCGCGGCCCAGGACGCTGGTAGCGGGGGCAGGATTTGAACCTGCGACCTCCGGGTTATGAGCCCGGCGAGCTACCGAACTGCTCCACCCCGCGGCGTTGTGGTGACAACTCTACGTGACCGCCGGGGACACACCAAATCAGTTGCCCCCGAGGTCGGCCGACCCACCACCGGGCTGCAGCCGCGCCGCCTCCTCGAGGTGCTCGCGCAGCTCCTTCTGTGCCTCGTCGTAGGCGGCGAAGTCGCCCTTCTTCAGTGCCTTCTGGCCCTCCGCGTAGGCCTCCTCCATGCCCTCGATCTCGGTGCGCAGGTCCTGCTGGCGCTGCGAGAGGCCCTCGGTGCTCCCTTCGTCCTCGGAGTCACCCTTGTCGCCGCCCGCGCCACCGCCGGAGTCCTCCGCGCTCACCCCGGCGTCGCCGCCGAAGAGCTGGTCGAGGGCGGCGTCGAGGTTCTGCGCCCAGGCGACCTTGCCACCGAAGGTGACGATGACGATCCGCAGCTGCGGGTAGGAGGTGCCCGAGGAGGAGGAGAGGTAGATCGGCTCGACGTGCAGGAAGCCCTCCCCCACCGGCAGCGCCATCTGGTTGCCGAAGTGCACCCGGGAACCGCCGCGGTTGGCGTTGTTCAGGTAGTCCTGCAGCGTCTGGCTGCTGTCACCGGAGGTGGCATTGGATGAGACGATGTCGTTCTGCACCTGGCCGACACCGGGCACGGTCGTGTCACGGGGCACCTGCAGCAGGCGCAGCTGGCCGTAGTCCGAGGCCGGTTTGCCCTCGACGGTGCCGGCATTGGAGTCGACCGCGAGGTAGCCCGCCATGACGTTACGGCTGCCGCGCGGGATGTAGGTCGAGGTCAGCGACCACTGCGGTTCCTTCTGGTCCGGCATCGCCAGGGAGAGGTAGTAGGGCGGCTGGGCCACGCCGTCGTCGCCGCGCGTGGGGTCGTCCGGCACCCGCCACCGGTCCTGGCCGGTGCGGAAGTCGCTGGCGGAGGTCACGTGGTAGTCCGCGAGGACCGCCCGCTGCATCCGGAACATGTCGTCCGGGTAGCGCAGGTGGGACATCAGCTCACCGTCGATGGCGTCCTTGGACTTCAGCAGCCCGGGGAAGGCCTTGTCCCAGGCGTTGACGATCGGGTCCGAGTCGTCCCACTTGTAGAGGGTCACGGTGCCGTCGTAGGCGTCGACGGTCGCCTTGACCGAGTTGCGCATGTAGTTGACCCGGTCCCCGACGAGGGAGCTGGCCTGCTGGGTCTGGACCGAGGAGACCTGCCCGGACTGCACACCGGACATCGAGAAGGCAGTGCTGTAGGGGTACTTGTCGGAGGTCGTGTAGCCGTCGACCACCCACTTGATCCGTCCGTCGACGATCGCCGGGTAGACGTCCTCGTCGATGTCCAGCCACGGCGCGACGCGCTGCACCCGCTCGGTCGGGGTCCGGTGCTCCAGGAGCCGCGAGGACTTGGCCACCGCGTCGGAGAGGATGAACTTCAGGTCGCGATGGGTCGTGGCATAGGCCAACTGGCGAAGGGGG
Organism: Janibacter corallicola NBRC 107790; assembly: GCF_001570965.1. GTDB lineage: Bacteria > Actinomycetota > Actinomycetes > Actinomycetales > Dermatophilaceae > Janibacter > Janibacter corallicola. The sequence goes on along the minus strand of NZ_BCSR01000023.1, from coordinate 14,444 downwards.
GACCCCAGGGAGACACCCCCCTTGCCCTGGTACTTGTACCGGGACTCCTCGCCACCGGCGGGGGTGTCCACCTCACGCGCCGCGCCCTCGCCGCCGACGATCGAGAAGTGGTCCATCTCCTCGCCGAAGTAGATCCGCGGCTCGTAGTCGCCGAGCTTCTTCTGCGGGATCCACTGCGGGTTGCCGGCCCGCACCTGGGTGCCCCGGGCCATGACCAGCCCGTAGCCGTGGGTGTAGACAGTGTGGTCGTTGACCCAGTCGCGCCGGTCGTCCGGCACCTTGGACAGGTCGAGCTCACGCGCGCCGACGACGACGTCGGTCGTCTTGCCGTCCAACTTGTACCGGTCGACGTCCAGGGTGTTGGGGAAGGTGTAGTACGGCTGCTGCGCCTGCAGCTCCTGGAAGGTCGGCGAGACCACCGAGGGGTCGAGCAGCCGGATGCCCGGGATCGAGGAGGCGTCCTGGCGCAGCTGGCCGGAGGAGGCGTCCGAGACCGCGTCGTAGGTGGAGGTCTTCACCCCGCCCACGCCGTAGGCCGACCTCGTCGCGTCGATGTTGCGCTGCAGGTAGGGCTCTTCGAGGGAGTTGCGCGAGGGCGAGACCTTGTAGCTCTCCACGAGGGCGGGGTAGATCGAGCCGACGACGACGGAGAGGACGACGAGGGTCCCCACGGCGATCGTCGGCAGCCGCCAGGTGCGCAGCCGCACCGACACGAGCAGCAGCGCGGCGCAGAGCACGGCGGCGACCGCGAGGATGTACTTCGCCGGCACGATCGCGTGCACCCCGGTGTACCCGACACCGGTGAGGACCTCGCCCTCGCGGGTGGTGAGGGCGTGCGTGTCGAGGATGTACCCCCACGCGCGCAGCAGGAGCAGCACCGTGGCGATCACGGCCAGGTGCAGGAAGGCGGCCCGGGTCGAGCGCCCGCGCGAGGGCGGCACGATCCCGCCGTAGACGTAGTGCGCGAAGGCCGCGGCGAGCAGGGCCGCCACCAGCGAGACGGTGAGGAAGCCGACGAGGAAGTTCCACCACGGCATCGCGAAGAGGTAGTAGCTGACGTCCCGGCCGAACTCCGGGTCGGTCACTCCCGTGGGTTCGCCGTTGCGCCACAGCAGCCAGGTCTGCCACTGACCCGCCGCGGCGAGGCCACCGAGGATGCCGAGCACGCCCGGCACCGCCCACGCGGTGATCTTGCGGAAGGGCTCGACCGCCCTGCGGTACTGGGCCAGCGCCTGCTCCCCCGGGCTCATCGGCACCGTGAGCGGCCGGGCCCGGAAGGCGATGTAGAGGCTGACGCCGATCGGCAGCGCCGTCGCGAGGCCGCCGAGGACGAAGAGCAGGATCTGGGTCCGCATCCGGGACCACCACATGTCCGAGTACCCGAGCGCGGAGAACCACAGCGACTCGGTCCACAAACTCGCCGCGAGGCTGAGCAGCACGACCACCACCGCGAGGCCGGCCACCCACTTGGCCAGGCGTGGGGGCCGGTGGGCAGGGGGCGGTCCCTGGGGCGGTTCGCCCCCTTCGTCATGTGGCCGGCTCGCGCTCGTCATGGTGGGGACACCGTATCCGTCCCGCCTGCCCGTGGGGCAGCATGGTGCCCGTGTCCGACTCCACGCCTGATGCCACGACCACGACCGAACCGCTGACCGTCGCCGCGCTGGAGACCGAGCGCCACGTCGCCGGGAGCGGCTGGGACCAGAACCCGCGGGTCTTCGCGCTCGTGCACACCGCCGCGCTGCTCGAGGCCGAGCCCCAGCTCGCGGCCGACCTCGGGGCCGCCGACCAGGCCCCCGGAGCGCTCACCGCCATCGAGCAGGAGGACCTGCCGAAGACCGCCTCGCTCGAGGAGCTGCTCGGTCAGATGGCCTGGCCGGAGACCGTCGACGGCGCCGCCCTCGCGGTGGAGCGGATCGTGCTGCCGCCCGAGGCCGAGCAGGAGCTCCCCGAGGACCCCGACGCCGCCATGAGCGCTCTCGCCGAGCACCCGCGGCGGCAGGACGTGCGCCTGCTGGTCGCCGTGCACCGCGACGGGCGCTCGGTGTGCCTGCTGCGCCAGCGCGCCCACGACCGCGACGACCGCGTCGCCACCGGTGAGGACATCGCCCCCGGGCTCGTGCACGCGCTGCGGACGACGCTGGAGGACTGAGCCGGGCGTGCACGGTAGGTAGTGGAAACCGGGGTTACCCGCCAGTCAACGCCACCAGATGCACCAGGACGACCCCTTGTGCACACGTCTGGCGCGGACCGGTGGGTGCGCCCGACTCACGGAGCGTCGCAGGTGGGGAGGCCCTTCGCGTGGCCGTCGGCGATGGCATCCACGGCGTCGGTGGCGTCACCGAAGTCCGACACGGAGACGACCTTCAGGCCGTCGGGGACGTGGCCGGCCACCTCGTCGCAGTTGGACTCGGGGGCGAGGAACCACCTCGCACCCCCGTCATGGGCGCCGATCATCTTCTGCTGGATGCCACCGATCGGGCCGACCGAGCCGTCGTCGTCGATCGTCCCGGTCCCGGCGATCGACTTGCCGCCGGTCATCGGCCCCGGGGTGAGCGTGTCCCGGACACCGAGGGCGAACATCATGCCCGCGCTCGGGCCACCGACGTCACCGGCGTCGATCCTCACCTTGAAGGGGTAGTCGTACTTCGGCTGCAGCGCGATGCCGACACCGGCCCGGCCCTGGCCGATGTCGGTCGTCTTCAGCCGCACCTGACTCCGCTCGCCGTCACGGACGTACCCGATGCGCACCGGGTCACCCGGCTCCCGGTCGGCGACCGCCGTCGCGACCGACTCGGCGTCGTCGACGTCCTCGCCGTCCACGGAGACGATCTCGTCACCGGCCTCGAGCTCGCCGTCGGCCGGCTCGCCCTTCGCGACCTGGGCGGCGATGGTCACCGAGGGCACCGTCAGCCCGGTGCTGCGCATCCCCACCGCGACCGCGGTGTGCTGCGACCCCTGCATCATCGCCTCGTTGGCCTGCTCGACCTCCTTGCTCGTGCGGTCCCCGAAGACCTCGTCCTCGGGAAGCAACCGCACGTCGGGGTCGGCCTTCGCGAAGAGCCACTCCCAGGCCGAGATGTGCCTGTCCGGCCCGCCCCGGACACGCACGGTCGTGAAGGACAGCTCCCCCTTCGTCGGGTAGGTCTTGGCTCCCTTGACGGTGATGAGCGCCGGATCGCCCTTCCCGCCGATGGTGTTCGTGACCGGCCCGGGCTCCTCGATGACGTACCGCACCTTGATGAACGTCCCGGCGAGCGCGACGATGGTGAGGAGGATCGCGGCGATCAGGACCCGGCGGGCGATCACCTCGCCTCGGGGGCGCCTCGTACGTGGTTGCGTCACAAGTCCTCCTGCCCCAGCGGGAACCATCCGGAGCCGATCGTGGTTGTCTTCATCGGAAACATCTTCTCAGGAGAGGGAGAGCGGCCAGCGTGAGCAACGACCCCAACACCCCGGGTGCCGCCGACGACGACGGCCTGCCGGAGGAGCTCGCCCGGATCTTCCGGGACCTCAACGGCGGACGCGACCTGCCACCGCAGGTCGTCCAGCAGCTCAAGGCGATGGGCATCGCCGATGCCGACCCTGCCCAGGTCGCGAGCATGACCTCCCAGATCAAGGCCATGTTCACCCCCGGCGCCCAGACGAAGGGGGTCGACGTCGCCGCGGCCACCACCGCCGCCCGCGAGCGGCTCACCGAGGAGCTGACGGCCACCACCGGCGAGCGCGGCGCCGTCCTGGCCGAGCAGGCCGTGCAGGTCGCCTCGCTCTGGCTGGACCAGGTCACCGAGCTCGAGGCACCGGGCCTCACCGGCGAGGCGATGAGCCGGGCCGAGTGGATCGAGGCGACGATGCCGGTCTGGGCGAGCCTCGTCGACCCGGTGGTCGAGGGCCTCTCGGGCGCGATCCGGGACTCCTTCTCCTCCCGGATGCAGGGGCCGGATGCCCCGGACCTGCAGATGCTCGGGTTGCCGCCGGGGATGGACCTCTCGCAGTTGACGCAGGCGATGGCCCCCTTCGTCGACGCGATGGCCTCGCACCTGATGACGAGCCAGATCGCGGAGGCCGTGGGCGCCCTCGCCGAGGACACCCTCACCGCGACCGAGGCCGGCGTGCCGCTCCTCACCGGCCGGGTGGGCCTGCTGCCGGGCAACATCTCCGGCTTCGGGGAGGGCCTGGACGTCGAGCTGGACGAGGTGTGGCTGCACCTGGCCGCCCGCGAGGCCGCGCGGATGCGGCTCTTCACCGCGGTGCCGTGGCTCGGCCCGCAGATCCTCGCGGCCGTGCAGTCCTACGCCCGCGGGATCGCCATCGACACCGACGCCATCGACGAGGCGGTCCGTGACATCGACCCCTCCGACCCGCAGGCCCTGCAGGAGGCCCTCACCGGCGGCTTCCTGAACCCGTCGCCGACGCCGGCGCAGCAGCAGGCGCTGACCCAGCTGGAGACCTGGCTGGCGCTCATCGAGGGCTGGGTCGAGCACGTCGCCTCCCGCGCGACCGAGCGGCAGCTGCCCCACACCGCGGCGATGACCGAGACGATCCGTCGCCGCCGGGCCACCGGTGGGCCGGCGGAACGGACCTTCGCCGGGCTCGTCGGGCTGGAGCTGCGACCGCGCCGGCTGCGCGATGCCGCGAGCCTCTTCGCCGCCCTCGAGGAGAAGGCCGGGGTCTCCGGCCGCGACGGCGTGTGGGCCCACCCGGACGTCGCCCCGACCGGCGCCGACCTGGACGACGTCCTCGGTTTCGTCGAGCGCCGGGCCTCCGGCGGCGGCGACGAGAGCGACCTCGACGCCGCGTTGGAGTCGATCCTGCGGGAGGCCGACGAAGGGGGCTCCGCCGGCGGCGGGGAGGAGCCCCCCGCGACGTGACCTCCCGCGCCCACCTCGAGGTGGACCTGCGCGCCCTGCTGCAGGGGTGGTCCGCCCCGGATGCCGCGCAGGAGCGGCTGCGCACCGAGTATCTCGCGCACGCGGCCACCCACGAGGACGCGAGCGCCAGGACGGGCCCACCCGCGCACTTCACCGCCTCCTGCCTCGTGGTCGACGAGCCGCGGGAGCGGGTGCTGCTCACACTGCACCGCAAGGTCGGGCGGTGGCTGCAGTTCGGCGGGCACATCGAGGCCACCGACGCCTCCGTCGCCGACGCCGCGCTGCGGGAGGCGAGCGAGGAGTCGGGCCTGCCCGACGGCTCGCTCACCCTGCTGCCGGGCCCGGTCCAGCTCGACCGGCACGCCCTCGGGTCCGGCTTCACCCGGTGCACCGAGCACCTGGACCTGCGGTGGATCGCGGTGGCCGCCCCCTTCGCCGATCCGGTCGTCTCCGCGGAGTCGCTCGACGTCGCCTGGTGGCCGGTGACCGCGCTGCCGCCGGACACCGAGGACTCGATCAGGGAGCTCGTCGCCCTCGCCTGTGGATGACCGCCGGAGTGCTCGGCGAAGTTGCGCCATGGTGGTCCCACCACCCCGCAGTCACCGAGTGAGCGACCATGTCCCCTTCATCCCCACCCCCACGCGGGGCGCGGCTGCGTCCCCTTCGTCGGCCCGACGGGAGCGTGCAGCTCGGCACGGGCCCACGGTCGGTGCGGCTCCTCGGGCTCTCCGACGCGGAGGTGCGGTGGCTGGCCGCGCTGGACCCCGCTCGCGCGGCCACCGATGCCCTGGCGGCCGCCGCGCTCGAGGGGATCGAGCCGGCGCGGGCCGGCGAGGTGCTCGACCGGCTCATCGGCTGCGCGCTCCTCTCCCCCGACGCCGCTGACCGGTGCCCGCGGGTCTCGGTCGTCGGCTCCGGGGCCCTCCCGGCGCTGCTCACCGACGTCCTGCGCCAGGGCGAGCAGATCGAGGCCGCCCGGGTGCGTCCCGGCGGGGAGGGCGAGGCGACGGACCTCGCCGTCGTCGTCGGCCCGGCCCCGGCGGACTCGGCGACCGTCCAGCCCTGGCTCGGCGCGGGGACACCGGTCGTCCCGCTGTGGTGCCAGCCCGAGCACGCGAGCATCGGTCCGATCCTCACCCCGGCCGGGCGACCCTGCCTGCACTGCATCGAGCTCACCCGGGTCGACGTCGATCCCGACTGGCCCCACCTGCGCGCCCAGCTCAGCCGCCCCCGCGTGGCCGGGGCCGAACCCGTCGACGGGCTGCCCGCGGTGCGGCTCCTCGCGGCGGGCCTGACGACCGCGCTCGTGCTGGACCACTTCTCGGGTCGGGTCGAGGCACCGGGGTGGTCCCTCGAGGTCGCGACCCCGGGGCCGAGCCTCGAGCGGCACCGGTGGCCCGCGCACCCGCGCTGCCCGGTGTGCGGGCCGGCCGCACCGGCCGCGGCCGCGCCGGTCGGGCCGGCGCGGAGGCCACGACACCGCGGCCACCCCGGGTCCACGGCGGACTCAGGCTCGGGCGACACAATGGCGGTGTGACACAGATCCCCGGAGGCCCTGCCAGGCGTGCCGCCCGGCTCGCCTCGCTCCCGCTCGGGTACGCCGGGCGCAGCGCCCGCGGGCTCGGGCGGCGGCTCGGCGGCGCGTCCACCGAGTCGGTGGACGCCGACATCCAGCGGCAGACCGCCGAGCAGCTCTTCGAGGTGCTCGGCTCGCTCAAGGGTGGGGCGATGAAGGTCGGCCAGGCGCTCTCCGTCCTCGAGGCGGCGATGCCCGAGGACATGGTCGAGCCCTACCGGGAGATGCTCGTGCGCCTCCAGGAGGCCGCGCCGCCGATGTCGACGGCGGAGGTCCACGAGGTCCTCACCGGTGATCTCGGCCGGCGCTGGCGCGAGGAGCTGCCCGCGCTCGAGGACGAGCCGGTCGCGGCCGCCTCCATCGGTCAGGTCCACCGCGGGCGCACCGCCGACGGGAGACTCGTCGCGGTCAAGGTGCAGTACCCGGGGGCGGACCGCGCGCTGCGCAGCGACCTGCGCCAGATCGCCCGGCTGGCGCGGGTGGCCACGGCGTGGATGCCCGCGCTGGACATCAAGCCGGTCACCGAGGAGCTGCTCGCCGCGGCCGACGAGGAGCTGGACTACGGGCTCGAGGCGCAGAGCCAGCGCCGTTTCGCCGAGGCCTTCCGCGACGACCCCGACGTGGCCGTGCCCGACGTCGTGCTGCAGACACCGCACGTGCTCGTCGGCGAGTGGCTCGGTGGGGCGCCGCTCAGCCAGGTCATCCGGGAGGGCGAGCAGGACGTGCGCGACCGGGTGGGGCAGCTCTACCTGGACTTCGTGCTCTCGGGGCCGGGGCGGCTGGGGCTGATGCACGCCGACCCGCACCCGGGCAACTTCCGGCTGACTCGCGACGGGCGGCTCGGCGTGCTCGACTACGGCGCGGTGGCGCACCTGCCCGAGGGCATCCCCCCGGTCGTCGGACGGGTGGCCCGCACCGTGCTCGACGGCGACGGCGAGGCGGCCCTGGAGGGACTGGCGCAGGCGGGCTTCGTCCTGCCCGGCATCGAGGTCGAGCCGGCGGACGTGATCGCGTATCTCGCCCCCTTCGCCGAGCCGCTGCGCGCCCCGACCCACCACTTCAGCCGGGAGTGGATGCGGGAGGCGACGCAGGGCTTCACCGACGTGCGGACCCCGGAGTTCGCCACCGGGATGCGGATGAACATGCCGCGCGAGTACGCCCTCGTCCACCGCGTCATCCTCGGCACGACCGGGGTCCTCTGCCAGCTCGGTGCCACGGTCGCGCCCCGGGCATCGATGGAGCGTCACCTGCCCGGCTTCGCCGAGCCCCGCTCATAGTCCGCGAAGGGGGCGCCCGTTCACGTGCCCTTCGCGGCCTTCTCGGCCTTCGCCCTGGCCTTGGCGGCCTTCTTGTACTCGCGGACCTCGAGCAGCGAGGTCTCGTCGACGACGTCGGCGACCGAGCGGTGGGACCCCTCCTCGGCGTAGGGTCCGATGGCCTCGCGCCAGCCGTCGGGGCGCACGCCGAGCTGCTTGCCGAGCAGGGCGGCGAAGATGCGTGCCTTCTGGTCACCGAAGCCGGGCAGCGCCTTCAGGCGGGCCAGCAGCTGGGTGGTGTCGGCGGCGGTGGTCCAGATCCGCTCGGCCCGACCGTCGTACTCGTCGCGCACGATGGTCGCCAGGGACTGGATGCGGCCGGCCATCGACCGGCCGTACCGGTGCACGGCCGGCGGGGTCGCGCAGAGGTCGGCGAACTCCTCGGGGTCGGCGGCCGCGATGGCCGCCGGGTCGAGACCGCCGAAGCGCTCCTTGATCTTCGCGGGGCCGGCGAAGGCCCGCTCCATGGGGAACTGCTGGTCGAGCAGCATCCCGGTCAGGAGCGCGAAGGGGTCGGTGGCGAGGAGCGCGTCGGCGGTCTCGTCCTGGGCGATCTGCAGCTGCGGGGAGGCCATGGCCCCCAGCCTGCCACTCATCGCACGAACAGGTGTGCGCTGTGGGGCACGTGGCGCTCGCGCTGCGCGAGGGCCTCCGCCAGGTGCTCGTCCACCTCGGGCGAGTACTCCAGCGGACGGACGGCCCGTCGCAGGACGGAGCGGTCGAAGAACTTCATGTCGGTCACCTCCTTCTCGTCTCGGCTCAGGCGGACAGCGGGTACTTGCGGGGGCGGCCGCGGGGCCGCTTGCGGGGACGGACCACTCCCTGCTCGAAGAGCTCGCCGCCCCAGACACCCCACGGCTCACGGCGCTCGAGGGCGCCTTCGAGGCAGGCGGTCCTGAAGGGGCAGTCCAGGCAGAGCGCCTTGGCGTACTCGACGCCGGACGGGGTCTGGGAGAACCAGATCTCCGGCTCCTCGCGCTGGCAGGGCGTCACTGCCCGTATGGGTGGGTGGCTGGTCATCGTCGTCACGTCGGGGTCTCCTGTGGTGATCTCGAGAAAATGTGTGGTGTCGGGACGGGGTGGGACACGACAAAGGCCGCGGTTCCCGTGTTCGGGAAGCCGCGGCCTGACAAGAAGTGAGGACCAGTGGTCTCGTCTAGAGAGGAGGTCCTGCGGGGCGCGGGTCCACGAACGTGGCAGACGTCGGGTCGATGACCGCAAACCGGTCACGAGCGACGAAGCTGCCGACGGCATCGCCGACGACAGCGGCGAAGGGCACGAGGGCAGGGGTAGTCGCGGTGGCGATCATCGTGATGTTCTTCATCGGTCCTGCCCTCCTCTCGTTCGCGCTCTGCTCGGATCACGCAACTGCGCTCCGACGGACAAGAAACAACCTAGACCACGTCGGGGAGGGCGCGCCACCGAATTAATGTCCGAGTTTGGTCAACGTCGCCGAACGGCCTCAGGCCTCGGGGTCACCGCTCGCCGAACGCACGACCTCGTCGGGGTCCGCGCCGGCGACGACCGCGAGCACCTGGTCGGCGTAGAGGGAGAGCTTGCGGGGGCCGACGCCGCTTATAGCGGAGAGCTCGCGCTGACCGCCGGGCTCGGCCTCGGCGATGGCCTCGAGGGTGGCATCGGTGAAGACGACGAAGGCGGGCACGGAGGCCGCCCTCGAGACCGCCAGACGCCAGGCGCGCAGCCGCTCGAAGGTCGCCTCGTCATAGCCGGGCGGGCAGTTCGCGCAGCGCCCGGAGGCCCGCTCCGCGGCGGTGACGAGCTCGCTGCCGCAGCCCTTGCAGGACCGGGGGCGGGCGCCCTTGAGCCGGCCGCGGGAGCGGGAGCGGGAGCCCTTGGGCTGTGAGCGCGCGCCCTCACCGAGGATGCCGCTGGTCTGGTCGAGGAAGCGGCTGACCCGGCGGCTGGCGCGCGCGCCCGGGGTGCGGGCCCGCGACCAGGACAGGTGCAGCACGTCGCGGGCACGGGTGACGCCGACGTACATGAGGCGCCGCTCCTCCTCGATCTCCTCGGCGCCCTCGGCCATGACGATCGGCAGCAGCCCGTCGGAGCAGCCCGCGAGGAAGACGACGTCCCACTCCAGCCCCTTGGCGGCGTGCAACGAGGCGAGCGTGACGCCCTCGACGTCCGGCGCGTGCTGGGCGGCGGCCCGCTCGTCCAGCTCCCCCACCAGCTCCGGCAACCGGGCCTGCGGGTGGTTGGCGGCGAGCCGGCCGGCGAGGTCGACGAGCGCCTTGAGGGACTCCCAGCGGGCCCGCACGGCGCCGCTGCCGGCGGGCGCCTCCGGCTGCCAGCCCATGCCGCCGAGGACGTCCTCGACGAGGGCGGGCAGCGGCTTGCTCCCGTCGTCGGTGCGGGCGGCGCCGCGCAGCAGCAGCACCGCCTCGCGCACCTCCTTGCGGGAGAAGAAGCGCTCGCCGCCGCGCACGAGGTAGGGGATGCCGGCGTCGGTGAGCGCGGACTCGAAGCCCTCCGACTGCCCGTTGGTCCGGAAGAGCACCGCGATTTCGCGCAGCGGCCTCCCCTGCTCGACGAGCTCACCGATCCGCTCGGCGACCCACGCCGCCTCGGCGGGGTCGTCGTCGAGGGCGGTGAGCCGCGGTCGGGAAGCCGAGCTGTCCCCTTCGCGCTGGGCCACGAGCTCCACGGACCCGTGCCGGCGCCCGCCGGAGGGGTCGGTGAGCAGCCGGTTGGCCAGCCCGAGCACCGCCGGGGTGGAGCGGTAGTTGCGCACGAGGCGCACGGTCTCGGCCCCGGGATGGGTCCGGCCGAAACGCAGCAGGTGCTCCGGGGTGGCCCCCGTGAAGGAGTAGATGGTCTGGGCGGGGTCGCCGACGACGCAGATGTCGCCCCGGCCCCCGAGCCACAGGTCCAGCAGCCGCTGCTGCAGCGCGTTGACGTCCTGGTACTCGTCGACGACGAAGTGGCGGTACTGGGAGCGCACGGTCGCCGCGATGTCCTCCCGCTCCTCGAGGATGCCGACGGTCAGCAGCAGCACGTCCTCGAAGTCGATGACGCCGCGCTCCCCCTTGACGTCCTCGTAGGTCGAGATCAGCCGCGCCATCGCGGTCGGGTCCATGCCCGGCGGCTCCCGGCGCGCCGCCCGCGCGGCCTCCGGGTAGGTCTCCGGGGTGAGCAGCGAGACCTTGGACCACTCGATCTCGGCGGCCACGTCCCGCAGCTCGCTGCGGTCCAGGCGCATCCCCACCCGGGCCGCGGCCTCACCGACCGCCGGGGCCTTGTGGCCGAGGATCTCCGGCGCCGCGCCGCCGATCGCCTGCGGCCAGAAGTAGTGCAGCTGACGCAGCGCCGCGGAGTGGAAGGTGCGCGCCTGCACGCCGGCGACGCCGAGATCACGCAGCCGGGTGCGCATCTCCCCGGCCGCCCGGGCGGTGAAGGTCACGGCGAGCACCCGCGGCGGCACGTAGGCACCGGAGTGCACCCCGTAGGCGATCCGGTGGGTGATCGCGCGCGTCTTGCCCGTGCCCGCACCGGCGAGCACGCACATGGGGCCGCTCGGGTTCGCGGCGACCTCGCGCTGCTCGGGATCGAGCGCGGCGAGGATCTGGTCCGCGGACTGCGGGAGGGCCGGGGTGCTCACCCGTGCACTGTCTCACCCGCGACCGACACCGACGAGGCCCGGGCCGGTCACCCCAGCCGGTCCAGTCGGCGCCCGAGCCAGCGCTCGATGAGGCGGGCTGCGATGGACATCCGCCCGGCCGTGAGGACCCGCCCGGCGGCGACGTCCGAGAGGAACTCCTCCCGCGTGAACCACCTGGCCTCGGCGATCTCCTCCGGCTGCGGGGTGATCTCACTCGTCGTGGCCCGTGCGGCGCAGCCGATCATCAGCGAGGCCGGGAAGGGCCAGGGCTGGTCGGCGACGAACTCCACGTCCGCGACCTGCACCCCGGTCTCCTCGGCGACCTCCCGCGCGACGGCGCCGGCGAAGGTCTCCCCCGGCTCGACGAATCCCGCGAGGACGGAGAAGCGTCCCTCCGGCCAGTTGACGTTGCGGGCCAGCAGCAGCCGGTCCTGCGCGTCGGTGACCGCCATGATGACGGCAGGGTCGGTGCGCGGGTAGTGCTCGGACCCGTCGTGGGGGCAGCGGCGCACCCAGCCGGCGGCGGCCACCTCGGTCGGGTTGCCGCAGCGGGGGCACCGCGGGTGCCGGTGGTGCCAGTTCGCCAGGCCGAGGGCGGTGGTGAAGAGCGCCACGTCCAGCTCCGAGAGCCCGCTCGCCGCGCGACGCAGCGAGGCGAAGGGGGCCTCCTCCAGCTGTTCCTCGCGGCTGGCCTCCGTGCCCTCCTCCTCCGGGCAGGGCCGGCACACCGCGACGTACTCGGTGCCGTCGTGGCTCCCGAGGTGCAGCGTCAGCTGCTCCAGGTCGCCGGGCCGCGGCGCCCGCAGGGCGAGGGCCTCCCCCTTCGTCCGGGCACGGTCCCCGGAGAGCTCGAGCACCCGGGTGTCGGGGTCACCGAGGAGCTCGGACAGACGGCCCGGCCGGTCCCGGGCAGGTCCCTCCCGATCCAGCGAGAAGGTCGCCATAGGCAGGTCGCGCATCGGGTCGTGGTCCACCCTCCCCACGGTACGGATGCCCGGCACCGGGCGTCGCTGCGGCCATCTGGCGCCGGTTCCTCGTACGGTGGGGGCCGTGACCTCCCGTGGACCACTCGCCCTCGCCGCGCTGGCCAGCGCCGCCGTGTCCGGCCTCGACCCCTCCTCCGTCGAGGGAGTCGTGCCGCAGGGGGCACTCGACCCCTACGAGGTGGCCTTCGTCCAGGACCACGACCACCATCGGTGGGTGATCCGCTCCCCTCGCACGGCCGCGGCGTCGGCGCAGCTGGAGCAGTCCGCGGCGCTGCTCTCGCTGCTCGCCCGTCGCCTGACGATGCCGGTGCCGGCGGTCAAGGGCTGGGTGGCGTTGCCCGAAGGGGGCCGGGCCGCCGTGCATCCCTACCTCACCGGGCGGATGGTCCTCCTCGAGGACGTCGCTGCCGGTTCCCGCCTCGCGGTCGGCATCGGCCGGACCCTGGCGCAGCTGCACAACCTCGAGCCGGGCGTCTACGAGGAGTCCGGTGTGCCCGTCTACGACACCGAGACCCACCGCACCCGCCGGCTGGCCGATCTGGACCGGGCTGCGGGCACCGGGAGGGTCCCCGCCCGGCTCCTCGACCGCTGGGAGTCCGATCTGCAGGACCGGCAGCTGTGGTCCTTCACCCCGACCCCGACCCACGGCGCGGTCGGCGAGCACAGCATCCTGGCCACCCCCGACGACGGGGAGGAGCCGGACGTCAAGGCGCTGCTCGGCTGGGAGGAGGCCCGGGTGGCCGACCCGGCGGACGACTTCGCGGAGCTGGTCGGCGCGCTCTCGCCGGAGGCCCTCGACACCGTCCTGGAGTCCTACGCGCACGCGCGGATCGAGCGGCCGGACGCCGGGCTGCTGACGCGGGCCCGGCTGGTCCACCAGATGCAGCTGGCCCGCACGCTCGTGGCGGTCATCGCCGCCGGTGACGAGACCGGCGCCGAGCGCCAGGCCTCCCGGCTGCGCGAGCTCGACGAGGAGCTGGCCCCGCAGGAGCAGCCGGCGGACGGGGACGAGGCCACCGGCTCCCCGGGGACCGCCGGGACGGCGGCAGCCGGGGCGACCGCGGCCGGCGCGGAGGCGAAGGGGGCCGCCTCCTCTCCCGAGGAGTCGCCGGAGCAGCCGCGGGACGGCACGGCCGCCGAGGACACGGGGGCCGAGGACGACGACCCGAGCGTCGAGGACCCGGCCGCGCAGGACCCGGCCGACGACCACTCGAGCGCCGAGGACCCGGCCGCGGAGGACACCGGCGCCGAGGACGGGGAGGACGACTCGGACGCCGTCGAGGTCGAGGGCATGCACCTGCCCACCCCGGTGGCCGTGACGGAGCCGGCCGAGGAGCCGGAACACCCCGAGGAGCCCGAGACGCCCGCCGCGGACGAGACGCCGGCAGCTGCCGAGGACTCCGGGACCCCGGGCGCGACGGGACGGATCACCCCGGCCGCGCCGGACCAGTCGGAGCCCGACGAACCGGAGCCCGACGAGCCGGAGTCCGGGCAGCCGGCGCGCGGGAATGACCACGACACCCAGGAGATCACCCCGCTCGTCGAGGACGACACGGACGACGTCATCGACCCGTCCCGCTGAGCCCCCGTTCCACGACGTCGAGCAACGCCTCCTCCTCGAGCATCCGCGGCCGGACCGTCTCTCCGGTCGAGGCGTGGAAGAACGCTCCCCGGACCAGCTCCGGGTCGATGCCGCGCCAGCGGGCGTAGGCGATCCGGTAGGCCGAGAGCTGCACCGCCCGCACCGCGGCCTCGTCCGGGTCGCGCGGCGGCGGCCCGGTCTTCCAGTCCACGACGGTGACTCCGCCGTCCTCGTCGGCGAAGACCGCGTCGACCCGGCCACGGACCGCGTGTCCGCCGACCACCGTCTCCAGGGACAGCTCGACGTCCAACGGCACCCGCTCCGCCCAGTCGCTGGCGAGGAAGCGCTGCTGCATCAGAGCCAGGTCGACGTCCCCGAGCTCCTCGTCGGCACTGCCGGGCAGCTCGAGCAGGTCGACCAGCCCCGCCCGCGCGTAGTGCTCCTCGACCCACGCGTGGAAGGCGGTGCCCCGCCGGCCGGCGACCTGCGGCGGCCCC
>NZ_BCSR01000022.1 GCF_001570965.1 Janibacter corallicola NBRC 107790 | reverse complement strand
GGCGGCCCGCCGACGAGCCGGGCCAGGGCGATCTCCCACATGTCCTCGACCATGCCGAGGCGCTGCCGGCTGGACATCTTCTCCGGGGTCGGCAGCCCTTGTGCGATGTCGGTGGCGGTGGCGCGGTAGCCGTCCCACGCCGCCTCGTGGCGCTCCATGTCGTCCACGATGCGCCGGTGCCCGCCGGGCCGCAGCTGCACGACCTGCGGGTAGAGATGGACCGGGGCCAGGCCGATGGACCACAGCGCCGGTGTCGCGTCGAGCGCGATCGCGGTACGCATGGCCGCGGTGGCCATCACCGTGGCGAGCGGGTCGAGCAGGTACTGCAGGACGAAGGCGGCAGGCATCCCCTTGGGCGCCGACCCGGACTGCGCGGTCGTCACCTCGCGGTAGGCCTCGATCCACCGCGGCGCGAGCTCGTCCGCACGGGCGAGCGGGACGTCGAGGTCCGGGTCACCGTCGCCGGCGACCCGGACCTCGAGGAAGGACAGGTGACGGCCGAGCCCCGCGAGGTCCTCGCCCAGCCCGGCCGCCGTGGTGCCCACGCTCAGCCGTTGGCCTTCGCGTAGGCCTCGCGGACCTCACGGCTGATCCGACCGCGGTCGGAAACCTCGTAGCCGTTGGCGCGCGCCCACTCACGGATGCGGCTCAGGTCCTCCTTGTTCGAGGACGAGGAGGAGCGACGGGTCCCGCTGTTGCGACGACCGCTGACGCGACGGCCGGCACCGACATATCCGGCGAGGGCGTCGCGAAGCTTGGCGGCATTCTTGTCATTGAGGTCGATCTCGTAATTCACGCCGTCGAGCCCGAAGGTGACGGTTTCGGTGGCATCGCCACCATCGATGTCGTCCTCGAGAATGATCTGCACTCGCTGTGCCATGGGGTCTCCATTCATTGCGGCAGGTGGGCAACCGGAATCAACGGTAACCATCTCGACGCGAAAAGTCGCATCGAGATCCGGCATTCAGCGATCTTTATGGAAAAGGTTGCCCAACTCACAGGGAAATGGTCCTGCCGATCATGAGCTGGCGTCCCCACCACGCGGCCGCTCCTGCGCCTTGTTGTGGGACGAACGGCCCATGTTCCCCTTGACGTCCGGAGCCTGCTGGTGCTCGGCATTCCATTTCGCCAGGGCCTTTCGCTCACTGCGGTCGGCCTCGATCATGTAGCGCACGACCCAGTAGAAGAGGAATGCGACACCAACGGTCGGGATGAGCGCGGCGAGGTAGGGCCAGATCTGCTCGATGATCTCCATGTCAGCCCTCTGGCTTCAGGTGGGGAAAGAGAATGGTTTCGCGGATACCTGCTCCCGTGAAGAGCATGATGAGTCGGTCGACCCCGAGGCCGAGTCCCCCCATCGGCGGTGCGCCGAACTCCAGCGCCCGCAGGAAGTCCTCGTCCAGGGGCATCGCCTCGTCATCTCCCGCGGCGGCGCGACGAGCCTGGTCCTCGAGGACCTCCCGCTGGATGACCGGGTCGATGAGCTCGGAGAAGGCGGTCCCCCGCTCCACTCCCCCGATGAAGAGGTCCCACGCCTCGATGAGGCCGGGCTTCTCCCGGTGCGGGCGGGCGAGCGGTTGGGCGATGGCCGGGTAGTCGCAGATGAAGGTCGGCTGCACGCAGGTCGGCTCCACGAGCTCGGCGACCAGCTCCATGGCCGCCTTGTCGGCCCCCCACGCGGGGTCCAGCTGGACCCCCTTCGCATCGGCGATCTCGCGGAGGCGCTCCAGCGGGGTCCCGACGTCGATGGTCTCGCCGACCGCGTCGCTCAGCCCGTCGTAGAAGGGCAGCCAGCGCCACTCGCCGTCGAGGTCGACCTCGCCGGCGGAGGTGGTGACCTGTCGGGTGCCTGCCACGTCGGCGGCAGCGAGGTGGATGTCGCGGATGAGCTCGGCCATCGTGAACTGGTCGCCCCACGCCTGGTACGCCTCCAGGGAGGTGAATTCCGGTGAGTGCGTGGAGTCCACGCCCTCGTTGCGGAAGAGCCGACCCATCTCGTAGACCCGGTCCACGCCGCCGACGACGGCCTTCTTCAAGGGCAGCTCGAGCGCGATCCGCAGCGACATGCCCTGGTCGAAGGCATTCATGTGCGTCTCGAAGGGACGGGCCGCAGCGCCCCCGTGGACCAGCTGCAGGATCGGGGTCTCGATCTCGATGTAGTCCTGCGCGTGCAGCGTCTCCCGGATCGCGCGCACGATGGCCGCACGGAGCCGGACCATGTCGCGGGCCTCCTGGCGGACCACGAGGTCGGCGTAGCGCTGGCGGACCCGCGCCTCCTCGGAGAGCTCCTTGTGCAGGACCGGCAGCGGGCGCAGCGCCTTGGAGGCCATCGACCACTCGGTCGCCATGACGGACAGCTCGCCGCGACGGGAGCGGATGACCCGGCCGGTGACGGCCACGTGGTCGCCGAGGTCGACGTCGTGCTTCCACGCGTCGAGGGCCTCCTGCCCGACCTCGGCGAGCGAGAGCATGATCTGCAGCCGGGTGCCGATGCCCTCCTGCAGCGCGGCGAAGGCGAGCTTGCCGGTGTTGCGCACGAACATCACCCGGCCGGTGACGCTGACGACGTCCTGGGTCTCCTCGCCGGTCTCGAGGTGGCCCCAGGTCTCGCCCACCTCGGCCAGGGTGTGGGTGCGCGGGGCGCCCGCCGGGTAGGCGTCGCCACCGCCCTCGAGGATCCGGTCCCGCTTCTCGCGGCGGATGCGCATCTGCTCGGGCAGCTCGTCGTCGGCAGGGGTCTCGATGGGGGCGTCACTCACGGGTCACCACGATATCGACGACCATCGCGCCCCCCGAATCCGCGCCGTGTGGGGGTGGTCTCGCGACCGGGCCACGCACGTCGTCTCACGACGGCTCGCGCACCACCTGCCACGCGAGCAGCCCGATCCCGACGACCACGACACCCCCACCGAGGTCGTGGGCCTGTGCGAGGAGCAGCGCCAGCGCACTGAGCAGCGCGAGGTCCACCCCCTGCACGAGCCGCTGCACCAGACCGACGTGCACCGCGCCGGCCGGCGTGGACAGCGCGACCCCGAGCCCGGGCGGCGGATCGCACGAGCGCAGCGCCCCCGCGGCGCACCCGGTGGCGAGCAGCACGGGCCCCCACCACGACGACCCCAGCGGCGCGAGCGCGACGACGGAGCCGAGCAGCCCGAGGGCGAGCGGAGCCGCCCCGAGCACCGCGGTCACCCGTGCCGGGTCCAGCGGCACGCTGCGGCGCAGGCCCGGAGTGGTCACCCAGGTGGTGAGGCCCCCGGCCACTGACTTGGTCAGGACGAGCACGGCCACCGCCGCCAGCAGCGTGCCCACGAACCGCCCCAGCAGCAGCCCGGCCACGAGCGCGCCGGCACAACCGGCGAGCCCGATGACGACCCGGCCGCCCCGTCGGGCCAGGGCGCGCAGCTCGTGGGTGAGGATCCCGAGGAGCGGTCCCCCGGCACCCGGCCGGCTCCGGTAGCGGCCTCGCCGGGTGAGGCGCCGCCGCGTCGCCAGCGAGTCCAGGGCGGTGGTGTCGAGCATGAGGGTCGCCGCACCGAGCGCCTCGACGGCCCGTCCGGCCCGGGCCAGCTCGGCGTCGGGCACCGCACGCAGGGACCTCGCCGGTCCGACATGGCCGCCCTGCAGCCGGACCACCAGCGGCACGAGCAGCAGGACGCACAGCAGCCCGGCCCCGGCACAGGCGAGCACCGGGAGCGCGACCGCTGCGCCACCACCGGAGCCGCCCACGAGTGCGAAGCCGACGAGGACACCCCACGCGCCACCAGCGACCAGCGCCACACCCACCGCGCGGATCACGGTGCCCCGCAGCAGCACTGACCGATCCGCCGGTGAGGACAGCAGCCAGGTCGCCGTGCCGGGGTCGCTCGATGCCGGGCCGGCGGCACGCAGTCCGAGGAAGAGCCCGACCACCCCGACGACGGCGAGGCCGGCGGCGACGACGCGGTACCCGGTCGGCTCGAGGCAGGCCGAGGCGCTGCAGTCCGGCGTGAGGATCGCGCTGCCCGTGGCCGCGAAGAGCATCATCAGCAGGGTCGCGGTGATGAAGATCCCGACGTACCAGTCCTGGACCAGCTGGCCGAAGGGGGTGGCCCGGCTCCCGCGGCGTCGTCGCCGCAGCACCTCCCGGGCGGCGACGCGGTCGCCACGGCGGTCGGCGGCCGCAGCTTCACCGGGTTCGACCTCGCCGCGGTTCGGGTCAGTCCTCACCGGCGAGGGTCACCACCCGCGCGCCGCTGCCTGCCACCACGTCCGGGTCGTGGCAGGCCATGAGCACGGACCGTCCCGTGGCCGCGTGCCCGGCCAACCAGTCCCCGAGCCACTGCCGCCCGGCGTCGTCGAGGCGCTGCTCGGGCTCGTCGGCGAGCAGCAGCTCCCACGGCCGGACCATCGCGGTCGCGAGCGCGAAGCGTTGGGCCTGCCCCGAGGAGAGCGTGCTCGGCAGCTGGTCGGCGACGTGCTCGATCCGTGCCCCCGCGAGCGCCTCGTCGACGACCTGCCCGGGCGAGGCGACGGAGTGCGCGCGGGCGAGCAGGTCCAGGTGCTCGGTGACGGTCAGCTCGGGCATCACCCCGAAGTCCCCAAGCACTGCGCACAGGGCACTGCGGGTCGTCGGCCTGCGGGTGTCGAGCGCTGCGTCGTCGAGCAGCACCTCACCCTCGTCAGGCGTGTCGGCACCGACGATGCACCGCAGCGCGGTGGACTTACCGGCGCCGTTGGGGCCGACGAGGGCGACGACCTCCCCCTTCGCCACGGTGACGTCGAGGCCGCGCAGCACCGGCCGCCCGCCGAAGGCCTTGGTCATTCCGGTCACCGTGAGCATCACCCCATGATGCGCCCCGCCCAGGGACCAGCAGGACTTCGTCGAGCCTGCAGCATTTGTGTGGGGGCGGGGTCAGACCAGGTCGAGGGCGAGGTCGATGATCGGAGAGGAATGGGTGAGGCCACCGACGCTCATCCAGTCGATGCCGGTGGCGGCGTAGTCGGCCGCGAGGGTGAGGCTGAGTCCGCCGGTCGCCTCGATCTCGACCGAGTCCCCTCTCGCGGAGGCCCATTCGCGGGCGGCGGACACCGTCTCCCGCAGCAGCGACGGATTCATGTTGTCGCACATGAGGAAGCGTGACCCCGCCTCCAGCGCCTCGATCGCCTCGGCCCGGCTCTCCACCTCGACCTCGATCGCGACGTCGGGGAAGCGCTGCCGGATGGCCGCGAACGCCGGCCCCACACCGCCGGCGGCGTGCCGGTGGTTGTCCTTGACCATCGCGGTGTCGAAGAGCCCCATCCGCTTGTTGCGACCGCCCCCGGCGCGCACGGCGTACTTCTCCAGCGCGCGCATCCCCGGCGTCGTCTTGCGGGTGTCGAGCACCGAGCAGCCGCTCCCGGCGAGTGCGTCCGCCCAGCGGCGGGTGTGCGTGGCGACCCCGGAGAGCCGGGAGAGGAGGTTCAGCGCCGTCCGCTCGGCCATGAGCACCTGCTGCAGCGGACCCTCGAGCACGGCGAGCACCTCGCCCTCCGCGATCCGCTGCCCGTCCTCGACCGCCACCTCGAGCGAAGGGGGCCGGCCCCCGGTCCTCGCCGCCACCCCCTCGAGCACGAGACCGATGACCGGGCCACCGGCGAGCACCCCCGCCTCACGGGCGACGACGTGGCCGGCCCCGCGCTGCTCGGCCGGGATCGTCGCCATGCTCGTCACGTCCAGGCCGTCGGGCCCCAGGTCCTCGTCCAGCGCGTCCCGGACGAGCCGCCGCGCCGCCTCGAGCGGGAAGTCCGCCACCATCACTGCTCCCCCTCCGGCACCGCCGGCTCGACCTCCAGCTTGATCACGGCGACCTCGCCGTCCTCCGGGTCGCGCACCTGCAGCAGGTGGGCGCACCAGTTCGTGTCGTCGCGCTCGTGGTGGTCGCTGCGCACGTGCCCGCCGCGGCTCTCCTCGCGCAGCAGCGCACCGGTGAGCAGCACCTGCCCGAGGTGGAGCAGGTTGGTGCTCTCCCAGGCCTCCGGCCCCGGCTCCGCACCACCCGACGGCTCCGCCAAGGACCCCAGCGCCTCGGCGGCGGGCCCGGCACTGCGGACCGGTCCGGCACCCCGGGTCATGAGCCGTTGCAGCTCGATCCGGCGTTCGCCGTCGACCAACGCACCAGTGGGCCCGTCCTCGACCGGGCGGGACTGGGGCAGCGCCCCCTTCGCGATCCGGTCGTGGACGTCCTCGGCGGCCCGGTGGGCGAAGACCAGCCCCTCGAGCAGCGAGTTCGACGCGAGCCGGTTCGCCCCGTGCACCCCCGTGCAGGAGACCTCGCCGACGGCCCAGAGGCCGTCGAGGGAGCTGCGACCGTGCAGGTCGACGCGCACCCCGCCCGAGGCGTAGTGCTGGGCCGGCGCCACGGGCAGCAGGTCGGTGGCCGGGTCGATCCCGAGGTCCCGGCAGCGCGCGAGGATCGTCGGGAAGCGCCGGGTAAGGAAGTCCGCCCCGAGCGCCCTCGCGTCCAGCCACACGTGCTCGGCCCCGGTCGCGGCCATCCGGTCGAGGATCGCCCGGGCCACGACGTCGCGCGGGGCGAGGTCGGCGAGCGGGTGCACCCCCTGCATGAAGGCCTCACCGCGCTCGTCCCGCAGCACCGCGCCCTCCCCGCGCACCGCCTCGGAGATCAGCGGCTGCTGGCCGGTCGAGCCCTCCCCGAGGTAGAGCACGGTGGGGTGGAACTGGACGAACTCCAGGTCCGTGACGACGGCACCGGCGCGAAGGGCGGCGGCCATCCCGTCGCCGGTGGCCACCGGGGGATTCGTCGTGGAGGTGTAGATCTGGCCCAGGCCCCCCGTCGCCAGCACCACCGCGCGGGCGTGCGCCGAGCCGACCCCGTCGTGCTCGCCCTCGCCGATGACGTGCAGCGTCACCCCGCAGACGCGCCCGTCGGCACACGTGAGCAGGTCGAGCACGAGCGCGTCCTCGATGACCTCGATGCCGGGATCGTCGGCGACGGCCGCGAGCGCCGCGAGGAGCGCGCGGGAGATCTCGGCACCGGTGGCGTCGCCGCCGGCGTGGGCGATGCGGTCGGCGTGGTGGCCCCCTTCGCGCGTGAGCAGGATGTGGCCGGCCTCGTCGAGGTCGAAGTTCGCCCCTGCGGCGGCGAGCTGGCGCACCCGCTGCGGCCCTTCCGTGACGAGGGTGCGCACGGCGTCCTCGTCGCACAGCCCGACCCCGGCGACGAGGGTGTCCTCGAGGTGGTCCTGCGGGGAGTCGGCCTCGTCGAGCGCGGCGGCGATGCCGCCCTGCGCCCAGGCGGTCGAGCCCGCGGCGAGGCGGGTCTTGGTCACGAGGAGGACCTGGCGCCCCTGCTCACGCAGTCGCAGCGCGCAGGTCAGGCCGGCGATGCCGGAGCCGACGACGATGACCTCGGCGGTCGTGGACCAGCCCGGGGCCGGCGCGGCCAGCCGCCGCGGCAGCGAGACCACGCCGGGACCGCTCATCCCTCCGTGCCCTGCGGGTGGGAGCGCGCAGTGACCGCTGAGGTGGACAGTCCGTACCCGTCGGGCACGTCGCCGGCGTCGTGGTCGACGTCGACGATCGCGTTCTCGTCGTCGACGAAGACGACCTGCGGCTCGAAGTCGCGCGCCTCGGCGTCGTCCATCGCGGCGTAGGCGATGATGATCACGGTGTCGCCGGGCTGGACGAGGCGGGCGGCGGCGCCGTTGATGCAGATGATGCCGGTGCCGCGCTCCCCCTCGATGGCGTAGGTCGTCAGCCGGTTGCCGTTGTCGACGTCGACGACGTCCACCTGCTGGCCGGGGAGCATGTCGGCGGCGTCCATGAGGTCACGGTCGATGGTCAGCGAGCCCACGTAGTGCAGGTCCGCCTGGGTGACGGTGGCCCGATGGATCTTGCTGTGGAGCATGAAGCGCTGCACGGTGGATGTCCTTCTGTCGGCGGTTGACCGTCCTGCAGTATCTCAGAGGCCGGGCACGTCACCCCACGCGCTCGTCTGAGAAGACCGGCAGCGCGCCCCCTCCGGGCCCCAGCAGCACGGGGGTGTTGTCGATGAGCCGGGTCGTGCCGACCTTGGCGGCGACCGCGAGCAGCGCCTCGCCCTTGTACCACTCGGGCACCTCCTCGAGGGTGTCCGGGTGGACGAGCACGAGGTAGTCCACGAGCGCGAGCGGCTCGGTGACGAGCACCTCGCGGGCGGCGCGGCGCACGGCGGAGGGGCCCTCCTCAGCGTGCTCGGCACCGGCCCACAGCGCCCGGGAGAGCACGAGGGCGGTCTGCCGGTCGTTCTCCGAGAGATAGGTGTTGCGGCTGCTCATCGCCAGGCCGTCCCTCTCGCGGACCGTGGGCACCGCGACGACGGTCGCGCCGAAGTCCACGTCGCGGGACATCCGCCGCACGAGCAGCAGCTGCTGGGCGTCCTTCTGCCCGAAGTAGAAGAGGTCCCCGCGGGTGAGGTGCATGAGCTTGGCGACGACGGTGAGCATCCCGTCGAAGTGCCCGGGCCGGGACTGCCCCTCGAGCACGTCCCCGAGCGGCCCGGCGGAGATGCGCACCCCCGGCTCCCCCTCCGGGTACATCACGTCGGGGGTCGGCGCGAAGACGAGGTCGACCCCTTCGCGGGTGCAGATCGCCAGGTCGTCGTCGAAGGTCCGCGGGTACTTCGAGAGGTCCTCCCCCGGCCCGAACTGCAGCGGGTTGAGGAAGATCGTCACGAGCACGTGCCGGGCACGCGTGCGGGCGGTGCGGATGAGCTCGGCGTGCCCCTCGTGGAGCGCGCCCATCGTCATCACGACGGCGACGTCGCCGTCGTCGAGACGGTCGCGCGCGGGCGCCAGCTCGGCGCGGGTGCGCGCGATCGAGGGAAGGGTCGTCTCGCTCATGGCTGCTCCTCGTCGAGGACGTGCAGGATCTGCTCGGCGGCTTCGCCCCGCAGCCGTCCGCTGCGGACGGCCCGTCGGGCGGTGGCCCGCGCCTGGGCGTGGTAGGCGGGTCGGATGTCCTCCGGCAGGTCGGCCAGCTCGCTCAGGTGCGCGGTCACCGTACCGGCGTCACCGCGCGCGACGGGTCCGGTGAGAGCGGTGTCACCCCCGGCGAGCGCGTTGTCCAGGCTGGCCTGCAGCAGCGGGCGAAGCACCCGGTCGGCGGGTTCGATGCCGGCGGTGGTGAGGACCTCCATCGCCTGGGCGACGAGGGTGACCATGTGGTTGGAGCCGTGTGCGAGGGCTGCGTGGTAGCGACCGCGCGCCTGCTCCGGTACCCACACCGGCTCCCCTCCCATCTCGACGACGAGCGCCTCGGCAACCGGGCGCATCTCCTCGGGCGTGGTGACCCCGAAGCAGGCCTCGGGCAGCCGGGAGAGGTCGAGGCTGGTCCCGGTGAAGGTCATCGCCGGGTGGATCGCCATGCCGAGCACCGACCCCGCGACCGGGGCGAAGGGGGCCAGCCCGTGCCGGCCCGAGGTGTGCGCCACGAGCTGCCCCTCACGCCAGGCACCGGTGCGGTGCAGTCCCGCGACGAGGTCGGCCAGGGCGTCGTCGGGCACGGCGAGCAGCACCAGCTGGGCGCGCTCGACGACCTCGGGGACCGGCAGGATGGGCACCTCGGGCAGCAGCAGCTCGGCCCGGTCGCGGGAGTCCCGGGAGACCGCGGAGGCGGCGACGACCTCGTGGCCGGCGGATCGCAGCGCGGCTCCGAGCACCGCGCCCACGCGCCCGGTGCCGACGACTCCGACACGCAGGATGGGGCGCCCGGCGGGCCGTTGTGGTGGCGTACTCACCCGCAGGACGCTACCCGCGAACCCGGTCTGGGTGAGAATGGCCGGGTGCGGACGTGGGAGCAGGCGTGGCAGCAGGCGCTGTACGACGAAAGGGGCTTCTACCGCCGCCCCGAGGGGCCGGCCGGGCACTTCGCGACGTCCGCCCAGGGATCGGCGGCCGGACTACTCGCCGAGGCGCTGCTGGAGCTTGCCGCCCGGGAGGGGCTGCGCCGGGTCATCGACATCGGCTGCGGCAGAGGCGAACTGCTCACCGCGCTCGCCGACCTCACCGCGGAGCGCGACCCGGACCTCGGGCTCCTCGGGGTCGACGTCGTTCCCCGCCCCGACCACCTCGACCCGCGCATCGACTGGTTGGCCTCCCCCGGCGGCGCCGACCTGCCCGACCTGGGCGGCCCACGGGACGCGCTCGTCCTCGCCCACGAGTGGCTCGACGTCGTGCCCTGCCCGATCGCCCGCGCCGACGAGGACGGCACCCTCCGTGAGGTCCTCCTCGACGAGGCCGGCGCCGAGCACCCGGGCGCCCCGCTCACCGGGTCGGACGCGCAGTGGGCCGACCGGTGGTGGCCCGGCCCCTACGCGCCGGGCGAAGCGGTCGAGGTCGGACGCGCCCGCGACCAAGCGCTGGCGGGGCTCACCAGCACCATCGGCTCCGGCTTGCTGCTCGTCATCGACTACGGCCACCTCACCGACACCCGGCCGCCGGAGGGCACGCTCGTCGGCTACCGCGACGGCGCGGTCTGCCCACCCGCGCCGGACGGCAGCTGCGACCTGACGGCCCACGTGGCGATGGACTCCCTTCGTCTGGAGGTGTGCACCCAACGGGAGGCGTTGCGGGAGCTGGGCATCGACGGCACCCGCCCGCCGATCGAGCAGGCGAGGACCGACCCGGCCGGCTACCTCGCCGCGCTCTCCCGGGCCTCCCACGCGGGCGCCCTCACCGGCCCCGGCCTGGGCGACTTCCTCTGGGGCCGCCGCCGGATCACCGCCGACACGACCCGTTGAGCCGACCGCCTCGCCACCGGAGCGGCCCGCCTCACCCCCACCGGCTCACTCCGCGCGGGGCGCGAGCGCGGGCAGGAGCGCCCGGGAGATGAGCGGCTGCCCCTTGGCCGAAGGGTGCAGGCGGTCGACGTAGATCCCGTCCGGGGCCTCGCGCACCGGCGGCAGCACCGGCGCGAGGTTGACGAAGCTGACCCCCTCGATCCGGGTGGCTCCCTGCATCTGGTCGAGGTAGTCCCGCCACGCCGGGTGCCACGGGTACAGGTCGGGCGTGAACCACCCGACGAGGAGCACCGGCCCCTCGTACCCGAAGGACCGGGACTCCCGGACGAGCCGGCCCAGGTCCCGCCCGAACTCCTCCGGCGAGGTCCGGGCGATGATGTCGTTGAAACCGAGCGGCACCATGAGCAGGTCGGGCTGCAGCGAGAGGGTGTCCGCGAGGTAGCCCGGCGTACGCACGATCGTCGCGAGCCGCACGCCCGACCGGGAGGCGTCGAGGACGTGCACGCACCGGTCCCGGTCCCCCCGGTACGGGATGAGGTCGGTGACGGTCACCGGCGCCGGCTCGTCGCTGACGTTGCGCGCGGTGACGACGTGCCGCCCGGGCCCCAGCTCCGGGGAGGACCACACGGCCCGGCCCCCTTCGCCCTCCACGGCGGTCGTGCGCGACCCCCGGCGCTCGCCGTCGACCTCGAAGACCACCCGGCCGCCCCCGCTCTGGGTGCGGTAGCCGACGTCGACGCCGGTGGCCTGCACCGGCCAGGCGACGCTCCCGCCGGGCGCGAGCCGCATCGAGCGCCCGCCGGGCCCGACCTCGAGGGCCCGCTCGGCCCTCCCCTCCACGGCCGGGTCGGGGAGGGTCTCGGTCTGGTAGAACGTCGGCACCAGGGAGGTCGTGCCGTGGTACCCGGCGGGGCCGGCCTCGCAGCCCGGCGTACCGGCTCGCGAGCGCAGGCCGCGCTGCAACCGGTCGACCCAGCGCTTCCGGGGGGTGTCGAGCCCTGCCCCCTCGCTCACCGAGTCGCCCATGACGACGATCGTCGCCGCCGCCTCGTCGGCCGTCCGCACCGCCTCGAACCACGGGTCCAGCACGGTCTCGGCATCGACGACCGCGTCCTGCCCCGGCGTCCAGCTCGAGGGGGAGGCACAGCCCGCGGCGACGCCGGCGGCCACCGTCACGACCGCTGCTGCGGCCAGGACGCGTCGGGCACGGGGACGAGGAGGCACCGGGCCATGGTGCCAGCGGTTGCCGCTGCGGCAAGCCCCCTTCGCGTACCCCATACTGGCGCCATGGCCAGTCCCACCGCGCGCACGCTGGACGTCGGAGTCGGGGACGCGTCCCTGGCGAGCGCCGACATGGTGCTCAACATCGGCCCGCAGCACCCCGCCACGCACGGCGTGCTGCGGCTGCGCGTGGCCCTCGACGGCGAGCGCATCATCTCTGCCGAACCCGTCGTGGGCTACATGCACCGCGGCGCCGAGAAGCTCTTCGAGGTCCGCGACTACCGGCAGATCACCGTCCTGGCCAACCGCCACGACTGGCTCTCCGCCTTCGCCAACGAGCTCGGCGTGGTGCTCGGCGTCGAGCGGATGCTCGGGATGGAGCTGCCGGAGCGGGCGGTCTGGGCCCGCACCCTCCTCGCGGAGCTGAACAGGGTGCTGAACCACCTGATGTTCCTCGGCTCCTACCCCCTCGAGCTGGGCGCGATGACGCCGATCTTCTACTCCTTCCGCGAGCGGGAGGAGATCCAGTCGGTCATGGAGGAGATCTCCGGCGGGCGGATGCACTTCATGTTCAACCGGGTCGGTGGCCTCTACCAGGACCTGCCGGCCGGCTGGCTGGACCGGGTCTCCGCGGCGGTCGCGGCGGTGCGCAAGCGGATGCCGCAGCTGGAGTCGCTGCTCGTCGGCAACGAGATCCTGCAGGCGAGGACGAAGGGGGTCGGCGTGCTGCCCCCTTCGCTCGCCGAGTCCTACGGCGTCTCGGGGCCGATCGCCCGTGCCTCCGGGGTCGACCTGGACCTGCGGCGCGACGCGCCGTACCTCGCCTACGGTGAGCTCTTCGCCGAAGGGGGTCCCGGCCGGGTCGTCACCCGCACCGCCGGCGACAGCCTGGCGCGCCTTGAGGTGCTGCTCGAGCAGACCCACGTCGGCCTCGACCTGGCCGATGCCTGCGTGGAGCGGCTGCGCTCCCTCCCGCAGGGCCCGATCAACCAGCGTCTGCCGAAGGTGCTCAAGGTCCCCGAGGGCGAGCTCTACACCGCGACGGAGAACCCGCTCGGCCTCAACGGATACTACCTCGTCTCCCGCGGGGAGAAGACCCCGTGGCGGCTGAAGCTGCGCTCGGCCTCCTTCGGCAACGTCCAGGTGCTCTCCGAGCTGCTGCCGGGCTGCCTCGTCGCGGACCTCGTCGCGGTGCTCGGGTCGATGTTCTTCGTCGTCGGAGATATCGACAAGTAGCCGATCCGAGACCACTCCGTAATCCCAAGGTGAAGTAACCCGCCGGTAAGAAAGTGCTGGGAAATCCTTGCCCCCACTCCCAGCGGCCGTTAAGTTGCACGTGGAAGGCGCAGCCGCAGGGGTGCGCACTCACTACGCAAGGGGAGTCACTTCATGGCCAAGCGCCACGCCACTCGCCGCGGGCTGTCCGTCGGCGCCGCACTCGTCACCGGGCTCGGGACCGTCGGTCTCGGGCTCTTCACCGCCGCGCCGGCCCAGGCGGACGTGAGCAACACGCTGAGCTACACCTGCGCCGTGCCTGACCTGGGCATCAACTTCAACGACCCGTGGACCGTGGACCTGACCATCGGCGCTCCCGAGCAGGTCGAGCCGGGCGCCGAGATCCCGGCCCCGAGCATCAAGGCCGCCGTCACCCCGGGCGACGACGCCCAGTCGCAGATGCGCGCCCTGAACATCAAGACGCTTGAGGGCACTTCGACCACGAACTACACCTTCGACGGCCAGGACCGCACCGCGGACCTGACCGTCCCGGAGACCGAGGTCCCGGCCGAGGGCAGCGTCACGACGGTCGCCACCGGCACGGGCCAGGCCGAGACCGCTCCTGCCGAGGAGGGCGAGGCCGAGATCACGGCGGGCGACTTCACCGCAGCCCTGACCACCGACACCGGCTTCGTGCTCAACCTCGAGTGCACCGCGCCCGAGGACAACGTCGTGGGCGCCATCCAGGTCGGCGAGAGCGACGAGCCGACCGAGCCCACCGAGCCGGAGGAGAACGACTGGTTCGACGAGCCGGGCTCGCTGCCGCTGAAGGACAACGTCTTCACCGTCGAGGGCACCGCCAAGCAGGCGGGCACCCTGATCATCCAGGTGCTCGACGGCGACCACGAGGAGCTCACCTCCTACACGTGGGACGTCGAGAAGGGCGAGGTCTCCAACACCTTCGACCTCGTCGAGGGCGCCGACTACGTGCGGATCCTCTCCCAGGACTGCGTCGACGCGGCCGGTGACACCGAGGAGACCCCCGGCAGCGCCTGCAACGTCGAGTACCGCGCCCCCTGGGCCGACAGCGACACCGGCAACGGTGACGGCGACGACCAGGACAACGGTGGCGACACCGACAACGGTGACGACCAGGGCCAGGACGAGGGCGACACCGACAACGGTGACGACCAGGGCCAGGGCGAGGGCGACGCCGAGCAGACCGACGACTCCGGTGACGCCGGTCAGCCCCAGGTCCCGGACGTCGTCCAGACCGACGGCGGCCAGCTGAAGGACGCCAGCGCCAACAACGCCGCGCTGGGCCTCGGTGGGCTGCTGCTCTTCGGTGCTGGCGCCGGCGCGGTCTTCGCCGCCCGCCGCCGCTCGGAGCAGAACTGAGCACAGGGCACCGGCTCGGTATGAGTTGAGCCAGCCACGCACACGACGTGGGCCCCCGGTCGAGATCGACCGGGGGCCCACCATTTGTTCAGGGAGTGTGGATAGTCTCCTTCGGGCCGCGCTCTGCGCGGCCCGAGCGAGACGGTTTCAGGGGGAAGGGATCACCACGTGAGCACGCCACCGACGCGACCCGAGCGCAACCGGAAGCGACCCGACCGACGCACGGCGATGCTGCTGGTCGCAGCACTCGTCCTCATCCTCGGTGGAGCCGTCGCCGGCGGGGCCTGGTGGGTGCAACGCGACGACGCCCAGAACTCGGTCTCCCCCGGCACCTACGTGCCGCCGAGCGAGATCTCGAGCACATCGCCCTCGAGCACGTCGAAGGCGCAGCAGCACAGGCCCAAGAAGGAGACGAAGGACAAGGAGTCGACGAGCTCCAGCAGCTCCAGCTCCTCCTCCAGTGCATCGTCATCGCCTTCCTCCTCCAGCACGAGCGACTCCGACGGCAGCACCCTGGCACCCGACGGCAGCCCGAGCCGGGTCCTCGTCGACTCCGGCGGCGAGGAGCTCGTCGACGCCAACCTGCAGGCCACCCAGCTGGACTCCGAGAACGTGCTGGCACCCCCCTTCGGCACCGCGGGGTGGTACGCCGAACCGGGCTGGCCCAAGCCCGGTTTCGCGGGCGCCAGCATCCTCGTCGGGCACATCAACCACGGCAGCAACCCGGACGTCTTCTGGAACCTGCCGAAGGCCTCCGCCGGGGACGTCGTCACCGTGGAGTACACCTCCGGCGAGCAGGTGAAGTTCCGGGTCACCCGCTCCGAGGCGGCCAGCAAGTCGGGCGTGCCGGACGACGACTCCATCTGGGACTACGACAACCCCGACCCCGTGCTGCGGATGATCACCTGCGACCCGCAGACCTCCTTCGAGGACGGTCACTACGAGGGCAACTGGGTCGTCTGGGCCGAGCCGCTCTGAAGGGAGTCCCCGATCCACTGGAGCCGGGAGACCGTGCAGATCCGGCTCGTCGGATCGGTGCCGGCCTCTTCCTGCTCGCCCTGGGCGTCCTGTCGCTGCTCGCCCTCGTCGTCGGCAACGTCGAGCCCGACACCACCGGCACCCGGATCGCGGCGGGAGCGGTCGGTGCCCGAACGGGTCGAGGTCCGAGCGACCGAATAGACGAGCGCCCGGACCTCTACCCGGCCCGCGCCTCCATGATCCGCGGACTGATCTCGGCGAGCAGGTCACTGATCTGCAGCAGCGGCCGGACCACCTCGTAGTGCGGCGGGGGCGGCTCGTCGGGCATCCGGGCGTGCAGCCGTTGGCTGATCCGCTCCCAGCCGTCACCGCTCGGCACCCGGCCGGTGTCCCCCTTCGCCGTCAGGCCGCGGGCGGTCTCCGCGAGGGATCGGGCGACCTCGGCCAGGGCGGGCTCGTCGGTGACGGGTGAGCGGCGCATTCCGACGGTCAGGGCCCGGACGTTGTCCGCGATCGCCCCGTACCGGGTGAGCCGGTAGCGCAGGTGCCGCCCGGCACTGCCCCACATCGCCGGCCGGGAGAAGGGGGTGGCCACGAGCACGAGCTGGCGCACCCCGTCGTCGAGCTGACGGGTCAGCTCCTCCAGCTCCGCGGGCCGCTCCTCCCCCTTCGTCTCGTCCCCGCCGGTGGGGACCGGAGAGGGGCCCGCCTCGTCGATCCGGCCTGCCGCGGTCTCCATCGCGAGGGCAAGGGTCTCCAGCACCCCGTCGCGGGCCACTCGCACGGTGTCGCGGGTGGACAGCGGCAGGAAGGCCAGCGCCACGACGATGCCGATGACGGCGCCGATGGCGGTCTCCTCCAACCGGAGCACGAGCACGTGGTCGGAGTAGCGCCCCAGCACGGTGTAGAGCTGACCGACCATGATCGTGATGAAGAAGATCATCATCGCGTAGGAGACCCGCAGCAGGTAGAAGCCGCAGAAGAGGCTGGCCACGATCACCGTGAGGACCAGGACCGGGTCGCCCGCGGTCAGGTGGGCGAGGACCATCGCGACGACGAGCCCGAGCAGCGTGCCCAGCAGCCGGTAGAGCGCCTTGCGCACCGACTCCGCCCGGGTCGCGGTGCCGGTGAAGGTGACGAAGACCGCGATGAGTGCCCAGTAGTACCTGCCCGGGGAGAGCAGCGAGCCGGCGACCACGGCGAGCGAGGCCGCGACCGCGACCTGGAGTGACTGGCGGGTGTTCATCGACATCCGCGCCAGCAGCCAGCGCGGCCCCCTCGGCGGGACCTCTCGGGCGAGGCGGGCCGCGCTCGGCAGGTTGCCCATCATCAGCTCCACGGCGGAGTGGAAGTCGGTGGACGCGTCCTCGACCTCGCCGTCCGCCTCGCCCCGGTCGGGGTCCCGCTCCGCCACGTCCGCGAACTCCGCCACCGCCTCGGTGAGCCGGTAGACCGGCCACCACACCTCGGCCTCCAGACCGGGGCTCTCCGCGACGCGCACACGCAGCTCGTCGACGGCACGACGTGCACCCGCGGGGTCCCGTCGCGCGACCGCCGCGGCGACGGCGGCGGTCCGGGCGGCCAGTGTCGGGACGCTCGTCGCGATCGCCTCCACGGACCCGGCCAGGGAGTCCAGCGCGAGCTGGGTGTCCAGGGCGTGGTTGCGCAGCCGTTCCCGGCCCGGGCGCTGGGCAGCGACTGCTGCCCCGACACGGCCTCGATCATCAGCGCGGCCTCGGTGAGCCGACGCTGGTGCGCGTGCAGACGGGCCTGCCACCGCCGCAGCTCCCGCTCGTCGGTCACGTCGACCGCGGCGAGGTCGGCACAGACGGCAGCGACGGTGCGCACCCGGGCGTGGAAGGCCCGCAGCGTCCTCCGGAGGGTGCGGGCCGGGTTGTCCCGCAGGACCGTCAGCGACAGGAGCAGCACCCACGCGGTGCCGATCACCAGGGCCAGCAGCATGATCGGCAGCATGACCGGGGTCGCCCCCAGCAGCGTCGAGATCATGTAACCGATCCAGGCCATGAAGCCGTAGAAGAAGAACGGGATCCCGAAGCGGCGCACGAAGACCGCCGCGAAGGAGATCACCACGAACACCGCGAGCGTGAGCCGCGTGTCGACGTGTGCGAGCGTCCCGAGAGTCAGCCCGACGCCGAAGGCCACCGGGAAGAAGACGGCGGTGCGCACCTTCACCCACGTGCCCGGGCCGACCCCGGAGAGGACCATCGAGCCCATCATCGCGACGATGCCGCCGAGCATCATCAGCAGCAGCGAGGCCTTGCCACCCGCCCCGAGCAGGCGGGCCGCGACCAGCTCCACCCCGAGGGCGGTGACCATGCTGAGGGCTCCCCCGACCGCCA
This sequence comes from Janibacter corallicola NBRC 107790, assembly GCF_001570965.1. Taxonomy (GTDB): domain Bacteria; phylum Actinomycetota; class Actinomycetes; order Actinomycetales; family Dermatophilaceae; genus Janibacter; species Janibacter corallicola. The sequence continues at coordinate 29,872 of NZ_BCSR01000022.1, read as the reverse complement.
GCCGCAGCCGGGAGAGTCCCGGGTCGGAGGCGACCAGCCGGTCCCAGATCTCCCGCAGCCACATCGGCACGGCTCAGCCCCCGCTGCGCTGCTCCGAGGCCTCGTCGTCCTCGTCCTCGTCGTCCCGGTCGATCCGGCACCACCGCTGCACGAGCATGCCGGCGACCGCGATGAGGGCGGCGCCGAGGGCCGCGAAGCCGAGCTTCAGCGCCATGATCCCCCGACCGGCAAAGCCGATGTCCGGCACGAGCACGAGCGCCAGCCCGAGGTAGACACCCCCGGCGATCGCCCCCGTGAGGGCGCTCGCCTGGGCCAGCCCGAGCAGGCGTGCCGCGACGAGCGGCTCCACGTGCCCGCGGCCGCGCCGCATCCGCCACATCGGCCGACCGGCGTAGAGAAGCACCGCCGCCATGGCGACGAGCAGCACCCCCACGAGCCACCCGACCTGGACGGGTGCGTGCCCGGAGCTGAGCCACCAGCGACCGGCGGACCAGCTGAGCACCGTGGTCGCGACGGCGGTGACGAGGACGGTGGTGACCCGCAGCCCGTGCCTCAGCACCCCAGCTCCTCCAGGTCGCTCGTGTCGACGCCCGCCAGCAGCTCGGTGACCGGGGTCGGCGTGCCATCGACACGCAGCAGGGCGTCGGGGGCAACCCGCGACCACGGGTGCAGCACGAAGGCGCGCTCGTGGGCTCGCGGGTGCGGCAGCAGCAGCGTCTCCTCGCCCGAGGTGACGTCGCGCTCCCGGGCCGGGTCGCCGTACTGGATGAGGTCCAGGTCGAGGGTGCGCGCGCCCCACCGCACGTCGCGGACCCGGCCGTGCCTGGCCTCCACGGCGTGCAGGGCGGCCAGCAGCTCCTCCGGGCCGAGGGCGGTCGTGCCGACGACCACGGTGTTGGTGTAGCGCGGCTGGTCCGGCGGCCCGACCGGGTCCGTCGTGACGAAGGGGGCCCGCCGCACCCCGTCGAGCACCCCGTCGAGCTCGGCGATCGCCGCCTCGAGCGTGGCCACCGGGTCCCCGAGGTTGGCCCCGAGCGCGACGACGACGTCCTCGGCACGGGTGCGGCTGAGCGTGACCGCGACGTCCCCGAAGGGCACGCCCACGGGTGCCTCCGGCTTGTGGACCGTCACCTCGACGGCGCGCACCCCCGGGCGGGCCAGCGCGTCGGCGGCGATCTGCTCCGCGAGGGCCTCGATGAGGTCCAGCGAGGGCCCCTCGATCCGGGCCACGACGTCGGCCCCGACCTCGGCGTAGTCCACGGTGCGGGTGAGGTCGTCCCTGCTCCCGGCCGGCGCGAGGTCCAGCGCCAGCTCGACGTCGACGACGAACTCCTGCCCGTCGCGCTTCTCCTCGGCGAGCACCCCGTGGAACCCCCGTGCCCGCACCCCCGCGAGCCTGATCCGGTCAGTCATGAGCGCAACGCCCCCGCCACGTCCAGGGCGTCGACGGTCGCGGTCACGTCGTGCACCCGCACGCACCACACGCCGGCGGCGGCGGCGTGCACGCTCGTCACGGCGGTGGCCACGTCACGCTCGGTCGCGCGCCGCTCCTGCCCCTCGACGCGTCCGACCTTGCCGAGGAAGCCCTTCCGGGAGGTGCCGAGCAGCACCGGCAGCCCGAGGTCGACGATGCGCCCGAGGTCCCGGAGCAGCTCCCAGTTGTGATCGGCGGTCTTCGCGAACCCGATACCAGGGTCCAGCACGAGCTGGTCGCGGGTGGCGCCCGCCTCGAGCAGGGTGGCGACGCGCCCTTCGAGCTCCGCCGCGACCTCGCCGGCGACGTCGTCGTACTGCGCCGGGCCGTACATGTCGGTGGAGTGCCCGCGCCAGTGCATGACGACGAAGGGGGCGCCGCTGGAGGCGACGAGCTCGGCCATCGCGGGGTCGGCGAGGCCCCCACTGACGTCGTTGACGATCGCGGCGCCGGCCTCCAGGGCCGCGGCGGCGACGGATGCGCGCATGGTGTCCACGGAGACGACCGCGCCCTCGCCGGCCAGGGCGTGCACGACGGGTACGACTCGGCGCAGCTCCTCGGCCTCGTCGGGGCGGGAGGCGCCCGGACGGGTCGACTCGCCGCCGACGTCGACGACCGCGGCGCCGGCGGCGACCAGCCCGCGGCCGTGCGCGACGGCGGCGTCCTCGTCGAACCACTGGCCGCCGTCGCTGAAGGAGTCGGGCGTGACGTTGACGACGCCCATGACGACGGGACCCGGATGGGTGCGCTCCGCGGTGAGACGGTCGAGGAGGGGGTGGCTCACCGTGCGGCCCCCGTCAGCAGGGCCATCGCCTCCGCGCGCGTCGTCGCGTCCCGCAGCTGGCCGCGGACGGTGGAGGTGATGGTGCGCGCTCCGGGCTTGCGCACCCCGCGCATCGACATGCACAGGTGCTCCGCCTCGATGACGACGATGACCCCGGCGACGTCGAGGTGCTCCACGAGTGCGTCGGCGACCTGGCGGGTGAGCCGCTCCTGGACCTGCGGGCGCCGGGCGTAGAGCTCGACGAGCCGGGCGACCTTGGACAGGCCGGTCACGCGGCCCGAGGAGCCCGGCAGGTAACCGACGTGCGCCACCCCGTGGAAGGGCACGAGGTGGTGCTCGCACGTGGAGTACAGCTCGATGTCGCGGACGATGACCAGCTCGTCGTGGTCCAGCGCGAAGGTGGTCTCCAGCACCTCCGCCGGGTCGGCGTGCAGGCCCTGGAAGACCTCCGCGTAGGCGCGGGCCACGCGGGCCGGTGTCTCGATCAGGCCGTCCCGGTCGGGGTCCTCGCCGACCGCGAGCAGGATCTCCCGGACCGCGGCCTCGATCCGCGGCAGGTCCGCGTGCGCGGAGAGGTGCTCGGCTCCCTCGGCGTCGAGGACCACGGGGTCAGTTCCGCCCGTCGGAGTCGTCGGGGAAGGTGGCCCCCTCCTCGGCGGCCCGGTCGATGGCGTCGCCGACCTGGGTGCTGCCCTCGGACGCGGACTCCTCGCGCTCGCGCATCGCCTTCTTCTCGGCGGGGGTGAGGACCGGAGGGATGTCGGAGAGCTGTCGGTGCTCGCTGCTCAGCCACGTCGGGCGGTGCGGCCGCTTCTGGACGTCGCCGAAGACCTCCTCGAGCTCCTTGGCGTTGAGGGTCTCGTGCTCGAGCAGCTCCAGGACCAGCCGGTCCAGGACGTGCCGGTTGTCGTTGAGCGCGTGCCACGCCTCGTCGTGGGCGGCCTCGATGAAGCGGCGCACCTCCTCGTCGACGACCTTGGCCAGGTCCTCCGAGTAGTCCCGCTGGTGACCCATGTCGCGCCCGAGGAAGGGCTCGCCCTGGGTCTGGCCGAGCTTGACGGCGCCGACGCGCTCGCTCATGCCGTACTCGGTGACCATCTTGCGGGCCATCCCGGTGGCCTTCTCGATGTCGTTGGCCGCACCGGTCGAGGGGTCGTGGAAGATGATCTCCTCCGCGACCCGGCCGCCGAGGGCGTAGGCGAGCTGGTCGAGGATCTCGTTGCGCGTCGTGGAGTACTTGTCGTCCAGCGGCATGACCATCGTGTAGCCGAGGGCCCGCCCGCGCGGGAGGATCGTGATCTTGGTGACCGGGTCGGTGTGGTTCATCGCCGCGGCGACGAGGGCGTGGCCCCCTTCGTGGTAGGCGGTGATCTTCCGCTCCTGGGCGCTCATGATCCGGCTGCGCTTCTGCGGGCCGGCGATGACCCGGTCGATGGCCTCGTCGAGCGACTTGTCGTCGATGAACTGCTTGTCGCTGCGGGCGGCGAGCAGGGCCGCCTCGTTGAGGACGTTCGCCAGGTCGGCACCGGTCATGCCGGGGGTGCGGCGGGCCACGGCCAGCAGGTCCACGCCCGGGGCCATCGGCTTGCCGGCGGCGTGCACCTGGAGGATGTGGTGCCGGCCGATCATGTCGGGGTTCTCGACCCCGATCTGGCGGTCGAAACGGCCCGGGCGCAGCAGCGCCGGGTCGAGGATGTCGGGGCGGTTGGTCGCCGCGATGAGGATGACGTTGGTCTTGACGTCGAAGCCGTCCATCTCCACGAGCAGCTGGTTCAGCGTCTGCTCGCGCTCGTCGTGGCCGCCGCCGAGGCCGGCGCCGCGGTGGCGACCGACGGCGTCGATCTCGTCGACGAAGACGATCGCGGGCGCATTGGTCTTGGCCTGCTCGAAGAGGTCACGCACCCGGGAGGCACCGACACCGACGAACATCTCGACGAAGTCCGAGCCGGAGATCGAGTAGAAGGGCACGCCCGCCTCACCGGCGACCGCGCGGGCCAGCAGCGTCTTACCGGTACCGGGCTGGCCGTAGAGCAGCACGCCCTTGGGGATCTTGGCGCCGACCGCGAGGAACTTGCTCGGCTCGCGGAGGAACTCCACGATCTCGTGCAGCTCCTCGACCGCCTCGTCGGAGCCCGCGACGTCGGCGAAGGTGACCTTCGGGGTGTCCTTGGTCGCGAGCTTGGCCTTGGACTTGCCGAACTGCATGACCTTCGAGCCGCCCTGCGCCTGGCTGAGCATGAACCAGAAGAGGCCGACGAGCAGCAGCAGCGGCAGGAAGGACAGCAGGATGTTGCCCCACATGCTGGGGCGCTCGACGGTGTCGTTCTGCACCCCGTCGACGTGCTTGTCCGTCAGGGAGACGAAGTGCTTGGCCCGGGCGTCGATGAACTCGGTCTGGACCTTGTTGGCCTTCTGGACCGCCTCGCCGTCGGAGTAGGTCTCGCCCTTCTTCAGGTCCAGCTGGAGGACGTTGTCCGTGGTGAAGTGGGCGTCCTCGACCTTGTTCTGGGTGATCAGCTTCTCCGCGGCGGAGGTGTCGATCCGTTCATACCCGTCGTTGCCCTGGGTCATGAACATCACCACGAAGATCGTGATGAGCAGCAGTGCCCAGAACAGGGGGGCACGGAAGAACTTCTTGGCGTTCATACGGGTACGGGTTCCCCGGACTTCCTGACTCGACGATGTGGCGGGCCGCCGTGGCGGCCGGCGGACAGGGTCGAAACTACCCGAACACCGGCACACTTCGGCTATCAGGGCAACGTGCACCCCTGCCACGGTGTTCCCGGCCGGTGGACGGGCCGGCGGGATCCCCCTTCGTCAGCTGTAGACGTGCGGGGCGAGGGTGGCCACGTCGCGCAGGTTGCGGTAGCCCTCCGCGTAGTCCAGACCGTAGCCCACGACGAACTCGTTGGCGATGTCGAAGCCGGTCCACCTGGTGTCGATCTCGACCTTGGCGGCGTCCGGCTTGCGCAGCAGGGTGAGGATCTCCACGGACGCCGGCGAGCGGGACTCGAGGTTGGCCCGGATCCAGGAGAGGGTCAGGCCGGAGTCGATGATGTCCTCGACGATGAGCACGTGCTTGTCGGTGATGTCGGCGTCGAGGTCCTTGAGGATGCGCACCACCCCCGAGGACTTGGTGCCGGAGCCGTAGGAGCTGACCGCCATCCAGTCCATCGGCGCCGACCCGGGCAGGTGGCGCATGAAGTCGGCCATGACCATGACCGCGCCCTTGAGCACCCCGACGAGCAGCAGGTCCTCGCCCTCGTAGTGCTCCCAGACCTCCTTCGCCAGCTCGGCGAGACGGGTCTGGATCTGCTCCTCGGTGATGAGCACCTCGACGAGGTCTTCCTGCATGTCGCTGGCGTCCACGATTCTCCTTCTTCGCTCGGGCCCGTCGTCATTGTCCCGTAGTCGCGGGCGCGATGGTCACCCGGCCGCCCGACCGCTGGACGCGCAGCCCGGGCAGGTGCAGCGGACCCTGACCGTGCCACTCGGTGACCAGGGCGTCGCAGGCGGCCACGTGGGTGGCCGTCAGGGACCCGGCGGGCGCCCCGGCAGCCAGCAGCAGCCGGCGCCAGACCCGGGAGCGAAGGGCGGGTGCCAGCCCCTCGAGGTCGGTCACTGCCACGGTGTTCTGCCCGTCCTCCCCCGGCTCGGTGGCGGGCACCGAGGACTCGGCGAGCTGGTCCAGCAGGTCGGCGTCCTCGCGCAGCAGGTCCGCCGAGCGCACCAGGGCCTGGGCGATGCCCGGGCCGAGCCGGTCCTCGAGGTCGGCGAGGGCGCGGCGGGCCCGCACCCGGGCGAAGCCCTCGTCGGCGTTCATCGGGTCCTCCCACGGCACGAGGCCCCAGGCCTGCGTCGCGGCCTCCGTCGTGGCCCGCGGCAGGTGCAGCAACGGCCGGGCGAAGGGGGTCCCCTCCCGCGTCAGCACCGCCGGCATCCCCGCGAGGGACCGGGCGCCGGAGCCGCGCACGAGCCCGAGCAGGACCTGCTCGGCCTGGTCGTCGCGGGTGTGCCCGAGCAGCACGATGTGCGGCCGCTCCCCCGCGAGCCGCGTCGCCGTGTCGGCCAGGGCGGCGTACCGGGCGTCGCGGGCCGCGGCCTCGAGGCCCTCCCCGGTCGCGGCGACGTCCGCGGGCACGACCGCGACCGGCTCCAGCCCGAGTCCGATGCACTGCTGGCTGGCCAGCAGTGCCGTCTGCGCGGAGTCCTCCTGCAGGCCGTGGTCGACGGCGATCGCGCCGGCCTCCACCCCCGCGGCGGTGGTCTCGGCGGCGAGCGCGGCCGCGAGCGCGAGGGAGTCGGTGCCGCCGCTCACCGCGGCGAGCACGAGGGACCCCTCGGGCATCCCCTCGAGGACGGCACGGACCCCCCTTCGACAGTCCGCCTGCGACGGGTGGCCGGCCGCCATCAGCCGTGCACCCGGCGCACCCAGGTGTGCGGCTCGGTGATCTCGCGGGCGGTGGGCAGGGTCTCCGGGGAGGTCCACACGGCGTTGAAGCCCTCGACGCCGACCGCCTCCTGGACGGTGCGCACGAAGACCGCGCCGTCGCGGTACTGGCGCATCTTCGCCTCGAGGCCGAGGAGGCGGCGCAGCAGCCGGTCGACCATCCCGGCGCCCTTGCGGCGCTGGTCGAAACGGTCACGGATGTCGGCGACGGTGGGCACGTGCTCGGGCCCCACGTCGTCCATGACGACGTCGGCGTGGCCCTCGAGCAGGGACATCACGGCGGTGACCTGCGCCATCTGCTCGCGCTGCTCGGGGGTGATGACGAGCTCGGCGATGCCCTGGCCGTCCCCGCTGAAGACCCGCGGGAGCTGCCGGGAGGCCTGGGCGAAGCGATCCCGCAGCGCCTGCCCGTCCGGCACGAGCTCCTCGGCGAGGGTGCGGGCCCGCTCCACCATGTGCTCACGCAGCCACGGCACGGCGGTGAACTGCACCCGGTGGGTCTCCTCGTGCAGGCACACCCAGAGCCGGAAGTCGCGGGGCACGGCCTTGATCCGGCGCTCGGTCGCCACGATGTTCGGCGCGACGAGGAGGAGGGCCGGGGTGCCGCCGGGGGCGATGTCGTACTGGCCGAGCACCTTGGTCGACATGAAGGCGAGCATGCTGCCCGCCTCGGTCGCGGTGACCTTGCCTCCGACGCTCGCCGCCGGGCCCCACACGGGCTTGTCGCGCAACGCCGACATCCGGTCCATCGCCGGCTCGAGCATCGCCGACATCGAGTCGGCGTTGACGTCGATCCACGTCCGGCGGTCGACGACGAGCGGCGCGGGGGCCTCCCCGGGCGCGCGCAGCAGCGAGGTGGTGGCCACCGGCTCGACCGCGGATGCGGCGAGCTCGTGGATGTGGCCGACGACCTCGGCGGCCTCCTCGGGGGAGACGTCCGGTCCCGGCGGGGCGAGCCGGGCGCCGGTGCGCTTGGCGAAGTCCCAGTCGACGTACTCGGTCACTGCGTGGGTCTCCCTCCCGGTCAGCGGCAGCCGCAGGCGGTGATGCCTGCGACCATCTGGTCCAGCGCTCTCCGGGCCCCGAGGGTCCCGGAGGTCTCGGGGACCTTGTCGGCGTTGATGACGTAGGTGAGCAGCCGCCCGTCGCGGGTCGTCGTCGTCCCGGCGAGGGCGGAGGTGCCGGTCAGCGTGCCGGTCTTGGCGCGGGCGATGCCGGCGGCCGAGCGGCTCTGCGGGGTGTGGAAGCGGTCGTACATCGTCCCGTTGAGGCCGGCGATCGGCAGGTCGGCCAGCACCCGGGTCAGGGAGGGCGCGGAACCGGTGATGCCCATCTGCGTCACGTCGGAGATGACCCGTACCGGGATCCGCTGCCCGGAGCTGAGGCCGGAGCTGTCCTTCATCCTCACCCCGGACATGTCCACGCCCGCGTCGGTGAGGGTGGAGCGCACCCAGCCCACGACGTCCTTGAAGCTCGTGCCCGCACCGTCGGCGTGGGCCGTCTGGCGGGCGACGTTCTCGGTGAGGGCGTTGTCACTGTCCTCGAGGGCCACGGCGAGCACGTCACCGATCGGTGCGGACTCGACAGCCCCGAGGGTCCGGGCGCCCTTCGGTGAGGGCCGGGACCAGGTCTTCTCGGCGGCGTCCACCGCCACCTTGACCCCGGCCTTGCGCAACTGCTTGCCGAAGGTCTTCAGCACCTTGCTCTCCGGCTCCCGCGGCGAGGGCACGCCGGGCTGCGGCCGGTCGCCGGCCAGGCCGATCATCGACACCCCCTGGGTGTATCCGGCAGCGACGTCTGCCATGTCCCACGTGGGGGCGTAGCGCGGGCCCTTGGCGTAGGTGTTGTCCAGGCGCAGGGTGACCTTGCCCTGCTGGTCGGAGTCCTTCAGCGAGGCGGAGACCTGGTGGGCCAGGTCGGCCAGGCCGGCCCTCCCTTCGACGGCGGTGGGGTCGCCCTCGCCGGGGGCGAGCATGGTGTCGCCGGCCGCGACGAGGACGATCTCGTTCGGCTTCTCGCCGGAGACGACCTTGGTCTTCATGGTGCGGCTGAGGTCGTTGCCGTCGGCGATCGCGGCGGCGGTGAGGAGCTTCTCGGTGGAGGCCGGTGTCTGGCCGCGGTCCTCGTGGTCGGCGTAGAGGACGTCACCGGTCAGGGCGTCGCGCACGATGACCGCGACGCGGGGGCCGAGCGGCTGGGCGACCTTCTTGCCGCCGAGCGCACGGGCCAGGCCCTTCTCCGTCGGGACGGGCGCCTGCTTCGAGGCGGGCTCGAGCACCGGCTCCACGTGCGGGGGCTCCGGTTCGGCGTCTGCCGGCCGGTCATCGATCGTGAGGACGCCCGGGACCTTGTCGTAGGCGTCGGCCGCGCCGTAGCCCAGCAGCAGGGCAACGACCGTGGTCAACGAGATGAATATTCGGCGCACTCGGGCGGGCCCCTTCAGGTGCTGATCGGGAAGTGGTGGGACACTGCCCACGAGACTAGATCACCCTCACCCGATCACTGCACCTAGACGAAGGGGTACCACCAGTGGAGTTCGACGTCACCATCGAGATCCCGAAGGGCCAGCGCAACAAGTACGAGGTCGATCACGAGACGGGCCGGATCCGGTTGGACCGCATGCTCTTCACGTCGATGGCCTACCCGAGCGACTACGGCTACATCGAGGACTCTCTCGGTGAGGACGAGGACCCCCTGGACGCGCTCGTGCTCCTCGACGAGCCGACGTGGCCAGGTTGCCTCGTGCGGGCGCGGCCGATCGGCATGTTCCACATGCGCGACGAGGCCGGCGGCGACGACAAGATCCTGTGCGTCCCCGCCGGCGACCCCCGCAAGGAGGGCATCAAGGACCTCGAGGACGTCAGCGAGTTCTGGCGCCTGGAGATCCAGCACTTCTTCGAGACCTACAAGGACCTCGAGCCCGGCAAGTCCGTCGAGGGCGCCCACTGGGACGGCCGCGCCGAGGCCGAGAAGGTGATCCTCGAGGCCCTCGCCCGGGCCAAGGAGGCCGGCATGACCACCGCCCGGTGGAACATGCCCGTCGCGCAGACCCACACGCCGCAGCCGGACGTCTCGCACTCCGAGGCCGACATCGAGGCCGCGACCGCCCGCGCCCGCGAGGAGCTGGCCACCAAGGAGAAGCCGCTCAGCGACGAGGAGACGCCCGCCTCCTGAGGCCACCCGGGGTCACAGCGCGGCCACCAGTCCGCGCCGACCCTGCCGCATCATCCAGGCGTGGTTGGCCCGCAGCAGCCACGGCACGAGGGTCGCCATCCGCTCCAGGCGGGTGGCGACCCTCACGCATTGCTCGAAGCGGGCCTCGGCTCCCTTCGCCCCGGCCACCACCCGCCACTCGGCATGACCACGCAGGTCCCCGGACAGGCGCACCCGCAGGTGACCGGCGCCGCGGTCCTCGACCTCGCGGGTGAGCACCAGGTCCAGCCGGAGCGGCAGCAGGCTGCGCACGACCCCGCGGCCGGAGTGCTCGTCGATGCGGGTGACCGAGCGCACCTGCGGCCACCACGTCGGGTACCGCTCGATGTCGGCCAGTGCCGCGACCACCGTGTCGACATCCGCGGGCAGGTGCCAGGTGTCCGTGAAGGTGAAGTCCACGCGCCCAGCCTCCCACCCGCCGTCACCCGGCATTGACTGTTCATTCAGTCAGGAGCACACTGACTGAATGAACAGTCAGCAGGCATGGGGAGCAGACATGGCAGCGGACGCGAGCGAGGGGATGGTTCGCATCCGGGATGCCGCCATCGAGCTCTTCGGAGAGCGTGGGGTGGCCGGGACGAGCCTGAAGTCGATCGCGGAGCACGCAGGGGTGTCGCAGGGGCTGGTGATCCACCACTTCGGGTCCAAGGCCGGGCTGCACCGGGCCTGCGACGAGCACGTCGTCGCGCTGATCCGGGTCGGCAAGGAGCAGGTCGTCGCCAAGGGGCCCGGGATGAACCCCCTCTCGGGCCTCAATCTCTTCGAGGAGGGCCGACCGCTCCTGCGCTACCTCGTGCGCACCCTCAGCGAGGGCGGCGAGCACATCGACCGACTCGTCGACGACATGGTCGCCGACGCCGAGGCCTACATGGCCGAAGGCGAGCGGATGGGCTCGATCCGGCCGAGCGCGACCCCGCGCGAGCGAGTCGTCGTCCTCGTCCTTTGGTCCCTGGGCGCTCTCGTGCTGCACGAGCAGCTCAACCGTCTCCTCGACGTCGACTTCCTCTCCCCCAGCAACGACCCCCGGGACATCGCCCCGTACTTCGGGCCCGCCCTCGAGCTGTTCTCCCACGGGCTGCTCACCGAGGGTGCCTACAGCGAACTTGCCGCGGTCTTCGCGGCGCCCACCGACGAGCAGGAGCCGTCATGAGCACCACCGAACCCGTCATCGCCACCGAGGGCCTGGTCAAGACCTTCGGCTCCGTGCACGCCCTCGACGGCCTCGACCTCGAGGTCCACCACGGCGAGGTCCACGGCTTCCTCGGCCCCAACGGCGCCGGCAAGTCCACGACCATGCGCGTCCTCCTCGGACTGCTGCGCGCCGACGGGGGCACCGTGCGGATGCTCGGCGGCGACCCGTGGAGCGACGCGGTCGAGCTGCACAAGCGCCTGGCCTACGTGCCCGGCGACGTCGAGCTGTGGCCGACGATGACCGGCGGCGAGGCGATCGACCTCTTCGCCCGGCTGCGCGGCCACGTCGACCACGCGCGCCGCGACGAGCTGTGCGAACGCTTCGACCTCGACCCGTCGAAGAAGGCGCGCACCTACTCAAAGGGCAACCGGCAGAAGGTCGCCCTGATCTCCGCGCTCGTCTCCGACGTCGACCTGCTGCTCCTCGACGAGCCGACCGCCGGGCTCGACCCGCTCATGGAGGTGGTCTTCCAGCAGGCGATCGCCGAGGCGAAGGGAGCCGGCCGCACCGTGCTCCTCTCCAGCCACATCCTCGCCCAGGTCGAGGCCCTCGCCGACCGCATCTCGATCGTCCGGCGCGGCCGGGTGGTCGAGTCCGGCAGCCTCGCCGACCTGCGGCACATGACCCGCACGACCTTCGAGGTGCAGACCGAGCGGCCGGCGGAGGAGCTGGCCTCGCTCCCCGGAGTGAGCGACCTGACACGGGAGGACGGACGTGTGCACTTCCAGGTCGACGGTGACCGGGTGCAGCCGGTCGTGCAGGCCCTCGCCGGCCTCGGGGTCCACGCCCTCACCGCCCACCCGCCGACCCTCGAGCAGTTGCTGATGCGCCACTACGGGGAGGACGTCACCGACGAGGAGCTGGGGGTCGAAGGGGAGGTCGAGGAGGTGGGCGCACGATGACCACGGCAACAGCCCCGACCCACCACGCGAAACCACGCACCCCCCACACCCTGACCGGCACCGGCACACTGGTGCGCTTCGGCCTGCGGCGCGACCGGGTCAAGCTACCCGCCTGGATCGCCGGCCTGGGCATCTTCGTCATCTACATCGGCACCGCCCTGCCGGTCCTGGCCCCCACCAAGAGCGACCTGGCGGCGCTGGTGCCGATCTTCACCCAGCCCGTCGGCCGGATGTTCACCGGACCGGCCTTCGGCATGGAGGCACCGACGTACGAGCGGTTCTTCGCCGCCGGGTACGCCCCCTACCTCTTCCTGCTCGCCGCCCTGATGAACATCTTCCTCGTGACCAGGCACACCCGCCTCGAGGAGGAGACCGGGCGTGCCGAGCTGATCCGCGCCAACGTGGCCGGGCGCTACTCGCTCCTCACGGCAGCCATCATCATCGCGATCGTCACCGACGCACTCTCCTTCCTCGTCGTCACCGGTCTCGCGATCGCCAACGGCTTCGCGGTCACCGGCTCGGTCCTCGTCGGCCTCGGCACCGCACTGACGGGTCTCGCCTTCGCCGGCGTCACCGCGGTCACCGCCCAGCTGAGCGAGTTCTCGCGCCCTGCCGCAGGCATGGCCGGTGCAGTGCTCGGCGCCGCCTTCGGGTTGCGGGCCGTCGGGGACATGGCCGCGACCGGTGGGAGCGCCGCCTCGTGGCTCTCGCCGCTGGGGTGGGCGACGCAGACGGCACCGTACGTGCACGACCGGTGGAGCCCCCTTCTCCTCCTCGTCGCGCTGGCGGTCGCGGGGACCGCCGTCGGCTACGCCCTGCTCGGTCGGCGGGACTTCGGCGCCAGCCTCGTCGCGGTGCGCCCCGGTCGGCCACACGCCCGTCCTCGCCTCGGCACTCCCTCCGGGCTGGCCTTGCGCCTGCAGCGCGGCGGCCTCCTGGGTTGGGGCGCGGGCGTCCTCGCGCTCGGCATCGTCGACGGAGCCTTCACGCAGGCCATGATCGATGCCGGCGACGACATGCCGCCGGCCCTCGCCGAGATGTTCAGCACCGACGCACTGCTCGAGGGGTACGCCTCCTTCCTCGGCGCCTTCGTCACCGTCCTCGTCGCCGCCTACGCCGTCTCTGGGATACGGACGTTGCAGGTCGAGGAGAGCAGCGGCCGGGCCGACACCGTCCTGGCGACCCCCGTCGGACGCGCTGCGTGGCTGGGGGCACACCTGGCAGCCGTCACCGGCGGAGTCCTCGTCATCACCCTGGTCACCGGCCTGTGCACCGGCCTCGCTGCCGCGGCGGTCACCGGGGATGCCTCGATCATCGGACAGATCACCGGCGCCCACCTCGCTCTGACCCCCGCCTCACTCGTCGTGTCGGGCCTCGGCGCCGCTCTCTACGGATGGGCCCCGCGGTTGACGGCACCGGTGTGCTGGGCGCTCGTCGTGTGGATGGGCATCGTGGAGTTCTTCGGCGAGCTGCTCGACCTGCCCGCGGCTCTCACCGCTCTCTCGCCGCTCCACCAGCTCGCGGGACCGCCGGTCGAGGACTTCACGGTGACTCCCTTCGTCCTCGCCCTGCTCTTCGCCGCGTCCCTCGCGGTGATCGGTCTGGCCGGCTACCGCCGCAGGCAGATCGCCGTCGTGTGAGCGGAGCCTCTAGCCTGCTCACGTGAGGTACTACTCCCGGGACGGACTGACCTTCGACGTCGACGACAGCGGTCCGGCCGATGCGCCGGCGGTGGTGCTGCTGCACGGCTGGCCGCAGGACCGCACCAGCTGGCACAAGGTGGCCCCCGGGCTAACCGACGCCGGGATGCGCGTGCTCGCGCCCGACCTGCGCGGCTACTCCCCCGGCGCGCGACCGCCGCACCACCACGACTACGTGATGGAGGAGCTCGTCGCCGACGTGGCCGCGCTGCTGGACGCCGCCGGCCTGGAGAGCGCGCACGTCGTCGGGCACGACTGGGGCGGTGCCCTGGCGTGGTCCATCGCCTCGAGTCACCCGGAGCGCGTCGACTCCCTCACCGTGCTGTCCACCCCGAGCCCGTCGGGTATGGCCCACGGTGCCCGGCACGGGGACCAGCTGCGCCGCAGCCTGTACATGGTCTTCTTCGCGCTTCCCCTCCTGCCGGTGCTCTTCTTCCGGCTCTTCGCCCAGCAGGTGCTGGAGAAGATCGGCATGCCCCGCGAGCGCGCCGCCCACGACGCTGCCCGGCTCAAGCGCCCGGGCGCCGGCGAAGGGCCCTTCAACTGGTACCGGGCGGCCCTCTCCCCCACCCTCACCTGGCGCCGCAGCCGGGCGAAGGGGGGCCCCCGCCGCGCGCGACCGGTCCTGCCGACCGCCTTCCTCTGGGGCACGAAGGACCCGGCCTTCGCGTCGGCCTCGACGCGCCACACCGTCCAGCGGCTGCGCGAGCGAGCCGGTGCGGACGCCGACGAGCTCATCGACGCCCGCCCCTACGAGACCGGGCACTGGCTGCCGGAGACCCACGCGGAGGAGATCGTCGACGCCGTGCTGGGCCGGGTCCGGGTGGCCTCCCGGGGCGCTTCGGCGGCCTGATTCGGTCGACCGGGCAGGCATCCGTATACTCGTGCCTCGCGCCCACGGGCGCACGCCGCCTTAGCTCAGTCGGTAGAGCGATTCACTCGTAATGAATAGGTCAACGGTTCGATTCCGTTAGGCGGCTCGGCCCAAGAAGCCCGGCATCTCGCGGAAGGCGAGGTACCGGGCTTCTTCACGTCTCAAGGCGCGGGACTCCCTTGGGAACCCATGTCGGATCCAGGACCGCGCAGACAGGAGCCGCTCCCTTCGTCGTCGGACGGGGGGCGATCTGGTCATGCCCCGGGCTAGGTGTAACTGGGCATGACCTTGGTGACGCGGGTCTTGGTGCGGGAGGCGGGTGGTTGGTCTCCGATGGCGCTGTGGGGCCGATGGTAGTTGTCGTGAGTCACCCATATCTGGAGCTGATGTTGGCGAGCTTCTTCGCAGGGGTAGGCGGCGGCGTAGAGGACCTCGCGGGCCATGGTCTGCTGATAGCGCTCGACCTTGCCGTTGTGCTTGGGCGTGTAGGGCTTGATCCGCTGGTGTCGTGAGGCGAAGGAGAGCACCGATCGAGTGAAGTGGTTGGCGCGGTAGCAGGAGCCGTTGTCGGTGACCACGCGGGTGATGCGGGTGATGCCGTGGGCGGCAGCTTGTCCCCAACACTGGCATCCGCCCCTGACAACGCCCGCCCGCCTGCACCTCGCTCATGGAACTCGTGCGGCGAAGGCCGAACGGACCCCAAGAACCCCCTGGACATGGGTCAATTGACCTATGTTCTCTGCAGGCACCGCGGTGCTGCACTGTGAGCAGCAATGCGAGGAGCCTCGTGTTTGCACAGGGAAGGGGAATGATCACACATGTCGACGAAGCGATACATCGTCGCCGTCACCGCCACTGCCGCGCTCGCGCTGACCGCCTGCGGCTCCGACACCGATACCGACTCATCGGACACCCAGACGAGCGAGACGAGCAGCCAGAGCGCCGAGAGCTCGGATGAGACCAGCGCCACCGACGAGGAGACCTCCGCGGAGGAGCCCTCCGAGAGCAGCTCCGAGGAGGAGTCCTCCGAGAGCGAGACCGACGGGGACGACGCCGCTGCCAAGGGCAAGGACAAGCTGACCAAGCCGGGCACCGAGCTCGGCCTGGGGGACACCGCCACGGTCCCCCAGGGTGACGACGGCGCGGCGCTGACCGTGACCGTCACCAAGATCGAGAAGGGCAAGTTCAAGGACTTGTCCATGCTGGAGAACAGCGAGAAGTACAAGGAGTACACCCCGGTCTACGTCCACTACGAGATGACCGGGACCAACAGCTCCAAGGACCTGGCCAACGACATCCTCGAGGACGTCGACCCGGTGCTGACCACCGGGCAGAAGGCGCCGACCCTGAGCATCGTCAGCACCTCGCCGTTCAAGAAGTGCGAGCTGAACTCGGTGCCGGAGGACTTCGGCCCCGGGGACACCGAGCAGACCTGCGACGTGGCCATGATCAAGGACGGCATGAAGGTCGGCGGAGCGCAGTACTCGGACTACGACACCGACTACGAGGAAGACGGCAGGATCGTGTGGATGAAGTAGGGCTCCTCGCCCGCGGCTGACCAGCAGCCGGGTGCGGCAGGCGGCCCCGGGTCCGCCCCACGGGGGCGGGCCCGGGGCCCCTTCGTGCACCGGAGTCGTCTCCCGATCACGCTGCAGCACAAAGCAGAACGCCTTAGCGTGGGTGTGCCCGTGGACCCCGACCCGCGAGAGATCCCATGAGCCACCGCACCACCGCCCGCCTGCTCCCCGTCGCCCTGGGTGCGTCACTGACCGTCATCGCCCCGGCCGCCGATGCAGGGGCGGCCCCCCGGCCCGTCGATGTCCAGCGCGAGTCCATCGCGCTCGATGCCATCGACGGGTCCGGGCTGACCGAGCAGCTCGACACCCGGGACTTCCGCGTCGCCGGCGTGACGTGGGAGGGGCACCGCACGGACGTCGAGACCTCCGTGCGCACCCGGGACGCCGACTCCGGCGACTGGAGCGACTGGACCACACTGGATCCCGAAGGGGGCCCCGCCGCCGCTGCGAGAGCCGAGTCCACCCGCGGCGGCACCGAGCCGTTGACCACCGACACCGCCGACGGCATCCAGGTCAGGGTCGAGTCGCCCGGCGAGCGCCCGGACGACCTGACCGTCGACGTCATCGACCCCGGCACCTCCCCCGCCGACGCCACCGCGACCCCGGCAACGGTCACCTCGCCACAGGCCACCTCGACGGAGGCGGAGTCCGACACCGAGCGCCCGACCGTGCGCAGCCGCGCCGCCTGGGGCGCCGACGAGTCCATGCGCCGGGGCGACCCGGAGTACGGCGAGGTCCGCGGAGCGGTGGTCCACCACACCGCGGGCACCAACGACTACACCAAGGCCGAGGTGCCGGAGCTCATCCGGGGCATCTACGACTACCACGTGAACAGCCACGGCTGGGACGACATCGGCTACAACGTGCTGGTCGACAAGTGGGGCCGCCTCTGGGAGGGCCGCGCCGGCGGCCTGGAGGAGGCCGTCATCGGCGCCCACGCCCTCGGCGTCAACGACGAGACGACCGGCATCTCCGCCCTCGGCAACTACGACGAGGCCGCGGCGCCGGACGCCATGACCGCCGGGATCGAGCGCTTCCTCGCCTGGAAGCTCGACCTGCACGGCGTCGACCCCGCCGGCACCGCCACCATCGACGGCGAGCAGCGCAAGACGATCATCGGCCACCGGGACGTGAACCAGACCGCCTGCCCCGGGCAGTACCTGGCCGGGCGGCTGCCCGAGATCCGCAGCGGCGCCGAGGCGCGCCAGTCCTAGGGGCGGCCGCGGCTCACTTCGCCGGGCGGATCTCGCTCTCGACGACCCACTTGTGGTTCTTCATCGTCATGCCGTCGGCGGTGTAGTCGACCATGTAGACCGTCTCTCCGGTCGATGAGGCGATGGTCGCCTTCGCACCCTTCATGCCCTTCATGTGGTCGGCGAGCAGGGTGGCCTTCGTGCCGTCTGCGAGGCGCTGCCCACGCACGTCCTTCAACTCCTCCTGCACGACCCACTTGTGGTCGGTCACACGCTGGCCGCCGCCCTTCGGCGTGTAGTCCACCGAGTAGGTCCAGGTGTCGTAGGCGCCGGCAATCGTGGCTCTTGCGCCCTTCATGCCCGGCATGTGGTCCGTGGTCAGCCTGACCGTGCTGCCGACCGGGTACTTGGCGTCGGGAGCCTTCTCGATCCCGGCCGGCGGGGGGCCACCGTCCATCGGGTGCTCCATCCCGCCATGGTGCTCGTCGCCGTCGTGCTGGCCGGCCGACTGGCTCGGCTGGTCCTGCTGCGCCCCTGCCCCGCAGCCGGTCAGCCCCAGACCGGCTCCGAGCACGGCGGTCAGGAGGATCGTGCGTCGCTTCTGCATCTCGAGTCCCTTCGACGGAGCGCGGCTCACCCGACGAGTTCACGGTATACCCATACCGGGTATACGGACGAACCGACACCACCGGGTCAGGAGCTGCAGGTGCGGTCCTCCCTCTTCGGCAGCTCGCCGGTGAGCCAGTAGTTGTCGACGGCCTTGTCGACGCAGTCGCTCCCGCGGCGGTAGGCGGTGTGGCCCTCGCCCTCGTAGGTCAGCAACGTCGAGTCGGCGAGCTGGTCGTCGAGCCGCTTCGCCCACCTGTAGGGCGTCGCCGGGTCATTGGTGGTGCCGACCACGAGGATCGGGTCGGCCCCCTTCGCCGAGACCTCGTGCGGCTCCTCCTCGGCCTGCGTCGGCCAGACCGCGCACAGCGAGGACTGCCACCCGAAGGAACCGCCGAGGATCGGCGCGACGTCCTTGATCTTCGCCGCGTACTCCGACCAGTCCTCCACCGAGGTCGTGGGCTGGCGATCGGCG
This sequence comes from Janibacter corallicola NBRC 107790, assembly GCF_001570965.1. Taxonomy (GTDB): domain Bacteria; phylum Actinomycetota; class Actinomycetes; order Actinomycetales; family Dermatophilaceae; genus Janibacter; species Janibacter corallicola. The sequence goes on along the minus strand of NZ_BCSR01000022.1, from coordinate 11,432 downwards.
CAGCTGATGACCCGGAAGGACTCCATGAGGTTCGAGGAGTAGCCACCCGAGGGGTCGCGCATCGCGTACTGCATCGCGAGCGACATCAGCCCGCCGCCGTCGCCCTCCTGCGCGGAGACGATCGCCTTGGTCAGCGTCCACCACTGCGCCTCGTCGTACATCGCCTGGGCGATGCCCATCGTCGCCCACCCCTCGGTGAGGCGAAGACCCCCGCTGCCGCTGATCGGCTTCTCGTCCAGCTCCTTCAGCAGGTCCTGGACCGAGCCGGTGACCTCCTCGACGTTCGAGCCGAGCGGACAGGTCTGGCTCACGCAGTCCTTGGCCCAGGCCGTGGTCGCGTCGTCGAAGCCCTTGGCCTGCCCCTTGTCGAACTCCAGCGTGCTCACATCGGGCGGTACCGCACCGTCGAGGACCATCCGGCCGACGTTCTTCGGGAAGTTCTCCGCGTAGAGGGTCCCGAGGTAGGTGCCGTAGGACTTGCCCAGGTAGTTCAGCTTGGCGTCGCCGAGGACCGCCCGCAGGGCGTCCATGTCCTGCGCGGCGTCCTTGGTCGAGACGTGCTGGAGCTCGGTGCCGACCCGTTCCTCGCACTTCTTCGCGAAGTCCTTCGCGATGCTCACGGCCTCCTTCCGCTCCGCCGTGTCGTCCGGGGTCGGGTCCTGGCCGAGGAAGTCGTCCAGCTCCGGGTCCGTGAGGCAGTCGATGGGCTCGGAGACGCCGACGCCGCGCGGGTCGAAGCCCACGATGTCGAAGTGGCGTCGGACCTCGCTGCTGACGATCTGGTCCGCGGCCGCGGCGTAGTCCATGCCCGAGCCCCCGGGGCCGCCGGGGTTGACGACGAGCGAGCCGGCGCTGTCACCGGTCGCCTTCGCCCGGTAGACGCCGATCTTCATCGTCTCGCCCTTCGGCTTCGACCAGTCGACGGGGACCTTCAGCTGCGCGCACTCACCGGGTCCGGTCGGGCAGTCGCCCCACTTCAGCTGCTGCTCGTAGAAGGGCTTGAGGTCCGCCTTGTCCTCCGGCAGCGGCGCCGCGGACTCGCTGTCCAGGCCGCTCGGCTCTGGGCCCGGCGAGAGGACGGAGCAGCCGGTCAGGGGCAGCGCGAGCGCCGCCACGAGGGCAGCCCACCGCCGGGTCCTGAGGTGCGAGCGCCAGCGAGCCTCGAAGGGCGGAGTCGTCGCGAGCATGGGGTCACGCTACCGACCCGCGGGCACCCGCAGCGCGACGGCCATCGCCTCCAGCGCCAGCAGGGGGGCGACATTGGCCTCGATGCGCTCCCGTGCCGTGGCGATCGCCTCCATCGCCCGCAGCAGCCCTTCGGCGGTGAAGGCCGTGGCCACCTCCTCGACCACCGGGCGGGCGTCCTCGTTGACGAGGCCCACGGGTGAGCCGGCGCGCAGCACGAGCGCGTCGCGGTAGACCGACATCAGGTCCACGAGCGCGCGGTCGACCATATCGCGGGTGAAGCGGGTGGCGCGGGTCTTCTGCTCCTTGGCGAGGGCGTTGATCTGCGCGCGCACGTGCGGTGGCTGGGTGCGCGCAGCCGGGTCCGCCCCGAGCGTCTCCAGCAGCCGCTCCCGCTCGTGGGTCGAGCGCGCCTCGAGGCTGCGGTCGCGCTCCTGCTCGGCGATCTGCAGCAGGTCGGCGGCGGCGCCCACGGCATCGGAGACCCCCCTGATCCGCACCGCCAGACCGATGGTGTCGCGGCGGCGGATCCGGGCACCCTCGTCGGTGGCGAGCCGTTTGGCGAGCCCGATGTGGCTCTGCGCCGCCCGCGCGGCGTAGGTCGCCATGCCCAGGTCGATGCCGTCCCGACGGTTCAGGAGCCCGGCCACCTCCGCCACGGGAGGAGTGCGCAGCCGCACGTGCCGCGAGCGCGAGCGCACCGTGATGAGCACGTCCTCGAGGCTGGGCGCGCAGAGCAGCCACACCGTGCGCGGGGTCGGCTCCTCCAGCGCCTTCAGCAGGACGTTGCCGGACTGCTCGGTGAGCCGATCGGCGTCCTCGACGAGGATGACCCGGTAGCGCCCGATGCTTGGCGAGCGCCCGGCGAGCTGGACGAGGTCACGGGTCTGCGCCACCCCGATGGACAGTGCCTCGGTGCTCAGCACGTCCACGTCGGCGTGGGTGCCGTCGAGTGCGGTACGGCACTCCCGACACTCCCCGCAGCCACCGTCAGGGCACTGCAAGGCCCCCGCGAACGCCCGGGCGGCCACCGAGCGCCCGGAGCCCGGCGGCCCGGTGAAGAGCCACGCATGGGTCATGGACGCGGGGTCGGCGACGGCCCGTTCGAGGGCGGCGATGGTCTCGGGCTGGCCGACGACGTCACGCCAGACCCCTCGGGCGGCCACGGGAGGCGAGGTCACAACAGACCCCGCTTGCGAAGGGAGTCCCTCACCTGCGTCGCGACCGCCTCGGGCGGCTGCGCGGCGTCGACCACGAGGTACCGCTGCGGCTGCGCCGCAGCGATCGCGAGGAAGTGCTCGCGCACGGCCGCGTGGAAGGCATCCGCCTCCGCCTCGAGCCGGTCCTGCTCGCCACGGCGACGCCGGCGTCCTTCGGCCGGGTCCACGTCGATGAGGACGGTCAGGTCGGGCAGCACGCCGGCCACGGCCCAGTGCTGCAGCCGGGTCACCTCGTCGACGTCAAGCTCCCGGCCCGCCCCCTGGTAGGCGATGGCGGAGTCGGTGTAGCGGTCGGTGACCACGACCGCGCCCCGCTCCAGGGCGGGGCAGATGACCTCGTCGACGTGCTGTGCCTTGTCGGCGGCGAAGACGAGCGCCTCGGCACGGGGGCCGACCCCACCGCCGTGCAGCAGCAGCTCGCGCAGCTGCCCGCCGAGCGGCGTCCCGCCCGGCTGCCGGGTGACCACGACCTCGCGGCCTGCCTCCCGCAGGGCCTGCGCCAGCCGCTCCACCTGCGTGGACTTGCCGGCACCGTCGCCCCCTTCGAAGGCGATGAAGGTCCCCGCTCGTGCGCTCATCCCGCGAGCCTATGGCAGACCTCCGACATGCCTCCACGAAGGTCACGGGTAGGTCACGACTGGGCCACTAAGTTGGCCTCCCGTACCCGAGCGGCTTACCTGTAGATGGCACAAACGTTGGAAGAGAGGCGCATTCCGTGGGTGACTTCATCGCCGACCGATGGCAGGACATCCTCTTCCGCGCCTTCCAGCACCTCTCCCTCGTCGTCCAGTCGGTGGCCATCGCCGCCGTCATCGCCATCGCCATCGCGGTCCTCGTCACCCGGGTCCCGGTGCTGCGCTCCCCCGCCAACTCCTTCAGCGCGATGGGGCTGACGATCCCCTCCTTCGCCCTCCTCGGTCTGCTGCTGCCGCTCGTCGGCATCGGGGCGCTGCCCTCGGTCATCGCGATCGCCTTCTACGCGGCGCTGCCGATCCTGCGCAACGCGATCGTCGGGCTCTCCGGCGTCAGCCCGACGCTCCTGGAGTCGGCCACCGGGATGGGGATGGGCCCGACCGCGCGGTTCCTGCGGATCCAGCTGCCGATGGCCTGGCCGGTCATCATGGCCGGGCTGCGGGTCTCGGCCCAGATGTCGATGGGCGTCGCCGCGATCGCGGCCTACGTCCTCGGGCCCGGGCTCGGCGCCTACATCTTCACCGGGCTGGCCCAGCTCGGTGGCGCCAACGCCGTCTACTACGCCCTCGTCGGCACCATTGGTGTCGTCGTGCTCGCCCTGCTGCTCGATGCCGCCCTGCTGCTCGTCAGCCACCTCACGACCTCGAAGGGGATCCGCGCCTGATGTCCGAGACCACACAGCCACGGCCCGACGAGGGCACCACCGGCGACGACGTCAGCGGCGCCGAGATCGTCTTCGACGACGTCGTCAAGACCTACCCGGGCATGAGCGAGCCGGCGGTGAACAGCCTCTCGCTCACCGTCCCGGCCGGCGAGATCGTCATGTTCGTCGGTCCCTCCGGCTGCGGCAAGACGACCACCCTGAAGATGATCAACCGGCTGCACGAGCCGACCTCCGGCACGATCACCATCGACGGCGAGGACATCCGCTCCAAGAACGCCACCGAGCTGCGCCGGACCATCGGCTACGTCATCCAGGGAGGCTCGCTCTTCCCGCACATGACCGTCAAGGAGAACGTCGGTCTCGTCCCCGGGCTGCTGAAGTGGGACAAGGCCCGCATCGCCGCCCGCACCGACGACCTGCTCGAGCTCGTCGGCCTCGATCCCGCCCGCTACCGCGACCGGTACCCGCGCGAGCTCTCCGGCGGGCAGCAGCAGCGCGTCGGCGTCGCCCGCGGCCTCGCCGCCGACCCGCCGGTGCTCCTCATGGACGAGCCCTTCGGCGCGGTCGACCCGATCACCCGCCAGCGCCTGCAGGACGAGCTGATGAGCATCCAGGAGGAGCTGCAGAAGACCATCGTCTGCGTCACCCACGACATCGACGAGGCGATCAAGCTCGGCGACCGGATCCTCGTGCTGCAGGAGGGCGCGCACATCGCCCAGTACGACACCCCGACGAACATCCTCGCCGCCCCGGCGAACGAGTTCGTCGAGGACTTCGTCGGCTCCGGCTCCTCGCTCAAGCAGCTGAGCCTGGCGCGTGTCGACGAGCTCGATCTCCAGCAGCCGGTCGTCGCGACCGTCGGTGATCCGGGCGCGGAGGCCGCACGGGCCGCCGAGGCGGCCGGGCAGCGCGACGTCATCGTGCTGGACTCCCGTCGCCGGCCGGCCGGCTGGTACACGCTGCGCGAGGCATCCCGGATGTCCGCGCTGCCGGCCGGGAGCTCGACCGAGGTCTCGACGGTCGACCGCCGCGCCACGATCAACGACGCCCTCGACTCGATGCTCGCCAGCACCCACGGCGGCGTGCTCGTCACCGGTCGCCGGGACGAGTACCACGGCGTGCTGACCTTCGCCGCGGTCACTGACCACATCCGGGCCACGTCCGAGGAGGCCTCCTCATGAGCGAGGCGATCACCGAGGCGACCCAGGAGGCGGACACCGGCGTCGAGGACCGCCGCACGATGACGAGCCTGCTCATCGGCCTCCCGCTGCTGTGCGCCGTCGTCCTCGGCGGCTGGGCGATCTGGCACCAGACCGCGGAGCTGGACGACATCGAGGCCCGCCAGCTCGCGTGGGGCACGATCCTCGACCTCACCCGCGAGCACATCGTGCTCACCCTCATCACGACGGCGGTGGTCCTCGTGACCGCGATCCCCGCGGGGATCCTGCTCACCCGACCCGCCTTCACCAAGCTGTCCACCCCGGTGGTGGGCTTCGCGAATGCCGGCCAGGCCGCGCCCGTCATCGGCCTCATCGTGCTCCTCGCGATGTGGCTGGGCTTCGGGACCACGACCGCGGTCGTCTCGCTCGCGATCTACGGCTTCCTGCCGGTCCTGCGCAACACCATCGTCGGGCTGCAGCAGGTCGACCAGACGCTCGTCGAGGCCGCCCGCGGCATGGGGATGTCCGGGGCTGACGTGCTGCGCCGGGTCGAGCTGCCGCTGGCGCTGCCGGTGATCATGGCCGGTGTGCGCACCGCGCTCGTGCTCGTCGTCGGCGCCGCGAGCTTCGCGACCTTCATCAATGCCGGGGGGCTGGGCGCGCTCATCGTCACCGGTGTCACGCTCTTCCGTTACCCCATCCTCATCAGCGGCGCGCTGATCATCGCCGTGGTCGCCCTGCTCGTGGACTGGGCCGGTCGCGTCCTGGAGCTGGCGCTGACCCCGAAGGGGGTCTCATGAGCCTCGGCAACCCCACCCGACGAGCCCTGCTGCTCGGGGGCGCCGGCACGCTCGGTCTGGGCCTGGCCGGCTGCGGTCTCGGCACGAGCGGTGGTTTCGTCCCGACGGGCAAGGTCGCCGGACCCATCGGCGACGTGGACCTCTCCGGCCTGACGCTCGCGGTCGGCTCGAAGAACTTCACCGAGCAGATCGTCCTCGGCAAGCTCGCGGTGATCCTCTTCCGCTCCGCCGGCGCCGACGCGCAGGACCTGACGAACATCCCCGGCTCCTCGAGTGCCCGGCAGGCGATGCTCGCGGACCAGGTGCAGATGCAGTGGGAGTACACCGGCACCGCGTGGATCGCCTACATGGGTGAGAGCGACCCGATCCCCGACGAGGAGCGGCAGTACGAGGCCGTCCGCAAGCGCGACCTGAAGCGCAACCACCTCGTCTGGCTGCAACCGGCGCCGATGAACAACACCTACGGCTTCGCGGTCCCGACGGCGGAGGCCAAGAAGCTCGGCATCACCAAGCTCTCCCAGATCAAGGACGTCCCCAAGAGTGACCGGACCTTCTGCGTCGAGTCGGAGTTCAACAACCGCAACGACGGCTTCGACCCGATGCTCAAGACCTACGGGCTCGAGCGCGGCAAGGACTTCCCGCAGGACAACGTCAAGGTGCTCGACACCGGCGCGATCTACGAGGCCACGGACACCGGCGTGTGCACCTTCGGTGAGGTCTTCACGACCGACGGACGGATCAAGGCCCTCGACCTGACCGTGCTCAAGGACGACAAGGAGTTCTTCCCCAAGTACAACGTCGCGCCGGTGCTGACGGAGCAGGTCGTCACGGACTTCCCCCAGGTCAAGGACCTCCTCGCCCCCGTCACCAGGAAGATCACCGACGACGTGCTCATCGACCTCAACGCCCAGGTCGACGTCGACGGCAAGGAGCCCGGCCAGGTGGCCCACGACTGGCTGGTCGAGGAGGGCTTCCTCTCCTGATCGGGGCCGATACGTTGGGGGCCATGGCCTTCACCGACGAAACCGCCCGTGTCCTCACCCAACGTGCCCTCACCGCACAGACCGACGGGAGGGTGCCCGGGCTGGCCGCGGGGGTGGCGCGCGAAGGGAGCCTGCAGTGGTTCCGCGGTATCGGCACCATCGACGTCGATCGCCCGGACGCTGCCCCCGACGAGGACACCCAGTACGCGGTCGCGAGCAACTCCAAGACCTTCACCGCGGTCGCCGTCATGGCGCTGCGCGACGAAGGCAGGCTCTCCCTCGACGACACCGTGACCGAGCACCTGCCCGGCTCGAGGCACGCCGGCGTCACGATCCGCCAGCTGCTCTCGCACACCTCCGGGATGCAGCGGGAGCCGATCGGCGACGTCTTCGACACCATGGAGATGCCCACCCGCGAGGAGCTGGTCGCCGGCTGGTCGCAGGCGGAGCGGGTCGGGCGCCCGCACGATCGCTGGCACTACTCCAACCTCGGCTTCTCGGTCCTCGGGGAGATCATCGCCCGCCTCGATGGCTGCACCTGGGAGGAGTCGATCCGTCGCCGGATCCTGCGGCCCCTGGAGATGACGCGCACCGGCACCACGCCCTCCGGCCGACGCGCGAAGGGGTACTTCGTCCCGCCCTTCACCGACGTCCCGGTCCCCGAGCCGGTCTTCGAGGCCCGGGCCATGGACCCCGCGGGCGGCCTGCGCTCCACCCCGACCGACATGGCCCGCTGGGGCGGCTTCGTGGCGAACCCGACCTCGGAGGTCCTCTCCCCCGACACCCTCGAGGAGATGTGCCAGCCGCAGGTGGTGTCCGACGTCATCGGGTGGACCTCCGCCTGGGGCCTCGGCCTGCAGCTGGTGCGCCAGGACGGACGCACCTGGGTCGGTCACACCGGCGGCTGGCCGGGATCGATCACCGGCGTCTTCACCGAGCGGGAGTCCGCGACGACCGGGCTGATCATGATGAACAACTCGGCTCCGGTGCCGCCCGCCGCCGCGGCCATCGACATGGGCACGACGGCGATCGAGCGGGAGCCGGTCTCCCCCGTGCCGTGGGCCCCCGGCACCCAGGTCCCCGAGGAGCTGCGCCCGCTGCTCGGGCACTGGTACTCCGAGGGCACCCACCACGTGCTCTCCGTGCGGCAGGGCCGGCTGGAGGCGCGGATCGCCGGACAGCCCAAGGAGCAGCCTCCGTCGGTCTTCGAGAGCGAGGGCCCCGACCGCTTCCGCACGGTCTCCGGCCGGGAGCGCGGCGAGGTGCTGCGGGTGCAGCGGGACGCGAAGGGGGAGGTCAGCCACCTCAACTGGGCGACCTACCGCTTCGACCGCCGGCCGATGGCCTTCGGCGAGTGGTTGTGACCCGCGGGTACGGCGGGCACTTGCACGTCGCGGCCTCTGGCGTGGCCCAGTATCAGGCGACGGTGATGCCCTCACCTCGGCAAGTGCACGTCATACCCGGGAGTCACGCTGGGTGAGCGTGCGGATGACGATGCCTCGCACCCAGTCGGGATGATGCATCACCCGGTCCCAACTGAAGCGCAGCACCAGCCAACCCTCCGCGACCAGTCGGTCGTACCGGATGCAGTCCTTCTCGAGTGCCTCCTTGGAGCCGTGCCACTCGAAGGAGTCGGCCTCCAGCACGATCTTCACCCGCTCGTCCGCAAGATCGACGATGCCGATGAGACCAGCACCGTCACGGATCTCCGTCTGGGGCTCGACGTCGAGGCCCGGGATGTCCGAGACGATCCAGCGCAGGACCGATTCGAAGGGATTGGCGGCACGCGAGGTCGCCGCCCCCACCCGGTTTTCGACCTTGCGCCGATACCGCGGAGGCAGACCGGACGCGGCCAAGAGCAGGTCGTCGCGATCCACTGCTCCCTGGCGCAAGGCGGAGTCGAGGACCGCAACAGCCTCGTCCCCGGGCAGGAGACTGGCGCAGTCGAGGGCGGTGCGGACCCGGGATGTCACCCAACCGTCCTCGCGGTCGCCGGGGGGCACGGCACGGAAGCGCACATCAAAGGAACGCAGCACGCGAGGCGGTACCTTGCGATTGCGGGGAACGGCGATCTGCGGCTTGGTGGGAACCCATTTCATCGGCCAGCCCCACTTGGCCGCGGCCGTCAGGAGGATGGCCGTACCCGTCACCTCGTGCGCTGCGCGTCTGCCGGCCCCGGCCAGATCGGCCAGAACCACTCGCTCCTGCGTCCATGTGGGCAAGGGCAAGGCGTATCGGCCCCGTGCCGGGCGGCGCACCAACCCACCGTTGAGCGCCTGACGTAGCTCGTGCTCCGTGACACGCGTCAGCAACTCGGCCCGGGTGGCTGTGCCACCGAGCTCGGCGAGGACCTCCTGCACCAGCACGTGCACCATGCTCGCGGACCGGCGTTCTCGGCGCAGATGGTTATCCACAGGAAGCTACTCGCGGGTACGACGTGCGCTTACCGCCACAGCTCGAGGGTCTGCCCGCCCGTAGCGGCATACCTCGACGCTTGGACCAGGAAGTGCCCGTCGTACCCGCGAGTAACAACAGGTTCGGGTCAGGAGTCGGAGGCTGACCAGGCGCCTCAGCCTCGTGCGGACCGCAGGCCCGGCTCAGTCGAACTGCTTGCGCAGCTCCCGGGCGAGGATCTTGCCGGTCGCGTTGCGCGGCAGCTCGTCGAGGAAGACGACCTCGCGGGGGATGCAGTGGCGGGCGCGGTGCTCGCGCACGTGCTCCTTGACCTGCTCGGCGTCCAGCTCGGCCCCCTCGTTGACGGCGATGAAGGCCGCCAGCCGCTGGCCGAAACGCTCGTCGGGGATGCCGACGACGACGACCTCACGCACCGCGGGATGCTCCGCGAGCAGGGACTCGACCTCGCTGGGGTAGACGTTCTCGCCGCCGCTGACGATCATGTCGTCATCGCGCCCGTCGACGAAGTAGAGCCCGTCCTCGACGTGGCCGACGTCCCCGGTCGCGACGAGGCCGTCGACGAAGTCCTTGCTCATGCCGTTGGTGTAGCCGTCGAAGACCATCTCGTTGCCCGCGAAGATCCGACCGATCGTGCCGCTTCGGACCTCCGCCCCGTCGTCGTCGAGGATCTTCACGACGGTGCCGACCGGCGGGGTACCCGCGGTCTCGGAGTTACGGCGCATGTCGGCAGGCGTGGCGATGCACACCCACGAGGCCTCGGTCGAGCCGTACAGGTTGTAGAGGACCTCGCCGTACTCGTCCATGAAGCGCTGCGTGAAGCCCTTGGGGTAGGCCGACCCGGAGGTCGCGACCACGCGTAGGTTCCGGCGGGCCTTGCCGCCGGGGTCGGAGGGCAGCTCCATCATCCGCTGCAGCATCACCGGGACGGCGAACATCGCCTCCGGCTGCAGGTCCTCCAGGGTCTGCCGGGCACGCTCCGGGTCGAACTTCCGCTGCAGGATGATCGTCGCCCGCAGCGCGACCGAGAGCTGCATGGCCGCGTAACCCCAGGTGTGGAAGATCGGCGCCGAGATCAGGATCCGATCCATCGCCTTCAGCGGGATCCGCTCGATGATCGAGATGAGCGGCCCGAAGCCGCCGGGGGTCTTGCGGGGGGCTCCCTTCGGCGTGCCGGTGGTCCCGGAGGTGAGGATGATCGTCCGGCCGGTCCGGTCGGGGGGCGACATCGCCGGCGGCTGCGCGGTGGCGGCCACGCGGCGGGTGAGCTCGGACTCGCTGACCTTCGGCAGCTCCTCGGGCAGGTGGGCCACGACGTCGGCGAAGTCGTCGTCGTGGATCAGGGCCCGGATCTCCTGCTGCTCGGCGACGAGCCGGAACTGCGACCCGGACAGGCCGGTGTTGCCGAGCACGAGGTCGATCCCGAGCGCGGAGGCGGCCATCATCGTCTCGATCGCGAGGACGTGGTTGCGGGCGAGCAGCCCGATCCGGTCCCCGGAGCCGTACCCGAGGTCACGGATGACGGCGGCGACCTTCTCGGAACCCGCGAGCAGCTCCGCGTAGGTCGTCGCGCCACGCGTCTCGTCGATGACCGCGACGGCCTTCGGGGAGCGGTTGGCCGCCTGCCGCAGCTCGCCGGCGAGGCCGAAGCCCCACGACTTCAGGGCGGTCAGCTGCTTGACCTGCTGCACGGGCGGGCCGGGGGTGAGCATGCCCCTCCGGGCCAGGGTGGTGCCGATCGTCAGTGGGTTCATCTGTGGATCACGCCTTCGGGATGTCGAAGAGGGTCGGGAAGGCCGCGGCCTTGGTCAGGTCACCCTTGACCTTGATCTTGCCGCGCATGACGAGCATCGTCGGCTTCCCCCGGCCGGTCGCGATCTTCAGGAACTCCGGGGGCGCCATCATCAGCGAGGTGTCGTACTCGGAGCCGGGCGGCACCACCGTGCACTCGTCGCCGTCGATGCGCACCTCGTAGGTGTCGTGCGGGTGGTCCTCGGGGCCACCGGTGATGCGGAACTGGAAGGTGCCCGCCATCCCCTTCGCCCGCTCGGGAAGGTACTGCCCGGGGAACCGGTCGAAGATCGCATCGAGGATCGCCCTCCGGTGCTCGCCGCGCATGATCTCGGTGATCTCACGGTCGGAGAGCTGCTTGACCGTCGTGGCGAACTCCTGCGGAGTCATCGTCTCGAAGGTCGACGGATCCAGCTCCATGGTGTGCAGCTCCTTCGGTGCGCGGGTACCGACGTGACGGTACCCAGCGGTAACCACCGCGGCAACGGATCGGGCGGGTGCGGTCACTCACACCCGCCCGATCC